>JABLXQ010000070.1 GCA_013178375.1 Gammaproteobacteria bacterium
GGAATACATGTACACGGATTTCGACTAGCGCATCGGTGTGCTGAACAACCGACCGCTGTATGCCTGCCGTTACTACATGGCGAAAAATCACTGGCAGATTTACAACCACGGCAGTCCCAGCACCCGCTTCACCACCGGCGGCTACGACACCATGCCCACCTATGAAGTACCCAAAGCGGTACTGGATGCGGCGCTGAAAGCCACCAAGCTGATCGGCACCAGTCTGTATGGCGTCGACCTGAAACAGGTGGGCGACCGCGCGATGGTGATCGAGGTGAACGACAACCCCAGCATCGAATCCGACGTGGAAGACAAATACCTCGACATGCAGCTGTACGAACAGATCATGCAGGAGTTCGTCAACCGCATCGAAGCCAAGCGCGGCAACCGTTCCTGATCGCCTGTTCCTGACCGCTTGCTTCTGAACACGCCAGCGCGCCACCCACGGCGCGCTAACAAATTGATCAGCCCCTGACAATCCCCCTTTCGTATTTCCGGAATCGGCTGCTGCGCCCGTAGCATGGCCTCGCCCCCTCCTCACGTCATCCGGGAAACGATCACCATGAGCAAACTGCTGCAATCCCTCGCGCTGACCGAATGGCTGCTCCACGCCGACTCACAGTTCTGAGCCAGCACGAGAAGCAGTGACATGATGCAAGGTTATCGCTGGCCGATGCTGGTGTTTGTTCTGGCGCTGGCCGCCGTTGCCGGTGCCCTGGTGGCGGACGGATTCGACCCGCGGACGACCCTGACCAATGTAAATGCCGCGCCACCCGCGATGCCAACCGATGCCGAAGCGCAACGTCTGGCCCGCCTGCGTGACATGCATGCCCGGCTGCTGGCCCAGCCCAATCGCACCGAGTTCCAGCAACACCTGCTCGATCACATCCAGGCGGCCAACCGCTTTCCGCCCGACAACAAATTATTTGCCGGCGCGGAACTCGATCCGGTCATCAACGCACTTACACCGGACGAACGCCAGTCCGGCAGCGAAGATGGCCGCACCCGTCTCACCCTGCGTTGCGACAAGCGTCACTACCAGCCGGGGGAAACCGCGATCATTCAGGCCTTCCAGACCGACGTGGACAGCGGGCGCAAAATTCCCGCGCAACTGACAGCACAGCTGATTCTCAACGAAACCCGCAACCTGGGCTCGGTGATTTTTGCCGATCCCGACGGCGATCTGGTCTACACCGCCAAGGTGGCAACGCGCGGCAATCAGTCTCTGCAACAGGGCCTGTACAAGGTACGGGTGACGACAGAAGCAAACATCACCGACGCCGTGGCCTTCACCCTCAGCGACGAACAGGCGCGGCTGACCGGACGCTATCGCGACCATATCGAAAATGGACATTTACGGGTGGAAGCGGAAGTGCAGAGTGAAACCCAGGGCACCTATTTTCTGCGGGCAACCCTGTACGCGGACGATGCCGGAGGCGGTCTTTTCACACAGCGGCGCACAGAGCTGAAACCGGGACGGCAGTGGGTGGCGCTGTTCTTTCACGGCTATATGTTCCGGCAACTGGCGCTGAACGGACCCTACCGGCTGCAGAACGTCACGCTGCAGCGGATATCATTTCCCGCCTCCACCGGCACCCTGACCCAGCCCGGTTACCACACCGATGCCTACAACTACCGGGATTTCAGCGCCCGCCCCTATCTGGAACTGGCAGCTGCGCCAGACTGATTTTCAGGTGCGCTTGCGCACCGGCAGTGACGCCACGTTGTGCACGTCAATCTGGCTGAAGGGCGTCACCCGGTTGCGGCCATTTTCCTTCGATGCATACAGCGCCAGATCAGCACAATGCACCAGCTGTTCAACGCCGCGCTCATCACCGGGCGCGGCGGTATAGACGCCCAGGCTGACGGTAACGCGCAGCGACTTGCCATCGACGACCACCGGCTCCGCCGCCACTGCATCGCGAATCCGCTCTGCCACGGTGGCAGCGCCATCCGCATCAGTTTCCGGCAGAACCATGCAAAATTCCTCGCCACCGTAACGGGCCACCCGGTCCGACGGCCAGCGGGTACTGGCGCTAATGCGCTGTGCCACCAGCTGCAAGCAGGTATCGCCCGCCTGATGGCCATACACGTCATTCACCTTCTTGAAGAAATCGATGTCGAGCAATATCAGCGACAGCGGATGGCCATAACGTTTGCAGCGCGTCCACTCCTCGTGCAGCACCGTCTCCAGGAAACGCCGGTTGTTCAGGCCCGTCAACTGATCGGTGTTGCTCAGCTCCTCCAGCTTGCGATTGGCTTTTTCCAGTTCCTGCGTGCGCGCCTGCACCCGCTGCTCCAGCTCTTCGTTCAGGCGACGGGTCACCTGCAGCGCGTCGGACTGGGCTTCATAACGCAGTTTGCGCTCGACGTTGATGCGCTCCGCCATGGCGAACGACAGCAACACCGCCTCCAGCACCGCGCCAAACTGCACGGAATATTCAGTGAACCAGTTGCTGGGCAGCACATTCAATTTGTTCAGCGCCAGCACGATGGAGCCGATCAGGAACGAGCCCCAGGCAATGCAGTAATAGCGTGCTGTCGCCACGCCCCGGTGCCAGGCCACCACGCCGGCAATCATGTCGGCGATGCAGGCGAACAGGCCGATCGGTATCAGCAACTTGATAGTGACGTGGTAGGGCATGAACGGCGCCACCACCAGCATGACACCGCCCAGAATCACAAAGGTGAGCAGCATCTTGTCGAGCCGGTTCGACAGCCGGCTCAGACGCAGGAAGCGCCGGGTGAATAGAGCTCCAAACATCAGCGAGGACGCCAGGAAGATGGGAATGGCGTGATCGTTCCAGCTCACCGACTCCGGCCACAGGTAGCGAAATCCCTGCCCGCTGAACGCCGCCATGAACAGCGGCATCGACAGCACGAAACCCACGTAATAAAAGTAGGCGCGCTCCCACAGCATGAAAAAGATCAGCAGGTTATACACCACGATCACCACCATCGCGCCGTAGTAAAAACCCTGCAGCAAATTGCTGTTGCTTTCGAAGGAGGTGTAAGCATCGTTCTGCCACAGCGCCAGGGGCGCCTGCACCGAACTGCTGGTCTTGATGCGGTAATAAATGTCGAGGGTCTGGCCCGCGTCCCAGTTCAGCGGCACCACGAAAAAGCGGTTGTCCAGCGGCCGCTCGTGATAAGGGTAGCGATCGCCCATGCGGTAGCTTTGCAGCTGGGTGGCGCCGGAATAAACGTACACATCGACATAATCCAGCACGGCGTAGGACAGCTCGAGCACGCGCTCCTCGGGCTGCCGGCCGGTGTTGGCAATCTGCAGATGCAGCCACCAGGCTGATGCGTTGTAACCCTGCTTGAAGGCGTGGCTGTCGTTCTGCTGCCAGGCGGTGTCCGGCCGGCGCACATCATCGAGCGTCAGGTTGCCTTGCGGGTCCTCCACATAACGGACGGAGGCGTCGAGGAAAACACGATCTGCATCCTGCAGCGCAAACGGTAATACGGGGGCAGCGCTGGCGCTGGTACCGAGCCAGACGACACAGAGCAAAAGAACTAAGCGGAGCATGAAAACCGGGCCTCGGTTTGTTATTTATTATCAAACGACTGTTTGAAACCGGTGCATCCGTTGCAGACTTATCAGTCCTGCTTCAATAGAGGATAGACGATCGTCCAAAAATAACTGGCTAATTTGTGACCAGACATTCATGTCCGGGGAAGAAGTGGCCTAAGGCCCGGCTGGCACCGGACCCTGATCTGAGTGGACCCTGATCTGAGTGGACCCTGATCTGAGTGGACCCTGATCTGAGTGGACCCTGATCTGTCAGGTCCGCTTGTGTACCGGCAGCGACTCCACATTGCGCCAGTCGCTCTGGCCGCTGGAAGTCACCCGGTTGCGGCCGTTTTCCTTCGATGCATACAGTGCCATGTCGGCGCCGTGCACCATCTGCTCCAGGCTGCACTGGTCGCCGGGCACGGCGCTGAAGGTACCCAGGCTGACGGTTACCTGCAGGGTGCCGGCGTCCGTGCTCACTGGCACCTCCGCCACCGCCGCCCGGATGCGCTCCGCCACAACGGCGGCGCCCTCCGCGTCGGTTTCCGGCAGCACCAGGCAAAATTCCTCGCCGCCGTAACGGGCCACCTTGTCCGACGGCCAGCGGCTGCTGTTCATGATCCTGTGCGCCACCTGTTGCAGGCAAACGTCACCGGCCTGATGACCAAACTCGTCGTTCACCTTCTTGAAGAAATCGATGTCCAGCAGCAGCACCGACAGCGGGCGCCCATAACGCTTGCAGCGGCTCCATTCCTCCAGCAGCACGGTGTCCAGATAACGCCGGTTCTTCAGGCCGGTAAGCTGGTCGGTCGTGCTCAGCTCCTCCAGTTTGCGGTTGGCCTGTTCCAGCGCCAGGGTCCGCTCCTGAACCCGCTGCTCCAGTTCCTCGTTCAGGCGACGGGTCACCTGCAAGGCTTCGGTCTGGGCTTCGAAGCGCAGCTTGCGTTCCACGTTGATGCGCTCCGCCATGGCGAAGGACAACAGCACAGCTTCCAGGATCGAACCCATCTGCATGGAATATTCAGTAAGGAAATTGGCCGGCAGCACGCCGAGCTTGTTCAGTGCGAACATCAGCGCGCCCACCAGAAAAGCGCTCCAGGCGATCAGGTAGTAGCGCGCATTCGGCACCTGGTGGAACAGCGCCAGCACACCCACCACCATGTCCAGGATGATGACAAACAGGCCCAGCGGAACCAGCAGGTGAATCGAGATGTAATACGGCATGGCGAAAGCCAGCGCACCACAGGTGCCGGCGCAGGCGGCAGACACCAGCAGCATTTTGTTCGCCAGCGGGGACCACTTGCCCACCTGCAGAAAACGGCGGGCAAACAGGGCGGCAAACATGAAGGCGCTGGCCAGGAAGAACGGAATCGCATGATCGTTCCAGGCCACGGCATCGGGCCACAGATAGCGATAACCCTGCCCGCTCACCGCCGCCATGAACATCGGCAGCGACATCACGAAGCCCACGTAGAACAGGTAACTGCGCTCCAGCAGCACCAGGAAGATCAGTAGGTTGTACACCGCAATCACCACCATGGCACCGTAATACAGGCCCTGGGCGATATTGCTGTTGTTTTCCGAGCGCACGAACGCATCCTGCCGCCACAGGGTCAGCGGCGCCTGCACCGCACTGCTGGTCTTGATGCGGTAATACACATCCAGCGTCTGCCCCGGCTGCCACTGCAACGGCAACACGAAAAAGCGGCTGTCCACGGGACGCTCGTGAAACGGATACAAGTCGCCCAACTGGTAGGTCTTCAGCGCATCGGCTCCGGCGTACACATGCACGTCGACATAATCCAGCACCGCGTAGGACAGCTCCAGATAGCGTTCCACCACCCTGTCGCCATCATTGCGCAACTGCAGATGCAGCCACCAGACAGAACTGCTGTAGCCCTGGTTGAAGGCGCCACTGCCGCCGGCCTGCCAGCCGACATCCCGACCCTGCAGGTCGGCCACCGTCAGGCGGCCCTGGGGATCTTCCAGAAAGCGCACCGCGTGGTTCAGGGGAACCCGGTCGGCAGCTTCAAGAACCTGTGGAACCAACGGCGCCGTTGCCGTATCCGCCAGAGCAACACCCACACCAAACCAGACCAGGCAAAGAGACAAAAGAACGCGCAGCATGCAAAGCGGACCTCGGCTTCAGGCAACAGAAAAACGGGTTACAACCGGTCGCATCCAGCGCTGACTGATAGGTTCCTATATTCAAGAATAGACGAATCGCTGGAACAGTCTGTCCTTTTTGTTCCAGGCGGATCAGGGTGCGCCCGCTTGCCAGCACAGCCCCGATCCGCCATGCTGCCCTTCCCTGATTGAAGCCCTCCTCCGGAGCCAACCCCATGAAAATCCTGGTGGATGCTGACGCCTGCCCCAATCCGGTCAAGGAGATACTGTTCCGGGCGGCAGACAAACGCGCCGTCGAAACCCTGCTGGTGGCCAACCAGCGCGTCAACGTGCCGCCCTCACCCAACATCCGCGCCATCCAGGTACCGAAAGGCTTCGACGTAGCCGACAACGAAATCGTGCAACGGGCCGAGCCGGGCGACCTGATCATCACCGCCGACATCCCGCTGGCGTCCGCCGTGATCGACAAGGGTGCCTTCGCGCTCAACCCCCGGGGCGAGTTCTACACCACTGAAAATATCCGCCAACGCCTGAACATGCGGGATTTCATGGAAACCCTGCGTTCCAGCGGCATCCAGTCCGGCGGACCACCACCGCTCACCCAGCAGGACCGCCAGGCGTTTGCCAATGCACTGGATCGCTTTCTGACCAAAAACAGCTGAAACCGATCAAGGCATGAACAGCGATAAAACCAATCAATCTATGCCACGCACTGGCATATAGATTTTCTATCCTGAAAATACAGACAATCAATTTTATCAATCACCGAAATTTGCCTAGTCTTGCTCCTGTAGCGGGCCGGAAGCAGTCACTGACCGGCCCAACCACCGCCCAATCTGAATGGAGAGCAGACCATGAGCAACACGCCCTTGACCACCTCCGCCGGCGCTCCGGTGGCCGATGACAACAACAGCATCAGCGTCGGCCCGCGTGGCCCGCTCACCTACGACAACCATTACCTGTTCGAAAAGCTCGCCCATTTCAACCGCGAACGCATTCCCGAGCGCGTCGTGCACGCCCGCGGCACCGGCGCCTACGGCACCTTCACCCTGAGCAAAAGCCTGAGCCAGTATTCCATCGCCGATTTCCTGCAGAAAGTGGGCGAAAAAACCGAAGTGTTCGTGCGCTTCTCCACCGTCGGCGGCGGCCAGGATTCCAGCGACTACGCTCGCGACCCGCGCGGCTTCGCCGTGAAGTTCTACACCCAGCAGGGCAACTTCGATCTGGTGGGCAACAACACGCCGGTGTTCTTCCTCAACGACCCGATCAAGTTTCCGGATTTCATCCACTCGCAGAAAAAAAATCCGCGCACCAACCTGCCGGACCCGTCCGCCGTGTACGAGTACTGGGCCAATCACCCGCAATCCCTGCACCAGATGACGATTCTGATGTCAGACCGCGGCATTCCGGCGTCCTACCGGAACATGCACGGCTTCGGCTCGCACACCCTCAGTTTCTGGAACAGCAAGGGCGAACGCGTGTGGGTGAAATGGCACTTCAAAACCAACCAGGGCATCAAGACCCTGACCGGCGATGAAGCGGCGAAACTGCCGGCATTCGGCGCGCAGAAAGATCTGGTGGACGCCATTGATCGCGGCGACTTCCCCAGCTGGGCGGTGAAAGTGCAGATCATGACCGAGGCCCAGGCGAAGACCTACAAGTGGAATCCGTTCGACCTCACCAAGATCTGGTCGCACAAGGATTTCCCGCTGATCGAAATCGGCAGGATGGAACTGAACCGCAACGTGGTGAACTATTTTGCCGAAACCGAACAGGCCGCGTTTGCGCCGAGCAATCTGGTACCGGGCATCGGCGCCTCGCCGGACAAAATGCTGCAGGGCCGCCTGCTGGCGTACCAGGATGCGCACCGTTACCGCGTCGGCGTGAACGTGAACCAGATTCCGGTGAATGCGCCCCGCTGCCCGGTGAACCATTACCAGCGCGACGGTGCCATGGCGGGTATGTGTCCCTATAACACCGCCAGCAGCATCCAGGGCAACGGCGCCAACTTCTTCCCCAATGACCGAGCCGGGCAGGGTGCCCCGGTACCGGTGCCGGCCGTGGCGGCTCCCCCGATGCCGGTGCTGGCAGATGCCTGGATCGGTGTGCACAGCCAGGCGGACGAGGACTACCACACCCAGGCCGGCGACCTGTTCCGCCTGATGAACGAGGACCAGAAGCGCCAACTGGCGGCCAACATCGGCGGCGGCCTGTCCCAGGCCAGCAAATCCGCCCAGGAACGCATGCTGGCGCAACTGGCGAAGGCTGACCCCGACTACGCCAAGCGGGTGCAGGAGGTCATCAAGCGCCTGAGCTAACTAACTTAGGCCTCCGTGGAACAATTTTCCGTTTTTTGACCCAGCCCGCAAATTCATTCACTCTACTGGGGTAATATCCAGCCATTAGAAGAATGAATAAGCGGGTTAGGGATCATGTTCCGATACTGGATTGGGATCACAGCGATAATGATGAGCACCGGTTGCGCGATGATGTCGCCGCAGCCCGACGCGCCCTTGGCCAGCACCAAGGCCACCCCCCTGACGCTCAAGCATGCCCCTGTTTCACTGCCCGACAACTCCCTCGAATCACCCGCAAACACCGTCCAGCAAACTGAATCCACTGTAAGCCTGCCCGCCAATCTGCCCGATGAACTGAAAAAGGTCTTACTGGCCCAGCACAAGGAATGGCAAGGTACCCGTTACCGCCTGGGCGGCATGAGCCGCAAGGGTGTGGACTGTTCCGGCTTCGTGTACCTCACCTTCCAGGAACGCCTGGGCATGACCCTGCCTCGTAACACGTCCAAACAGGTTCGCGAAGGACGCGATATCGCGAAGAAGGATCTGCAGGTGGGCGATCTGGTGTTCTTCCGCACCGGCCGCAACAACCATGTGGGCATCTACATGGACAACGGCCAGTTCCTGCACGCGTCTACCCGCGCCGGCGTGAAGATTTCGCGCCTGGGCGATAGCTACTGGACCCGCACCTACTGGAAAGCCAAGCGCCTGGATCTGCCCAGCGCCCAGCAAGTCGCAAAGCTGCAATAAACCTCTCCGCAAAACACTGTACAAATATACAGTCATTTCGTTATACTGATCCTCGTTGTGGATGACTTCCTACCGGCACCAGGCCGGACCATCTGCAAGTGAGGAATGCGCATGTCGCGGTCTTCCATTGTCTATGTCATCTTCTGCTTAACTCTTGTTTTTAATAGCATTTTCAGCCAGGCCGCCGGAGTTGATCCGGAACCGCCAAAGCGCTGGGTACAGGCCAATTTCAATGCACCGCTGATGCTGGGCGAATTCCGCCCCGTCCCGGGATCGCTGCCGGGTGCACCCCAGACACTGTCGGGCAACCCCCGGGTGGTACCAGCCATGGCCAGCTTCACCCAGCCCCTGCTGCTCAATACCGAACTGGGCAACGGACCCTGCTGCTACAGCGAGGAAGTGGGATTCAGTGTGCCGGGGCAGGCGTCGCAATATCTGATCAGTTTTGATCTGGTGACGGCGCAGCTGGTGGGATCAAACAACCGCTTTCGCCTGCTGTTGAACGATGCTGACGATGCGAGCCTGACTTTCAACGGCGACGGCCTGGTGCTGTGGAGTGGTGGTGGCGCAGTCACCCGTTTCGATGACGACCGCCTGCTGCACGTACAACTGGCCCTGGACCTGCACCGTCAGACCCTCAGCCTGCGTATCAATGGCGACCTCCTGCATTCGGCCACTACGTCCATCCAGTCCCTGCGAACCGTGCGCTTCAACATGTCGAGCGAAGACGGCATGACACCTGAGCAGATCGATCCGGAACCGTTTGTGGCGCTGGACAATGTCGTGATCGGCAACGGCACCGACCGTTTCGTGAACCTGCAAACCCGGATCGGCGGCGCTTCTGCCAATGGCGATGGCGATGGCGAAGTGGACGTCGAGGTGCAGGTGCGCAATCTGAGCGATCACGCTGCACAGGAAGTGGCCCTGACCCACTTGCTGCCGGCGGGTGTGGAACTGGTGTCCACCCGCAGCGAACAGATGGACTGTCACCCGGTGCGGCGTCATGTGATTTGCTCGATGGCAGAATTGCAGGGCATGGCCCAGGCCAGTGTGGTACTGACCTTGCGGAGCCCGAACGGGAAGGCCGGCGCCGGGTTTGATGTCACCAGCATCGCCGTCAGCACCGGTGAAGAGATCGACAACAGCGACAACCGCAGCAGCGCGCGCCTGGGCGGCAGCACCGGTCTGCTGATGCTGATCGGCCTGATGGTGTTGGTACTGCTGCGACGCCAGCAGTGACGCGGAGCTGCCATATCGTCGCCGTACACTTGCCGTCGCCCGCGGAGGCTTCTACGCTCTGTGGGCAAACCTCCTCCCCGACACGGACTGCCACCATGGATTTTTCCATCCCGCAATGGCAACAGATGGGAAACCTGCGCACGCTTGCAGGCCACCGCATTTTCACCCTGGACAGCCGACCCGATGCCACTGACTGCCCCACGGTGCTGCTGATCCACGGCTACCCCACCTCCAGCTGGGACTGGGAAGCCATCTGGCCGCTGCTGCAGGATGATTTCCGCCTGGTGGCGCTGGACCTGCTGGGTTTTGGTTTTTCCGACAAGCCCTACCCGAATCCCTACCTGATCAGCGAGCAGGCCGACATTGTGGAAGCGCTGGTGGCAGAACTCGGATTGCACCAGTTTCACGTCCTGGCGCACGACTATGGCGACACGGTGGCGCAGGAACTGCTCTACCGGCAGAACACGCGGGCGCGACCGCAGTGGCTGTCGGTGTGTTTTCTCAACGGCGGCCTGTTTCCGGAAACCCACCACGCCCGCCTGATCCAGAAAATGATGCTGACGCCCATGGCGCCGCTGCTCACTGTGATGATGAAGGAAAAACAGCTGCACAAGACGCTGGAAAAAATCTTCGGACCGAAAACGCAACCGCAGGATGAGCTGGTGAACGGCTTCTGGGAACTGATCAATCACAACAATGGCCGGCGGGTGCTAGCCAAGCTGATCAGCTACATACCGCAACGGATCCTGCACCGCGAACGCTGGGTGGGTGCCATGCAGAAAAGTTGCGCGCCGATTGGATTGATCAACGGGTCGGTGGACCCGATTTCCGGCGCGCACATGGTGGCGCGTTTTATCGAGGTGGTGGGGGAACCGGCGTACCGGCTGTCGCTGCCCACCATCGGCCACTACCCCCAGGTGGAAGCGCCGCAGCAGGTGACGCAGGGTTATCGCGATTTTCTACAGAGGATAATGGCCCAGCAGGAACACCAGCCCGTGCAGACACCCGCATGAGAGCACACCGGCGACAATGTCGTCGATCATGATGCCAAGGCCACCGTGTACCTGTTCATCCAGATGGCGGATGGGCCAGGGTTTCCAGATATCAAACAGACGGAACAGCGCAAAACCCGCCAGCACCCAGTACCAGGTGAAGGGCACCGCCAGCATGGTGATCCAGAAACCGACAAATTCGTCCCAGACAATGGCGCTGTGGTCGTGCACCTTCCAGTCGCGCGCGGTGCGATCACACAGGTAAATCCCCAGCAGGGTTGCCGCCAGCACCAGCCCTGCGTACAGCGGCACTGTCAGCCCTGACAGCGGAATGTACAACAGCACCGCCGCCAGCGTGCCGAACGTGCCCGGCGCTTTGGGCGCCGCGCCGCTGCCCAGTCCGATTGCCAGAAAGTGCACGGGATTTTTGAACGCGGATGCAGGAACGGATTTCAAGCGGGGATTCGCCAGTCAGAAGTGGGAGTAACCGGCCGGAGTCAGCATCACGCCGCCGTTGGCCAGATCAAAAATGCCCGGTTGCGCAGTGACGGTGCCGAAGCGAGTGACGCTCACACCAGCCTGCTGCGCCAGCGCCATGATTTGCACACGTTTGTCCGGGTGGGCGGTAAAACACAATTCGTAATCATCACCAGCGGACAGCGCGAAACGACGCGCGCCCTGCGGCGAGCCATCCACCAGATTCAGCGGCGCAACCAGCGCGGGATCGAGCAACGCCGGCGAAATCGGGACAGCGCTCACGTCTATGTCGGCACCCGTACCGCTCGCGTTCAGGATATGCCCCAGGTCGGCCAGCAGGCCATCGGACACATCGATGCACGACGACGCCACGGCACCCAGCGCTGCGCCCAGTGCATTGCGCGGCAGCGGGCGGTTCAGCCGCAACTGCGCGGTGTTCAGTATCGACTTGTCCGCCGCAATATTCTGCGTCACCAAGCGCAAACCAACGCCGGCATCGCCCACGCAGCCGGACACGAAAATATCGTCCCCCGGCTTCGCGCCATCGCGCCGCAGCGCACAACCGCTGTCCACCAACCCCATGGCCTGAATCGTGATGGCCAGCGGACCCCGCGTGGTGTCGCCACCAATCAGCGTCACCGGAATTTCCCGCATCAGGGTTTCCAGGCCGGCGCAAAATCCCTGCAGCCAGGGATCGGAAAACTGCGGCAACGTCAGACAGAGCGTGAACCAGGCCGGCCGCGCGCCCATGGCAGCGAGATCGCTGAGATTCACTGCCAGCGCCTTGTAACCGATGTCGAACGGCACGGTGTCCGCAGGAAAATGCACACCGGATACCAGCGTGTCGGCCGTTATCGCCAGCTGCTTGCCGAGAGGTACTGTCACCAGCGCGGCATCGTCGCCAATGCCCAGATCGCAGCGCGCGCCCAATACGCGCTCGCTGAGCGTCTTGAAATAGGTCGCGATCAGGGCGAACTCATTCATATAGAGAACGGGCATTCATAGAGAACCGGCATCCATGGCGTGACGCGCTTATTCCGGCTTGTCGCGGTTGGCTTTCATTTCCTGCACGCGCAAACGCTGCGCCACTTTATCAAGAATGCCGTTCACGTATTTATGGCTTTCGGTGGCGCCGAAATATTTCGCCAGCTCAATGCCTTCGTTAATCGCGACCTTGAACGGCACATCCGGACGTTTGCTGAGTTCGTAGGTGCCGATGCGCAGAATCGCCAGCTCCACCCGGTCCAGATCCTTGATTTCGCGATCCAGCAGCGGGCGAAAAGTTTCGTCCAGTTCATTCACGCACTTGGGAATTTCATGCAACAGCTCGTGGAAGTAAGCCACGTCGGTTTTGCACATGTCGTTGTCGGTGCGGAACTGGGTTTCGATTACACCGATGTTCGCGCCGGTCATCTGCCATTGATACAGTGCCTGCACGGTGAAACGGCGCGCTTTGCGTCGCGCCGCCGGTGATGGTTTTTGCGAAGAATTGCTCATTAACGTGTGTGCCTCGGAATTACAGATTGCGCAGCAGGCTGACCATTTCCAGCGCGCCCAGAGCCGCGTCGGCGCCCTTGTTGCCGGCCTTGGTGCCGGAACGTTCGATGGCCTGCTCGATGCTGTCGGTGGTGAGCACGCCAAAAGAAATGGGAATGCCGGTATCCAGCATCACGCTGGCCACGCCCTTGGTGCATTCGCCGGCAACATAATCAAAATGCGGGGTGCCACCACGGATCACGGCGCCCAGCGCAATGATGGCGTCGGGCTTGCGGGATTCAGCGACTTTCTTCACCGCCAGCGGCAGTTCAAACGCGCCCGGCACGCGGATCACTTCGATATCCTTCTCCGCCACGCCGTGACGCACCAGCGCGTCGATGGCGCCGCTCAGCAGGCTTTCCACCACGAAGCTGTTGAAGCGCGCCACCACGATGGAAAAACGCGCTGCAGTGGTACGGAAATCGCCTTCGATAATTTTCACGTTGCTCATGTCGTTACCTGTTCAATCAGATGAAAAAATTCGGTTGAAAACTCAATCGCCAAAATGGCCGTCAACGTATTCGATGATCTCCAGATCGAAACCGGACAGTGCATTGAACCGCATCGGTGAACTCAGCAGGCGCATCTTGCTGATGCCCAGGGCGCGCAAGATCTGCGAGCCGGTGCCGATGGTGCGGTACACACTGGTGCCATCCCGTGCCAGCTGCCGCTTGGACGGACGGCCGCCATAAAAACTGTCCACCAGTTCATCCATGTTGTGACTGTCGAACGATTCCGCCAGCAGCAGGATCACGCCGGGCTCATCATGTTCGGACAGATACTGCAGCGAGCGCGACAGGCTCCAGCCGCTGGAATCCGCTTTCACTGCATGCAACAGATCGCGCAACGGATCGGCCACGTGCACGCGCACAAACGGAGGCTTGCCGCTGGCCATCTCGCCCTTCACCAATGCGACATGGGTGCGGTTTTCAATCAGGTCGCGGAACAGGTGCAGCTGGAAATCGCCGTAGTGCGTGGGGAATTTTTCGCTGCGGGTCAGCTCGATGGTTTTTTCGTTTACCGTGCGGTAGTGGATCAGGTCGGCAATGGTGCCGATCTTCAGTCCGTGCGCCTCGGCGAATTTTTCCAGATCCGGACGGCGCGCCATGGTGCCGTCCTCGTTGATGATTTCCACAATCACCGACGACGGCTCCAGCCCGGCCATGCGCGCCAGATCGCAACCGGCTTCAGTGTGGCCGGCACGACGCAGCACGCCGCCGGGCTGCGCCATGATCGGGAAGATGTGACCCGGCTGTACGATGTCGGATGGCTTGGCATCGCGTGCCACGGCCGCATGCACGGTGCGGGCGCGATCGGCGGCGGAAATGCCGGTGGTGACACCCTCGGCTGCTTCGATCGACAGCGTGAAATTGGTGCCGAACTGGGAGCCGTTGGCGCCGCTCACCATCAGCGGCAGGTTCAGTTGCTGGCAGCGGTCGCGAGTCATGGTGAGGCACACCAGACCGCGCGCATTGCGGATCATGAAATTGATGTCTTCCGGCCGCACCATGCTGGCCGCCATCACCAGATCGCCCTCATTTTCGCGATCCTCGTCATCCATCAGGATGACCATCTTGCCGTGGCGAATGTCTTCAACAATTTCTTCGATGGTATTCAGTTGCATGTTCGTTGCTACCTATTTCAAAAACCCGTTCTCTGCCAGAAATCCCAGCGTAATCCCGCCTTCCTGCTTCGGATCAGCTGCCTTCTCACCCAATAATAGCCGTTCCAGATAGCGGGCAATCACGTCCACCTCCAGATTCACCTGCACCCCCGGCTGCCACTGGCCCACCGTGGTCTCCAGCGCAGTATGGGGCACGATGTTCAGATCAAACATGGCGCCATTGACGGCATTCACCGTCAGACTAATCCCGTCCACACAGATGGAACCCTTGTGGGCGATGTATTTCGCCAGTGCATCCGGCGCCTTCACCTTGAAATGGATCGAGCGCGCATCCTCGTGGCGGGACACGATTTCCCCCAGCCCGTCCACGTGGCCAGACACAAGATGCCCGCCCAGACGGGTCTGCGGTGTCAGTGCCTTTTCCAGATTCACTGGCGAGCCGGTTTTCAGCTGCTTGAAGCTGGTGTGATTCAGCGTTTCCACTGACACATCGGCCCAGAAGCCGTCGCCGGGCAGCTCGATCACGGTGAGGCAGACGCCGTTCACCGCGATGCTGTCGCCCAGTTTGACGTCGGCCAGGCCCAGCTTGCCGGTCTGGATGCGCAGGCGCATGTCGCCGCCCTTGGGTTCCATGCGGGCGATCTTGCCCACTGCTTCGATGATGCCGGTAAACATGATTCAGCGACTCCAGCGATACGTCATGCGGATGTCCTGGCCGATCTGGCGCAGGTCGGTGAGTTGCAGGTCGTGGGCCTGGCTCATGGTGTTGATGCCGGCCAGCGCCAGCACCGGGCGCGCACTACTGCCCATCAGCTTGGGCGCCATGTAGCAGATCCACTCGTCCACCAGCTGTTCGTTGACGAAGCTGCCGGCCAGCTGGCCACCGGTCTCCACCAGCACTTCATTCACTTCGCGGCGGGCCAGTTCCTGCAACAGCGACTGCAGATCCACCCGGCCAGCCCGCGCCGGGAGCAAAACAATTTCCGCCCCGGCCTGCTCCAGCAGTCGGGCTTTGCCTTCGTCGCGGTCGATACAGGCGATCAGGGTCTTGCCGGGCTGGCGCAGGATCGCGGCGTCCGGCGGGGTGCGCAAACGGGAATCCAGGATCACCCGCAGCGGCTGCAGGGGTGCAAAATCCACCGGCCAGGACCAGCCCGACAGCGGTTCATCACTAGCGACCGGTGCGGGCCACAGTTCGGGCCGTACCGTCAGCGCCGGATTGTCCTGCAGCACCGTGTCCACGCCGGTGACAATGGCTTCCACCCGCGCCCGCAGGCGCTGCACGTCGGCGCGGGAGTTGCCGCAGCTGATCCACTGGCTTTCGCCACTGGCCATGGCCACCCGGCCGTCCACGCTCATGGCGGATTTCAGGAACACCCAGGGCAGGCCGGTCTGCATGCGCTTGTAGAAGCCGGGATTGACGGCGCGAGCCTGGGTCTCCAGCAAGCCGCAGGCGGTTTCGATACCGGCGGCCTGCAACCGCTGGTGGCCGCTGCCGGATACTTTGGGATTGGGATCTTCCATGGCGCTGATGACCCGTGCCACACCGGCCTGGATCAGGGCGTCGGCACAGGGCGGGGTCTTGCCATGATGGCTGCAGGGTTCGAGGGAAACGTAAACGGTGGCGCCCTGTGCGGCAGGCCCGGCGGCCCGCAGGGCGTTGACTTCGGCATGGCCCTGGCCGGCGATCGCATGCCAGCCCTGCCCCACCACCACCCCGCCTTTAACGATCACGCAGCCCACCCGCGGATTGGGGTGAGTGGTGTACAGGCCCCGCCCGGCCAGACGAATCGCGTCGGCCATATGCTGGTGATCCTGGGCGTTAAAGAGCGGTGGGGACATGAATGGAGCCAATGCCAGTAAAAAAGGAGGGGCAGTATATCACAGGGGCGGGGGCCTATCAGATCCGCTCAGATCCGCCCGCCCACGATGGGCGCAAACGGCCGGGTCCAGCCAAAGCCGGCCCGGGGCGGGGGCGCATCGCCCCACAACACATCCCGGCAGCGCTGCACATAGCGGGGCAGGATCAGGTCTTCCACATAGAAACGTCCCGCTTCCGGCGACGCCAGGGCGGGAATGCCGGTATATCCGGGGAAGGGCTTGAGCAGCATCCAGGCCATGGAATAGGCCGTGTTTTCTAGCTCGCGGGATTTCAGCAGGCGGGCCAGCCCCATCAGTGCGGCACTGGCGGGCAGCGGCGGACAGGGCGGCACGTTGCGGTAATCCGGTGCCACGGTTTCCGGTGCCACATACAGGGCCACCGAGGTTTCAAAAAAGCCGGCGTGATGATCGCTGGGCAGAATCGCCAGCACCCGCTCGAAATCCGCCTGCGACGGCAGCAGATCCCGCAGCGGCGCG
>JABLXQ010000071.1 GCA_013178375.1 Gammaproteobacteria bacterium
GGAAATTGACGCTGTCGGTGGCGGCGCGCTGATGCTGAAGTATCAGGGCCTCATCAATGGCGGCAGAACGATTGCTGCTGTTGCTGGCCTCGGTGGTCTTGCCACCAATCCGGCGGCTGATCTCGGCGGCTTAAGCGCCGGTTTCGGCATGGTGTGAACCATGAATGCCGATCCTAAACCCCATTGCCCCAGTGCCCAGCCGGACTGGGCTGGCGCCAAGGTGTTCGGTGTGGTCGGTGGTACCCCGGATGCGCCGGCAACGGCGTATCTGGCGGCACCCGCACCGGTGACGCCGGAGCTGCTGGCCGCAGCAGAACCTGTGCAGCCGGACGAAGTGTTCCGCTTCGCCGCGCCCTGTGCCTGCAGCGGTTGCGGACATTTTTCCGAGGAGGATTCCAAATGCCGTCTGGTGCAGAAAATCGTGCGCTGGGTGCCGGTGGTGACAGAAAGTCTGCCGGTGTGCAGTATCCGCGCCGAATGTCGCTGGTGGCAGCAGGAAGGGCGGGCCGCGTGCATGCGCTGTCCACAGGTGGTGACCAACGATTTCCACCCGACGCCAGCCATCCGCAACGCCGCCAACCCGGAACTGTTCTGACATGACAGCATCACTTTTTCGCGCGGAGGCCATCGCCCATCAACGCAACGCGCGGATGGGCGATGTGTTGTCGGTGCGCACCGCGTCACTGGCCTGGCTCACCGGCCTGTTCGTGTTGCTGGCGCTGGCCTTGATGCTGTTTCTGGGATTCGGTGAATATACCCGCAAGGCGCGGGTGGTGGGATTTCTGGCGCCCAGCCAGGGCATGGTGAAAGTGCTGGCTACCCAGGCAGGCACCGTGGTTGAAAAACGGGTGAACGAAGGCCAGCAGGTGAAACAGGGCGATGTACTGTTCGTGCTGGCCGCAGAACAGGCGTCGTTGGAAAGTTCCGATGCCCGCGCAGCCGCCATCACCAATATCGTAGCGCGGCGCGACAGCCTGCTGGACGAACTGGAAAAACAGGATGATCTCAATCGCATCCGCCTGCAGGACCGGCGCGATCGCGCCACCACACTGGCCGGTGAACTGCGCCAGCTGGATCAGGAAATACAACTGCGTCAGCAACGCTTGGCCAGTGCCCAGGCCAGCGTCGATAAATTCCGGGATTTATACGCACGCCAGTTTGTGGCGGAACTGCAGATGCGGGAAAAGCAGGATGAACTGCTGGAGCAGGACAGCGCGCTGCAGGCGCTGAAACGCAATCGCCTGACGCTGGAGCGGGAACTGGGTGGCTTGCAGGCGGAAATCGATTCCAGCAAATATGAATTCGCCCGCCAGCGCGCCGAGCTGGACCGCGCCATTTCCCGCCAGGAACAGGAACTCACCGAATATCAGGCTCGTCGCAGCATTGTGATCACCGCGCCGGCGTCCGGCACCGCCACTGCGATCCTGCTGCAAAAAGGCCAGACCGCCGCCGCCCAGGCACCGTTGCTGTCTATCCTGCCACAGGGTTCCGATCTGCAGGCCCATCTGCTGGTGCCCAGTCGCTCCATTGGCTTCATTGCCAAAGGTCAGGTCGTGGCGCTGCGTTACGCCGCTTTTCCGTATCAACGTTTTGGCAGCCAGCCCGGCGAGGTCAGCGAAATTTCGCAGAACCTGATCGCGCCCAACGAAACGGATTTTCCGGTGAAGCTGGATGAACCGGCCTACCGCGTGGTGGTGCGGCCCGCGCGGCAAACGTTGCAGGCGTACCATAACGCCATTCCATTGCAACCCGGCATGCTGCTGGACGCCGACGTGAAACTGGAGCGGCGCAGGCTGTTCCAGTGGCTGTTCGATCCGCTCTACAGTCTGGCGGGCACGCTGTGAATCCGTTGCGATTTTCCGGTCGTAAACAGGTACCGCTGCTGCAGCAGACCGAAGCGGCGGAGTGTGGGCTGGCCTGTCTGGCGATGGTGGCCACCTATCATGGTTTCGACACCGATCTGCCCAGCCTGCGGCGGCGTTTTGCGGTGTCGGCCCAGGGCATGACACTGGCGCAGCTGATGGAATTTTCCGGCCGAATGGATCTGTGCGCGCGGCCGTTGCGGGTGGAACTGGAAGCGCTGAACCAGCTGACGCTGCCGGCGATTCTGCATTGGGATTTCAATCATTTCGTGGTGCTGGTAAAGGTCAGCGCGAAAGGACTTGTGTTGCACGATCCCGCCAAAGGGCGAGTGGAGCTGAATCTGGCCGATGCCTCGCCCCATTTCACCGGTGTGGCGCTGGAACTGACGCCGGCCCCCGCCTTCAAGCCGCAGGTGCAAAAACAGCGGGTGCGTATCCGCGATCTGCTGGGCACGCTGCCGGGCATGCGCGGCGCGGTGCTGCAGATTTTATTGCTGGCGCTGGTGCTGGAGGTGTTTGCGCTGCTGCTGCCCTGGTTCAGCCAGATGGTCTTGGACGATGTGGTGGTGGCGGGGGACACCGATCTGCTGCAACTGCTGGGCATCGGCTTTGGTTTGCTGGTGCTGTTCCGCGTGATTGTGGAAGGATTGCGCGGCTGGATTCTGATGGTGCTGGGCAGCAGTCTCAACCTGCAACTGCTCACGCGTTTGTTCCGCCATCTGCTGCAATTGCCCTACGTATTTTTCGAGCGCCGTCATCTGGGTGATCTGGTGTCGCGCTTCGAATCCATGAACGTGATCCAGCGTACTCTCACCGGCAGTTTGCTGGAAGCGATGATCGACGGCCTGATGGCCATTTCCACCGGCATCATGTTGCTGATCTACAGCCCGCGTCTGGCCGCCATTGTCGCGCTGGCGGCGCTGCTGTATCTGGGCCTGCGTCTGATGCTGTTTGCGCCCCTGCGCCAGGCCACTGACGACCGCATCCAGCGCGCGGCACGGCAGCAGTCCAATCTGCTGGAAACCGTGCGCGGTATCCAGAGCCTGAAGCTGTTCAACCGCGAACAGCAGCGGCGGGCACAGTTCCAGAATCTGGCGGTGGACCACTGCAACGCCGACGTGCGTCTGCAGAAACTGCACATTCTTTACCGGCTCGGCAACGGCCTGGTGTTCGGCCTGGAGCACATCCTGGTGATCGGACTCGGCGCGGCGCTGATCCTGCAGCGGGAATTTTCCGTGGGTATGCTGGTGGCGTTTTTGGCCTACAAGGACCAGTTCAGCAATCGCGTGATCAACCTGATCGAAAAAAGCATCGAACTGCGCATGCTGGGATTGCACGCGGAACGGGTAGCGGATATCGCCCTGGCCGACGCGGAACCCGACACCGGCGTGCGTGACGAGCGGCTGCGTCCGCCACCGGCCGCCAGCCTGCAGGTGAGCGATCTCAGTTTTGCCTACGGTGATGGCCAGCCGCCGGTGTTGCACAACCTGAACCTGGAGATCCGCGAAGGGGAAAGCGTCGCCATCGTCGGACCCTCTGGCTGCGGCAAGACCACGTTGCTGAAACTGCTGCTGGGCCTGCTGCAGCCGGACTCTGGCAGCATTCGCGTCGGTGGCGTGGACCTGGCCCAGCTGGGGCGGGCCCAATACCGCGCCATGGTGGGCACGGTGCTGCAGGAGGACCAGCTCTTCGCCGGCTCCATCGCCGACAACATCTGCTTCTTCGATCCGCAACCGGATTGGGCCCGGCTGCAGCAGTGCGCCCAGATGGCCTGTGTCCACGCCGACATCCTGGCCCTGCCCATGGCCTACAACAGCCTGATCGGCGACATGGGCGGCGCCCTGTCCGGCGGGCAGAAGCAGCGCATCCTGCTGGCGCGAGCCCTCTACAAACAGCCGCGCTTCCTGTTCCTGGACGAGGCCACCAGCCATCTGGATGTCAGCCGCGAAAAGCAGGTCAACGAAGCCATCCGCCAGCTCAATCTCACCCGCATCATCATCGCCCACCGCCCTGAAACCATCGCCTCCGCCGACCGCGTGATTCTGCTGCAGCAGGGCCGCGTGCACAGCCTTTCCGTACAAAAGAGCGACGCCCAGGTGGCCTGACAGCCGTCATCGCCCTGCACCCCGCCGGTTCCTGACCTATAGTTGGAAAACCCACAGGTTGGGACAGCATGTAGCGGAGGGAACACGCGGATGTATCCCTGGTTCAGAATCCTGAAAATCGGGCTGCCAGTGGCGATATTGCTGCTGGCGGCGTGCTCCGGTGAAACCCCCGTGGAAACCCTGCGGGTACTGGCCTGGCCAGGCTATGCCGATGCGGATGTGGTGGCGGAATTCGAGCGCCGCCATCAAGTGCGGGTGGAAGTCGCCCTGGTGAAATCCGATGATGAACTCTGGACGCGGATGAGTGCCAACCAGGGCGGTGATTTCGACCTGTTCGCCGCCAACACCGCCGAACTCAAGCGCTACATCGACAGCGGCCTGAGCGTGGCGCTGGACCTGGCCGCGCTGCCCGGCACTGCACGCCAGTTACCCCGCTTCCGCGACCGGGCGGCCATTCCCGGCATCACCCGCGACGGCGCGGTACACGCAATCCCCTACACCTATTCAGAAATGGGCCTGATCTACGACAAGAGCCGGGTATTCGAACCGCCGGTGTCGATGGCCGTCATGTGGGATCCCCGCTACCAGGGCAAGGTGCTGGCCTACGATGCCAGCAACCACAATTTCACGCTGGCCGCGCTGCTGCTGGGAGCCGCCAATCCGTTTCAACTGGATGACGCCCTGTTTGCCGCCAGCGAGGAGAAACTGACAGCCCTGCGGCGCAACGTCCTCACTTTCTACAGCACACCGGAGGAAGCGGTGGAGCTGTCCCTCAACAACCATGTGGCGCTGATCTTTGGCAACTATGGCACCCAGCAACTCAAGCAGCTGCAGGACGCCGGCATCGACGCGGGCTACGTGATTCCACAGGAAGGCGTGCTGGCCTGGCTGGATTGCTGGGCGATCAGCCGGGGCGCCAAAAACCGCGCACTGGCTCACGCCTGGATCGACTACATGCTGGAGCCGCAGGTGAACCAGACCCTGACCGAGCGGCAGGGCCTGGCCAATACACTCACGCCATCATTGTCCGCCGCCGATGCCGCGCGCGTGATCTGGCTGCAGCCAGTGGAGGATTACGCCCGCCGTGCGCAGCTGTGGGAAAAAATCCGCTCGGGGGACCGCCGTGAGTGACCGCAGCGGGACGGGTGCCCCATGAAGGTGGGAATCGGCTTCAAGCTGGGCGTGCTGCTGTCGGTTTTCGGCGTGCTGGCGGCGGGCCTCACAGGCTATTACTCGTATACGGAAAGTCGCACCCTGCTGGTGAAGGCGGCCGAGCAGGAACTGCTCACTGCCACCCAGGTTATCGGCCGCCGCTTCAACCTGCTGCTGGCTGAAAGTGCCAACAATGTGCGGCTGCTGGCGTCATTGCCGGCGGCCAGGGCCGTGCTTCTGCCGGGAGCGGGCTTCACCGGGCCGAAGGAAGCGGAAGAGGCGCTGGCCAGGATCTTCGCCAGTGTCCTGCAACTGCATCCGGAATATTTCCAGATTCGCCTGATCGGCGCGGACCAGCATGGTCTGGAACGGGTGCGGGTGGATCGCACCGACAGTGGCTTGTTGCATGTTACCGGCAAGGCGTTGCAGGAAAAGGCCCATTATCCCTACGTTTACCAGACCCTGCGCCTGCCGGCGGGTGGGGTATTCATCTCGCGGATATTCATCAATCATGAAACCGGCGCCCACTTGGGGGGCAGCAAGCCCACGCTGCAGCTGGGAACGCCGATCCACGCGGAATCCGGTGAAAAAGTCGGCTTGGTGGTGATCAACATTGACCTCAACGGTCTGTTCACGTCGCTGCGGGCCGATCTGCCCCGCGACATGAATCTCTATCTCACCAACGGCGACGGCGATTTCCTGATTCACCCGGACCCTGCCAACGAATTCGGTTTCGATCGCGGTCGCCGGATTCTGGTGCAGGAGCAGTATCCGGAAACCATTCCGCTGTTCCAGGGGGCAATGGAAAACCTGGTATTCAATCTGCAGGGTACGCAGAAGCCGGGCTCCCACGGCGATCTGGCTGGCGAACAGAATCTGGCAGCCGCCTTTATCCGCCTGACGTTCGGCCAGCTGGAGCCGGACCGCTTCGCGGTGCTGGGATTGTCGCGTCCGCTGCGCACGATATTTGCCGGCACCCATCAGCTGGGTGAAACCATCATCCAGATCATCATTGCCTTCAGCCTGTGTGCCGTGGTGGTGTCCATGGTGGTGAGTCGCGCGCTGTCGCATCCGCTGGACATGATGGTGAATGCAGTGCGGCGCTTTGCCAGCGATCATGTGATGGGGGAGCTGCCAGTGCGCCGCCGGGACGAGATCGGCCTGCTGGCCCGCACCTTTGCCGGTATGGAAGGGATGTTGCGCGCGCATCTGGATGAACTGCACCAGCAGGAATCCCACCTGCACTATCTGGCGCAGCACGATCATCTCACCAATCTGCCCAACCGGCTGCTGCTGTACGACCGTCTGCACCAGGTCATCGCCAGGGCGCACCGCACCGAGCAGCAGATCGTGGTGATCTTCATTGATCTCGATCGCTTCAAGGATATCAACGACAGCCTGGGTCATGCGGTGGGCGATGATGTAATAAAGCTGGTGGCACAGCGTCTGAGTTCGCTGGTGCGGGAAGGCGATACCGTGGCGCGTCTGGGCGGCGATGAATTCATCGTGATGCTGGAAATGTTACCCGATCCCGGCGCGGTGGCGATGATTGCACAGAAACTGCTGATGGAACTGCAGAACGCACTGCACGTGGGTGGTCGCGATCTTTATGTCAGCGCCAGCATGGGTATCAGCATTTTTCCGCAGGACGGCAGCGATCCGGCCACCCTGGTGCGTAACGCCGACGCCGCCATGTACCGCTCCAAGGCCGAAGGTCGCAACACCTTTCATTTCTACACCGAAGACATGACCGTGCAGGCCCTGTCGCGGCTGCAAATGGAAACGGAATTGCGCCAGGCGCTGGCACAGAACCAGTTCTGCCTGCACTACCAGCCACAGGTGGATCTGCAGACCGGTGCCGTGATCGGCGTGGAAGCACTGGTGCGCTGGCAGCATCCGTACAAAAACCTGCTGGGGCCGAACCATTTCATTCCGCTGGCGGAAGACACCGGCCTGATCGAACCCCTCGGTGCCTGGGTATTGAAGGAAGCCTGCGCGCAGATGAGACGCTGGCGCGATGCGGGACTGGATCCGGGGCGGGTGGCGGTGAACCTGTCCGGCAAGCAGTTGCGACGCAAGGAGTTGCTGTCCACCGTGCTGGCGATTCTGCAGGAAACCGGATGCGAACCTACCTGGCTGGAACTCGAAGTGACCGAAAGTATTTTCATGGAACGCGCCGGTGATGCCAGCGCCGTTCTGCAGGAATTCCGCGCCCTGGGCGTGGAGCTGGCCATCGACGATTTTGGCACTGGCTATTCGTCGTTGTCGTATCTCAAACATCTGCCGGTTTCCAAGCTCAAGATCGACCGATCCTTCACCATGAACATTCCCGATGCGGCCGATGACATGGCGATTACCCGGGCCATCATCGCGCTGGCCAACAGTCTGGGCCTGAAGACGCTGGCAGAAGGGGTGGAGACGGATTTGCAATGCGGATTCCTGCAGGCCGAAGGTTGCATGCAGGCGCAGGGTTACCTGTTCAGCCGTCCGCTGGCGGCGCCGGATCTGGAGCGTTTCCTGCGTGCGCATGTGAGCGAAACTGCGCTTTGACACTGCCACGACGAGAGGCCTGGCGAAGCAGCGTCAGCCTGTCGCGCCACGCGCCAAACTTGTCGCAGCCGGCGCTTGACGCTGTGTAACCGATCCACCACTCTTGCAGCTTTTCCCGTTTCCGGAAGTGTTGCCATGTCCACCCCGATTCCCTCCGCCACCGTCATCCTGCTGCGGGACACGCCCAGCGGAATGAAAGTCCTGCTGCTGCGGCGCAATTCCGACATCGCCTACGGTGGCAGCTGGGTGTTTCCCGGCGGCCGCATCGATCCGCACGAATTTGAAACCGCCGGCAACGACAGCCTGCAGGCGGCGAAACTGGCAGCGGTGCGGGAAACCCTGGAGGAGGCCGCCATCGCGGTGACCGCAGCGGACCTGGTGTACTTTTCCCACTGGACCACGCCAGTGATCCGCCCAAAGCGTTTCAGCACCTGGTTCTTCCTGGCGCCGGTCACCGGCAAGGCAGTGCAGATCGACGGCGGCGAGATCCACGATTTCGAATGGCACACTCCGGCCAAGGCACTGCAGGCCCGGATGGAAGGCAGGATCGAACTGCAGCCGCCCACTTTTGTCAGCCTCACGCATTTGCTGCCGTTTGCCACCGTGGCTGACGCCCTGGCGCATTTTGCCGCCCGTCCGCCGCTGCAGATCCAGCCCAATGTGGTGAAGACCGACGACGCTATCTTCTATCTGTACAACGGCGATGCCGGCCACGACAGCCAGAATCCCGCAGCGCCGGGTCCGCGCCACCGCCTGCTGCAAAAAACCAGCGGCGAATGGCAGTATCTGTGCGAGCCTTGAAAACTGAACCCAACCGGACCCGACGCCCATGAAATCCTTCTCTGTGAAATCCTTTGGCCTGCTGCCCCGGCTGGTGGAAAAGCTCGATCGCCTGCTGGACCGGCTCGATCCGCTGCTGCCGCTCCGGCCGGCGCCGGTGGACTGGGCCCGGATACCCGCCGCCTTCTGGCGCCGCGACGCCTATCATGCCTGGCTGGAAGCCGTACCGGTCACACCCGCCAACAACCTGGACGACGTGCTGGGGGTGGACCGCCAGAAAACGCAGGTGGTGAAAAACACCGAGCAGTTCGTGCGCGGCCTGCCCGCCAACAACGTGCTGCTGAGCGGCTCCCGGGGCACCGGCAAGTCGTCCCTGATCCAGGCCCTGCTCAACGAGTTCCGCGATGACGGCCTGCGGGTGATCCAGGTGGACAAGTCCGACCTGGCGGACCTGCTGCACATCGTGGCGGCGGTGCAGGACCAGCCCTACCGCTTCATCCTGTTCTGCGATGACCTGTCGTTCGACGACAAGGACGAAGCCTACAAGGCCCTCAAAAGCGCCCTCGATGGCGGCGTCTATTGCCCGCCGGACAACATCCTGATCTACGCCACTTCCAACCGCCGCCACCTGATGCCTGATTACCATTCAGACAGCGAAGGCTCCCACGTGGTGGAGACCGAGGTGCACCACGCCGAGGCTGTGGAAGAAAAAGTGTCCCTGTCGGACCGTTTTGGCCTGTGGATCACCTTCTACCCCTTAAGTCAGGATATGTACCTCGAAATAGCACAACACTGGCTGCGCCAGCTGGCCCGGCGCCACGGTATCGTGCATGAATGGGATGACGAGGTGCGGTTATTGTGCGTCCGCTGGGCCGGCAACCGGGGCAATCGCAGCGGCCGCACCGCCTACCAGTTCGCCCGGCACTGGATTGGTCAGCGGTTGCTTACGCGCTGAGGCGCGCCCGGCGGCGGATTTAATGCACAGGTGGGGAATGATCCACAAGAGTGCGTCACCAAATTGACACAATCGGTGGGTAACTGGCCCTGAGGGGCTAACCTGCTGAAATTCATGCAACTGAGAATTGGATAAAAAACGATCTTTTGACGCAGAGGGGCGGGTTTGTTGGCACTCTGGCTACTTAACCCAAATCAATCCCCAATGTTATCCACAGAAATTGTGGAAAAAGCGACAGTGGCAAAACGGGAATGCCGGTATACTGCTACGCTTGATTATTAATCAGGTCCGCCCCGGGACGGGGTTGCCGGCCTTCAACAAGAAAACAGAACTTGTCACATGGGAGTGGTCTAATCCGCTCAACGGGATGAGTGGAGTGTATGGACATCATGACAACCAGCGTTGTGCATCGCGCACATATCAAATGGCTGGCCGCATTGCAGGCAAATGGAAGCGTGGAAACCCCCATTATTCTGGACATTGAGGCATCAGGTTTTGGATCGGGCAGTTACCCGATCGAAATCGGCGTGGCCATGCCCGACGGTTCCCTCCATGCCTGGCTGATTCGCCCCCTGAAGGAATGGACCCACTGGCAGGAATCTGCCGAGGACATCCATGGTATCGCGCGCGATCGCCTGCTCAACGAAGGCCAGAACCTGCGCCACGTGGCGGACGAACTCAACATGCTGCTGCAGGGCAAGATCGCGTACAGCGACGGCTGGGGAGTGGATCAGTCCTGGCTGGCCAAACTGTTCCACGAAGCGGGCGTGATCCAGCGCTTCAAGCTGGAAACCATTTACGCCCTGCTGACCGAGCCGCAACTGGAGCGCTGGCAGCAGAGCCGCGAGGAAGTGCTGCGGGAAACCAGAATGGTGCCGCACCGGGCCGGTACCGACGCCCTGATCATCCAGAAAACCTACCTGTTCGCCTGCCTGCCCAAGGCGGAGCGCAATCTCACTAAAAAAGGCGCGGCCTGAGTTTTCGGGCTGCGCCCCACTGCCTTTTTCACCTCACGATTCGTCAAACTATCAGACCTGCTTTGGCAGCCGGTATAAAGCCGGCGATAATCCGCGCATGCCACGCACGGGATGCAGTTGATGATTCATCGGAATACCTCACATCGGGAAGTTGAATTCGCGCTGGTCCGCATTTTGGGCAACAGCCTGCCGCCGCGGCATGCCAGGGATGAAATGCTGCAGCATCTGCGCTTCATTCTGCAGCATGAACCGGATCTGGAAGGGTGCGAGAAAAGCTGGATTTTGAACCGCATCGCGAACGAGCGCCTGGCCGACACCTGCGCCGCGCTGATCGAGGCAGCCGGCCAGCGTGTCATCCGCCTGCCGTTTGACATCAATGCCTATGCGCAACGTTTCAATGATCTGTCCGGTGTGTCGCCTGGGCTGCTGAGTGCTGCGGCGCTGAAGGATGCCGCCGCATTTGAGCCTGCCACTTTTGCGCTGGAATGGAAGTACCGCCACAAGAGCCTGTATGCGATCAGTCTGAATGCGGCGCGCAATCTGGCGCTGTCGCTGGGACGTGGGCGGGCGCGGTGGACATTGCCTTGGGATGGCGCCTGCTTTGTCACCCGGCAGGCATGGGCCGAGATTCGATTGTTGTCGCAGCGGGATGCGGCAGCGCTGCATCTGGTCGTACCGCTGACGCGCGTGACCGATGCGCTGGCCTTGCTGCAGCCGCACTTTCAGCCCGCCCTTTTCACCGAGCCGCAACTGGCATTCAGACACGACAGCCAGGACTGTTTCGATGAACAGTTGCGGTATGGCAATCGCAACAAAGCGGAAATGCTGGTGCGCTTGGGGGTGCCGGGACCCTGGCATACCTGGCGGCCGGCCAACTGGGATGTGCAGCCGGTGCGTTCAAGTCCTGAACGGGGCCGGTTTGTGCAGGGCGGGTGGGTGGCGCGGCTGCCAGCAGGGTGCGATCCGCAGATCGATGCCAATGATCCGTTGCGCTGGCGCTCCCGCTTCGCCGGTGTGGCCGGCCTGTGCCAGCAGCTCGATGAGCGTGTGGTGGCGAAGCACAACCGGGCTGGGCGTTTGCTGTGTTTTGGCGAGGCGGCATTGCGCAATGCGGATGCGGCTGTGATCCGGCATTTGCAGGAACAGGCGAAGGTTGCCATGGCGCGGCCCATTCCCACTGTGCTGGACAAAACCGGTTGTGCACCCAGCGGCGATTGGCAGGATTATCTGAGCGTGGCGCCCTATCTGCACCGCGATGCGGCGCAGCAGGGTGTGGCGTTCCGGGACGGTGTGCGCACGGCCGAATCCACCCCGGGCACGGCAGAGAGCCGCAGCAACGATCGCGGCACTCTGGAGCGCATGATTCATGATGTGTGTGCGACTGCATTGGCCGGTTCTGTGGCGGATAACGCGGAGTGCCGTGATCACGCAGCGCACATGCTGCGGGCCTGGTTTATCGATCCGCGCACCCGTATGCATCCGCATATGCGTTTTGCGCAGTGTGTGCCGGGTAGTGGTGAGGGTGGTCAGCCGTGGGGCATTGTGGATTTTCGCAATCTGTGGCCCCTGCTGGATGCCGTTACTCTGCTGCGGCGTGCCGGGGCGTGGTCGCAAGATGAACATGGTGAAATTCAATCCTGGTTTGCCGCTTTTCTGGATGACGTCTCAACCCGCGCCGGTGCACAGGCCCCCAATAATATTGCGGTATGGCACGATCTGGTTGCGGCTGCGATCGCGGCATTTATCGGGCGCAACGGGCAGGCCGCGCAGATCCTGTCCGATGTGCCGTTGCGCATTGGCGCGCAGTTGTCGCCATTTGCCGTGCCGCATCTGGAATTGCAGCGCAGCCGCCCGCTGCACTATGGCCTGTTTCTGGCGCAGGGGCTGGTGCATCTGGCGTGGCTGGGGCGTGCGCTGGGTATTGATCTGTGGCGTTATCAGGCGGCCCAGGCACGCAGTGTTGCCATGTTGATCCGCTTTCTGGCACTCAATCGTTCGCTGCTGGATGATTACGCCGCTGACGCTGCCACGTTTGATTACCGTATCGCGCAAATTGCGATATTGGTGCCGACGGATGCGGTGGGGTATGCGGCGCTCGCGGCGCTGGATTTGGGGGAGCCCCGGGAACTGCCGGACAGTTTTCTTCATGGCGCCGTTCATCATGGTGTTGCGCCGTTTTTCAACCTGCTGGGGATGGCGCAACGGAAAACAGTGGTGTCGGTTCAGCTATGAGTTGGCAGGGAATGAAGTGGCCAATAGTGGAAATGTTTTTGGCCAATCAAGATTGAATGAGCAGCCGTCGCGAATGGGCGAGGAGCGGACGTTTACTTGCATTTGAACAGCCAGATAAAAAAGTGGACATCCTTTAAACAGTAATATGTCTACTTTTCTTGGGAAAGACATCCATCATGCCGCCCAGCGCGTTTATCCGTTAAGTGCAGTGTTGCTCGGTGGTTCCAGCGCAGCGGGCCGACTACTGACCCGCTGCAAAAAATCGACCTTCTGTGACCACGGAACTATCAACAAGACTTCCGTGAATCATCAAGCCAGTTAAAACTTCAGCATACCCCGATATCCTCGTCGCCAGTTGCTGCCGTCCAGGGAACGCCAAATGCCACTGTGTAGCCGCATGGTACTGCCACCAAACAAGAAGAGCTTGTCATCGAATGCAATGACGCTATGTCCGTAGCACTTTTCAAATGCTGCTGAGGACACCTCTTGCGTCCAGCTGACGCCATCTACCGAAGACCATATGTCGTTGTAGGTGATGCCAGAACCCATTCCAGCGATCACCCACAGCTTGTCATTGAAGGAGAATGCTTGATGGTTTGCTCGGGCAGAGAAGGATGCTGAAGCCGTTGCTAACGTCCAGTTGTGGCCGTCTGCGCTGAACCAAGCGTCCCGCAAGTAAGAGCCACTGCTGAAACCAGCGACCAGCCAGAGTTGATTGTCGTGGACAAATGTTTGATGACCATATCTGCCGGAAAAAGCGGCGGAAGTTGATTCTTGCGACCAGTTAACGCCATCAGCAGATGACCAGACATCATTGCGATAGCTGCCGTTGTATCCACCGATCAACCAAAGCTTTCCGTTGAATGCAGTAAGGCTGTGGCTATGTCTTGGTGAAAATGCAGCGGATGGGGTAACTTCTGTCCAGTTGATGCCATCGTCTGACGACCATATATCGTTTAAGTATCCTGATCGATATCCGCCAATAAGCCAGAGTTTGTTATTAAAGACTGCGGCCTTGAAATCTGACCGTACCGGAAAGCCTGCATTGGACGTCACTTCTGTCCAAGTGAAGCCGTCTTCAGAATTCCAGATATCGTTTTTTCCATTGCCACCCACGATCCATAGCTTGTCATTAAAAAGCAGGGCTTGTTGATTGCTGCGCGCCGGGAACTGCTCACCAAAACTTTGCATCTGCCAGGATTCACCGTCCTTCGACGACCAGACATCGTTTGTTGCAAAGCCCTCTGTACCACCGATGACCCACATCTGGCCGGCATATGTCAGCATTTGGTGATGGCTGCGACCGGAAAATTCAGGGGCGCTGGATTGCGCCCAATGAATGCCATCGGCTGATGTCCAGACTTCCTTTAAGCGCGTGCTGCCATCATAACCGCCGGACATCCAGATTTTGTTATTGAATACGGTAGCCATTTGCCCAATGCGAGGGGAAAATTCTGCGGAACTCACTTCTTGAGCCCAGTGGATGCCATCCTCGGAAGACCAAATGTCATTTTTGTATACGTACGAAGCGTTGCCGCCGATTATCCAGAGCTTGTTGTTGAATTCAACAATGCTGCTAAGATCGCGGGCGCCGAACTCGGCCGCTGGATTTTCCAGGGTCCAGTTGATGCCGTCAGATGAAGACCAGATATCTTTGTATTGTGAGCTGCTTTGAGCCGTTCCACCGATAACCCAAAGCTTGTTGTTAAAGACGAATACGCTATGGTTATACCGGGCAGAAAAAGCGGCAGCGTTGGTTTCTTCTGTCCAGTTCACACCATCTGCAGATGACCAGACATCATTGTAGGTTGAGCTGCCACGCCCACCGATCAGCCAAATTTTGTTGTTGAAAACCACGATCTTGTGGCTTCTTCGTCCCGGGAATTGCGCTGCAGGATTTTCTTCTACCCAGTTGATGCCATCCGTTGAAGACCAGATGTCGCTTTTATAAGAACCGTTGTAGTAGTACCCGGATACAATCCACAACTTATTATTAAACACCACCGTTTGGTGGAGATAGCGTGGCAGGAAATGATCGGTCGAGACGCGCAATTCCTGACTGGCAAAAGAATCATTGGACGCCTGATAATAAGCAGTCCTTGACAGGGTGAATGCAGTGTCAGAAATGGTTGTCCCGTTGGGAATATCCATTTGACCGTTGGCGCAAATGGCATAATTGTCCAGATCGCAGGCCGCTTCATTGGATCTGTAAAATGAATAGCCGTCCAGATCTTTCGACAACGTTACTTCTGCGTCATCCGAACCAACCCAAGCGATGAACTCAGAATTGTTAGGTAACTTGGGGCCACAGGCCACTATGAACACGGAGAGTGAAATGAACAGGAGCCGTTGCATCATAATTTCATCCAGATCTATTTTTTTAGATATTATTATCGGGGCTCAGAAAGAGAGGATTGCTGATATCGCACAGAAAAAGGTTTCCTTGATGTGCAATGAAGTCACAAGAAGGAATCCCCACAGACAAACAACTCCAAGAACCATTTACCCTCGCATTGGCCAGAACCGGCCCAATCCGGAGTGTTGTCAGGTAGTATATCCACTGTCCTCAGATGATCAATTGCTAATCACATCATCCCCGTCTGCACCCTCTCTCACCGAACTCGCTACTATTGGTCGCCTGCGGGCGAATTAATGCCCTGCGCATCCAAGTGCTGTCAAACCCCATAGAAAAACTGTCACCTGATAGCTCCCCGGATACAGGGGCGTTGCACCGGTTGAATGCAGCCGGATTGGAATTTGTTTATAGTCAACAGTGGTGTATAGTATAAGAAAACAATGATAAGTTTTAGTTGGCTATAAATTATGTCCCGATACCCCCCACGATAC
>JABLXQ010000072.1 GCA_013178375.1 Gammaproteobacteria bacterium
GCACGACAATCCCGCCACAACAATAGCTTGCACAGCATTCATTGTTTGATTCCCAAATAAAATCAAAGTAACCGGGGGCGCAGATTGTCGCCCCGCGGTAAATATTCATGCATTTTTCGAACAATTAATAGGCAAAAATTACCGATTTTTGTGTTCGCCGAATAACATTAGCCCGGCTTTTTCAGCGTTTTTCAGTCGTTACTGGTCCGCCACACCAGATCCAGCTCCCGTGCCGCCTTCACATCATCCAACCGTCTCACGGGCTGGGTATAGGGCGCGCCCCGCACCAGGTCCGGCGTTTCCTCGGCTTCCTTCTGGATCTTCACCATGGCCGCGACAAATCCATCCAGCTCATCCGGCGATTCAGTCTCGGTGGGCTCGATCAGCCAGCATTCCGGTACCAGCAGCGGGAAATAAGTCGTCGGTGCGTGATAACCGTAGTCCAGCATGCGCTTGGCGAAATCCATCGCGGTGACATGCAGTTCCTTCGCCTGCTTGCTAAGCGTGATGATGAACTCGTGGGTGGCGCGACGATTCGGATACGCCGGCTGGAAGCCTGCCTGCTCCGCTTTCTTCATCATGTAGTTGGCATTCAGCGTGGAGAACTCACCGACGCGGTGCATGCCTTCACGGCCCAGCGTGCTGGCGTAGAAAAACGCGCGCAGCAGAACGCCGGCATTGCCCATGTAGGTGGACAGATTGCCGATGGTGCCGGGAATATCCTTGTCGGTGAGCCAGCGATAGGTGTCCACACCGTTCACTTTTTCCTTGCCCACGATCGGTGTCGGCAGATACGGCAGCAGACGCTCGCCCACGCCCACCGGGCCGGCACCGGGGCCGCCTCCGCCATGGGGTGTGGCAAAGGTTTTGTGCAGGTTCATGTGCAGCACGTCGAAGCCCATGTCGCCGGGGCGCACCTTGCCCAGTATCGCGTTCAGGTTGGCGCCGTCGTAATACAGCAGGCCGCCGGCCTGGTGCACCACTTGTGCGATGGTCTTGATGTTGCGCTCAAACACGCCGCAGGTGGACGGGTTCGTCATCATCAATCCTGCAGTGTGCGGGCCGACCGCCGCTTTCAGCGCGTCAACATCCACGTCGCCTTCGTCGTTCACCGGAATTTCCCGCACCTTGTAGCCGCACATCACCGCGGTGGCAGGATTGGTGCCGTGCGCGGCGTTGGGAATCAGAATCTCGGTACGCTCATGATCATTGCGCGCTTCATGATAGGCGCGAATCATGGCGACGCCGGCGAATTCACCCTGCGCGCCCGCCATTGGTGTCAGCGACACGCCTTTCATGCCGGTGACGTCTTTCAGCACCTCCTGCAGATCATGCAGGCAGGCCAGAAAGCCCTGGCTGTGCTGCTCCGGCGCCAGCGGATGACGACCCAGAAAACCCGGCAGCATGGCGCCACGGTGCGCACCGCGCGGGTTGTATTTCATGGTGCAGCTGCCCAGCGGGTAGAACATGGTGTCGATGCTGAAATTTTTGCGCGACAGGTTGGTGTAGTGACGCACCACCTGCATCTCGCCCACCTCCGGCAGCAGCGGCTTCTGTTTGCGGCGCAGATTCTGCGGAATGTCGCTGGCGGCAGTGGATTGCATCGGCGCTTGCGAAGTGGCACGGCGTCCGCTTTGGCTCTTTTCGAAAATCAGCATGGCAGGCTCCTCACTTCAATACGGATTGCAGGGCGGCGGCGTATTTATCCAGATCCGCAGCAGTTTTGGTTTCGGTCACGCACAGCAGAATGCAGTTTTCCAGTCCGGGGTAGAACGCGCCCAGATCCACGCCGCCCTGGATTTTCTGCGCTGCCAGTTTTTGCAGCACGTCAGAGGCTTTGTGCGGAACCTGAATCACGGCTTCGTGGAAATTCGATGCGCTGAACACTTTCTTCACGCCGGCAATGGCGGTGAGTTTTTGCACCAGCGCCAGCGTGTTGGTGTGGGAATTTTCCGCTACGCGCTGCAGGCCGTCGGGGCCGAGCAGGCTCATGTAGATGGTGGCGGCGGTCATCGCCAGGCCCTGGTTGGTGCAGATGTTCGACGTCGCTTTCGAGCGGCGGATGTGCTGTTCCCGCGCCTGCAGTGTCAGCGTAAAACCGGGGCGGCCTTCCAGATCCACGGTGCGGCCGATAATGCGGCCCGGCATCTGGCGCACAAATTCCATCTTGCAGGTGATAAAACCGAAATAAGGTCCGCCGGAGGACAGCGGTGCGCCCAGCGGCTGGCCTTCGCCGGTGGCGATGTCGGCGCCGTTGTCGCCCCACTCACCGGGCGGCGTCAGAATCGCCAGCGAAGTCGGATTCACCGACGCAATCACCAGCAGATTGTTCGCGTGCGCCCAGTTGGTCAGCGCGTGCACGTCTTCCAGCGAGCCAAAGAAGTTGGGTTGCTGGATCACGATCGCGGCAAAATCCTGGCCGTCGAATTGTTTCACCGCATCCAGCGCGGTCACACCGGTGGCCGGATCGTACGGCACTTCCACCAGTTCGATGCCCTGGTTGTGCACAATATTGCGCGTGGCGCTGCGGTACAACGGATTCACCGTCTGCAGCAGCAACGCTTTTTTCGATTTCGATTTGCGGTTGGCGCGCACGGCCATCAACACCGCTTCCGACAGGCCCGAGCCGCCGTCGTACAGCGACGCGTTCGACACATCCATCGCCATCAGATGCGCGATCATCGACTGGTATTCGTAAATAACCTGCAGCGTGCCCTGGCTGGCTTCCGCCTGGTACGGCGTGTACGCGGTGTAGAACTCGCCGCGCGCTGCAATTTCCCATACCGCCGCCGGAATATGATGCTCGTACGCACCGGCGCCGATGAAACACAGATTGCCGCTGTCCTGCGACGCGCGATCGCTCATGATGCGCAGGGTTTCCATCTCGCTTTTGCCGGTGGGTACGTGTTGCAGCGGCTTGGCGATGATGTCCTTGGGAATCTCGTCGAACAGGTCTTCGATGCTGTTGACACCGATGGTGTCGAGCATGCGTTTGATGTCGGCATCGGTATGGGGAATGTAGGGCATGGGCTCTCTCGCACTCTTGGGCGGTTGTGCAAAATAAAAACCCGGACACTGGGTTCCGGGCTTTTGTTATTCAGCCAGTCTGAAAACGCCGGTTATTCGTCTTCGAGTTTGGCCTGGTATTCGTCGGCGGTGAGCAGGGTTTCCAGCTCTGCTTCGTCGGCGATTTCGATCTTGAACAGCCAGCCTTCGCCGTAGCAGTCGGCGTTGACTTTTTCCGGCTCGCCTTCCAGCAGATCGTTGATGGCGACGATCTCGCCGGAAATGGGCGCGTAAATGTCGGAGGCGGCTTTCACCGATTCCACCACGCCCGCTTCGTCACCGGCGGCAACGGTCTGGCCCACATCGGGCAGTTCCACATACACCAGATCACCCATCGCAGCCTGGGCGTGGTCGGTGATGCCAATGGTGGCAATGCCACCTTCCACGCGTACCCATTCGTGAGAGGCGCGATATTTCAGTTCCGCTGGGATGTCGCTCATGTAATTTCCTCGGGATTGCTACAGCAGTTCAAAATTTGGTTTTGGGTTATCGGTTCAGGCGTACTGGTTTATTCGTAGACCTTTTTACCATTGCGGACGAAGGGTGGCCGCACCACTTTCACGTCATTGAGTTTGCCACGGATGTCCACCTGCGCAGTGGTGCCCGTGGCAGCCGGGACCCGCGCCAGGGCAATAGAATAGCCCAAAGTTGGCGAAAATGTCCCGCTGGTGATCTCGCCCTCGCCGGTGCCGGCCACTACCACTTTCTGGTGACCGCGCAGCACGCCGCGGGCTTCCATCACCAGACCCACCAGCTTGCGCGCAACCCCGGCCGCCTTCTGCTGTTCCAGCGCCTTGCGGCCGATGAAGTCGCGGCTGGCGGGTTCCCAGGCGATGGTCCAGCCCATGCCGGCTTCGAGGGGGGAAATGGATTCGTCCATATCGGAACCGTACAGGTTCATGCCGGCTTCCAGACGCAGGGTGTCGCGGGCGCCGAGGCCGCAGGGGCGTACGCCGGCAGCGGTCAGCTGTTCCCAGAAGGCGGGTGCCTGTTCGTTCGGCAGCATGATTTCCAGACCGTCTTCACCGGTATAGCCGGTGCGGGCAATGAACCAGTCGCCGGCGGGCAGGCCCTGAAACACACCCAGGTCGCGGATCAGGCTGGCGCGGGGTTCGCCCAGCAGTTGGGCCGTTTTCGCGCGGGCCTGCGGGCCTTGCACGGCGATCATGGAAAAGTCGGGGCGTTGCTGGATGTTCACATCGAATCCGGCGGACTGCTTTTGCATCCAGGCCAGATCCTTCTCGCGGGTGGAGCAGTTCACCACCACCCGGTACCAGCCTTCCATGTTGTAGACGATCAGGTCGTCGATCACGCCGCCGTCTTCTTTCAGCATGCCGCTGTACAGAGCCTTGCCGGGGCTGGTGAGTTTGGCCACGTCGTTGGCCAGCAGTTTTTGCAGATAGGCTTTGGCGCCGCTGCCGGTGACGTCCACCACGGTCATGTGGGACACGTCGAACATGCCGGCGTCACCGCGCACGGCGTTGTGTTCTTCAATCTGCGAGCCGTAATGAATGGGCATGTCCCAGCCGCCGAAATCCACCATCTTGGCGCCGGCGTTCAGGTGAGTCTGATAAAGGGCGGTGCGGTGTCCCATGAATGGCTCCTGATGCCGGGGTCAAAAGTGGCACGATTGTACCAACTTAAAACCTCAGGGTAAATGAAAGGACGCAAGGGTGTTTTTGGGTGTGGAATGGGTGCGCATTGTAGCGGCGCGAAGGCCGGGGCGAAAGCCGGACCGGTGAATGGCGGTAATTACCGCCCCGACCGTCGCACCAGAATGGCCACCGGCAGCAGCCCCACCAGCACCAGGGTCAGGCCCGGCAGGGCGGCACGCTGCCACAATCCTTCGGACGTCATTTCATGAATCCGCACCGCCAGGGTGTCCCAGCCGAACGGACGCATCAGCAGGGTGGCGGGCATTTCCTTCATCACGTCGACGAACACCAGCAGGCCGGCGGTGAGTAGGCCCGGCGCCAGCATCGGCAGGTAGATACGACGCACGATTTCCCACTGACGCGCGCCCAGAATGGCGGCGGCTTCGGGAATGGAGGGCTTGATCCGCTCCAGACTGGTTTCCACCGGCCCGAACGCGGCAGCAAGAAAACGGGTGACATACGCCAGCAGCAATGCCAGCACACCGCCGACAAACACCGGCTGCACCGGAATGCCCAGCGCGGTTTGCGCCTGCGCGGCCCAGTCGTCCAGATGGTTGAAGCTGATCATGATGCCCACCGCCAGCACCGATCCCGGCAGGGCATAACCAAGACTAGCCAACCGTACCAGCGTGGCGGCAAACGCATCGGCATAGCGGCGCTTGAAATAGGCCAGCAGGAACGCTGCGGCCACGGTGAGCAGCGCGGCACCACCCCCCAGTCCCAGCGTGTGCAGCACCAGCTTGGCATAACGTTCGTCCAGATCCTGCCACGCGCCCTGTCCCACCCACACCAGCAACTGGATGATGGGAATGCCGAACGCCAGCAGGAAAATCAATCCGCAAAAAGCAGTAGCCAGCCAGCCGCGCGCACCATTCAGCCGGGTGCGATGCAGCAGTGCCTTGCGCCGGGCCGACTGGTAATAGCGGGCATCGCCGCGCGCCTTGCGCTCCAGAAACAGCCCCGCCAGTACAATCACCAGCAGTAGCGACGCCAGCTGCGCCGCCGCCTGCACATTGAAAAATCCGTACCAGGCCTTGTAGATCGCCGTGGTGAACGTGTCGTAATTGAAGACGGACACGGCGCCAAAATCCGCCAGGGTTTCCATCAACGCCAGCGCCACGCCGGCAGCAATCGCCGGACGCGCCATCGGCAGCGCCACCAGAAAAAATCCGCGCAGCGGACTGTGGCCCAGCACCCGCGCTGCTTCCAGCGGCTCGCGCCCCTGTGCCAGAAAGGCATTGCGGGCCAGCATATACACGTAGGGATACAGCACCAGCGACAGCACCATGATCACCGCACCGGTACCGCGAAAACTGAACGACACGCCGCGGCCAAACCATTCCCGCAATTGCGACTGGACCGGCCCGGCCCAGTCCAGCAGTCCCACCATCACGAACGCCATGACATAGGCCGGCACCGCCAGCGGTAGCATCAACGCCACGTCGAACAGCTTGCGGCCGGGGAACTGGCAGGTGGCGGTGAGCCAGGCCAGCGCAACGCCCAGCACCAGCACGCTACTGCCGACACCCAGCACCAGCACCAGCGTATTGCCCAGCAGACGCGCCAGCTGCGTTTGCGCCAGATGGGCCCAGATATCGGTCTGCACCGTGCCCCAGCTGAGCGCGATCACCAGCAGCGGCGCCATCACCATCAACGCCAGTAACACCGCGCACAAACGCAACAGCCCGATCCGCGTGAGCAGACCGGGCTGTGTCATCGAATGCGCGTGGTGCAGCGTGGCAGTGGCGCTCATGGGCGGCGCTTACAGGTAACCGGCGCGATCCATCAGCTTGACCGCCTCCACCTGGCGCTTGCCCGCCACTTCCACATTCAGTTCATCCGCCTTGAACTCACCCCAGGCTTCCACGATCGGATCCCACTTGGTGTTTTCATTCACCGGATATTCCATGTTGATGGCGGCGAAAATGCGCTGGGCCTGGCCTTTCGCCAGCCATTCCAGCAGTTTCTGCGCTTCTTCCGGATGCTTGGCGTGAGTGGTCACACCGGCGCCGGATACGTTCACATGCACACCGGTGGTGTTCTGGTTGGGCCAGAACAGCTTGGCGGGCAGCTTGCCTTTTTCCTGCTCCAGACGGCCGAAATAGTAGGTATTGACGATGCCCACATCGCACTGGCCGGCGGCGATGGCCTCGATCAGTGCGGTATCGTTGGCGAACACATCGGTGGCCAGATTGTCGACCCAGCCTTTCACGATCTGCTCTGTTTTCGCTTCACCGTGACGCTCGATCAGGGTCGCCACCAGCGACTGGTTGTACACCTTCTTCGAGGTGCGCAGGCACAGGCGGCCGTCCCACTTCTTGTCCGCCAGATCTTCATAGGTAGACAGTTCGGCCGGCTTCACCCGCTCGGTGGAATAGACAATGGTGCGCGCCCGCAGCGACAGACCGAACCAGCGGTTTTTGGAATCCTGGAACTGGGCCGGCACTGCATCTTCCAGCACTTTGGATTCAATGGGACGGAACAGGTTTTTCTCCGCCGCGATCCACAGGTTGCCGGCGTCCACGGTGATCATCATGTCCGCCGGCGTGCGCGCGCCTTCCGCTTCCAGCCGCGCGATCAGCGGGCCTTCGGCGTCGGTGATGAAGGTGATTTTGGTGCCGGTTTCCTTGGTGTACTGGTCAAACAGCGGCTTGATCAGCTGTTCGGCACGGGCGGAATAGACCACCACTTCGGACGCAGCCTGGGCCGCATTGCCCAGTGTCAGCGCGGCCAGGAAACCCATAACGGCGGTCTTCACGCCAGTAGCCTTGAATCTCATGCAACACCTCATGCCAAAAACAAACGGGAAGCTCTTACGAATGATAATGTCTTTCATTTGTAGTTCAATCCTTTTTTCACAGGATTGAGGGCAGAGATGTCGACTGGCAGGTATCGAGGCTCCAGGCTTGTCGGACAGCTTTACAATAGGCTCGATCCCAATTGCAAAAGAGTTCACAACACGCTGAATTGGAATGGCTTTCTGACGCTGGCCCCGGGTTTGCTTATACAGCCCGAAAAGCGCAACCGGAAACAGGGCAGCCGGATTCGGCAGACTCGGACAAGGGATGCAACATGCGGGCAGCGGCAAAGGTACTGATGGCAGGACTGACGCTGGCAGGCACACTGACCAGCCTGCCCGGCCAGTGCGGCCTGATGACAGCGGACAACTTGCCAGCGCCTTCAACACACAACGCGCTGACACCGCCCGCCATGGAAGCATTCACGACCTCCGCGCCGGATGACAGCCTGATTCCGCTGGCACTGGGCAACCCGCCGCTCGATTTCGCCACCCGGGTGGTGCCTGCGCAAGGCACCAATCCGCTGCTGTACCCGGCGGCCGACGCCGTCAATATCCTCCCCGGCACCGGCGGCCTGCGCTTCGGCCCCATGCCGGAGCCGGGCACGCTGTCCCTGTTTGGACTGGGGTTGCTGGTGTGGGCCTTTATCCAGCACCGGCGCCGCTGATTCGGAAGCCGCGGATTCCAAAAGCCGCAGATTTCAAAAGAGTAAACCTCGACCTTCGCCCCGTTCGCGGGGCTTTTTTATTCCTTCCCGTTTATGCGTGCAGCGGCAACAGCACGCGGAAACAGTTGCCACCCTGGGGACCAGGCCCGATCTGAATGCGGCCGCCGTGCAGACGGATCAGTTCACCCGCCAGCGCCGGCCCCAGGGCAAACCCGTCCAGATCCTGCCCACCCATGCTGTGCAGATGGTTGTAACGGTCCAGCAGCCGCACCTGCGCCGCTTCCCCGATAGGCGCCGCCGAATCCTCGATCGACACACAAACCCGCGCATTCTCCAGCAGCTGGGCCGAGGTTCGCACATTACCCACTGTCGTCGACTTCAGGCAGTAGCGCAGCAGACTGGTCAGCACCTGCTCCAGCCGGTCAGGGTCACCAGACACCGCGCAGTCGGGACAGTGGCCCTGCAGCAATTGCAGCCCGCGCTGTTGCGCCAGGGGCTGAAGTGCAACCACGACCCGTTCCAGCAACGGTCCCAGTGCGACCGGCTGCTGGCGCAGATTCAACGTGCCGGCATCGATGGCCGACAGATCGAACAGATCCTCCACCAGCCGCAGCATGCCACCGCCGCACTCGGCAATCCGCTGCAGCGCTTCCTGCTCACGCTGATCCAGACGGCCCGCCAGGGATTTATCCAGCCGGCGCGAAAATCCCAGGATCGCATTCAGCGGTGTGCGCATCTCATGGCTCATGTTGGCCAGGAAGCGGGTCTTGGCCTGCTCGGCGCTGCGGGCCTCGCGCTCGGCTTTTTCCTTGTCGATTATCTGCTGCTGCAGCTGCAGGTTCTGCTGCGCCAGCGCCGCCTCCGACTGGCTCATCTGGCTGACGAAACTCGACACCAGGATCATCAGCGCCACGAATACGCCCAGTGCCTGCAACAGCTGCTGGGAGGCCTGATGGGAAGGCGGCGTCTGGTCCGCCAGCGCATAACCCAGGTACGGCAGCATCGCCACTGCAACGAGCGTGATCAGAATCGCCAGCCCCCACAGCAGCGCCGGACGCAACCCCAGATTGATACCCGCCACCACCGGCACCAGCAGCAGCCAGCCCTCGGTGATATTGCCCAGACCACCGCTGCTGAGCATGGCCCCCATGCCGGCAATATACAGGGCAAGACTGAACAGCTGAGTGCAGATGAAATGCATGCGTGCGGTATGGCGCCAGCGCAATATCGCCAGACCGGTGACCGTCAGCACAATAGCGGTGGGTACCGTCACCATACGCAGGGCGATCTGCCATTCGACGGCCCGTATCCAGAACGGAATCGCCACCAGAATCAGCAGCAATGCCGAACCGGACAGTGTGCGTATCCGCCGCATCTGGATGGTGCTGTGCTGTTCGGGCTGCCAACCCCAATTCAGAATCCGGTCGATAAGGGAATTCAAGGTACTGCTCCGGGAAGAGTTGCCTTGAGTATAGCGCCCCTCAGGGCGGGGGCAGGGACGGGGCGGACCTGGGCAGGAAGGCGCGGCGGGACTCAGGCGGCCGCGTCGGCGCCGGCGGAATCGGCGGAATCGGTGACCAGCAACGTCGGCTGCTGCGGATCGGGACCCAGTTCCAGCACCAGCGGACGGCCCTTGTCGTCCATGTCCAGCTCCACCACCTTGCCGCGCAGCTCGATGTCCTTGCTGTTGACTTCGATCAGGTGGTTGAGGGCCTGGTCAAACCAGGGCTGGTGGAACAGCGCGCCGGCATCCTTGCCGGACACCCATTCGCCCTTGCGGGTGAGGTACTGGCCCAGCTGATTGCGGATGACATAGGCTGATGACATGGAAATTCCCCCTTGAAACTGTCTGTAGCACGGCAACCGTATCGGAAATGGTATCAAAAATCCGCGATCAATCCAGGCCGGGCCAGCGCCGGCAGATCGCCTTCCAGCCCCATCGCCCGCTGCATGATTTCATGTTTGACCAGCGTATGCCGGTTGAAGAACGACATGCCCAGGTTGCGCGCGATCCGCAGCGGCGGCACATCAACACCGAACAGGCGCTTGAAGCCTTCCATCGCCGACATCAGCAGCAGGTTGTGGGGCTTGCGCCGGCGCTGGTATTTGCGCAGCACGCTGAAATCCTCGATCGGCAGGCCGTTGTGATAGGCCTGCAGGATTTCCTCCGCCAGCACCGCCGCATCCAGAAAACCCAGATTGATGCCCTGCCCCGCCAGCGGATGAATGGTGTGGGCCGCATCGCCAATCAGCGCGACGCCGGGCACCACATAATCCACCGCATGGTTTTGCGTAAGCGGGAAACAGAAACGTTTGTCAGCAGCGATGATGTTGCCCAAGCGGCCTTCAAACGCGCGCGCCAGTTGCTGGCGGAAAGTCGCGTCGTCCAGCTTCATGATGCGTTGCGCCTGCTCCGTGTCGAGGGACCAGACGATGGAACTGATGCAGGAATTTTTCGTGTGAGTGGATTCGCGCAATGGCAGAAAAGCCAGCGGACCGGTTTCCAGAAACACTTGCCGCGCGGTATCGCTGTGCGGTTTTTCGCTGGTCACCGTGGTGACAATGGCGCTCTGACCGTAGGCCCAGGTGCGGCAGCGGAAACCCAGCTGGTCGCGCACGCGGGAATTGGCACCGTCGGCACCGATCAACAGACGCGGTTGCACCACATCGCCATTGGCCAGAGTCACGCGCCAGCCGCCGTTGGTTTCATTATCAGCGCGCACTTTGCCACGCGATTCCGTCGGTTCGTACGCTTCCACAATGCGCGCCAGTCCGGTCTGGATGAATTCCACGTTCCGCAGCGTGCGCATTTTTTCAAACAGACAATGGGTGGTGACGCGGTTTTCCACCAGATGACCCAGCTGCTCGACACCGGCCTGATCCGCATTGAACTGGATATTGCCGGTGCCATCGCCATCCCACACATCCATATGGGTGAAGGCAGCGACACGGTGCTGCGTCATCGCATCCCACACACCGAGCCGGTGCAGAATATTGGCCGAGGCATGGGTGAGTGCGCTGACACGGGGATCGAATGAATCCGGCCATTGGGACGGTTGCACCGGAATGTGCGGATCGATCACCATGATGTTCAGCCCGGATGACTGCTGACCGGACACAGCCTCGCCCGGTTCGCGTCCGCCAGATTGCGACTGTGCGCAGGCCAGAGCGCATCCCAACGTCAGCCCCGCCATGCCGGCGCCGACGATCAGCACATCCGGTGTTTTCATTGCGCCTGTCATGGCGTCACCTGTTTAAATTCCACATTGGATTTGCTTTTAATGTTTGCCGTATCTGCAACATCCGGCAACCGCGTCGACACCGCGCGCCCCATGGCATAACGCGCCACAAAACGTTTGGTGCCCTGCATCGTATCGAACAGCACCAGCCCGCTGTTGCGCAGCAAACTCAGCAGAGGATTGCGATTGCTGAACAGATGGGTGAGCTTGTCGGAAAACTGAATGGTGTTGAACTGGTCCTGCCCGCGCCGTTGCAAATACATTTGTAGCAAATTGAAATCGCCCCAGTGCCGGTTGTGTTCCCGTGCCTCGCACAACACCTGCACCAGCACCGCCACATCGCGCATCGCCATATTGAAACCCTGCCCCGCCACCGGATGCAGGCCGTGGGCCGCATTGCCCAGCACCACCACATTCGGGCGAATCTGTTCTTCGGCGAGAGTCAAGCTGAGCGGATAGGAAAAGCGCTTGCCGACTTTTTCCAGCTGGCCGATGCCTTCGCCCGCGGCATTTTCAAGTGCCCGCAGAAAGGTTGCGTCATCGGCCGCCATCAATTCGTCCGCCGTGGTTTTATCCACACACCAGGTCAGGCCCAGACGGTTATCGGTTTGCGGCAGAATGGCCAGCGGACCGGTGTCGGTGAAACGTTCCAGTGCAATATTGTGGTGAAGTTTGTCGGGCGTGACGGCGGTAACAATCGCCACCTGTTCATAATCGGTAACCGTGGCACCGATCCCCAGCATCTGCCGCGTGTGCGACAGGGCGCCATCGGCAATGATCACCAGCGGCGTGCGGACAGTCTGTTGATTGTCGAGTGTCGCCACAACCATATCGGCTTCGTACCGCAGCGCCACCACTTCTGCCGGCGCGCGAAAATCCACGTTCGTGCAGGCCTGCAAATGGCGGTACAGCACCTTGCCGATCCAGCGGTTTTCAATCACATAACCCAGCGCCCGCACCCGTTCCTCGGAAGCGCGAATCACCGCGCGGCCAAAGCGGCCCTGATTGGTGATCTCGATGGTTTCAATCGGCACCGCGTGTTCGCGCATTTCGCGCCACACACCCAGCTGATCGAAGATATGACAGGTGCCATTGGCAAGCGCGGTATTGCGGGCGTCATAACTGGGATGAAAATCACCGCTGTCCTGCGGTGGCGGAAATTTTTCCACCACGCCGATACGCAGGGAAGCATCGCGCGCCAGACAGGCGGCCAGCGACGCACCCACCAGACCACCGCCGATGATCAGGATGTCGTACTGAATGACATTGGGCTGCGCTGTGCTCACTGGACTGGATTCCCTGAAGCCAACGTTGTTGGCCGGCGGTTTAGGCCGCCTTGCGTTTTGGTTTGCTGCGCTTGCGGGCCGCTTTTACTTTTGCCATCAGCGCTTCGATTTCGTCGGGATCTTTGGGCGCAGCAGCGGTAAGAATCTTGCGACCTTTTTCCGTCACCAGCACATCGTCCTCGATACGGATGCCGATGCCACGCCAGCGCGCTTCCACCGTGTCGTCATCGGCGGCCACGTACAGGCCCGGCTCCACCGTCAGCACCATGCCCGGTTCGAACACGCGCCACTCGTCGCCCACCTTGTAATCGCCCACGTCATGCACGTCCATGCCCAGCCAGTGGCCAGTGCGGTGCATGTAGAAACGGCGGTAACTTTCACTGGCAATCAGCTCGTCCACCTTGCCCTGCAGCAGACCCAGCTGCACCAGACCTTTCACCAGTTCCTTCAGCGCCGCTTCGTGCGGCTGGTTCCAGTGATTGCCCGGCTTCACCTGTTTGATCGCCGCCAGCTGCGCCTTCAGCACCACGTCATACAACGCGCGTTGCTCGCGGCTGAACTTGCCGTTCACCGGAAACGTGCGCGTGATGTCGGACGCATAATGCTGGTACTCGGCGCCAGCGTCGATCAGGACCAGATCGCCATCTTTCAATTCGCAATTATTGTCGATGTAATGCAGCACGCAGGCATTGCTGCCACCACCCACGATGCTGGAATAGGCAGGAAAACGGCTGCCGTTGCGGGAAAACTCGTGCAGGAATTCCGCTTCCAGCTGGAACTCCATCATGCCCGGATGGCATTTTTCCATCGCACGCAAATGGGCGCTGGCCGTCATATCACCGGCTTCCTGCATAATGCGGACTTCCGCTGGGCTCTTGAACAGGCGCATGTCGTGCAGCAGGTGATCCAGCGCGATGAATTCGCCGGGCGGATGCGCACCACTGCGCACTTTGGCGCGGATCGCATTCACCCACTCCATCACCTGACGGTCGAATTCGGGATCGCGTCCCATCAGGTAGTACACCCGCTCGCGGCCCTCGATCAGGCCCGGCAGGATTTCATCCAGATCGCCGATGGGAAAGGCATCGTCGGCGCCGAAATCTTTCACCGCGCCTTCCGGACCGGCGCGAAAGCCGTTCCAGATTTCCATGGCGCGGTCGCGCTCGCGGCAGAACAGCACGTACTCGCCATGTTCGCGGCCGGGTACCAGCACCAGCACCGCTTCGGGCTCGCCAAAGCCGGACAGGTAGTAAAAGTCGCTGTCCTGGCGGTAGGGATATTCGGTATCGCGGCTGCGGGTACGGGCGGGGGCGGCGGGAACGATGGCAATGCTGTTGGGTTCCATCAGCGCCATCAGTTCACGGCGGCGCTCGGCGAATTCTTTCTTGCTGATTTTCATAGACACCTTTATTCACAGACGCCTTGTCAGACGGGAAAACACTCAATGCAGTGTAGTGGACGGCGGAATCATGCGGTTGCGGTCCAGCGCAAATTCGGTGAACAGCATCAACGCCGCCATGCGCACATATTCCAGCACTTGATA
>JABLXQ010000073.1 GCA_013178375.1 Gammaproteobacteria bacterium
GACCGACAGCAGCACCAACACCTCCAATTTCTGCGTGAACTTCATCAGTTTCTGGAGCAACTTTGGCGTTGGCACCATTTCCGGCCCGCCCATCGTCTGGCCGACCCTGGCGGCAGTGCAGTTCCCCGCCGCGCCGGGCGATGATTTTTACGGAACGGATCTGGATCTGGACGGCGCCTTTACCATTGCCGGCCGCAGCACGGTGATGGATGCGCTGGATGCGGCCGCCACACCGCCGTTGCGTTCGCCGCTGCCGGGGAAATGTCCTGGGGTGCCTTGAGAACCTGCCTTGACCCAAAATTCACCTCCGTAACCCCAAAAACAGCCTTCTGAACGCTCCCGGACCGGTTCCGGGAGCGTCGCTGCACTTCCTGCCGGTCAACTCAGGCCCCTCCGCGCCACTTTTTCCTGTCCTTAAACCCCGACCGGCGGTACCCTTTGCGGGCTGCCGACCCCCTTCCCTCCTTACCGGCCAGCATGAGGTAAACCAATGGAAATCCAGAACGATTGCGTCGTCGCCATCCACTACACACTGACCAACGCTGAAGGGGATGTCATTGATTCCTCAGAGGGTCGTGATCCGCTGAAATACCTGCACGGCTACGGCAACATCATTCGCGGCCTGGAGCAGGCGCTGGCGGGCAAGACAGTGGGCGAGGCGCTGAATGTGGTGATTGAGGCGGTGGACGCCTACGGTGAACGCGAAGAGGATCTGGTGCAGGAAGTGCCGCGGGCGGCGTTCCAGGGTATCGACGATATCGAAGTGGGCATGCAGTTCCACGCCCAGACTCCGGATGGCGGTGCGATTCCGGTGAAAATAATAGCAGTGGACGATTCCACCGTGACGGTAGATGGCAATCACGAACTGGCCGGCGAGCGTCTGTTCTTTGCCGTGACCATCGAAGATATCCGCGTTGCATCACCGGAAGAAATCGATCACGGCCACGTCCATTGATGACCGTCGCTGATTCAGGTCAGACCGTTTCTGCCACCGTGACGTCCCGGTAAAGCCGTAACGGCAGTTCCACCCAGAACAGCGAACCCTGACCCGGTTCGCTGTCCATTCCCAAAGTCCCGCCCATCAGTTTCACCAGCCGCGAACAGATCGCCAGCCCCAGACCGCTGCCGCCATAGGCGCGGGTGATGGAACTGTCGCCCTGGGTGAAAATGTTGAACAGATCGTCGCGCTGTTCGGCGGAAATGCCGATGCCGGTATCGCGCACTTCGATGCGCATCAGGTAACGGGTGCTGTGCAGCGCATAGCCATTGATGCGGACCTGCACGCTGCCGTCATGGGTGAACTTGATGGCGTTGTCGATCAGGCTGTGGACCAGTTGCTGGATGCGCGCGCCGTCGCCCTCGAACAGTTTCGGCAGCGGCTCGCCATAACGCAGCGAATATTCCAGCCCCCGCGCCTGCGCCACTTCGCGGTGCTGCAGGAAGACGGCGGCGAGCGTGTCGGGCAGGTTGAAGGGAAAAGCGTCCAGCGTGATTTCGCCGGCTTCGATGCGCACGTAATCCATGATGTCGTTCAGCGTGCGCAGCAGGGATTTGCCGGATTCGAAAATCATGCCCACCTGCTGGCGCTGGCGTTCCGTCAGCGATGAGCGGTCGAGCAGGCTGGCCACGCCGATCACCGCATTCAGCGGCGTGCGGATTTCATGGCTCATGTTGGAAAGGAATTCCGCCTTGGCCTTGTCGGCGCTCTGGCTCAGGCGCAGGCTTTCCGCCAGTTCACGGTTGCTGTTGTCCAGTTCCCGCGCCAGTTTCTGCAGTTTTTCCTGGGCGGAACGGCGGGCGTTGATTTCCTGCTGCAGTGCGATGTCCTGTTCCTGGGCGCGCTGTTCCAGCGTTGCCTTTTCGTCCGCCTGATCCTGTTGCTGCTGGCCCAGCCAGTGCAGCAGGCGGTTGATCTCGGCCACCAGTTCCGGCGTGGCGGCGCTGGCGGGCACCGGCAGGGGCTGGTCGTACTGGCGGTTCACCACGCGCCGCCGCAGGGCCTGCGCCAGATCGTCGTGGGTATGAAGGTATTCATCGTGCAGTTGCAGGCCCAGCCAGACCGCAATGGCCAGCCCGGTGCCCAGCGCGACACCGCTGACAAGCAACCAGGCATACAGCGACGATTCCGCCCGCAGCCAGTGAATCAACAGTAGCCCGGGCGTCAGCACCAGGGCGGCTGCCAGCAACGGCAACGCCATGCGCAGCGCAATACCCTGGGCCGAGAATGCCCGATCCGGTTTGAAAACTGATATGCGCGATAACAGATGAGACAGCAACAGACGTGGCACCGTTCGTTCCCCTCCGAAAGGTGCCTTAACTATAGATGATTTTTCAGGCAGCGGTGCGTTTCAGGCGCAAGCGGAACAGAATCTGCTTCACCACCAGGGCGGTGACGGGGAAACTGAGGGCGAACAGCACCACCACATCCCAGCCATAACCCAGCAGCGCGTACAGCAGGGCGATACCAAGGCCGGAATCCAGCTGGTCCACCGCCACGAACAGCAGGCGAAAACGTCGCGGCACTTCGCCCGGGGGCACGCCCATGCGGCGCTTGATGAACGAGTTGGGCAGTTCCGCCAGCACATACGCCAGCCCCGCCAGCGCGCCGGTGAGCACCCATTCACCCGAAGGCGCCATGCACCAGCCGCCCAGTGCAGACAGCAGTGGCATCACCAAAAATCCGCGCAGGGTTTTGTTGGCGCCGAACCAGCGTCGCTGCACCGGTATTTTCAGCGCCGGCAGCCAGTCGCGGGTTACCACCACCATGTGCAGAACGCCGCCGATCACCACCGGCAACTGCAGCCAGAACACGGTGGCCCAGGGCCAGTGGGTGAAATCGATGCCGCGCCGGCGCAGGTCCAGCAGCAGGAACAGCGCTGCGCCGCCGCCGGTGAGCACCAGAATCTGCAGCAGCGAAGTGAATTTGAAGAACGGCTGACGCGACACCATCAGCACCGAGAACACCAGCAGCGCCAGCGCGAGCAGGCTGTTGCACAAGAGCAACGGCAGTTGCAGCAACAGCAGCTGGTAGCCGGCCAGGATGAACAGGCTCCAGAACACCGGCATGCCCAGGTAGCGGGAACGGCCGGCGTCCTCGATATTGCCGATTTCATTGAACACCGCAAGCCGCACGCAACCGCAACCAATGGTCAGCATCAGGAACAATCCCCAGGCTCCATTGAAGCCGGATTGGTAAGCCAGCAGGGCTGGGCTCACCAGATAAATCAGCACATCCATGAAGCCATCCAGATAGCGACCGAAATTGCGCGCCAGCCCCCACTTGCGCGCCAGCATGCCGTCCAGGCCATCGCAACCCATGGCGACGAACAACAAGGCCATTGCCAGATGAAAATGCTGGTCCAGCGTCATGGCCGTGGCCAGCGCCGTGGTCACCACACTGGACAGCGTCAGGCAATCGACGCGATTCAGCCGGACAATGAAAGGAAATGCTCCCGCTTGCGACATTTTTTAATTCCCCAATTACTACTAAACAGACGACTAAAACAACAACTACAAAAACGACTACAAGGTTTTGCCAAACAAACCATAATCCCGCTGTAGCGGACAGATCATGCCGAACCGCAGCGACGGATTGTCTTCCCGCATCAGCGCTCCGCACAGCAGGTCATAGTGCATGCCCACCCTGACCACCAGTTCCAGCCCCATCCAGTTGAACAACCCCGACTGGCGGAAACGCGGATGCACGCCGCCGGTCTTGGCCAGCGCCAGGGTCGGTTGCGGCAACAGTTGCGCGTGCAGGTCATAGCGGATTTTTTCCAGCGTCAGACGCTGCGGATTGGCATGACGCAGCAACGGCGAATAATCGGGAAAGCACAGAAAAAATCCTGCCACATCACCATCGGGCGTGGTGGCCAGCACCGACGTGCGCGGACAAAAGGTGCGTGCGAACGCTTCGCCACAACTGGCACCAAACTGCGCGCGTGAAATGGGCGTGTAGGCGAAGTTGTCGCGAAAAATCGTATCCACCAGGGGATAAAGATCATCAAGATGATCGAGCCAGTAATCCGGCGTCAGTGGCGTGATCCGGAACTGATCCTGCAGTGCGGCACGGGACGCCTGCAGACGCGGCTGCAGTTCATTCGTCAGCACTGGCGCCTGCAGATGAAAGCGGCTCTGGTAACGACGTTCAATGCCGAAACCCAATTCAGTGAGCAGGCGCGGATAATAATCCGGATTGTAGGGCTCGCCGGGAAAGCAGGACTGATCGAAATCGTTCAGCCGCAGACGATTGCGACCAAAGGTGTTGAAATCAATCGGCCCGTACAAGGCACTGGCGCCCTGTTCCCGCGCCCACTGCTCCAATTGCTCGAACAGCTTTTTGTTCGGCGCCAGCAGATCGGCGGTTTCCCAGAATCCAAACCAGGCTACCGGTTTGCCATCGACAACCTGCTGTGGATGAACGAATCCCGCCAGCCGCGCCGCGCTGTTCACAACACCGTCCGCCACACCCAGCCATGCCCTGCCCTGCTGGAAAAAATCGTTGGCGCGCGAAAACCGCCGCTGCAGTGCAACGGCGTCTTCACCCAGCCAATAGGGATCATCCGCATAGACCGACTGCGCAATGGCAGCGAACTGCGGCGGCAGCGCCTGATCGGGATCAAACGGCCCGCAGACATGCCCGGTTCCGGAAGGCATCAGGCATTCTCCCTCACCCGCTGCGCTTCCAGTTGCAAGAGACGGCGCAACGAACGCTGCACCCGGTCCATGAATTTGTAGTGCCGGAACGTGTGCGCCATCAGGTACAGAGGCACACGATTGATCAGCAGATCGCGCAGGCTGAGCTGATAGCCGCGCCGCCACTGCTCCGGATCGATATCGGTGCCGGTGGCGCGTTGCAGCGCCTGACGGTGAAATTCCACGTAGTGATTGATCTGGCGCAGATCGGCAGTTTCATCCAGCGTGAATGTCAGCAACTCCGCCAGATCGTGCTGCGGTACCTGCACGGTGGCCAGTTCCCAGTCGTAAGCACACAGTTGCAACTGACCGGCCACACGGCGGAATGCAATATTGCGCGGATTGAAATCATTGTGGATCAGGGTTTTCGGCATGGCATCCAGTTCGGCATACCAGCTTTCCAGCGAGTCCACTGCGTTGCTGAAGATCCGGTGGTCAAGCCTGTCGAACCACTCGGGAAACTCTTCCATGGCGTGCACGGCCAGCATCTGCCACAGGCGGCTCTTTTCCTTCATGCCCGCTGCAGTGGGCACTTCACCCAGCCACGGCTGGCCCAGCAGTTCGTCCTCACTGCCGTACCAGATGGAGTGAATCTCGGCGATGCCCGTAATGGCGGCCTCGATATGGGCGCGGGTCCAGCCGCTGGTGTCGTCCGCCGAATCCATCAGCTCCATGTCGTGCATGTATTCCTGCACGATCACGTAGGCTTCGCGCTCGGGATCATGCACGGTGAAATAGGTGGTGGGCGTGTAGCGGCGGAAACGCGCATCCAGCTGCGCCATCACCACCAGCTCTCGCACATGACAGCCCTTGAAGCCGATGTTGTTACGGAAGGTGTTGTAGGCCTGCGCCAGACGCGGATCGCACATGGCCGCCATGCTGTTCATCATCAGAATGACTTCATCGTCCAGCGGTTTGACCTTGACCATCACATCCAGCGGCTCGGCCTGGTCGCGCTGATGCAGACGGAACGGGAAATGGCCCACCACTTTGTTGATCTTGTGCGACGTCAGTTCGGTGATGATGCTGCTGCCGTTCATGGCGATCTTGCGCAGCTGCACATGCTCCACGGGAATCAGTTCGCGGCGGCCGGCTTCTTCCAGGCCGCGATTGAAAAAGTCCACATCCAGGTCCGCCAGTTTCAGCCAGTTCACCGGACGGTTACGGCCGAGTTTTTCGTGGGCGCGGGCAAACTGGTCGCTGGCAATGGCACTGAGCGTGGACAGATCCAGCGCCAGACAGAACGACGCAATGATTTCCGCCAGCTTGTGTGCGCAACCCGGGCCGGCACAGCCCATCAGTTGCAGGCATTCCTTCTGCTGCGGCAGGCTGGTGCCGCCACCGACACTGCCCACCACCAGGCTCGGCAGCATCAGCGTGGCATAGATGTGGCCTTCGTCGGTGAGCTCCATGTGGAAGTGACCGATTGCCGATTCGTGCACGCAGGCAATGTCCTGACCGGTGGCCGCGAACATCGCCGCAATCACGTTGGCGATATTGATATTGATACCCACCATGCCGGCCGCAATACTGCCGCCGACCACATGATTGTAGGCATCGAACAACTGGCGCGGCTTCACCTTCAGCACCTGGGTGCACACTTCGTGGCTGAGCACGCACTCCGCCAGCACGCGCACACCACGGCCTTTCAGGAAGGATTGATAGGTGACTTTCTTGTCGTTGGAGAGGTTGGCTTCCACCAGGAAGTTGTCGAAACGCAGACCGTCGAAGCGCTTCATTTCCTGGATGATCCACTGGCACGCCTGCCAGGTGCAGGTGGTTGTCATGTTCTGGCCGGCGGCATCACCGGTTTCATAGACGAAGTGCACGTGCACGGCCTTGCCCAGCACCGATGTCTGCAGTTCCACCAGATTGGCATAATTGGAATAGCGTCGTGTCTGTTCGGCGATTTCGTGCTGGTGATCCTTGACCCATTCGGCGAAGAAGAACGCCATTGACAGATCTTCCAGCACGAACACCGGCACCCGCAGCATGCGCTGGCCCAGTACCCGTGCTGTCACGCCGCCCGCCCGCGACAGCGCGGTGGCACCCCGCGTGGCTGATGCCACCAGCGCGCCTTCGGACGTGGCCATCGGAGCATAGAACAGCCCGTTGGCATGCTCGCCCTTGATATGCAGCGGCCCCGCCACACCCACCGGAATTTCCACCGACCCGATCAGCGCCTCGATATTGCTGACCAGTGCTTTCGGGTCCAGCCGGGTAGACGCTACTTCCCGCAGTTCATGACCGGTCTGTTCCTGCAGAAAAGCCAGCCGCTCCTGCCGCGCCGCTTCGGTGTAGACGCCCCGTGCCGGCACCTTCGGCAGGGTGCGTTCGTCATACTGCTGTTCCACGCCCTCACTGGGGCGCATGCGCAGGGCAAAACTGATTTCCCACAACAGGGACGACGTTTCGCCGGCATCCATGCACTTCAGTACCAGCTTCTTGTGGCGCCCGCCTTCACAATCGTTGTGCTTGCTGATTTCCAGCCCGGTCAGGTTGTAATGCTTTCCCAGCACCCGCAACTGGATGGCATCGATCTTTGCCTTTTCCTGCAGTGCTTCCGCCACGGAATTGAGGGCCCGCACGCACAGGTGCCCCTTGGAAATATCAATCGGTTCAACCCGCCAGCGATGTTCGCCAGCCAGCAACTCAGCCTGTGCCTCATGCTCGGGTCCAAAGGGATAACGCGGTGCAATAACATGTACTTTTGGTTTCATCACAGACTACTCGGGTTGTGAAAGGTGAAGAAAAAGGTTCTTCACAAGGGTCACTTCCGCTGTGATGTTTCGACATTCAACTGGCAAGCAGATCCGCGCCGCAGCCGTAAGTTGACTCGACCAAAAAAATTCCAAACGAGAACATTGCAACGCACAGTTGCAGGAACAGAACGAGCTGTTCTCTAAAAATTCAACGGTAAATAAACAAGAAGTGCGCGAGCACAGTGCCCGACTTTCTGTTGCCGGGCTACTAGGGAAATTATTTTAGTCAGACCTGATCAAAAAATCGCTAGTCATTCACAAATTGAAACGCATCTCGTTATTCCGTTTACGATGTCCCCAGCACGGGTGCGGAAACCTCAAAAGCAGTCACGCCTGAATTGAACGGACGTGCTGGAAAAGGTCGAACGGCGCGCTGCCAAATAATTGACCTGCACAATAAATAAAAGCGTCATGCAATGGCAATGACGCTTTTATTCTGGCAGCCAGGTGTCAGAACAGGGCGCTGCCCGGCACCCGTGGAAACGGAATCGCGTCGCGGATATTGTCCATGCCGGTAATGTAGGTGAGCAGGCGCTCGAAGCCCAGGCCGAATCCCGCGTGAGGTATGGTCCCGTAACGGCGCAGGTCGCGATACCACCACAGGCCTTCCTGCAGCCCCAGAGCCTGCATTTTCGCGTCCAACACGTCCAAGCGTTCCTCGCGCTGGCTGCCGCCGATGATCTCGCCGATGCCCGGTGCCAGCACGTCCATCGCCGCGCAGGTTTTGCCATCCTCGTTGGCGCGCATGTAGAACGCCTTGATCGCCTGCGGATAGTTCATCAGGATCACCGGCCGGCCCACGTGTTCCTCCGCCAGATAACGCTCGTGTTCCGACTGCAGGTCCAGCCCCCACTGCACCGGGAATTCAAATTTTTTGCCGGATTTTTGCAGCACGGTAATGGCATCGCTGTAATCCATGCGCACGAACTCGGCATTCACCACCGACTCCAACCGCGCAATCACGCCCTGGCTGATGTGCTGGTCGAAGAACGCCATGTCGTCCTGCCGCTCGTTGAGCACGGCGCGAAACACGTACTGCAAAAATTCTTCCGCCATGTCGGCATTCTGTTTCAGGTCGGCGAACGCCACTTCCGGCTCCACCATCCAGAATTCTGCCAGATGACGGCTGGTGTTGGAATTCTCGGCGCGGAAGGTGGGGCCGAAGGTGTAAATGCGCGACATGGCGGTGCAGTAGGCTTCGCCGTTCAGCTGGCCGGATACGGTGAGAAAAGATTCCGAACCGAAAAAATCCTTCGTGAAATCCACAGCGCCCTTGTCAGTGCGCGGCAGATTGTGCAGATCCAGCGTGCTCACCCGGAACAGCTCCCCCGCCCCTTCGCAATCGCTCGCAGTCACGATCGGCGTGTTCACCCAGTAAAAACCGCGCTCGTTAAAATAACGGTGAATGGCCTGGGACGCGGAATTGCGGATGCGCGCCATGGCGCCGAACGTGTTGGTGCGCGGCCGCAGATGGGCCACGGTGCGCAGGTATTCGAAGGTGTGGCGTTTTTTCGCGACAGGATAGGTTTCCGGATCATCCACCCAGCCCAGCACGGTCAGCGTTTCGGCTTTCACTTCCACCGCCTGCTCCTTGCCCTGGGAGGCCACAAGCGTACCGGTTATGCTGACGCTGCAACCGGCACCCAGCTTCAGGATTTCGTCGCTGTAATTCGGCAGGGTCTGCTCGGCCACCACCTGGATGCCGTCAAACGCCGAGCCATCGTGGATGTTGATGAAGGAAAATCCCGCCTTGGAATCGCGCCGGGTGCGCACCCAGCCTTTCACCGTGACGCTGCTGCCCACCGCAGCCTTGCCAGCCAGAAGATCCGCGATGCGAAGGGGCCATTGCATAAAGGTTCCTTATGTTTCAGAAAGAGAGGGAAATCAGAAAATCCTGAAACAAACATAATGCGCAAAGCAGGCAACGTCCAGCCGGACCGCAGGTTCTTAACAAAAAAAATGGCTTCAATGCGCGCGGAAACACTCAAAATCTGCATGCACTGTGATAGCCATCGCCCGCTTCATGCAGGATCAGCGATGTCCTGTCAATTGGGGCAATGAATCCTTCTGCGGACGAATTCCTCCAATAAAATTATCTCTCGCTGCGTAAATAGACGTTCAAACTTCGTCTCCTCTGAGATGCTGGAGCAAGATAGCGGCGAGAACCATGCGGCATCATCCAGCAGCAAATGCTTTCTGGAGTCTTTCGATGTCAGAATCGCGACCTGATAGGGCAACGCCCAATCCCACCGATAACCATTAATGCGGGCGATACTTTTCTTTCCGCGGGCTTCCGTTTTGGTTGGAACCTCCAGAGCAGACGCTACGAGCTGGTCTTTATATTCATTCCAATAATGAATGGACCTAAGCTGCACTGCAGCAATCAAAAAAACCGCCATACTAACGATCGCAAGTTCTTTTTTTCCAAATCCGCTTGCATACCTGATACAAAGCGGCAAGAAAGGCATCAGCCATGTCAGAACGGTTCTGGCAACATATCGGTCAATAACAGCATCATGCCGCCAAGCATCCTGAACGACACCCAACATCAGAGCAAACAATATTCCCAATAAAAAATCTTTAAATCTGGACGGGACCAGACTGATCAAAAATGGCACCAGGAATCCAAGCACCGCAATGAGCGGCAGGGGGCGAGACAGTGCCTCACGGATCTTGAAGACAGCCTTGCTGTTCATCTGAAGCGCGGTCTCTACCAGAGGATTGGTCGGCCTAAGTTCAAAAAAAACATAAAGCCAGGCACTGATCGCGACAGTCAGACTGAATATTGTAAAAGCACCCAATCTCGCTGAAATTGCCCCGGCTTTAAGACACTGCCACATAACAACGATTGCCGCTGGAATGGCAAGCAGCGCTGACTCATGGCTAAAAACCAAGAGGAACGGCGTTACCATGAGTATTAACCACCTGACAACAAGCGGAGCGCCTTCAGACACGTTAGAAGTCAGCGCAGCTGTCATCAACATTATCAATGCAGCGCTCACAGACGCCTCGGTGGGAAACCCAAGCGTTACCAAACAGAGCACCGAGACGATCATTCCGCAGCAAACCAATGCTGTTAACGACCTGTTCAGCCAAACAGAAATCAGAAAACACGCCAATGGAAAACTCAAAAACGCGAACGAATAGGAATATTTCACCACCTCAAGTGAAAACCCCAAATAATTCGAAACCAACGCCAGCCACTGCGTGACCAAAAACGCACCCACACGCCGCGGAAACTGCTGCCACACACCTTCCACCACATTATCCACAAGAATTGAGCTCAAAAAGTAGCTCGCATCAGCGAAATAAAAATAATCAGAAAAAATAGCAAACAAGATTGTCGACAGCACTATCACACACCAACAAACCACGTATGGCATTGCGAAATGCATATCCCTATTTTTTGATGATCCAAGCGAACTCACGATAGTGCCTTGCCTTAAATTCAGTTGATTATCACATTACTTGAAACACAACGATATTTGATGCCCCCTTGCCAACAGCAGCAGCTTTCCGGGCTGGACCTCCTCCCCAACGGAGGTCCAGCGGCATTGTACTTTATTTTGTGTTTGGCGCTTTCGCGAAATGGCCTGTATTCAAATAACCCCTACCCAATCCGATAGCGCTCGATCACATCCGGCACAGCATCCGCCGGCCACAGCGCAGACTTGAAGTATTCATACCGCAGCCACTGTTGCGGCAGCGAATGATAGTAAGGCGAATCCGGATCAGCCGACGGTCCCGCGCAATGGGAAAACCAGGCCTCCTCGGGATTGGCCAGATCGCAGATGAAGCGCGTGCTGGCACCCACGAACGCCCGCATTTTTCCACCAAACGGAATCGCCACCGACGGGCTCACCGTGTTGGCTTCGCCAGGCATGGGCGCGTCCAGTGCCAGCCAGCGCCTGCTCAGGCCCGGCACATCCGCCAGTACGGTGCCGATGCGCACCCGGTGCAGGTTGCCCCACTGCCACTGCGCCAGCTGCGGTCCGGCCACCTTGCGAATCCGTCGCAACGCCTGCCGGAACGAACGCACGATCCAGGCATTCAGCGATTCACCCGTGCGCAGCAACAGCAACTGGCGCAGGCGGTCCTCCTCGTCCAGCAGCATGCGGTCCAGACGCGGAATGGCGCGCTGGCCATGGGTGAAGCGTTTGGCGGATTCACCACCCAGCACGTTCATGAATACGTTCACGCACAATGCCTGCCGGGTGAAGAAGAACAGACAGGCGCCCACGGAATCTGTGCCGAACTGGCCGTCCCAGTCCCGCAGCAGCGACACCGCCACCCGATCCTTTTCCGGCAGGTCTGCCAGTTCCAGCGCCTCACACAAGGGACGTTTCAGTTCCAGTCCATAGAAGCAGTGCAGATCCCGCTGCAGCGCCTGCATCGACGCCAGATCGTGGGCGCTCTGCTGCAACAGCACGTCGGTCACCCGCTGCTGGCGATAGCGGGGTTCACAGTGCACCCGGGTGCCGATTTTAGTGAACTGCTGCGGATCGGTGTCGCTGTTGGCGGTCACCACCACACCGTTTGCCGGATTGATGATTTTCGGATTCTCGGCGAAATCCAGATAACCCTGCCAGAGCGAATCCGGATCGCTGGCATTGCGGATGAACAGTCCGTCCTTCTTGCGACGCGGCAACTGGCCGATCTGCTCCCACGCGATATGCCCATCCTTGTGGGCATACACCAGATTGAAATCGAAGGGGCCACGATTCATCTGCGCCAGCGCCGCCAGCGTCTGCTCCACCGTTTGCGCGGCGAACAGGGCGCGGTGGCCGGCAAAATGCAGCGCGCCGTCGGCCTCCACCACTTTCAGCGCCAGATCGCAGCCATCATGGTGACGCCAGTCGGGATAAATGATGCCGTGCTCGCAGCTTTCCCATTCCAGACTCACGATCTTGCCGAAACGGGACCGGTGCGGTTCGCGGTGCTTGTGGATGGCGCCCGTGCCGCCGGGCGTTTTGTAGAGGGAATCGTCGCCGGGCAGGCGTTCGATGCGCACGATATCCCAGGCATCGCGAAACGCCGTGGTGACACCCCAGGCAATGGCGCCGTTGTGGCCCCAGCCCATGCCGGGAAAGCCGGGGTACATGCCGCCCTGCACCCGGTACTGCGGGCACTCCAGATGCACGTGATGCCAGAAAGTGGGCGCGGGAATCAGCGGCACGTGGGGATCATTGCAGAAGATCGGCCTGCCGCTGGCGGTGCGGCTGCCGGCCACCGCCCAGTTGTTGCTGCCCATGTTGGGCGGATCGAACGGACTGTCCGGAATGCCGGCGCCACCGCCGGGGGCGATGTCCGGTGCGTTTTCCCAAGGCGCATCCGGATACAGAATGCGGGCGATGGCATCGCCTTCCTGGTTGCGCACGTTGTCGAAAGTCAGCTCGTTTTCCAGCGGCATCAGTGCGATCACCAGCGCACTGGCGCGGGCCAGCAGCAGGCAATCACGTCCGTGCCAGGGGCGCACGCTGCCAACCACCAGAAACTCCGCCGGATAAACGCCATCGCAAGCCGCCAGCGCCGCATTCATGCCATCCGCAAACGCATCCAGACAGGCGCGCATCTCGGGTGCCAGCTGGGCGTAATCCCGCTCCGCTTCACGCTCGAAGCCCAACGGGCGCAGGAAGCCGTCGAACTCACCCACCCGGAAACCGCCGAAACGTTCGACGCTGGCAGGAATCTTCACGTTCACCAGCCACTCCGACAACCGTCCCGCCGCCAGATGACGCAGGGCCTCGATCGTCACCAGCCGCTCGCGCCCCTGCAGGTAACCCACCACCCGGTACAGGTCCGCCTCCACCTCCGCATAAATGTGGGCAACGCCGTTTTTGTCACGCACGAACTCAATGGGGCCTTCACGCCCGGTGAGATGGGCGGGGTCGAACGAGGCAGAGGCGGCTGGCGGTTGTCCCCGTTCGAGCGCGTGACGGAGCAGGGAACGGAGCATGGTCAGGCGGCGTTTTCCCGGCAGGGGCTGTTCAAATGCGGACATGGCGGATAGAACCTCGGCTGCACAGAAGGAAATTGGATAACCCAATTATTCAATGCGCCGATAATGAAAGGCAGGAACAGCGACGTCAAGCTGGTTTTGGTACGGAAGCACCAAAACCAGCCATCCTCCTGTTTAAACCGGGCTCACACCAGCAGGCTGGCGACTTCCCTCGCCTGGGGCGAAAGATGGGTGAAATTCAGGTGCACGTGGTACACATCCAGGCTTTCATCATCCAGATTGCAGTAATCGCAGATAGCGGAAAACAGCACCTTTTTACCCGGCTCAAACGCGGTGATGTCATCGAGCATGAAAGACAGCTCACGCGCTTCATCGAACGGCTGGTCTGCCAGCATGTCGAGCCCGTCGTCATCCATATGCACCAAGTGACCGACCAGATGGGCTCCGGAGGCATCGAATACACGCACATCATGGAACAGGGGTACGTTCAGCATGGGATGAATCTCCTCAGTGTCAGAACACTAATGTGACCAGATTCACATTACCAAACATTCATCGCTTTCCTAAAAATCCTTTTCGCATAACGCATTAGGTGCAAATAGGGGAAGTTTCTAACCCCAGCCACCTCCACACCGCCGGACAAACTAAGTCGCTTCACTATACTCAGGTTGTGCCGTATAGAAGCAGTTACCGGTTATGAAGTTACAACGCAAGTTTTTGTCTGTATTGATTCCGCTCGTGCTGGTTCCCCTGGTGCTGGCCTGCTGGCTGGTGCACCGTCATTTGCAGGGAATCGCACAGGAGCACGCCACCGAGCAGATGTCCTTGCTGGCAGACCAGGCCCGTCAAACCCTGATCCAGGGTGAAGAGAACGGCCAGGCACTGCTGCAGCGCCTGCTGGAACTGCCTGTGTTGCATCAGGCAGAGCTGGAAAAATTCATCGCCGACCACCCCGCCGTGCTGCAGATCGACCTTGTGGACAGCCAGGGACAGCGCTTGCTGTCAGCATCCAGCCTGATCAACACCCTGACACCCTTCACGCCTGCCAATGGCCAGGACAGTGGTCGCCGCATCCTGCGCCATCCGGGCCAGAGCATACCGTTGCTGCAGATTGCCCGCCGCATGGAAGGACCGACACCCCGCTACTGCATACTCACCATCCGGCTGGATTTTTTCAGTCGTTTCATCGACAACGTGCGCCGCAACCTGCATGTACTGCTGTATCTCACCGATGCCCAGTACGAATGGCTGAGCGGGTCGCGGGATTACACCGCCAGCGCACTGTTCCCGAGCCGCCCGACACAGACCGTGTTGATGGACAATCAAACCTGGTTCGTCAGCGAACAGACGCTGGCACCGGATCTGAAACTGATCGGCTTCACCCCCGACATAAAAATCCAGTCCAGCATCGAACAACTGGACCGGCTGCTGAGTTACATCGCCATCATCGCCGGCCTGTTTGCAGTGCTGGTGCTGCACTCGGCAGTGGCCAGCTTCGTCACCCGTCCCCTGGGCCAGATCAGGCGCATGACTGACGCCCTCGCCAACGGCAATCTGGAAACGCTGGACGAAATGGAGCTGCCCACGCCGGACAAACGCGACGAAATTGCTGAACTCGCGGCATCGTTTGGCACCATGAATGACAACCTGCGGCAATCGTCACGGCAGATCGAGGAACTCGCCTATTTCGACACGCTGACCGGTCTGCCCAACAAGGTCACCTCGATCGATTCCATGCAGCAGCTGATCGAACGGGCCCAGCTCAAGGGCCAGCAACTGGCAATCCTGTTTTTTGATCTGGACAATTTCAAGAACATCAACGATGCCCTTGGTCACCAGATCGGCGACATTTTGCTGATGCAGGTGGGCGCGCGGCTGAAGGAATGCATTCGCGGCAACGACCTGATGCAGCGCAGCGCCGGTAGCGGCGACGATTCGGAATTGCTGGCACGCATGGGCGGCGACGAATTCACTCTGGTGCTGCCGGATATCCACTCCACTGGCCAGGCTGCCAAAGTGGCGGAACGCATTCTGGGCAAACTGGCGCAACCCTTCAAACTGCAGGATCACTCGGTATTTGTCAGCGCCAGCATCGGCATTTCCCTGTATCCGAAAGACGGCCAGACACCGGAAGCCCTGCTCAAACACGCCGACATTGCGATGTATGCCGCCAAGGCCAAGGGCAAGAAAAATTTTCAGTTCTACGATCCGGGCATGCACAAATCCATGACCGAGCGACTGGCACTGGAAGCGTCCATGCGTTCCGCGCTGGAGAACAACGAATTCGTGCTGTTCTACCAGCCGCGGGTGCCGGTGCAGGGCCAGCAGCGTATTGAATTCGAAGCGCTGATGCGCTGGCAGCATCCGGAAAAAGGCATGATCAGCCCGGCGGTGTTCATTCCGCTGGCAGAGGAAAGCGGTTATATCCAGGAACTGGGCAACTGGGCGCTGGAAACAGCCTGCCGCCAGCTGGAAGCCTGGAACCGGCAGAATATTCCCAACGTTTCCATATCGGTGAACCTGTCACCGGCGCAACTGAATTTCGGCAATCCGCTGCAGACCGTGCAGCGCTGCCTGCGCCAGTTCGCCATCGAGCCCGCGCAGCTGGAACTGGAAATCACCGAATCGGGCCTGATGCAAAACGAATCCCACGCCATCGACGTGCTGTGCAAACTGAAGGAAACCGGTGTGCGCATCGCGCTGGATGATTTCGGCACCGGCTATTCGTCGCTGGCCTACCTGCGCCGCTTCCCGATCGACACGCTGAAGATCGACCGCAGTTTCATCCGCGATCTGGAGCAGGACCCCGAATCCATACTGGTGCTGGAATCCATCATCGGTCTGGCGCAGAACCTGAAGCTGGAGATCGTGGCGGAAGGCATCGAAACCGAACACCAGCTGACCATTCTGGAACAGCGCGGATGCGATTTCATTCAGGGTTTTTATTTCGCGAAGCCAACGCCGGCGCCGGAATCAATGCAATTCTTCGAACGCTATTTTTCGCGGCAACAGGAAAAGGCGCTGGAGAAGAAAGCGGGGTAATACGCGCCCATCCACATAACAGCGGCAAACGCCCAATAAAAAACCCGTCACGATGGACGGGTTTTTTGTTTTCTACCGTGAACCGCGCCGGGTTATTCGCCCGAGGCTTCCTCGATCAGAGGCTTCAGCTCGCCTTTCTGTGCCATCTCCAGCACGATGTCACTGCCGCCAACCAGTTCGCCTTTCACCCACAGCTGCGGGAAGGTAGGCCAGTTGGCGAACTTCGGCAGCTCGGTGCGGATATCCGGGTGCTCCAGGATATTCACGTACGCAAATGGCTTGCCGACGGACATCAGGGCTTCCACCGCGCGGGCAGAAAAACCGCACTGGGGAAACTGCGGGGTGCCTTTCATATAGAGGATGACGTTGTTGCTGTTGAGCTGGTCTTTGATGACGTCCAGGGTATCCATGTTCTCACCTGCTGTTGGAAAAGCGGACCGCACTGAAAACGGCGGCCCAAAACTGGCGGCCATTGTAACATGATTTTGTAACGTGAACGTTTGCGGCTGACCGCCCGGAAAACACCGTACGGGGCGCAGGGATTTTCACCTGCGCCGCCGGAATCAGGCCGCCGTCACCGACACCGGCACACCGTTGAGCGCCGCATTGCCCGACAAATCATCCAGATACTGATCGTCGGTCAGATCATTCACGCTTACGCCCGCATGCTCCTGCGCCACCCCGATGCGGATGCCAGCCCGATTGTGGCCCCAGCCATGGGGCAGGCTCACCACCCCGGGCATGATCCCGTCGCTGGCCTCCACCGGCACCACCACTGCGCCCACCCGCGACGCCACTTTCACGTTCTGCCCGCTGCTCACCCCCAGCCGCGCCAGATCGTCCGGGTGCATCAGCAGCTGGCTGCGCAGCGGCCCTTTCACCAGACGCTGGGAATTGTGCAGCCAGGAATTATTGCTGCGGATATGGCGACGGCCGATCAGGCGGAAACCGGCGTTATCGGCGCGCCCGCTTTCCGCCAGCAGACGGGGCAGATCCGCCAGCACTTCTTCCGGCGCGCAACGGATTTTCTTGTCCTCGTGATACAGCCGCTGCGGCAGGCAGGTGGTGTGTTCGCCCAGATCGACGCCGTGGGGATTGTCCTTCAGCACCTGCAGCGACAGATCCTTGCCATAAGGTCCCGCGCGCAGACCCGCATCCAGGATCATTTCCGGCGGGAACACCGGCAGCGGCTTCTGCCCCAGCAAGCGGGATATACGCTCGCCAATTGCTGACATGATTTCCCAGTCGTGCATGGCGCCTTCCGGTTTCGGAAAAATCGCCGGGCTGTATTTCGCGGTATTGCGCACGGCAAACACCTGCAATGCCAGATCGTAATGATCGTGTTCCAGCGGACTGGTGGACGGCAGGATCAGATCGGCAAAGCGCGTGGTTTCATTCAGGTAAATATCGAGGGACAGCATGAATTCCAGCGACGCCAGCGCTTTTTCCAACTGCGGCCCGTTGGGATTGGACAGCACCGGATTGCCGGCGCCGGTGATCAGCGCACGAATCTGGCCATCGCCGGGCGTGGTGATTTCCTCCGACAATGCCGAGCACGGCAGTTCACCGCCGAATTCCGGCAATCCACGCACGCGGCTCTGCCAGACATTGAAATGGCCAGGCTTGCTGTTGGGGCCCCACACCAGATCCACCGCCGGCAGGCTGAACATGGAACCGCCGGGCACATCCAGATGGCCGGTGAGAATATTCAGCAGTTGAATGGCCCACTGGCAGATGGAACCGAAACGCTGCACGGAAATGCCCATGCGGCCGTAAATCACGGCGTTTTCCGTGTGGGCAAACTGGCGGGTCAGTTCCCTGATTGCAGCGGCGGACATGCCGGTCTGCTGCGCCGCCAGTTCCAGCGAAAAGGGTTCCACTGCGTTTTTGACTTCATCCAGCCCCAGCAGACTTTCGCCCAGATGCCCCGCCTTCACCCAGTTGTTCGCGAAAATCTCGCGCACCATCGCCAGCAGTAAAAACGCATCGCTGCCGGGCCGCACGAAATGATGCTGGTCGGCGATGTCGGCAGTTTCGCTGCGACGCGGATCGATCACCACCAGCTGGCCACCGCGTTTCTGCAATGCCTTGGCACGATGGCGGAAGCCGGGCACGGTCCACAGGCTGCCGTTGGACGCCATGGGATTGCCGCCAACGATGATCAGCAACTGCGTGCGATCAATATCCGGCACCGGCACCAGCACCTGATGGCCGTACATCCAGTAGCACAGCAGCTGGTGCGGCAGCTGGTCCACCGACGTGGCGGAAAAACGGTTGCGGGTTTTCAGCGGTTTGAAAAAATTCGCCGCGTGGGTGGTCATGCCCCAGTTGTGCACGCTGGGATTGCCCATGTAGATGCCGATGGCGTTGCCGCCGTGTTGCTGCTGCACCGCTACCAGTTTTTCCGCTGCCAGATCGAAGGCGGCGTCCCACTCGATCGGTTGCCACTGGTCACCCACACGCTGCAACGGCTGACGCAGGCGATCGGGATCTTCATGAATGTCCTGCAGCGCGGTGGCCTTGGGGCAGATATAACCGCGGCTGAGGGGATCGTTGTCATCGCCCTTGATGGAAAGAACGCGGTCACCCTGGGTTTTGATCTCCAGCCCGCAGATGGCTTCGCACAGGTGGCAGGCGCGGTAGTGGGTTTGGATGCTGTCGGTCATGGTGCCTCTCTCTCTACTTTTATCCCGGTATTAACTGCGATTCTTGAAAGGTTAACTGCTGTTGTTGTAATAGGAACAAGAAAAAAAATCCGGCCAAGAAGTGTGGGGTCAACAGCCGTCAGGCTGCGCCCCATCCACCACCACCCGGCGTTGCCACCGTCAGCATATCCTGCGGCTGCACGCTGAAGGTAATTTTTGCCGGCAGTGGTTTTCCATTTAGCAAATTGATTCCAGCTGCACCCGCCGCGCCGCCCGCCAGACCCCACGGGCATGAAGTACGCCGTTCCGTCAGCAATGTCACGGTCGCCGGCTGCAAGAATTCGATCTCGCGCACAATGCCGTCGCCGCCGCGATGCTTGCCTGCACCACCGGAGCCCCGCCGCACTTCATACCGTTTCACCCGCAACGGATAATGCGCTTCCAGACTTTCCACCGGCGTATTCAGTGTGTTGGTCATGTGGGTCTGCACCGCACTGATGCCATCGCCCAACGCCGACGCACCCATGCCGCCGCCGATGGTTTCGTAATAATCCCAACGCCGGCCGTCCGCGAGCAAAGCACCCATCGCCAGATTGTTCATGCTGCCGTGACTGGCGGCGGGAATCCGCGGCGGAACCGCCTGCGCCAGCGCGCCCAGCAGCACATCCACCACGCGGGTGCTGGTTTCCACATTGCCTGCCGCCACCGCAGCGGGATAACGGGCATTGAGCAAACTTCCTTCCGGCGCCAGCAATTGAATTGGCCGGAAAGTGCCGACACAGGCCGGAGTCTGCTCCGGCATCAGGCAACGCAGCACATAAAACACCGCAGCCGCCGCCACCGACAGCGGACAATTTACATTGCCTGCCACTTGCGGCGCCGTGCCGGTAAAGTCCACCACAACGCCCTGCTCCGTCACAATTACCGCGCAGGTAATCGCAATGCGTTGCGTGCCGGCGCCATCATCATCCAGATAATCGGTGAAGGAATAGCGTCCTGCCGGCAGCGTGCGCAGACTGGCCAGCGCCAGCCGTTCGGCGTAATCGTTCAGTGCATCCACCAAAGTTGAAAACGCCGCCACGCCGTATTGCGCGATCAGATTTTCCAGCCGCAGCGCGCCGACACGATTGGCACTCACCTGCGCGAAGAAATCCCCCACTGCAGCGGACAGTTCAACCGATCCACCAGCACTGCCAATATCATCATACTGTTGCTGCAACGCCCCCGGTGCCAACCCGGCCAGCTGCTCCAGCACCGGCCATTCCCAACTACCATTGCGCAGCAGATGCGTCGGCGGAATTACCACGCCCTCCTCCTCCAACGTGCGCGATACTGGCATCGACCCCGGCGCACTGGCTCCGATATTGGCGTGATGGGCACGGTTGGCCACAAACGCAATCAACTGGCCGTGCACGAACACCGGCGCAATCACCGTCACGTCCGGCAGATGGGTGCCACCGCGGAACGGATCATTCACCACCACCATGTCGCCCGGTTGCCACGTAATCCCGCTAACGATGGACCGCATCGCATAGGCCATGCTGCCCAGATGCACGGGGATATGTGCGGCCTGCGCCGTCAGCTCGCCACTGGCGGCAAAAATTGCACAGGAGAAATCCAGCCGGTCCTTGATGTTGGGGGAAAACGCGGCGCGGCGCAGGGCAGCGCCCATCTCGTCGCAGATGGATTCGATACGGCTGGAAAACAGGCCCAGTTCGATGGGATTCACGGTTCGTTCAATGCCTTGAAAACAGTGGTCAGCGGACCCTCATGGTGGGCCTGCACAACCACCCGGTCAACGGCGAAATCCGCCCTTTTCCAGGCACTTGGGGCACCTCTTTTACCCCTGCCCACCCCCTGATTGCACCCACCCCGGATTGGGACTATGATTGACTTTCCGATGGCAGCAATCGCTGCCTTTTTTATTTTGTGGCACGGGGTTAAGGATCGGTAAAGCACTATGGCAACAACGGGTTTGATGTCCACCTACCGGCAGATGGATGTAGCCTTTGAAAAAGGCGAAGGCGTCTGGTTGTTCGATACTGAAGGCAATAAGTATCTGGACGCGATCAGCGGCATAGCAGTCTGCGGACTGGGCCACTGCCATCCGAAAATCACGCGCGTCATCCAGGAACAGGCGGCGCGACTGGTGCACACCTCCAACCTTTACCGCATCACCAACCAGGAACTGCTGGGCAAGAAGCTGTGCGAAGTATCGGGCATGGACGCGGTATTTTTCGGCAACTCCGGCGCCGAAGCCAACGAGTGCGCCATCAAGATCGCGCGCCTGTACGGCCACGGCAAGGAAATCGACAAGCCCACCATCATCGTGATGGACCATTCCTTCCACGGCCGCACTCTGGCCACCCTCACCGCCACTGGCAGCCGCAAAGTCCAGGCCGGCTTCGAACCGCTGGTGCAGGGTTTCGTACGCGCACCCTATAACGATCTGGAAGCCGTACGCACCATCGCCAGCAACAACCCCAAGGTAGTTGCGGTACTGGTGGAACCGGTGCAGGGCGAAGGCGGCATCAACATCGCATCTGACGCTTATATGCAGGGCCTGCGCGCCATCTGCGACGAACACGGCTGGCTGCTGATGCTGGACGAGATCCAGACCGGCAATGGCCGCACCGGCACCTATTTCGCCTACCAGCAAATGGGTTTTGTGCCCGACGTAGTTACCACCGCGAAAGGCCTCGGCAACGGCATGCCCATCGGCGCCTGTCTGGCCCGTGGCCCGGCCTCCACCACCTTCAAACCGGGCAATCACGGTTCCACCTATGGCGGCAATCCGCTGGTTTGTGGCGTAGCCCTGGCGGTGGTGGACACCATCGTGTCGGAAAAAATGCCTGCCCGCGCCAAAGCGCTGGGTGAGCGCATCCTGCAGGGCTTCCGCGCCCAGCTGGAAGGCGCCGAGTACATCAGCGAGATTCGCGGCAAGGGCCTGATGATCGGCATCGAACTGAAGGAACCCTGCGCCGAACTGGTGATGCTGGCCAAGACGCAAGGCCTGCTGATCAACGTGACCGCCGACAAGGTGATCCGGTTGCTGCCGGCCCTCACCATGAGCGATAGCGAAGCGGACCAGCTGGTGAGCACACTGTCGAAACTCATCAAGATCTGGGCTGCAGACGAGCGCACCAAACCGCGCCGCTGAAATGAAAAAGTTTGCATCGCTTGAGCATCATGTTGCTGCAAAGATGGACGCTTTGCGGCATGGATGCCGCAGAGCAGCCCCCATGGATGGGTTCACGGGGGGGCGCCCAGCTCGTGTCCAGCTTTGCAGCAACATGATGCTTAAGTGATGCAACACATTCTCCATTTTGAATTGACCAATAGCATTTGCGGGATCACGCCATGGCGACACGGCATTTTCTGACATTACTGGACATCGAACCGGCCACGCTGGAAAAGCTGCTGGATCGCGCCATCGAACTGAAAACCATGCTGCGCAAAGGCGTGCAGCACGAGCCGTTCAGGAACAAGGTGCTGGGGATGATTTTTGAAAAATCCTCCACCCGCACCCGCGTGTCGTTCGAAAGCGCCATGCTGCAGTGCGGCGGCGGTGCGATATTCCTGTCGCCCCGCGATACCCAGCTGGGTCGTGGCGAACCGGTGGCCGACACCGCCCGCGTGCTGTCGCGGATGGTGGACATCATCATGATCCGCACCTTCGAACACGAGAAGATCGAAACCTTCGCCCGCTACTCCAGCGTGCCCGTGATCAACGCCCTCACCGACACCTACCACCCCTGCCAGCTGCTGGCAGACATCCAGACCTTCATTGAGCACCGTGGCTCCATTCGCGGCAAGATCGTGGCCTGGGTGGGGGACGGCAACAACATGTGCCACTCCTACATCGAAGCCGCGCGCCAGTTCGGCTTCCAGTTGCGCATCGCCTGCCCGGAAGGGTTTGAACCCAATGCCAACCTGGTGGCCACCCACAGCGACCGCGTCACCATCGTGCGCGATCCGAAAGCGGCGGTTGAACACGCCCATCTGGTGGCCACCGACGTGTGGGCCAGCATGGGTCAGGAAGAGGAACAGGATCATCGCGCCAACGCCTTCGCCAACTACCAGGTGTCGCCCGCCCTGATGAATCTGGCGGCGAAAGATGCGCTGTTCATGCACTGCCTGCCGGCCCATCGCGGCGAGGAAGTCAGCGAGGACATGCTGGACGACCCGCGCTCGGTGGTGTGGGACGAAGCGGAAAACCGCCTGCACGCGCAGAAGGCCCTGATGGAATACCTGCTGGGTAACTGGAAGCCCTGAGCGGCGGGGAAACGCAGTCGATGCCCCACTCGGAAGCCCTGCTCAAACTGGAATCGGTGCGCTGCGATTTCGCCGATGGCACCGCGCGCAATACCGTGGTGAACGATCTCAGCTTCCACGTCAACAAGGGCGATATAGCTTGCCTGCTGGGCCCCAGCGGCTGCGGCAAAACCACCACCCTGCGCGCCATCGCCGGCTTCGAGCCGGTCAGCAGCGGCGCCATCTATCTGAACAGCCAGCCCGTCTCCACCCCCGCCCACCGCATTCCACCGGAACAGCGCCACCTGGGCATGGTGTTCCAGGACTACGCCCTCTTCCCCCACCTGACCCTGTGGGAAAACGTCTGCTTCGGCCTGCGCAAACTGTCCCGCGCGGAAAAGCAGAAAGTGGCAGCGCGGGTGCTGGAAATGGTGGGGCTGAACCAGATCAGCCACCGCTACCCCCACGAGATATCCGGCGGCCAGCAACAGCGTGTCGCACTCGCCCGCGCCCTGGCGCCCGAGCCGGCCCTGATCCTGCTGGACGAACCCTTTTCCAACCTGGACGTCGACTTGCGTCGCCGCCTGGCGCTGGAGGTGCGCGACATCCTCAAGCAGCAGGGCACCACGGCACTGATGGTCACCCACGACCAGGAAGAAGCCTTCGCGATGGCAGACAAGGTGGGGGTGATGCAGAACGGCCAGTTGCAGCAGTGGGATTCGCCCTTCACCCTGTACCACGAGCCAGTGAACCGCTTCGTGGCCGGCTTCATTGGCCAGGGCCGCTTCATACCGGGCAAGGCGCTGTCACCGGAGCAGGTGTCCACCGAACTGGGCCTGATCCAGGGCAACCGGGCCTATACCTGGAACCAGGGCACCCCCGTGCAGGTGCTGCTGCGGCCCGACGATGTCCAGCCCGATCCCGACGGCCCCCTGCGGGCCCTGATCCTGAACAAGACCTTCACGGGCGCCACCTCCCTGGTACAGCTGAAACTGCCGTCCGGTGCCGTGGTGGATGCCCTCTTCCCCAGCAACGCCGAGGAACAGCCCGGCGATATCGTGGGCATCCGGCTGGACGTCAGCCACCTGGTGGCCTTCATCGCCGAAGCCGGCTAGGCACTCCCCCCTTCCGGTGCCTCGCGCCCTTCAACCACCCCGTCTGCCGACTGCTATGCTTAAAACTCAGTCACTGGTTTTTGAGCGAAGCGCCGATGTCTCAGGCCCACCTTTCCCTCCGCATCAAGGTCATCACGGTCGTCATCCTGTGCAGCATTGCCCTGCTGGGTAGCCTCTACCTGCACAACCAGAGCCAGGCCCGTGAGCAACTGCAGGCCCAGCGGCAGGTCATGCAATACCTGTCGGTGGCCAACCAGATCCAGAGCCTGGTGATCCAGACCCAGCAGCTGCGCGCCAGCACCAATGCCGCCACCAACCGCCAGCTGCTGCAAAAACTGCAGGACAACAACAGCCAGCTGGCCACTGTCGCCAGCCTGAGTTTCAGCAGCGCCAATCCGCTGCTGGAAAACATCACCTCGCTGCTGATCGATCAACTGGCGCAATACCAGACCCAGCTGACGGCGCTGATCACCGCGCAGGAAGCCTACATGCAAATGCGCGACGAGCTGACCAGCAGCGCCAACACGCTGGACCAGTACCTGAAAGACCAGAACGCCATCTACCTGTACAGCCTGTTCACCGACATGCAGGGCCAGCAGCTGGATTTCCAGATCGACCGCGATCCGGCGCACCTGGCCACCTTCGGCGAGAAAGTAAAAAGTTTCGTTGCGGAAATCCCCGAATCGGAACTGGCGGAAGAGGACCACGCCGCCGCCAGCGAGAAAATCCAGTCGTTCCAGAATCTGTTCCAGCAGATGGTTGAACGTTCGCAAAATGTCGACAAACAACTGCAGGAAATCGACGCCAGCTTCGACAAACTGGCACCGCTGAGTTCGGACTTCCTGACCCAGGTGGAAAAAGCCAACACCAGGGACAACAGCGGCTCCATCGAGATGATGTTCGTGCTCACCCTGATCCTGATCGTGTGCGGCGTGTATTTTCTGTTTTCCACCATCACCCACGGTTTCCAGCGCCGCGAGGCACAGTGGCTGGAGCAGGCCGGACGGCTTGGCAGCAGCGGCGTGCAACCCCGCGACGTGGACACATTACTGCAACAACTGGGCGACCAGCGCAGCGCCACCCTGAAAGCACTGCAGACACTGCAATCCCTGCTGGCGAACAGCGATGCCGGCATGCCCCACGCGCAGAAAGATGCGCTGCACAAACTGCAGCGGGAACTGCACCAGCTGCAGGATCTGGCTCACAACGGCCAGCAGATCGCGCGGGCATTCGCCGACATTTCCCACGCCACCGATCAGTCGCGACAGGTGGCGGATGCCGCCAAGAACAACGCCCGTGTCGGGCAGCAGGCGGTGGAAGGTCTGGCGCAGCAAATCGAAAAACTCACCGACCAGATCAGCCGGGGTGCGGTGCAGATTAACGAGCTGGCGGTGAACAGCCAGGCCATCGGCAAGGTGGTGGACATGATCACCAGCATCACCGAACAGACCAATCTGCTGGCGCTGAACGCCGCCATCGAAGCAGCCCGCGCCGGCGAGCATGGGCGTGGTTTTGCGGTGGTGGCGGACGAAGTGCGGTCGCTGGCCACCAAGACCACGGCGGCAGCGGTGGACATCAAGCGCCAGATCGACGACATCCAGAAATCGGCGAAAAACAGCGTGGGCATGATGGAGCAGAGCAAGGACATGGTGGCGCGCAGCGTGAAGGAAGCGCAGGCGGCGTTCGACGCGTTCGACACCATTTCCCAGTCGGTGATCGACATCGACGCCATCACGGTGTCGATTGCGGATAATGCGGCCTGTCAGGCGGAGATTGCTGGTTCGGTGAGTGCCAACGTGCAGCGGATCGAACGGGATCTGGCGGCGGGGCTGCAGCAGCTGGCCAGCGGTTCAGGCCAGCAGGACACGCTGGTCGGGGTGGGGGAACAGGCGGAGGAGTTGCGGAGGATTTGGCGGGGGTAAATGCGCCGATGGCTTCCCACGCTCCCGAACCCCTTCCCACGGTTGCCCGGGCCTTCCCACGGTTTCCTTACCCCTCCTCCGGAATCACATCCGCCATCACCCGCGCTTCCGTCAGTTGCGGTGAACACAGCTCGATAAAGTGATAGGCAAAACGCCGCAGCAGATGGCCACGGCGCACCGCAATCCGGGTGAACACCTCGTCGAACAGATGCGAGCAGTCCAGCTTGCGCAGGCCCACATCGCGCTGCTCATTGAAGGCGACCGACGCCACGATCCCCGCGCCCAAACCCAACTCCACATAGGATTTGATCACGTCCGCGTCCAGCGCCGACAGCACGATATCCGGCAGCAGGCCGGCGTCGTGAAACGTTTTTTCCAGTAACGCGCGGCCGGTGAAACCTTCATGGTAAGTGATGATCGGATGTGCGGCAATCGCTTCCAGCGTCAGCGGTAATTGCTGCTCCAGTTCATGGCCCGCCGGCACGATCACCGCGTGGTGCCAGCTGTAAAAGGGAAACGACGCCAGCTCGGGAATTTCCCCCAACGTCTCGGTGGCGACGCCGATATCCGCTTCACCATCCAGTAACAGCTGCGCGATTTCCGCCGGGCTGCCCTGGTGCAGTTTCAGATGCACTTTCGGGTACAGCTTCTTGAATTCCGTCACCACTTTCGGCAACGCATAACGGGCCTGGGTGTGGGTGGTGGCGATGGTGAGGCGACCGCTGTCCTGCTGGCTGTACTGCTCTGCCAGATTTTTGATATTGCGCGCGTCCAGCAGCATGCGCTCGACGATTTTCACCATCTCCTTGCCCGGCTCGGTCAGGCCCAGCAAACGCTTGCCCTTGCGGACAAACAGCTCGACGGACAGTTCGTCTTCCAGATCCTTGATGTGTTTCGACACGCCGGACTGCGACGTGTACAGCGTGTTGGCCACTTCCGTCAGATTGAAATTGCGCCGCACGGTTTCGCGGACGATCCGCAACTGCTGAAAATTCATCTGCGCACACCCAGTCCCGCATCGGAACGCTCAAATACTTTCAACCGCGACGGCAGCAGACGCACGATCTGTCCCGCCACCAATGCCAGTTCCTTCACCCGTGCCTGCTCGATTTCCACTTCGAAATGCTGGCCGGTGGCGCCGTTGACGCCGTCCAGTTCCACCCGCGCGCTGACACCGAACGACAGGACACGGTTGACCTTGGCCTTGATACCGGCGGTACTGGTGGGATCAGTCACGATTTCCAGTTCATGGGGCCGCGCGAAGGCATACACCTCGGAGCCTTGCGACAACACCCTGTTGTCATGCGGCACTGCATCCTCGCCCACCCGCACCTGATTTTCATCGATGCGGCCATGGAACAGATTCACCGAACCGAGGAAGCCATACACAAACGGCGTCGCAGGATGACCGTACACTTCTTCCGGTGTGCCCACCTGCTCCACCTTGCCGTGATCCATCAGCACCACGCGGTCCGCCACTTCCAATGCTTCTTCCTGATCATGGGTCACGAAAATCGACGTGATGTGCAATTCATCGTGCAGTTTGCGCAGCCAGCGCCGCAGTTCCTTGCGCACTTTCGCATCCAGCGCGCCGAACGGTTCGTCCAGCAGCAGCACGCGGGGTTCCACCGCCAGTGCGCGGGCCAGGGCAATACGCTGGCGCTGGCCGCCGGACAACTGCGCGGGAAAACGGTCTGCCAGCCAGTCCAGTTGCACCAGGTTCAGCAGGTCGTGCACCTTCTTTTTGATCTGCGCTTCACCGGGACGCACATTGCGCGGCTTCATGCGCATGCCGAAGGCCACGTTGTCGAATACTGTCATGTGCTTGAACAGGGCGTAATGCTGGAACACGAAACCCACCTGGCGTTCGCGCACATGGGTGGCAGAGGCATCCTCGCCATCCAGCAACACGTTGCCCGCGTCGGCCTGCTCCAACCCGGCGATGATGCGCAGCAGCGTGGTTTTGCCGCAACCGGACGGGCCCAGCAGCGCCACCAGCTCGCCGCTGGGAAAATCCAGCGACACATTGTCGAGTGCGGTAAAGCTGCCGAAACGCTTCTGGATATTGTGAACCTGAATGCTCATGACGGGACTCCTTCAGTACTCTGTTTCAAGGCCTGCTCCACCCGATGCTCCACCAAGGTCTTGATCACCAGGGTGACCAGTGCCAGCAGCGCCAGCAACGAGGCCACGGCAAAGGCAGCAGCAAACTGATATTCGTTATAAAGAATTTCCACGTGCAGCGGCATGGTGTTGGTTTCGCCGCGAATCTTGCCCGACACCACCGACACCGCGCCGAATTCACCCATCGCCCGTGCGTTACACAGAATCACGCCGTACAGCAGGCCCCATTTGATGTTGGGCAGTGTTACATACCAGAAAGCTTGCCAGCCGTTGGCGCCCAACACGATGGCGGCCTCTTCCTCCTCGCGCCCCTGTGCCTGCATCAGCGGGATCAGTTCCCGCGCCACAAACGGAAAGGTGACAAAAACGCTGGCGAGCACAATGCCGGGAACGGCGAAAATAACTTTCATATCGTGCTCGATCAGCCAGGCACCGAACCAGCCGTTGGCGCCGAACACCAGCACGTAACACAGGCCGACGATCACCGGCGACACCGAGAACGGCAGGTCGATCAGCGTGATCAGCAGCTGCTTGCCGCGAAAATCGAATTTAGCGATGGCCCAGGCCGCCGCCACGCCGAACACCAGATTCAGTGGCACCGAAATGGCGGCTGCAATCAAGGTCAGCTGGATGGCATGCAGCGCCTCGGCTTCCACCAGCGCCGCGAAATAAACGCCGAATCCCTTGCGCAGGGCTTCCACAAACACCGCCAGCAGCGGCATCAGCAGGAACAGGGTGAAGAAGCTCAGCGCCACGCCGATGATCGACCACTTCACCCACTTCGATTCACTGGTTGCAATATTGCGTTCGAAGCGGGTGGATTCACTTTTCCAGCCCGCAGCTTCGAACCGCACGGCAAATGCGGAAGACGACATCTATATTCCCCTTAACGTTCGCGCCCCGTACTGCGGCTGGCCCACGCCTGCAAACCATTGATGATCAGCAGCAGAACGAACGAGAACACCAGCATCACCACCGCAATCGCGGTTGCACCGGTGTAATCGTACTGTTCCAGTTTCGTGATGATCATCAGCGGCGTGATTTCCGATACCATCGGAATATTGCCGGCGATAAAAATGACAGAACCGTATTCACCCACCGCGCGGGCAAAGGCCAACGCAAATCCAGTCAGCAACGCCGGCAGCAGAATCGGCAGCACCACGTAACGAAAAATCTGCCAGCGCCGCGCACCCAGACTGGCGGCGGCTTCCTCCAGTTCGGTTTCAAGATCTTCCAGAATCGGCTGCACCGTGCGCACCACGAATGGCAGGCCGATAAACACCAGCGCCACCAGCACACCCAGCGGTCCAAACGCCACCTTGATGCCCAACTGCCCCTGAATGAACTGACCCAGCCAACCGTTGGGTGCATACAGGGCGGTCAACGCAATGCCGGCCACTGCTGTGGGCAGCGCAAATGGCAGGTCCACCAGCGCATCCACAATGCGTTTTCCGGGAAACGAATAGCGCACCAGCGCCCAGGCAAGCATCAGCCCAAACACCGCATTGATCGCCGCTGCCGCCAGCGACGCGCCAAACGACAGCTTGTAGGACGCCACCACACGCGGCGCCGTCACCACCTGCCAGAACTCGGCCCAGGTCAGCTCCATGGTGCGCAGGAACACGGCCCCCAGCGGAATCAAAACGATCACCGACAGATACAC
>JABLXQ010000074.1 GCA_013178375.1 Gammaproteobacteria bacterium
TTGCCATATCATCTGCACCATGGTGTCATCCGGGTCTTCACAATAAAAACTGCGTGCGCCATCGCGGTGGGACCGGGGCGCGGTTCTCATCACAACACCATTCGATTTCAGGTATGTGTACCAATCATCGACTGCCGCTTCCGTGTCGATTATGAAGCCGATGTGATCCAGCTTCTGGCGGCTGCCGCGATCGACGGCGGCGGGTGCCCGGTGCAAGGCAAGATTATCGCAACCGGACGTCAGATAAAGGTTATCGGGATCGGGCTGCCATTCCAACTGCATACCCAGCAGGCCCACATAGAAGTGTTCGCACTCGACGAACTTCTCGACAAACAGGGCCACGTGGCGCAGGCCACCGAGCGCAGCGGGCCGGCCCATCACGCCGCCTCTTTGACCTCGTAGCTGTGGGTGATCTCAACGCCACCCTTGCTCAGCATGATGGAGGCCGAACAGTATTTCTCGGCGGACAACTCCACCGCGCGCTTGACCTGGGTATCTTTCAGATTGTGCCCGGTCACAACGAAATGCATGTGGATTTTCTTGAACACGGCAGGCACCGCATCGACCCGTTCGGCTTCCACTTCGGTGACGCAGTCGGTGACATCCTGACGGGCTTTCTTCAGGATGTGAATCACGTCGAACGAAGAGCAGCCAGCCACGCCCAGCAGCATCAGCTCCATGGGGCGCACGCCCTGGTTCTTGCCACCGTAATCCGGCGGACCGTCGATCACGATGCTGTGTCCGGAACCGGATTCCGCTACAAACTTGACGTCACCCGCCCAGCGAACAGTGCCTTTCATGGCTGACTCCCATGGTCAGAATGGCGCGCAAGATACCATAAACCAACCGGATTGTGTGTAAAAAATTGCCCCGCTCCAGCCCCCTGATCGTTTGCTTTTTGGCCGCAAATCGGGCTTTCGTGAATAGCCCCGCCCAAACACTGCAACCGTTCACAGACCAATCCAGCCACTTCATCTATAATCGTTTGATAATCTTGTTGTTTTGATTAGTGTCGCCGGGCAGGGACAGCACGCCGGAACGCATCGCCTGCCACTGGCAGGAGCGAAGCCGGCCAGAATTGCCGGCACAGGGAAATACCCGGACGGACCGGGGGTAGATAAAGTAGCGAGCCCCTGTTTTTCCGGCCATAATGAAATAGTATCTGCACCATCCCGGTTAACAGGATCGAATCCGGTTCGATAACAACAATCATCCAGGTCAGGCAATGACGAAATCCAATAGTTTGATTCCCGATGTAGAAAGCTTTCTGGCCCATTGTCACCGCCGCAAATACCCCAGCAAGAGCACGATCATCTATGCCGGGGATGATTCCGATGCCCTGTACTACATCGTCAAGGGCACCGTCATGGTCATCATCGAAGACGATGAAGGTCGCGAGATGATCATGGCCTATTTGAATGAAGGCGACTTTTTCGGCGAAATGGGCCTGTTCGACAAAACTGCAAACCGCAGTGCCTGGATTCGCGCCAAGACCGAATGCGAAGTGGCCGAGATCAGCTACACGAAGTTCAAGCAGCTGGCGAAGGAAGATGCTGACATCATGTTTGCTGTCAGCGCCCAGATCGCCGGGCGGCTGCGCGCCACCACCCGCAAGGTGGGGGATCTGGCCTTCCTGGACGTGACCGGCCGCGTGGCCCGCACCCTGATCGACCTGTGCAAGCAACCGGAAGCCATGACTCACCCGGACGGTATGCAGATCAAGATCACCCGCCAGGAAATCGGCCGCATCGTCGGCTGCTCCCGCGAGATGGTGGGGCGGGTACTGAAAAACCTGGAAGAGCAGGGATTGATCCAGGTGAAGGGCAAGACCATGGTGGTGTACGGCACTCGCTGAGCCGGCTCCACGCGACAGCCATCCAGACAGGCCCCCGCCCGGGGCCTTTTTCGTTTCCGCCGTTCGCTGGTTGCAGTCCAAGTCGTTTCAGTCCACGGCCGGTGGGATTCACCACTGGAACGAGAGGCAAAAAAAACCTCGCATCACGCGAGGTTCTTCATCTGTTCCGGACGCGACCAGCGCCGCACCACGGCTCGCCCGAGGGTTTATTCTACAGGCTTTACTTCTTCAACCGGTGCTGCGGCTGGAGCGGCGGCTTCCGCCTGCACGTCTTCCACTTCCACAACACCCTGCTTGGGTTGGTCTTCCGCATTCTGTTCCGACAACCAATAGCCGAACCCCATGTTCAAGGCAATCAAGGTACCGAAGATAACGATAACGTGTCCCATAAGAGTCTCCTTCAAGTGCAGTCAAAAGGACTGCGTCGACATTATATATACTAACCGACCCGCAGTCACTTCACACGACACTTTGCCCGGCTAACTGACACCCGCGCAGGCCAGCATCCTTGCAAATCAGTGCAAGTTATTGTTTCGCCGGGACTTCTTCCGGCTTCGAGCAATCGGTATCGGGGGCGCAATCCGCCACCGGTTCTACTTCGACCACGCCTTGCTGAGCCGGCTCTTCTTCCTTGCCGGCCTCAGAGCCCACGTACACGATACCGAAATTGATGGCGACCAATACGCCCAGGACCACGATTAATTGCATGCTGTCTCCCCTGTAGAAAATCCATTTTTCATTTTTTAAGTGATTGGTGTGATATATGGAACGGTTTCCCGCTCACCCTTGAGAATTGATACCAGCTGGAATCTGCGCCCCAAAGTAGCAGATATTCACGCAAGCTGTCTGACCTTTGTCAACAGGTTCCATTCGATCGGCAGTACCGGCTGTCACATTAGCGAACTATGGCGCATACCGGCATCCACCGAAAGCAGCATTCAGGTGAAAAAAAGTTCTCTCAGACGGGCGCCGGGATCATCGGCCCGCATGAAGGCTTCTCCCACCAGAAAGCTGTTGACACCCTGCTGCCGCATAGACCGCACATCGGCGGGCTCGAGAATGCCGCTTTCGGTCACCACGATACGATCGGCAGGTATGTACGGCAGCAGATCGAACGTGGTGTTCAGGCTGACCTCGAAGGTATGCAGGTTGCGGTTGTTGATACCCACCAGGGTCTGATTGAGCGGCAGGGAGCGGTCGAGTTCCTCGCGATTGTGGACTTCGATCAGCACATCCAGGCCATGCTCGCGGGCGCAGGCGGACAACTCGGCCATTTGTGCGTCATCCAGGCAGGCGGCAATCAGCAAAATGCAGTCGGCACCAATGGCGCGGGCCTCGATCACCTGATAGGGGTCGACAATGAAATCCTTGCGGATCACCGGTAAAGTGCATGCGGCGCGGGCCTGTTGCAGATAATCCTCGTGCCCCTGAAAGAAGTCGCGATCGGTGAGCACGCTCAGGCAGGCGGCACCACCACTTTCGTAGGAACGGGCGATGGCGGCAGGATCGAAATTTACGCGGATGACGCCTTTGCTCGGAGACGCCTTTTTCGCCTCGGCGATAACCGCAGAGCGCCCCTGTTGCAGGGCCTTTTGCAGGTTGGCAACAAAGCCACGGGGTGCGTCGGCGCGTTTCGCCTGCTGCAACAGCTCCGCTTCAGAACGCTGCGGCTTGCGCTCGGCAATCTCTTCCCATTTGCGGGCGACGATTTTTTTCAGAACGGTGGGAGTGTCGTGGCTACTCATCAGACGCCTTCGCTTTCCTGCTTGAACACGGTGGTGAGCTGCGCCAGCTCGGTGAGCTTGGCCAGGGCCAAGCCGCTGCCGATAGAGTCCTGGGCCAGCAGTACGCCTTCCCTGATGGAATCGGCGATGCCGGCCACATACAGTGCGGCGCCGGCATTGAGCGCGACGACATCGGCGGCGGGGCCTGGCTGCTTGCCCAGTACCGCCTTCACCATGGCCAGGCTTTCATCCACGGAATTGACCGCCAGGACGGACAACGGCGCCCGCTGCAAACCAAAATCTTCAGGCTGGATGCTGTATTCACGCACGGATTCCGGCGTAGCTTCGGCAACAAAAGTTTCGGCATTGAGGCTGATTTCGTCCATGCCATCGGCAGCGTGCACCACCAGCACATGTTCGCAGCCCAGCCGCTGCAACACGTCGGCGATCGGACGCACCCACTGCCTGCCGTAGACACCCATCATCTGGCGTTTGGCACCGGCAGGATTGGTGAGCGGGCCCAACAGGTTGAAGATGGTGCGCACGCCCATTTCCCGGCGCGGGCCGATGGCGTGTTTCATAGCGCTGTGATGGGCCGGCGCGAACATGAAGCCCACGCCCAGGGTTTCCACGCAGCGGGCCACCTGCTCCGGTGTGATGTTCAGGTTCACGCCGGCTTTTTCCAGCACGTCGGCACTGCCGCTGACGCTGGAGACAGAACGGTTGCCGTGCTTGGCCACCTTGCCACCCGCCGCCGCGACGACGAACGCGACGGTGGTGGAAATGTTGAACGTGCGCGAGCCATCGCCGCCAGTGCCACAGGTGTCGAGCAGCCTGTCCGCCCTGATTTTCACCGGCGTGGCCAGCGCGCGCATGACGCGGGCAGCACCGGTGATTTCATCCACCGTTTCGCCTTTCATGCACAGGCCGATGAGGAATCCCCCGATCTGCGCCGGCGTGGCGTTACCGGTCATGATCTGGTTCATCACGTCCGCCATTTCCTGCTCATTCAGGTTCTGGCGGGCGATGACGTTTTTCAGTGCCGTCTGGATATCCATTGCGCTCACTTCATTTTCAGAAAATTGTTGAGCAGGTCGTGGCCCTGCTGGGTGAGGATCGACTCCGGGTGGAACTGCACGCCCTCGATGGCATATTCGCGATGGCGCAGGCCCATGATCTTGTCGATGCTGCCGTCCTGGTTTTGCGTCCAGGCTGTCATTTCCAGGCAGTCCGGCAGCGTGTGACGGTCCACCACCAGCGAATGATAGCGGGTGGCCTGGAACGGATTGGCCAGCCCGGCAAACACGCCTTCATTGCGATGATAAATCATCGATGTCTTGCCGTGCATGACGGCATCGGCGCGCACCACATTGCCGCCAAACACGGCACCAATGCTTTGATGCCCCAGACACACACCCAGAATCGGCAGCTTGCCGGCGAAATGCCGGATCGCCGCCATGGAAATGCCCGCCTCGGCCGGCGAGCAGGGGCCGGGGGAAATCACCAGTTTTTCCGGCGCCAGACGCTCAATATCGTTCAGCGTGACTTCGTCATTGCGGACAACCTGCACGTCAGCACCCAGCTCACCGAAATACTGCACCAGGTTGTAGGTGAAGGAATCGTAATTATCGATCATCAGTAACATAAATCAGTTCTCCACCGGAATCAGGCCGTTGGCCGCCATCGCCACCGCGCGGAACACTGCGCGGGCCTTGTTCTGGGTTTCCATCCATTCCAGTTTGGGAATCGAATCCGCCACCACGCCAGCGCCAGCCTGGATATGCAGTTGTCCGTCCTTGATCACCGCAGTGCGAATCGCAATCGCGGTGTCCATGTCGCCGTGCCATGACAGGTAGCCCACTGCGCCGCCATAAATGCCACGCTTGACCGGTTCCAGGTTATGGATGATTTCCATGGCGCGGATTTTCGGCGCGCCGCTCAAGGTGCCGGCGGGGAAAGTGGCACGCAACACGTCGAGACAGCTCTTGCCGTCTTTCAGTTTGCCTTCCACATTGGAGACGATGTGCATGACATGGGAATAGCGCTCCACCACCATTTTGTCGGTGAGGGTGACGCTGCCGATGTCGGCGATGCGGCCGACGTCGTTGCGGCCCAGGTCGATCAGCATCAGATGCTCGGCTATTTCCTTCGGGTCCGCCAGCAGTTCCTGTTCCATCGCCAGATCTTCTTCCGGCGTCTTGCCACGGCGGCGGGTACCGGCAATGGGTCGCACGGTGACAGTACCACTTTCCACCCGCGCCAGAATTTCCGGCGACGAACCGGCGATCTGGAAATCACCCATGTCGAGGAAATACATGTAGGGCGATGGATTCAGGCAACGCAGTGCACGGTACAGGTCCAGCGGCGGCAGTTGGTAAGGAATCGACATGCGCTGGGAAATCACCACCTGCATGATATCGCCGGCGAGCACATATTCCTTGATGGCATCTACTGCCTTTTCAAATTCCGGCTGCGGAAAACTGGATTTGAAATCGCTTTCACTGACGGCAAAGGTGGGCGGCTCGGCATCCGACTGCAGCGGCTGCTTCAGTTTTGCCACGATCTGATCGAGGCGGTTCTGCGCTGTTTGATAGGCGTCGGCTTGCGCGGTGTCAGCGTGGGTGATGACAAACAAAGTACCGCGCAGGTTATCGAACACCACGATGTCGTCGGACACCATCAGCAGGATGTCTGGCGTGCCGATGGGATCGGGCTTGTCGCCCTTGTCCAGCTTCTTCTCGATATAGCGCACGATGTCGTAGCCAAAAAAGCCCACCAGGCCGCCGTTGAAACGCGGCAGACCATCCACCTGCGGCACCTTGAACTGCTGCTGGAACTGCTCGATGTAGTCGAGTGGATCGGCCACTTCTTTTTGTTCAAGAATCCTGTCGCCGTTCTGCAGGGTGAGCTGGTGGCCGCGCACCGTCAGGCGGATGCTGCAGGGCAGGCCGATGATGGAATAACGGCCCCATTTTTCGCCGCCCTGAACGGATTCGAACAGGTAGGAATAAGGTTGGTCCGCCAGTTTTTTATAGGTGCTGAGCGGTGTTTCCAGATCTGCCAGCACTTCACGCATCAGCGGAATGCGGGTGTAGCCTTGTGCGGCCAGGGTTTTGAATTGTTGGGGTGTCATGTTCGGTTCCCGTGTTGATGGCCACCAGCGTTTGCAATTCTGCATCGTGCGGTTGAACCCGTGACGGCTCGGTGCGGGACACGCCGTGAACCCATCCCTGGGGGCTGCACAGCGGCATCCCTGCCGCTGAGCGTCCCGCACCGAGCCGTCACGGATTCAACAGCCAGCATCGAGCAAGCGTCACCGGGTGGCTCAATTCAACTATGTATTAAGTGTGTTTGCGTTTTTTGCGTTCAGAATCAGCAGCGCCAAATGCGAATCAGCACCACCGACAAGCGGAATCACCGGCGCCATCGCCAACGAAGGCTGGTGAAAAGGGAGGAAGGCTGTTGCGAAAACGGTGTATTCACGATCGGGTACACATTTTTTCGTTTCGGAAGAAACCCAAACTTACACCAGCTTTCCGCGCCTTGCCAACCCCTTTTTCCGCGATTACAGCAACAATTCCCGAAAATCATCCAGCAGCCAGTCCGGGTTGCAGGCCGCCACCGGCTCGCCGCGGTTGTAACCGTAAGTGAGCGCGGCACTGACAAAACCCGCTGCTTTCGCCGCCTCCACATCGTTGCGGCTGTCGCCCACCATCAGCGCCTGCGCCGGCGGCACGCCGAGTTGCTCGCACACATGCAGCAGCGGCAGCGGATGGGGCTTTTTGTGCGGCAGGCACTCGCCGCCCAGCACGCTTTTAAACAAATGGGCAATTCCCATCTGCTGCAACAGCGGACCGGTAAAATTCAAGGGCTTGTTGGTGATCACGGCCAACGGAATCTGCAGACCGGCCAATACGTTCAGCACGTCCGGCACGCCAGGGTAAAGCCGGGTCAGCCGGCCGTTTTCCTCGTGATAACAGGCGTGAAAAATCTTCAGTGCCTGCAGCTGCAGCGCGTCTTCCACCAGGTTTACCTGCACGGGATCGGCGGAATCCGCCAGCGCCCGCCTTACCAAAACCGCCGCGCCATTGCCTACCCAGCCGCGTACTTTCGCTTCACCCGCCGGCGTACGCCCGAGCTGTTCCAGCATGCGATCGATGGCGGCAGCCAGATCCGGCACGCTGTCCACCAGGGTGCCGTCCAGATCAAAAGCAATGAGCCGGGGCAGATGGTTCCCGAACAGGCCGGTGAGGCGGGTCAGCATTACCGTTGCTCAGCCAACCTTCGCCAGTTCCGCCCGCATCTGATTGATCACCGTTTTGTAATCGCCCTTGCCGAAAATCGCCGAACCCGCCACGAACGTATCCGCGCCAGCCTGGGCGATTTCACGAATATTGGCCACGCCCACGCCCCCGTCGATTTCCAGCCGGATGTTGCGGCCGCTGTCCTGAATGATCTTGCGCGCCTGACGCAGTTTTTCCAGCGTGTGGGGAATGAATTTCTGGCCACCAAAGCCGGGGTTCACCGACATCAGCAGCACCATGTCGATTCGGTCGAGCACATGCTCCAGAACGTGCAGAGGCGTGGCGGGATTGAACACCAAGCCGGCCTTGCAGCCGCCGTCGCGGATCAGTTGCAGGCTGCGGTCAATGTGTTCGCTGGCTTCCGGGTGGAAGGTGATGTAAGTGGCGCCGGCTTCGATGAAGTCGCCGATGATGCGGTCCACCGGTTTGACCATCAGATGCACGTCGATGGGCGCCTCGATGCCGTAATTGCGCAGCGCCTTGCAGACCATGGGGCCGATGGTGAGGTTGGGTACGTAATGATTGTCCATCACGTCGAAATGCACGATGTCGGCGCCGGCAGCCAGCACGTTGTCCACTTCCTCGCCCAGACGGGCAAAATCGGCAGACAGGATCGAGGGGGCAATCAGGTAATCGGTCATGGCGGAATCCCGGCGAAAAAAGTGGGCGCATTGTAACCCAGGTTAGCCGCAGCGCCCAAAGCCGGGCCGTCTATACTGTCGGAACCCCCGGCCCGGACCATCAAGCCCATGAAATGCCGACCGATTTTACTGCTCTGCCTGTTGTCGCCAATACTGCTGGGCGCCAAGGCCGCCACACCACCGCCAGCCCAGACCGAACCCGCCGCGGCGACCACGGAAGCGCCCCCCGTGCTGAAAGCGCCACCGATACGCGAGGAAACCCGTCGCAGCAAGGTGCTGGAAGAGCAGCTGAAGCGGGTGGACAAGGAAACCGAAATCCTCTGGCTCGGTGAGGGCGACAGCCAATTCCTCGGCCTGTTTCTGGCAGACCACAGCGGTGCCACCTTTGCCAATGCGCTGATCCTGCACGACAACCTGCAGCATCCGGACTGGCCCGGTGTCGTCCATGAATTGCGTACAGCTCTGGCGGCCCACGGCTGGAACACGCTGTCGATCGCGATGCCGGATTACCGGCTGCTGCCGCAACTGCCCGCGGACACCGCGGCGACTGTCGATCCGGCCGCCGCCCCTTCCCCAGCAGCATCCGCCCCGCAAAACACAGCACCGGCAGATCCCACCGCCATCCCCGTGGAGGAAAAAAGCGTCGAGTACCTGCCGGAACAGGTACCGGACGAAGTGGACCGCCGTGCCCGCGCCGGCAGTGAACTATTGCGGCAGAAAAGCCCCAAGCCAATGGTGGTGATCGCCATTGGCCTGTCCGCCGGTTTCGCCGCCAAAAAGGCCCAGACCATGCTGATCAAGGACATCGCGGGCCTGGTGATCATCGACCCTGTACAGCCTCGGGACGCCGATTTCAACACTGACCTGGACGCCATGGACCTGCGCATCCCGATACTGGACATCGCGCCGGAATTCTTCCCCCGCACCGATCCGGTGGTACGCCTCCACAGTGCCGGCCGCGCGCGCCAGAACCAATTCGAACAGCGCATCGTGCGCGGTGCCCGTCCGGATTTTTCCACCCAGGAGAACGCCGTGATCAAGGCCGTGCGGGGCTGGGGCGAACGCTGGCTCCGCAAGAAAAAGCGCTGACCGCTTGCGCATAAACACCCTAATCCCCGTCCCGCCCGGATAACCGGCATTGACAACTTGCCCGGTTAAGGGCATTCTGAACGGAATGAACGTTCATTCCGTTTTTTAAAACATGAATCAGCCCGATATGCAGACACTGCCGACACCCGACCTGCCCGACCCAAACAGCGGGAGCCTTGCTCCCCCGGCGACGGGCTCACTCACTGCTGCCAAGGCCGCGCAAAAACAGCGCGCCATACTCGGTGCCGCCCTGGCCCTGTTCAGCGAGCGCGGCTTTCACGGCACCGCCGTGCCCGACGTGGCGCGGCTGGCGGAAGTCGGCGCCGGCACTATCTACCGTTATTTCGACAGCAAGGAAGCGCTGGTGAACGGCGTGTTCCAGCAGGCCAAGTCCCTGCTGCGGGACGCACTGCTGCAGGATTTCGATCCCCAGGGTGACGTGCGCCTGGCGTTCCACGATTTCTGGCAGCGCCTGACCGGGTTTGCCCGCCGTCATCCCCTGGAATTCCGTTTTCTGGAACTGCAGGACCACGTGCCCTACCTGGATGAAACCAGCCGCCAGCTGGAACTGCAGATCCTGCTGCCAGTCAACCTGTTTTGTCAGTATGCCCGCGACCAGGGCGTCGCCCGCGACATGGCCGCCGGCACCCTGATGGCGATGATCTGGGGCGCCGTGGTGGGCCTGTTCAAGGCCGAACACCTGGGTTACCTGCCCACCTGCGACGACACCATCCTGGCCCAGGCCGAGCAGGCTTGCTGGGATCTGTTCTGCCGGGTGAGCAACCCGCTGCCGCTGCACCCTCTACCCTGAAAATCAGCCCTGAAAATCCACCCAAACGTAAGGAGACACCCCATGAGTACAGCAACCGCCACCATCGGCTCCACCGGTAAATCAGGCAACACCGGCCTGACCCTGGACGACCTGTCCGCCATGACCGTGGACGAATTAGACGCGCTCTATCGCGCCGGCTCGATGCCCGCCAGCTTCAAGGCCCTGAACGGCACCCCCAAAGGCCGCATGCTGGCAATTCGCGGCATCGACAAAACCTTCCTGTTCAGCCCGATCACCGCCTTCAGCAAGCTCAGCCTGTTTCCCTGGGACGGCAAAAGCTTCAACGCCACCAGCGACATCACCGGCGACGGCATCAACCGCATCAACCTGCTGAAGCAACTGAACTGGTTCCCGTTCAAGACCCGCATCGAACCCTCAGTGATCGACGGCAAGGACTGCATCTACCTGGATTATGAACAGCCGGGCAACCCGTTCTTCATTGCGAAAATCCGCGACGAACTGCGGGAAGTGGCACCCGGGCTGTTCCTCGGCCCCGCCATGTGGAAAACCGGCAAGAGCAGCGCCGAACTGGTGCTCTGGTTCGCGATCGACACAACACGCTGAACGGCTCATAGCACTGCACACAGAACTTCATGTAGAACGATCCGGTGGACGGGCGCTTGCCAGCGGGCGCGCGTCCACCGTAGAGTTTGGCGCCGCATCCCGTATAATTCCGCCCACACTCACCTCACGGAACCCCGACCATGCTGGAGCAACTGCAATATTCCCTCACCGGCCTGCAAAGTTTTGTTCCCTATTTTTTTATGGCGCTGACCGACCTGATCCTGTTCAAGCTGGCCTACACGGCGCTGACGCCGCACGATGAATGGAAACTGGTGAAACAGAGCAACTCGGCCGCAGCCATCGCCCTGGGCGGCGCGATTGTCGGCTATGCCATCGTGTTGGAGGAAGCCATCAACAGCTCGATCAATCTGGTGGATTTCGCGGTGTGGTCGGCGGTGGGATTCGCAATCCAGCTGCTGGCATTTTTCATCACCCGCCTGTTCGTGCCGCAACTGTCGCAGCGCATCACGGAAGGGCAAGCGGCAGCAGGCATCATGTCGGCAGCGTTTTCAATTGCCATCGGCCTGCTCAATGCGGCCTGCATATCATTCTGACGCGCCTGCATTCACTTGCGGCTGGCCATGATCGCTTCGTATGCGGTGCGAATGGCCTGGGTTTTTTCCTTGGCCATATCCAGCATCTCCTCCGGCAGGCCTCTGGCGATCAGCTTGTCCGGATGGTGCTGGCTCATCAGGCGGCGGTAGGCGCGCTTGAGTTCAGCAACCGAAGCTGTGGGTTCAATGCCCAGGATTTCATAGGCGCGCAGCAATTCCTCCTGCGGCGAACGCGGACGGCTCTTGTCCTGGGTGCGGAATTCCTGGTACGCCTGCGCACTGCGCACGATGCGCTCCAGCAGCGCAATACGGAAGCGAATGGTCTGGGCGATGTGCGACAGGGTGGCCCATTCCTTCTGGTCCAGCGCACCGTCACTCAGAGCCGCCTGCACCTGGATCTCCATGAAAATCTGCAGCAGGGTGACGCGGCGGCCGCAGGTTTCATGCAGCCGGGTGAGTTCGGCGGTGAGGTCATGCTGGCCGGACTTGCCCATATCGAACAGCTCGATCGCCTCGCGTTTTTTCTCGGCGCTCAATCCCATGCGGTCCATCACGGCGGTGGTCCACTGGATTTCGGCATCGCACACCGCACCATCGCACTTCGCCACTTTCCCCAGGCAAATGAATGTCGCGCGGAAAAAGGCCTGCTGGATCTCGGTGTCGCCGCCCTTGCCACGGGTGGTGAACTGGTAAACGCTGCTGCTGAGCTGGATGATGGTGTCGAACTGGAAGCCGAGCCAGGCGCCGAGCGCCGCGCCCACCA
>JABLXQ010000075.1 GCA_013178375.1 Gammaproteobacteria bacterium
CTTCACCCGCATCCGGTCGGGCATGCTCAACAGTTCCTTGTTATTGGTGGCGGCCCAGAAGCTGGCGTCGGTCATGTCGATCTTGTGCATGGCCGCATCGTGCAGCTTGCTGAGCTGGATCACCTGAGCCCCCAATGCGCGGGCACGCTGGAAGGGCGCTGACTTTTCTACATCACTGAAGTCCGAGCCCCGGCCAAAATTTTCCACCAGAATGCAGGACGCCTGTTCGCCGTAGCGGTCCAGCAGTTTGCCCAGCAACTGGATGGAGTCCTTGCCGTCGTCCATGATGTGCCAGAAGGTGGCGCTGAAACCCAGATCCGCCAGCAGTTCAAACAGCGCGCAATCGTCGATCCAGCGGTGCAGGAAGGGAAACGTCTGCGCCGCCAGATCCACCAGAATTCGCCGGCCGGGTTCGGCGGCCGCCGCTTCGATGATCTGGTCCAGGCTTTCGTATTGATCGACCACGACGGGGTGGGCAAATTCGCCGTAAAAGCGTGAAAACGTGCCGTGGGAACGATCGGTGTCGAAACCGGTGAAGGGTATGCCGCGATCCACGTGATATTGCGCCAGAACCCGCGCCATGACGGATTTGCCAACGCCGCCTTTTTCGCCGCCGATGAAATGCAGTTGTGTCACTGAAGTGTCCCTGTGAGTGGGTGAAGGTGAAGTCTGCCGTGCAGGATGGGTGCCAGTCCGATCATGCATGCAATCGGCACCGGCGTGGCGGACCACGCCCATTTCCGGGCGCCGCTGTTGCATTTAACGATTTTTTGCACCAGTTTGATAGCAGTGATGCGACGGGTGAAACAGCCTGACGGTTGGCGTAACGGGAGGAATCAATGTACAAGCTCGCATTTTTTGTTCCGGTGGAACACAAGGAGCAAGTGAAAAGCGCGATTTTTGCCGTCGGTGCGGGTCGCATCGGCAATTACGACAGCTGTTGCTGGGAAGTGTTGGGCGCCGGCCAGTTTCGTGCGCTGCAGGGTTCCAGGCCGTTTATTGGCCAGCAGGGCGTGGTCGAAACCGTGCAGGAATACCGCGTGGAGCTGGTGTGCGAGGATCAGTTGATCCATGCCGCCGTCGCTGCTTTGAAATCAGCCCATCCTTACGAGGAACCGGCGTTCGACGTGTGGAAGCTGGAGCGCTTTTGACGCGCTTCAGATCCGGAACTGGTCCAGCTGCTGCTTGAGCTGATCGGACTGGCGTGTAAGCTGCGCCGATGCTTCGCCCAGCTCCCTGGCGCGCCCCGCGCTGTCGCCGATCATTTCACTCATGGCATGAATGTCGGTGTTGATACTGTTTACCGCATCCTTCACCGCGTGGGCGGAGTTGAATGCCTGGTTGACGACATCCATCAATCCCGTGATGCGGCTGGCAATGCCATCCACGCCGGCTACTGCAGTGACGGAGATGGTGGCCACATCCTGTGCAACACGGGCGTTGTGTTCGGTGTTGCCGGCCGCCTCGTTGATGCTGGAAATGATGCGCTGCACACCTTCGTTGGTGCGGCCCAGTGTTTCCTGGGTCTCAATCGCGAGCTTGCGCACTTCGTCGGCCACCACGGCGAAACCACGGCCCTGATCGCCAGCGCGGGCCGCTTCAATGGCGGCATTGAGTGCCAGCAGGTTGGTCTGTTCGGCGATCTGGCGGATCACCACCAGCACCGAACTGATGTCGTTGGCCTGCTGGTTCAGCGAAGACAGCTGTTGTGCAAGGGTTGCTCCGCTGCGGGCATTGCTGTCCACGCCGGCGCTCATCTGCTCCAGAGACTGCCGCATGTGTTTCAGATCCTCCACCGCTGCCTGCATGCCGGAGCGGGCTTCGCTCACCAGGTGTGATGCCTGTTCGGTGTCGGTGTGAATCGCGTTGGCCTGACGGGTGATGGTGGCGAGTTTGTCCACGCTGGTTTCAAACCGTTGCAGCCAGGTGTGCGATGTCTGCTGCAGGTGGCTGGCCAGCGTTTCGCTGCCGCTGGCTTCCTTGCGCACCAGCAGCAATGTGTTGCGGAAAAAGGCCACCAGCTGGTTCAGGCCCTGAATGGCGGCGGACATTTCATCCTGGCCCCGGGTGGCGATCACGCTCGTCAGATCACGCCGCTCCGATACCTGGCGCGTCACTTCCATCATTTCCTGCAGCGGCCGCGCGATCAGGCGCGACAGCCAGGACGCCAGCACCAGGCCCAGCACGAAAATGCCCAGCGCAATCAGGCCGTACAGCATCAGCTGCTGTTGCACGGCGTTGTCGATGGATGCAGTGGTGATATCGGCGCCGATCACGAAGCGCTGGCCGCCGAGCGTCACCGGCAGAAACAGCGAGCGGAACGTGCCCCAGCGGTCGGTGTATTCGTCAATCTGGGGCTGGCCGCTACGATGGGCTTCCAGCACAAAATCGCTGGCATCGGAATAGTGCTCGTAATATTGACTGTAATCGTCGGCCTGCACTTCTTCCTCGGTGGCTGAATCCAGCACCATGTAAACCTTGTCGCCGTCCACCATCATCACGTACAGGTAGTCCAGGCCCACACTGTCGGTGTAGCGGCGCAGTGCGCGCAGATGTTCCAGATATTTTGCTGCTTCCACTGCGCCTGGCTGATGACGGATGTTCCAGTACGCTTCATCCACCAGCCCGGGCACGGCCTGGGTGGCGGTGTTCAGCCGCGTGTCGATGCTTTCCTGCAGCGAGCGTTTGGCGAAATAGCTGGCGCCCAGGGCAAAGGCCAGCGTGGAAATCAGGGTGACCAGCAGGAAGCCGGCAAACAGGCGTCCGCGCAGGGAAAGGGTGTTTTTCATCATGGCAAAAGTGAATCGGGTGATGTTGTCTGCATTCAGTATAGACAGCTTTTGCCACAGGATGGTGCGGGCTCAGGAAGGGTCATTGTCGCGTCGTTGCAGCGGCAGCCACTTCAACAGCTTTTCTTTCAGTTCGTGCATGTTTACCGGCTTGCTCATGTAATCGTTCATGCCGGCTTCCACGCAGCGCTCGCGATCTTTCGACATGGCATTGGCAGTAATCGCGATGATGGGCACCTGGCTTTTATCGTTCGCCAGCTGGCGGATGGCACGGGTGGCCTCGAAGCCATCCAGCACCGGCATCTGGCAGTCCATCAATATGATGTCCACCGGATTCGCCAGCAGTTGGGTGATCGCTTCGTTGCCATTGCTGGCCAACAGCGTGCGCAATCCGAGCTTCGTCAGGGATGCCTTCAGCACCATCTGGTTCACCGGATTGTCCTCCACGATCAGTGCCAGCCGGTCCTGCGCCAGATCCTGCCACTGGCGCTGCAACGCTTCCGCTTTTCTGCGCGCAGAATTTTTGGGTGAGAAGGGAAATTCAGCGACCAGCCTGAATGTGGAGCCCTCGTTGGGGCGCGACTGGAAACCCAGCTCCGCCTGCATCAGCCGAGCGATCTGCTTGCTGGTGGCCAGGCCAATGCCGAGCCCGCCGAAGCCGCGACTGAAGCTGCTGTCCAACTGGCGGAAGCGGTCGAAGATGATGGACTCGGTGCCTTCCAGTATGCCGATGCCGGAGTCGGTCACCCGGAATTCGATCTTCGCGCGGCAGCGTCGATCATCAATGGTAATCAGCGCGATCGTCAGGCGGACGAAACCCTGGTGGGTAAATTTGACCGCGTTGCTGAGCAGGCTGGCCAGAATCTGCTGGGTGCGGCGAAAATCCCCGATCAGCAGATCCGGCACGTCCGGTTGCGTCTCGATACTGAAGTGCAGTCCCTTCGCCTCGGCCTGCTTGCGGAACAGATCATCCAGCGATTCCGCCAGCCGGGACAGAGTGAAGGTTCCCTGCTCCAGTTTGAAGGAAGAGGAATGCAGTTCGGTGTAATTCAGCACGCTGTCGATCAGCATCATCATCTGCTGGGCGGAGCGCTCGGCACTGTCCACAAACAGTTCGCGCTTGCGGCTCTCGTCCTGGTGGCGGATATGATCGATGCTGCTCAGCACGCCGTGCATGGGCGTGCGCATCTCGTGACTGATGGTGTTGAGGAATTCATCTTTCAGTTTGTTGCTTTCCAGCAGGGCGCGGTTCACCGACAGTAGTGCGTTCTTCGCTTCCTGCTCCGCCCGGGTGCGTTCCCGTTCGATCTGGTTCATGCGGTCCGCCAGTGACAGTGACAGCAATGTCACTTCGATGGCGGAACCAATGATCAGGGCATTGCTGGTGAAAACGTTGACCGGCAGCACGCCCAACGCCACGCCTCCCAGGATCATCGCGCCCAGCAGAAAGGCCGACCAGGCAATCAGGAACAGCCGCGCAGTGCGCATGCCACGGGCAGCATTGATGATGGCGGCCGCGAGGATGACCGCGATGTTGATCAGGGCACTGATCAGTGCTGCATACAGCGTCAGGTGATAGCTCAGCACCGGCGTCAGCAACATCATCACGATGGCTGTCGTGCCGAGCCGGCGTATTACTTTGTCCAGGCGCGGTTGGGTGGTGGCGGAATCCAGCACCCGGCGTGTGAACTGGGCGGCAAAAATCTGCACCGTCCATATCGAATAGATGATGATCGGATTATTCAGTTGCGGCTGCCTGGGCCATAGATACTGGAAGGCGAAGCCCGTGTAGTTGGACTGGAAGAAGGTCAGCGCCGCGATGTAGACGATGTAATAAAGATAGGTCTGATCCCGAATGAACAGGAACAGAATCAGGTTGTAGACGAACATCAGCGCGACGATGCCGAAATAGATGCCATGCAGCAGCATCATGGAGCGCGTCTGCTCGTGGAAATAATCCGGTTCCCATAGCGTCATCGGCACGCGAAGCGAGCCCTGGGAATTCACCTGCAGCAGAAAACGCCGGGTTTCACCCATGTTGATGTTCAGGGGGAACACATAACCGGTGTGGACGATGGGGCGGCTGAGAAAGGGCAGGGTGTCGCCGGATTCGATCTGCTGCAGATTGCCCTGGCTGTCAAAATAATACAGGGTGATGCGATCCAGGGGCGGGTAACTGACTTCCAGCAGGCGTTGCATGCTGGCGGAATCGTCGCCCAGGCCGTTGTTGCTGAGCTCGAACATCAGCCAGTAAGTGGACGAAGACATACCGAAACTGAAATTCCTTCCCTGGTTTTGCTGCAACATCCGGTCGCGTTCGCCGCGCAGCAATTCTTCCGGGCGCAATTCACCGCGCGCATCCTCCAGAAAACTGACATGGCGCTGGATCGGAAACTGGCGGCCGGTTTCACTGGTATCCAGAGTCAGCAGGCTGGCATTGGAAGGCGTGCAGAACAGCAGGAATAGCAGCGCTATCAGTACGCGCAGTTCAGGCCTGCGTGAACGGATGACCGTGCAGGTGAAGGCGCTCATGGCATCAGCTGGCCTTCTGCTTTTTGCCGGGCAGATTCACCCAGTAAATGATTTTCTTGTTCAGTGCGCGGGCGTCGATGGGTTTGCTGGTGTAATCATTCATGCCGGCTTCCACGCAGCGCTCGCGGTCCTGCGACATGGCGTTGGCGGTGACGGCAATGATCGGTACCTTGCTCACCGGCAGTGGCAGGGCGCGAATTTGCCGGGTCGCCTCGAAGCCATCCAGTTCCGGCATCTGGCAATCCATCAGAATGATGTCCACTGGCGTCGTCTGCACCAGTTGTACCGCCTGCACGCCGTTGTCTGCGGCGACTACCGAGTAGCCCTGCTTCTGCAACAGTCCCTTCAGCACCAGCTGGTTCACCGGGTTGTCTTCCACCACCAGCACGCGCAAGCTGGCGGGCGAACGTTCCGGCGCGACGACGTCGGTCTCTTCCACGATCGCCAACTGGCGGTGACAGGGAATGTGAACGGTGAAAGTGGTGCCCTTGCCCGGCGTGGAATCAACTGCGATTGATCCGCCCATGAAATCCAGCAGGGATTTGATCACTGCCAGGCCGATGCCCAGGCCGCCATAGCCGCGGTTGAAGGCGCCGTCCACCTGACGAAAGCGTTCGAAAATCAGCGCCAGTTTGTCTTCCGCGATGCCGATGCCGGTGTCGCTCACCTGCATGATCAGTTGAAAATCGGCGCTGGCGGGATTGGCGGATTCGCCCTGGATGCGCACCTCCACCCGACCATGCCGCGTAAATTTGATCGCGTTGTCCAACAGGTTGTTGAGGATCTGGCTCAGCCGCACGCAATCGCTGATCAGCACATCCGGTGTCGATTCCTCGATGAAAAAATTCAGGGCGATGCCTTTTTTCTGGCTCAGTTCGGTGAACAGGTTGCGCGCGCTGGCGAGCAGTTCGCGGGTGGTGAAAGGCCGGTTGTCCAGCACCATTTTGCCGGATTGCAGTTCGGTGTAGGCCAGCAGGCTGTCCACCAGCAGCATCATGTGCCGGGCGGAGCGGTCGGCGTAGTTCAAATACTGGCTGACTTTGTCAGAAATGGGTTCGTCGTGGATATGCTGCAGACAACCCAGCACGCCGTTCATGGGCGTGCGCAGTTCGTGGCTGATGGTGGCCAGGAATTCATCCTTGATGCGGTTATTGTCCTGCAATGTCTGATTGACGATTTCCAGCGCGCGCTTGGCTTCCTTCTCCATGTCGGCTTTCTGCTTGTTGATCTGGTTCAGACGTTCCGCCAGCGTGATCGACAGCAGGGTTACCTCGATGGCGGAACCGAGCATGAATGCATTGGTGGTGATCAGGTTGGCCGGAATCCAGCCCATCGAGGCAAATGCCAGGATCATCGAACCCAGCAGCAGCGATGCCCAGGCGATCAGAAACAGGCGCGCGGTGTGCGAGCCTTTCCATGCTTCGGCTGCGCTCACGAACAGCATGGCCGACGCCACCACCATCGCGCACCAGATCACTGGCTTGATCACCAGTTGATACGACAGCGACAGGCTCGCCACCATGCCCGCCATTTGCAGCAGCACCACCCAGTTGAAAAAACGGTGCGTGTGGGGCGCATTTTTTTTCAGGTCCAGCACCCGCTGGGCAAACTTCAGGATAGACGCGGCAATCAGGCAGATGCTGAACGGAATCAGGAAACTGTTCACCACCGGTAGCCGGCTCCACAGATATTCGAAGCCGTAACCGGTCATGCCCAGCTGGAACAGCGCAAGGGAAAAGGTGTAACCGATGTAGTAAAAATAACTGATGTCCCGCACCGTGATCAGCAGGCACAGGTTGTAGAAAAACATCAGGAAAATGATGCCGTAATAAATGCCGTCGATGAGCAGGTGAATGCGCTGGGTGTGATAGAACTGGAACGGGTCCCAGAACGACAGTGGCATGCGCATCGAACTGGTGCTCTGGATGCGGAACAACAGGGTCTTTTCCTCGCCCGGCCGCAGTTCCAGCGGAAACAGGAATCGCGAATGATCGATCGGGCGGGTGGCAAACGGCCGGGTGTCACCGGTCAGCCAGTGCTGCTGCACCTTGCCATCCACCACCACGTAATAGTGGATGTCGTCCAGCAGGGAATAATCCACTTCCAGATAGCGCAGCATTTTTTCCCCGTCGCTGTCGGGCGCGGCGCGGAAATGTCCCACCAGCCAGAACGCGGATTGGCTGAAGCCTTTGTTGAGTGCGGTATCGGTGCCGGGCTGGAACGGCAAGTTGCGGGAGGAATCGATCAGGTCGTCAATGCCGAGCTCGCCAGCAGGATCTTCCAGGTGCCAGAACAACGCATCCACCCGCGCAAACGGTGGCAGATCGCCGATATCCACGGCGGCACCGGCAGGCAGGGCAAGGACACCGGCCGGCATCAGGCACCAGGCCAGCAGCCAGGCTAAACAGACGCGCAAACGCAACATTGCACCCCGAAAACGATGGAAAAAAGCGGCACTGCTCGATTCAGTCTAGCAGCGGGGTACGACGTTTTCCGGCCGGTGGCTAAAGAAGTGTTTGGTGGGTTGCAGGGTGTTGCTTATGGCTTTCGCTGATAAGCCGTGATGTCTTCCACCCGTACCGGAAACTCTCCGGCGCGGCGGTCGGCGAAGAAAAACTGCAGGGTGCGGGCGACGGTGGGAAACGCCAGATCCTGCCAGGGGATTTCATGCTCCTCGAACAGGCGGCTTTCCAGGCTCTCGGTACCCGGGCCGTGGCGGCCGTCGATCACATCGGCGCGGAAGAACAGGTAGACCTGGCTGATATGGGGCAGGTTGAAAACGGTATACAGGCCGTGAATGTCCACTTCCGCGTCGGCCTCCTCGAAGGTTTCGCGGGCGGCGGCCTGTTCGGTGGTTTCGCCGTTTTCCATGAAGCCGGCGGGCAGGGTCCAGTAGCCCAGGCGGGGCTCGATGGCGCGGCGGCACAGCAGAACCCGGTCACCGAACACAGGCAGGGTGCCGGCGATGATGCGCGGATTCTGGTAATGGACGGTGCCACAGTTGTCACAGACGTGGCGTTCCCGATTGTCGCCCTCGGGGACTTTCAGGCTGACAGGGTGTCCGCAATGACTGCAATATTTCATGGTGTCGCGCCGTTTCGCTGCGGGAAAGCGGCAGTATAAACGCAGCCGCCAAAACCCGATACCGGTCCGGTGTCAGGGTGCGGGCAAAAAGCAGGCAAAAAAAAGGGCCCTTGAGGGGCCCCGCACTATGCTTTTGAAAGGAAGTGCTCTGCAAAGAAAGAAAGCTGAAATCGGCTGTCAGGCGCGGCGAAAGGGCAGTACCTTCGCTGCGGTGGCCGCATCGGCCTGGCTCCCGGTGGTCGACGCGGCATTGCTGACGGCCTCATTGAGAACCTGGCGCAGGCGGTCGAACGAATCGTGCATCATGCCCGAGATGGCAATACAGGCTGCCATCGGCGTCTTGGCGCGGCGGCGTTCCATGTCCACCCGGAACTGCAGTCCACGCAGTTTGCGGCGGTAAGCTTCGGGCGCACTCTGGATCAACTGGTCGCACAGCTGTACGCGCAACCGCTCCAACCCTTCCGGATCCTTCTGTGCCATTTCCCTCAACTGATCGAATTCCGGTAACACGTAACGCATCGAAATTACCTCTTAGGCCTGCCAATCACGCTGGGTGTATTGGCGTCCCGCCCCCAAATATGAACACGCGACAATCATGTGGAACCGCAAGAATCCTAATTAAGTTATAAAATCTTGCATTCCCTGATTGCTATACTACCCTTATCCCCCCGCCTGTGAAGCCTTGATCTTTTGGTCGTTATCTGTCCAGAAGGGGGTTATTATGCGTTTCGCCCTTATAACCTCAGCCACTAAGGCTTACCAATCAGTCATTTAAATCCAACCCTATACGCCCTGTTTCACTGCGTTGTGATTTTGTTATTGTTTGGAAAATTTTTTTCCATTACTACAGATGGTTGCGTCTGCCGGTGCCGGTCAAAGCGGGCATTTTGGCGGGCAATTTGTTTAACTATCAGCCACTTTTGGCTGCGACTTGCCTGACCTGCCAGCCAGCATTGTTGTTAATGCTGGCAGTGTTAATGAGGGAAACCTGATGAACGAACTCGACCGCATCCGTGCGGGTGTCCCGGTTCACGCCCCCGATCCGGCGCAGCTGGACCAGGCCCAGGCGGCGGTACTGATGGTGCTCACCGATGCGCCTGAGGGGCCGGAGCTGATCCTTACCCGCCGCGCCGCGCACCTGAACAGCCATGCCGGCGAGGTGGCCTTTCCCGGCGGCAAACGCGATCCGGGCGACACCAGCCTGCTGTTCACCGCCCTGCGCGAATCCGAGGAGGAGATCGCCCTGCCGGCGGGGCGGGTGGAAGTGATCGGCCCCATGCCCCTGTCCCTGTCCAAGATGGGCCTGCAAGTCGTGCCGTTTGTGGGTATCATTCCCCACCGGATCGCCCTGACGCCCAGTGCCGATGAAATCGACTGTATTTTCCGGGTACCGCTGCAGTATTTCCTGACCCAGCGGCCACTGGATTTCACCGAGCGCGAGTACCTGGGGGTGCGCTACCGCATTCCCTGCTTCGATTTCGAAGGCCATGTGATCTGGGGGCTGACCGCCTTTTTCATCACCGATTTTCTGAACCGGGTGTTCGACATGAAATACGACTTCATGCAGCCCACGCCGGTAAACACTTGACCGCCAGCAGGGCAGGGGGACCACCATGATTTACCGCCTGGGAGACCGTCGGGTTGAATTCCGCGGCACGGATTATTTCATCGCCGACAATGCCACCGTGATCGGCTCGGTGATCATCGAGCAGAACGTCAGTATCTGGTTCAACGTGGTGGTGCGCGGCGACAACGACCCCATCACCATCGGTGAGGGCACCAACATCCAGGACGGTACCGTGCTGCACACCGACACAGGCATTCCCCTGACGATTGGCAAGTACGTCACCGTCGGCCACCAGGCCATGCTGCACGGCTGCGAGATCGGCGACAATTCGCTGATCGGCATCAACGCCGTGGTGCTGAACCGCGCGAAGATCGGCAAGAACTGCATCATTGGCGCCAACGCGCTGATCCCGGAAGGCAAGGTGATTCCGGACAATTCCATGGTGATGGGTTCGCCCGGAAAAGTGGTGCGGGAAATCAGCGAGCAGAACGCCATGCTTATCAAAATGAGCGCGCTGCACTACGTGGAAAACTTCAAGCGCTACAAGACGGATCTGCAGCGGGACGAGCGTGGATGAGTCAGTCGCCGGCGAAAGAGGAAGTCGTCCTTTCCCCCTGTGTCGGCGTCTGCGCGCTGGACGATGATGATGTCTGTATTGGTTGCTGGCGCAGTGGTGAGGAGATTTCCCGCTGGGGTTATCTCGACAATGCCGGCAAGCGCGCGATTTTGAAGAAAGTGGAAGAACGATTGAAGAACAACTGAAGTCAGAAGATTGGCCGGAGTCAGGGGCAGGCTTTACGGCATTTACACGCAGCCGAGCATCGCAGGGCTGACCGGATGAAGGTGGCGAGTGTCTGAGCGCGCAGCGCGAGTTGCGCCACCGCCGGTCAGACCGAGAAGCGCAGGGGTGAGCAGCGCCTCGAAAAAGCAACGCTTTTTCAGCTGCGAACGCCGTGAGCGTACTAGCGAGCGGCCGGACATCGAAGGCCAAGTGTCATGCCGTAAAGCCTGCCCCTGACTCCGGCCAATCCGCACCACAAACCAAGGACCCCCCCATGACCCGAATCGGAACCCCCCTGACCTCCACCGCCACCCGCGTCCTGCTGTGCGGCTCCGGCGAGCTGGGCAAGGAAGTCGTGATCGAACTGCAGCGACTGGGCTGCGAAGTCATCGCGGTTGACCGCTATCCAAACGCGCCTGCCATGCAGGTGGCCCACCGCAGCCACGTCATCTCCATGCTGGATGGCACCGCCCTGCGCGCAGTGATCGAAGCGGAAAAACCGCACTACATCGTGCCGGAAATCGAAGCCATCGCCACCGACACCCTGCTGGAACTGGAGCGCGAAGGTTACACCGTCGTGCCCACCGCCCGCGCCGCCAGACTGACGATGAACCGCGAAGGCATCCGCCGGCTGGCCGCCGAAGAACTGGGACTGAAAACCTCGCCCTACCGCTTCGCTTCCACCCATACCGAATATCTCGAAGCCGTCGCCGCGATCGGACTGCCCTGCGTGGTGAAGCCGATCATGAGTTCCTCCGGCAAGGGCCAGAGCACCGTCAAAACCCAGGCCGATATCGAGCACGCCTGGCACTACGCCCAGGAAGGCGGCCGCGCTGGCGCCGGCAAGGTCATCATTGAAGGTTTCATCGAATTCGATTTTGAAATCACGCTGCTCACCGTGCGTCATGCGGGTGGCACCACCTTCTGCGAAGCCATCGGCCACCGCCAGGAAAAAGGCGACTACCGCGAGTCCTGGCAGCCACAACCCATGAGCGCCAGTGCTCTGAAGCAGGCCCGCGATATCGCCGCCAAAATCACCGACTCGCTCGGCGGACGCGGCATTTTCGGAGTGGAATTATTTGTCGCTGGCGACGAAGTGATTTTCAGCGAAGTCTCGCCGCGCCCGCATGATACCGGCCTGGTCACTCTCATTTCCCAGGACCTGTCGGAATTTGCGCTGCATGCCCGCGCCATCCTCGGCCTGCCGATTCCTGCCATTCGCCAGATGGGCCCGGCCGCGTCCGCCGTGATTCTGGTGGACGGGGAATCGGAGCAGGTGTCGTTC
>JABLXQ010000076.1 GCA_013178375.1 Gammaproteobacteria bacterium
ACAGACGCCTTGTCAGACGGGAAAACACTCAATGCAGTGTAGTGGACGGCGGAATCATGCGGTTGCGGTCCAGCGCAAATTCGGTGAACAGCATCAACGCCGCCATGCGCACATATTCCAGCACTTCATAGAAGGCGTTCTCGCCCATTTCCTCTTCTTCCACGTCCGTGTCCACCTGGCTGATCTGCTGCAGGTCGCGCAGTGCCATCAGGGTGTCCTCGCTGAAATCCTCTTTCTTGCGCTCACCGGTACTGCCGAAGCCGGCCAGAAAACCGGAGCACCATTCCGCCAGCGACGTCAGGCGCTGCTCCAGCGGGTCTTCGTCATCCGGCAACAGGGGCATGAAATTGAACTGGTCGTCCGTCAGTTCTTCCAGGGTGAAGTTGCGCAGCTGGTAGAACCATTCGCGGGAATCTTCCCAGGGTTCGCGCTTCACCCCCAGGTTGGGCAGGTACAGCTTGAGCCAGGCCATGCCTTCCGCCGTCACCCCTCCGCTGAGCTGGCCGCACAGGATGCCGTGGGCTTCCGAAGGGCTGCTCACGGCCTGGATCTTGCCCAGTTCCGCTTCCAGTTCGTAGTAGTCGAGAATGTCTTCCGGTTGCACGGACAGGGTACCTTTGCAGTTTTGTAACAGGACGGGGCATTGTAACACGCACGGACTGGCTGCAAAGGCAGGAATGGGGCTATGCTTCGGATGGAGAACGTCACTGCCTTTCGTGTAAAATAACAAGAATGCCGGCCAAGGTCCGGCGCGGAAACCCAACCCCCATGAACAAGATTGAGCAGCTTTTCAAGAATCTGGAAAACCGCGTTGACGAGTACATCGATCTGTGTGACGAGTACAAGCGCCACAACAAATTCCTGAAGACACGGGAAGGCCAACTGACCGAGGAACGGGCCAATCTGATGAAGAAGAATGATATGGCGCGCACCAAGATCGAATCCATGATTTCGCGATTGAGAGCTCTGGAGCAGGATTCATGAGCACCCCCCTGGAAACACTGCATGTCACCATTCTGGACCGGGATTACGGCGTCAGCTGCCCGGCCGAGGAAGTGGAGGATCTGCGCACCTCCGCCCGCCTGCTGGATGAGCGCATGCGGGAGATCCGCAAATCCGGCAAGATCGTCGGCATCGAGCGCATCGCGGTGATGGCCGCGCTGAACATCGCCCATGAGCTGATCAAGGCGAAATCCGAGTTGAACAGCTACGACCGCATCACTGAAAAACATCTGTCCCGCCTTAATGACAAGATCGAGCGCGCCCTGGCATCGGCCCGTCAGCTGGACCTGTAAAGGCCGCGCCGGTTACTCCTATTCAAGCCAAATTTCAATCAATCAATTTTCCCCGGCCCCGCTGTCCGCGCCGCCAAATCCGTTATACTGAAATCTCAGCCCCCTGAGCTGTTCGCGTTCTGGCCTACGTCCCTGAGCCGATGCATTAATTTAAAACGGGGGTCTCGGCTGGTGTGGGAGTGCACGTCCGCTTGACGGAAAGCCCAAAACATCACAGAGGCCGCCACCTTGAACCCTGGGTTCAAGGGCAGACGTCAGTAGCGACAGATCGGGGGGCGCTTATTTTTTATTGCAAGCCTGAACCTCCTGTCACCGAGGCTCTGCATGACCGACAACTCCGCTGCACCCGTTCATACGCCCCATTTGCCATCCGCCATTACCCAGGATCTGACGCCGCCGTCAGACACAGCATCCGGCAAAAGCAGCCTGCGCAAAACCCTGCGCCAGCGCCGCCGCCAGCTCACTCGCCAACAACAGCAAGTGGCCTCCATGGGCCTGTGCCGGCAACTGGCGCAATTGCCAATGTTCGTAAACAGCCAGCGTATTGCCGCCTACATTCCCAACGACGGTGAGATCAACCCGCAACCCCTGCTGGAAATGGCCTGGCGCCTGAACAAGCGGATCTATCTGCCAGTGCTGCATCCGTTCAAAAAGGGCCATCTGTTTTTCATGGAATACCGGCCGCACCAACCCCTGGCCATCAACCGCTTCGGCATTCCGGAACCCTTGTGCGATCACGACACCCGCTGCCCGACCTGGACGCTGGATCTGGTTCTGACACCACTGGTGGGATTCGATGAGCAGGGTAACCGGATGGGAATGGGCGGCGGCTTTTACGACCGCACGTTTGCCTTCATGCAGACCGGCCACACACCGCGCCGTCCGCGCATGGTGGGCGTAGCCCATGAATGTCAGAAGGTGCCGGAGCTGCCTTGCGAGCGCTGGGATATCGGAATGGATTTTATTGTGACGGACAGGAAAATCTACGGGACCAGCAACTGACCCGGCACAGCACAAGCCGGCGTCAGTCGTGGGAATTGCAGTGTCGTAATCAGCGAATCGTGAACTGGCTGGCCACCATTTCTGGATCGGGTTCGCCCTGAGTGTAGCTGCTTGCCAGCACACCCAGACCCAGCACCAGTACCAGTACCAGCAGCAAATCGGGTTTCTTCTTCATCTCGCTCGTTGCCTCGTCAAACCTCGTCAAACCTCGTCAAACCTTGCCATCCTCCCTGTTGAAACGGGTCCACCTCCCTGGCGGTCCGGACGGCTGATTCCATAGCGTTATAGTTTTTTAAAAGATGCCAGGAATGGGAGCCTGTCTGTAATCTGATCCATACCAGCGTTTACGCCGTACGGATTTGATTGCCTAACTATAGATCAGCCCTGACAGCACGCCAGTTACGTTGTGAGTGATAGCTCACAAAACGCACGAAAGGGTAATCAGGGGGAAGGTATCCGGCTACAGACAGGTCCAGACGCGCAGAAACTACCACGGGCGCAGAGTGTTGAAAAGTACCAAAAGAAAAAACCATGATTCACTTCCCGTTTACCTTGATTATTGATCCATAAGGCAAATTGACCTATTTCAGGAACAGGTGGTAAGCCGGGTTGTCACTCTCGTCAACGTGCCAGTAACCCAGTTCCTTGAAATAGCGGTGCAGGGTGGCGCGATCCCTGGGGGGCACCTGCAGACCGACCAGAATGCGGCCGAAGGCGGCACCGTGGTTGCGGTAGTGGAACAGGCTGATGTTCCAGCGCTCCCCCAGTTTCAGCAGGAATTCCATCAGGGCGCCGGGGCGCTCGGGGAACTCGAAGCGGTACAACACCTCGTCCGGGATGCCCTGGCCGTTGCCGTTGGAGGGGCCATGGCCGCCCACCAGATGGCGGATGTGCAGCTTGGCCATCTCATTGCTGGACAGATCCTCCACCTGGTACCCCTTTTCCACCAGCATCAGCGCGATTTCCTTGCGCTGCTGCAGGCCGCCGGTCTGCACGCCCACGTAGACATGGGCGCGGGAGGCACTGGCATAGCGGTAGTTGAATTCGGTAATGGAGCGCTTGCCCAGGGCCTGGCAGAACTTGCGGAAGCTGCCGGGCTGTTCGGGGATGGTGACGGCGAATACGGACTCGCGGTTTTCACCGATCTCGGCACGCTCGGCAATGTGGCGCAAGCGGTCGAAGTTGACGTTGGCGCCGCTGCAGATGGCCATCAGGTTTTCGTTTTTTACGCCGCTGCGCGCCACATATTTTTTTAGTCCGGCGACTGCCAGCGCGCCCGCCGGCTCGTTGATGGAGCGGGTGTCGTCGAACAGATCCTTGATGGCAGCACAGATTTCGTCGGTGGAGACAGTGATGACGTCGTCGACGAACTTGCGCGCCAGGCGGAAGGTTTCCTTGCCGATCTGGGCCACCGCCACGCCATCGGCAAACAGGCCCACCTGGGGCAGGATCACGCGGCGGCCGGCCTTCAGGGCGGCTTGCAGACAGTTGGAATCGTCCGGCTCCACTCCGATGATCTTGATCTCGGGGCGCAGGTATTTGAGGTAAGTGGAGACACCGGCAATCAGCCCGCCGCCGCCCACGGGCACGAACACGGCGTGCAGGGGATCGGTGTGCTGGCGCAGGATTTCCATGCCGATGGTGCCCTGGCCGGCTATCACTTCGGGATCGTCGTAGGGATGGACAAAGCAGTAGCCGTGCTTTTCCATCAGCTCGCGAGCGTGCACAGCGGCTTCGTCGAAGGCGTCACCATGCAGCACCACCTTGCCTCCCAGCGTACGCACGGCGGACACCTTGATTTCCGGGGTAGTCTGCGGCATCACGATCACCGCCTTGATGCCCAGCCGGTTGGCCGCCAGCGCCACACCCTGGGCATGATTGCCCGCCGAGGCGCAGATCACGCCCCGCGCCTTTTCCTCATCGGTCAGGTTGGCGATCTTGTTGTAGGCACCGCGAATCTTGAACGAGAACACCGGCTGCAGGTCTTCGCGCTTGAGCCAGATGGCGTTGTCCAGCCGGCGCGACAGGGAGCGGGCGCGGTCGATGGGGGTCTGGATGGCGACGTCGTAAACCCGGGCCTGGAGGATTTTTTTTATGGTGCGGGCTGGCATGGGGCGAAATGTCCTGGGCGGCAAACTGCGGCCATAAGAATACACCATATTCACCCCAGCGGCCTGTCTTGGACCGGGCCGAGCCTTTATAATCCGCGCATTCCAATCCCTGGCCGAGGAACCCGCCATGACCCAAGACGAACTCAAGCAAGCAGTCGCGAAAGCCGCCATCGCCTATGTGGAGGAAGGCACCGTCGTCGGCGTCGGCACCGGTTCCACTGCCAACTATTTCATCGATTATCTGGCGGAAATGAAGCATCTGATCGAAGGTGCCGTCGCCAGTTCGGAAGCCACCCGCAAACGCCTGCAGCAACATGGCATTCCCGTGTTCGACCTGAATGCAGTGGATGAAATCCCCGTGTATGTGGACGGCGCCGACGAGACTGACGCCAACCTGTGCCTGATCAAGGGCGGCGGTGGCGCACTGACCCGGGAGAAAATCATCGCAGCGGTGGCAAAGAAATTCGTCTGCATCGCGGATGGTTCGAAGAAGGTAAGCGTGCTGGGCCAGTTCCCGTTGCCGGTGGAAGTGATTCCGATGGCGCGCAGCCATGTGGCGCGGCAGATCGTGAAGCTGGGTGGCGATCCGGTTTACCGTGACGGTTTCGTGACAGACAACGGCAATATCATTCTGGATATTCACAATATGGAAATTGCCGAGCCGGTGAAACTGGAAGCGCAGCTGAACAACATCGTGGGCGTGGTGACCAACGGGTTGTTTGCGATGCGCTCCGCCGACGTGTTGCTGCTGGGCACTGCCAAGGGTGTGGAAACCATTACCCGCTGATGGCACTTCTGCTGGTTTGACGTCCTGCTTTGGTGCAGCGGAATTTTCCGTTGCACCGCCCTGTCCTCACTAGTTGTAAAAAAATCCGCCGCCGCGCGTGAATTCCCGCCGCCAGCTTCCATGGCATAGTCCTTGCTCAAACAATCCGGCTCGCTGGCCTCTGGTCATTTCCTGTTTTGCTTTTCACTTTTTTTCGCGCAGCTTTGCCGTGGGATCGTCGGTATGAAACGCCTTGCCCTGCTGATTGGTTTGTTGTTGCCGTCCGAAGTTTTCGCCGCTGACGGTCCTACTGCCACCGACACCGTCTGGGTGGTGATGGCCGCCGCGCTGGTGTTTTTCATGCAGGCCGGTTTTGCATTGCTGGAAAGCGGCATGGCGCGCAGCAAGAACGCCGTTAACGTGGTGATGAAGAATTACATGGATGTGTGCGTCGGCAGCCTGGTGTTCTGGGCGGTGGGTTTCGGCCTGATGTTCGGCGTGAATGAAAGCGGATTTTTCGGCACCACACATCTGTTTCCCGAATTCGACGAAGAATGGCCGCTGACCTTCATGCTGTTCCAGACCATGTTCGCCGCCACGGCCACCACGATTGCCAGCGGCGCCATGGCGGAACGCACGCGCTACCTGGGTTATCTGATGGGCGCGATGCTGATCACCGGCGTGATTTATCCGGTGTTCGGCAGTTGGGTGTGGGGCGGATTTTTTGGCGGGAAGGGCTGGCTGGCGGAACTGGGTTTCATTGATTTCGCCGGCTCCACCGTTGTGCATTCGGTGGGTGCCTGGTGTGCGCTGGCGGGAATTCTGGTAGTGGGTCCTCGTCTGGGCCGCTTCGATCCCGCCACAGGACAGGCACGCACGATTCCCGGCCACAACCTGGGCATGGTCGCACTCGGCGGCTTTATTTTGTGGCTGGGATGGTTCGGTTTCAACGCCGGCAGCACCCTGCAGGCCAACATGAGCCTGGGCAAGATTGCACTGAACACGCATCTGGCTGCCTGCGCAGGCGCTGCCGGCACCACACTGCTACTGGCGCTGACCGGCAAACCGATTCTGCTGACACTCACGGTGAACGGCAGCATCGCCGGCCTGGTAGCGATCACCGCCGGCTGTGCCACCATGGAACCGGGTTATGCGATTCTCACCGGGCTGGTGGCGGGCGTCATCGTAGTGGCTGGCACCTACGCGCTGGAACTGCTGTTGCTGGATGATGCGGTGGGCGCAATTCCCGTGCATGGCCTTGCCGGTGTCTGGGGCACTTTAGCCGCAGGGCTGTTTTTCATGGACGATCCGTTCAATGCACAACGGATTTGGGTGCAGGCGGTGGGCTGCATTGTCGCCTTCCTGTGGGCCTTTCCGCTGGCATTTGCCATGTATTGGCTACTGGAAAAGACGGTCGGCCTGCGCGCATCGAGTCTGCAGCAGCAGCGCGGACTGGATTATGCCGAGCACCATGAAACCGGTTATCCCGAGTTCGACCAGCTGCATCTGCACAAACCCCTGTCTCCCTAATTGCACGTCAAACAGGTAGCCGTATGGAAGAACGTATTCGCCAGCGTCGTGCACTTTACACCGTGCTGCGGGAATGGCTGGATGAAAATAACCTGCTGGAAGCACTGCAGGTATTTGAAGACCAGTTTCAGGGCCAGCCCACCATCGCGGTGAACGATTACTTGACTCGCATCGCGCCGCTGTACCGCGATCAGGTGGATGCGAAAACCCTGCGCCGCAACTTGATGCAGTTATTGGTACGCAAATCGGCGCAACTGGAACCCGATCCGCTGCCACTGCTGCAACAACTGCGGGCACGCAAGGAATCCGTGGCACTGGAAAAAAAAGGTGCGCAGCCCACAGCAGAGCAACTGGCTCTGCACACACTGGTATCGACCATGATGCGCAAACTGCCGCTGCTGCAGCGCAAACAACTGCATGCCGCCATCGCAGTACAACTGAAACAGCATTTCGTCAACGGCAGCTACGATGCCCTCGCCCGCTACCTGCTGACCGACAACCCGCTGCATCTGGCCCTGTTCGACGATCGCAGTCTGCGTCAGTTTTTCAACCTGATTTATGTCGCCGCCTGTGAAGTGCTGGGCCCGGTGATTGCGGACCGCTGGTTTGGCGGCTGCATCGCGCAATTGCGGGAAACCGATCAGGTCGCCGGCGATGCGGTGAACCGCTATCTGTAGCAGACTGCTTCACCCGGCTTCATCATCCACATCGCCACCGGCGTAAATGAAAATGCGATCGCGCCGCTGGAATATCGTCGAAGGTTTCATTCCCAAAATACTGCGAAATGCATGATTGAAGTGGGATGAATCGGAAAAACCTGCCTCCAGCGCCGCATCGGTGAGTGTCTTCCCCAGCATCATCAATGTGGCCGTCACGAACAGCCGGTGCCACAGCCGGTAACGCCGGATCGGAATTCCAGTGATCTGTTTGAACTGCCGCTGCAGTTGCGCTTCGGTCAACCCCGCCTGTTGTGCCAGCTGCTGGTTGGACGGATTCGACACCGGATCACGCCGGATCATTTCCACCACCCGCGCAATCTCGACCCTCGGTATTGGCACCGCACTGCACACAGTCACTGCCGGAAAGATCGAAGCCAGCAAGGTTTCATAGGCCTGCGCCGCCGGCATTCGCGTGCGGTACATCAATTCATAGCTGGCGATCTGCTGCTGCTCGGTGCTGCTGTCGAGCCAGAGGTTGCCCACCTGCCGCTGCATCAGGGTTTTGAAAGCCGCCAGATCGCGGCCCAGCGCATCCAGGTAACAACAGGCCAGCCGCTGATCGGTATCTTCCACCTGCACCGACACGCCGGCGGGAATCAGCACGCTGCGGGTTGAGGTGAAATCAGGGCTGAGGGCATCGCGAATCCGCAACGGTTTTTCCAGGCCGATCACCAGTGCGGAAGCCGCCGGGGTAAAGCGGGACAATTCAAACATGGCGCCAATATAGATGGTGCGCTGGCTCCACAGGTACAGCAGGGAATAGGCATCTTCGCTGAAAGGCATGGTCCGGTATCGTTGTTTTTATTATGAATCGGGACTGCCGGGAAACGGGAATCCGCTCTGCGCACGCCCTGTTCAATTCATACAAGCACGACCGCAGCTAAATATTCTATTGTGAAAGCGAGCGAAAAAGAAAGGTGATTCCCAAAAACAGGCTCACTCATAACACCCAATAAAAACTGAAAATAAAAACCAAAGGAAATTTGCTTATGTCACTGCATCGAGTCGTGGCAGGTGCGTTCTTGTGCCTGCTGTTCAGCCTTTCCACTAGTAATGCCCTTGCGATCAGCGCAGACTACGCCAAAACCCGCTATCCGATTGTCATGGTGGGCGGCTTTCTGGCGTTCGACTCTGTATTCGGTATCGAATACTTCTATGGCGTCGCCGACAACCTGCGCCGCTACGGCGCCACCGTGTACGAGTCCGATGTCAGCGAATTCCAGACCAACGAAACCCGGGGCGAGGAATTGCTGGCGCAGATCGAGGAGTACCTGGCGGTAACCGGGCACAAGAAGGTGAACATCGTCGGTCACAGCCAGGGCTCGCCCACCGCACGTTATGTGGCGGCGATGCGGCCGGATCTGGTGGCGTCGGTCACGTCGGTGCACGGCATGAACCGGGGCACACACATTGCCAATTTCTTCAAGCAGGTAGCGCCGGAAGGCAGCACCACGCTGGCGCTGCTGGAAGCATTGAGCCAGGCCTTCGGCTACATCTGGACCACGCTGTCCGGCGGCCCCAATCCCACCGGCCAGTCTGCCGCCGCCATCATCCAGGGCGCCGATCCGGTGGACTACGAACGCTTCAACAAACTGTATCCGCAAGCCATGCCCGCCAAAGCCTGCGGCACTACTGGCGCGGCACAGGTGAATGGCGTGCGCTACTGGTCCTGGGGCGGCACCGGCGGCCTGTTCTTCTACCAGACCAATCCTCTGGATCTGCTGGACACCGCCATGTACGGCATCACGCCGCTGCTGTTTCCCAAGGGCGTGAAGCATGTGGCGTGGTGCCGGTGTGCGGCCAGTACCTCGGCACACCGATTCGCCACAACTACGCGCAGAATCACACCGATGCGCAGAATCAGCTGTTCGGACTGGTGGGCGTGACGGTGAATCCGGTGACGCTGTACCGCGATCATGCCAATCGTCTGAAAAAGGCTGGCCTGTGAGTGAGCGGATTTCGGCGCTGAAGCCTGGCGTCAACCGCAAAGGCGGCATCGGGAAAATTCCCGGTGTCGCCACTGCCGTTCTAATCCTCGCGCTGGGTGTGTTGGGGTTCAGCCACTTCGACACGGAGACTGCGGAGCTCGAAGGTGCCGGCACATCCGGCTCCGAAAGCACGCCTGCAACTATTTCAGCTTCATCCACACAAGCTTTGTCACCAAGCGTACTGACGTCTGCTGCCAGTAAGCCTTTTGATCTGCAGCAAGCGCTGACAGGCACGTCCATCAATGACATCGATATTCCCCGCAGCCTGCAGGCAGACCTGCAGGGGAATCTGATCATCAACGAAGGCGTGCGCGAACTGATGGATTTTTTTCTGGCGCTGACCGGCGAGCGTGATCCGGGCCAGATTCGCGCGCTGTTTGCGGCTGCGGCGTCGGAGCAGTGCGCTCCCACCTGTGCGTCACAGGCGCTGGCGATTTATGATCGCTATCTGGACTATCTGGATACACTGCAGCATGCAAGCGAACTGCTGCAGGCCACCGACAATCTGCGCGCGCGACTGCAGCATGTCAGCCAGCTGCGCACCAGCGTACTGGGTGAGGATTTGGCACGGGATCTGTTTGCCTATGACGATGCCTATGACAATCTGCGCGTCGCGCAATGGGAAATCCGTACCAATCCAAACCTGTCTGAACAAGAAAAAATGCAGGCACTGGAGGATCTCAAATCCACCCAGCCTCCAGAGCTGACAGCGCGCGAACAGCAGAATGAAAAAATGAACGCCGTGCGCAAGCTGAGCCGGCAGCTTGAAGAACAGAATATCGATGCCGGCGCGCGCTTTGCCGCCCGCAGCGAACTGTTGGATGAAGCTGCGGCGGAGCGCCTGCAAGCGCTGGACGAAAGCCGTGCGCAATGGAAACAGCGCTATGAAGTGTATCGCAGAGAACTGGTTGCTATCGACACTGCCAGTCTTGATGCAGTGGATCGCGAATCCGCGACCGAGCAACTGCGCTTGCGACATTTTTCTGCGCAGGAAAGCCAGCGCGCGGCGGCGCTGGATCGCATTCAGGATCGTGCGGAATAGGCAAGGAAACTTACGCTACCACTGGCACGCCGTGGGTCGTATCGTCGGTAAGAATTTCAAAGGCCGCACGCGACGCTGTGTGCAGCACACGGTCTGGCTTGCCTTTTTCCTGCACCAGCAAACGACAGCTGGCAATCTTGCAGTTCAGGCAGGTGTGGGAACCGCCGGGAGGATTGTAATAGTTCAGACCAATAAAATGTTCGCGCGGCGCCTGGATGTCGCCGACGATGCGCACATTGTCGTCCGCCGTATTGAAATGCCAGTGGAAATAACCATAGTGGGCGTTGGCACGGGCCGCTTTCAACAAACCATTCAGTTTGAAGACTCGGCCGTCCAGACGCAGCACCAACGTAGTTAGCCAGGGCGTCCACAACAGGCCCAGTTTGATGCGGGCGGTGCCGCATTCCAGGAACGCGTCGGGCGCATTGTCGAAGCCAGCGACCTGACCCCAGGCATACTGATCTGTGTGTTTGGAACCCCAGTTGTGATTCTCGCTGCCGGTCCAGCCATCGACGTGAATGATCTCGTCGTTAACACGCAGCTCACCACGAAAAATCGCCAGCGGATTGGCCACCAGCGCCTTGGCTTTCGGCAACACCGTGGCGTACAGATTTTCCGGCAGCAGCAACACCGGTTCAACGCCCGGGCTGTAATCGAGGCGCCACTGAATCCAGCTATCGCGCTGTTTGACTTCGCCCTGCGCGTGACCATTAAACAGCGTGGCGTCACCGATGCGTGCATTCAGGCCGGTGTTGTCGAAACTGCAATCTGCCAGCGGATATTCAGCCTTCGCCGCCGTCATCCGGTTGCGCTCGCCGTCGAACACAATCACCCACAGCTCGCCGATATTGTTCTGCGCGTTTTTGCGCGGCGCAAAAATCGTGTAGCGAATCCAGAATGCCAGCGGCCGGTCGGGATGGTTCGCGCGCAGAAAATAGCTTTCATAATGGCCATCAGGCTGACCGGTGAAGCGGCAGGCATTCAGGCGCTGGCGTTGTTCAGCAAAACGATCGGCGATTGCGTTCATCCACGCGCACCCAACAGGCTTGCATCCTTCACCAGCCGCAACGAGCGAAACGGAAACGCCAGAATCGAATCACGATACGCCACTTCCGCATAACCGATGGCGTTGCCATTCTGATAGGCCGTGAGCGGGCACACCGTCAGCGACTCTTTCAAATTGAACAGGTCGTAGCTTTTTTCGCCCTTGAGTTCGATGGCACCCAGATCGGGATGATCGAACAGTAATTCATAGCGCGGCCCGGATATTCTGAATGACAAGGTGCCTTGCACATGGGTTTCGTAGCGGCGATCTTTCAGTCGCAGCACACCGCTGAACGGTTGCGCCTGCCAGGGTTCGCTGCGATTGAGAAAAATCACGTCGATGGAAAATTCCAGGGATTCCTGTTTGCGGTCGGTATTCAGTTCGATCCAGCCGCTCATGGTTTCGTGCAGTTTCAGTGTCAGCATGCCACTCTGTCCTCGATATGGGATTCGGCGCTAATGTTGCCAGCCAGTTTTTCCGCCGCGCGGGTGGTCATGGCCATGATGGTCACCTGCGGATTGGCGCCTAGTGAACCGGGCACGGCGCTGCCGTCCATCACATACAGGCCGCTGGTGCCGAACACGCGGTGATCAGCATCACAAACGCCCTGACGCGCATCCGCCGCGATGCGGGCCGTGCCCAGCGGATGATAGGCAGAAATGGCAAACTGCCACGGTTTCGATGCGCGCGCAATTACCTCGTCCAGCTGTTGCTCATTGTAGATCCTGGGTGTGGCGGAATAGCCCATCAAATGCACATAGTCGGCACCGGCCCGCAAATGCATGCGCGCCAGGGTGGCCAGGCCCCGCATGAACAACGCGAAATCCGCTTTGTTCATGTCATAGCGGATCAGGGGAACATCGGCGTGCACGCCCTTGCGCACGCTGCCACGACTGCTGTCGCGAATCATGAAACCAAAATATCCGGTGTGCTGCCACTGCTCGGTGAAATCCACGAAGTCGGCGCCGATGAACGGATTGAGCAGGCCGTGAGCAACAAACGGCGGCGTGCCCCCTTCAAACAGAATGCCTTCGTCCGCCAGATCCGCCACACCGAATCCCTGCGGGATGCGCTGCGCATGATTGAACGTGATGCCAGGATAATGGCCGGTCACGGCGCCCGCCGGATGCAGCGAAAGATTGCGGCCCAGCCAGGGATTGCGAATGCCGTTGTCGCGCAGAAACAGCGGTGTGAAAAAGGTGCCCATCGCAACCACCACATGACGCGCCCGCACGCGGATCTGTTTGCGCAGGCCGTTGGCATCCACGCCATCCGCTTCCAGACCGGTCAACTGGCGGTTGTCCCACAAAATGCGGCGTGCCTTCAAGCCGGTCAGCAGAAAAGCACCGGCATCCAGCGCGCGTGGAATATAGCTGACATTGGTGGATTGTTTCGCGTCGGTCGGGCAGCCGAACTGGCACAGGCCCTGCCCATCGCAGCCCACCGCATTGCGGGTCAGCGGATGCGCATCGTGCAGACCCAGCGCGGCAGCACCGGCGCCGATGCGCTGGCCGATTTCGCCCACATAACGGGGATCGGCGCGCTGGACCTGCAGCACTTCTTCCACCTGGGCGAAATAGCGCTGCATGTTGTCCGGCGTGAAATCGGTCAGGCCCTGCCGCACCCATTCTCGCAGCACCGCATCGGGCGTGCGCAGGCAGGTGCCGGAATTGATGGTGGTGGTGCCACCGACATTTTTTCCCACCGGCACCGGAATGACGGCATTGCCCAGCGCCACGGTGGCGCCGGACGCGCGGTACAGTTTCGGAATCACCTCAGTGAGTTTGCCGTTGAAATCGTGGCGGTCGAAATAGCGGCCTTCCTCGATGATCAGCACCGCCAGGCCCCGGCTGGCCAGTTCCAGCGCAGCGGCGGCACCACCGGCGCCGGTGCCGATCACCACAACGTCCGCGTCGAAATCACTGCTGCCGGGCAGGTCTTCTATCGGTGTGATTTGCTGCTGCCAGCGTTGCCGTTCCACCTGCGCCGGTATGCGAATACCGTTGTGGGAACCGACGCGGCGCAGGTTGTTTTCTTCCAGCAGATAGGCGGTACGAAACGGCAGACTGAGCAGACGCAGAGTCTTGGCGGTGATATCGCCCTGGGCGTGACGGCGCAGAAAATCCTGCCGCTGCTGCAGGCTGGCATGGCGGAAGGCGCAGCCATGGGTGAGAAAAAAACGGGTGTCCAGCCACAGCAGCAGACCGTTGATGGTCTGGGCCATGGCGGGGACATGGTCGCAATAGTCCGCGACACTGCTGGCGACGGCTGCCACATCAGGCCCCGGCAGAATTCGGCCGGCCGGAAAAAGGGCTTCGATCAGCGCCAGCGCTGCGGGGTTACGGGCCAACCCTTCGCTGCGGAGGGGCGCTGTGGCAGCTTTAGTTGTTGTCATGTTGATTCCCTCTGCAATCCAATGCCTGGTTGAAACCGGGTGCAGTTGGTCATCAAGTATATGCAGGGCCGCAGGGATTGCTTGACCGCAGGCACGGCTGGCGGAAGAGCCGGGGGTAAAACACCTGCGACTGTCAGGTTGCTCCGGCAATGTGAATGCTGTCGCGAAACTGTCACTATTCCGGTCGTAGCCTGCAACACCTGCAGCAGAGCGGAGACTGGTATGGTTTGGCAACAGTGGCTGATCTGGCTTGCCCTGCTGTGGTCTGTCACGCTGCCCTGCCCGGCCGCCGTAACCCCCGACAGCATTGCCGTGGTGGTCAACCAGAACGATCCGGACAGCATTGCCACCGGCCAGTATTACCTGGCGGCACGCCGGATTCCGCCGCAGAATCTGTTCCGCATCGATCTGCCCACCCTGGGCCTGATCGACGCAGCCACGTTCACCACGGCAAAAACGCAACTGGACGCCGCCCTGCCGACACACATCCAGTTTCTGGCGCTGGCCTGGACCCAGCCGTTCCGGGTGGACTGCATGGGCATCACCGCCGCCTTCAGCCTGGGATTCTCGCCGGCTTTCTGCGCGACCGGCTGCACGCCGACCCGGCCCTCGCCCTATTTCGGCAGCCAAAGCAGCGCGCCCTTTGCGGAGCTAGGCGTGCGTCCGTCGATGCTGCTGGCGGGCAGCAACCTGGCGGCGGTGCAAGCACTGATCGAGCGGGGCAAACTAAGCGACGGCACCTTTCCCACCGGTGGTGACGGCTACGTACTGGCCACCAGCGACGCCCAGCGTTCGGTGCGCGCGCAACGTTCGGTGCTGGTCAACACCAAGGACCACCTGTTGCGCAAAACCCAGCGCGAGTATCTGCAGAACACCCGCAATATCCTGTTTTATTTCACCGGCGCCGAGCAGGTGCCCATGCTGAATTCGAATCAGTTCCTGCCGGGGGCGGTGGGTGACCACCTGACGTCGTTCGGCGGTGTGCTGGTGGGCGGTTCGCAGATGAGCGCGCTGCGCTGGCTCGATGCGGGCGCCACCGGCAGTTACGGCACCGTGGTGGAGCCGTGCAATTTTCCCCACAAATTTCCGCTGCCTGAAGCCGTGAGTCTGTTCTACCAGCGCGGCGACAGCCTGATCGAGGCCTATTGGAAAAGTGTGATGATGCCGGGACAGGGCGTGTTCGTGGGGGAACCGCTGGCGGCGCCGTTCAGTCGTCGCCAGCAGTGACAGCCGTTATTTTCCCAGCGCGGTTCGCACCTGCAGCAGAGTATTGGCAATCACGGTCTCTTCATTGCTCGCCACGTTGTCACGGCCTTGCCCTGCCAGGAACAGAATCTCGTGGCTGTCATAGTCATACACGCGAATCACAAAAATACGGAAGCGATACCACATGTCCCAGAGGCTGACGTAATCCAGCAACACCACCAGCTTCGGCGTTTTCTCCCACTCCTCGGTGATGATGCCGGAGCGGATTTTCACCACCGACGGCTCCACCTGATCGAAGCCCGTGACGCGATCGAACGTCAGCTGGTTGAACACTGCCTTGTCGCTGGTCTTGATGAATTCCAGAATTTTCGTCGCCTTGGTGGCGAAGTTGATATTCTGCGGCAGCGCGCCACCGGTTTCCTGCGCGACTTTCCACGGGTTCAGCGTCTGCTGCACCACGCCGATGATCTGGCCGTTCCTGTCCAGCGCCGGACCGCCGCTGTTGCCGGGCGCAATTTCCGCCGAAATCTGCACCTGATTCGGATCATCCTTGATGCCAGCAGTGGCGCTCATCAGCCCCTTGCTCATGCGCGCACTTTCCCCCAGCAACGCACTCATGGGAAAGCCGATGGTGAACACATCCTCACCCATGGCGTACTGGTCGCTTTTGCGGAAACTCACCGGCTGGAATTCACTGCCCTTGCCGTCGCGCAGTTTCAGCAGCGCCACGTCGAGCTTGTCATCCCGCGCCAGCACGTCTGCCACATAACGCCGGCCCTTCACGGTGATGGTGGCTTCACTCTGCTTGCCCAGCACATGAGCGCAGGTGAGCAGGTGGCCCTGCTTTGTGACCATGAAGCCAGTGCCCTGGGAACCGGCCATCGCCTGCTCCTGATCCACCACCACCACTGCATAATTCATCGCCCGAAACTCGTCGATGATGCGTGGTGCCACGTTGCGCGGGTCCGATTTCGGCTTGATGAAATACACCGTGTTGTAGCGACGATAATCCGCCTGCTGGACGCTGGCCTTTTCGTTGTGGATGATCTGGGTGGAAGTGGCACAGGCGGACAGCAAGAACAGCACTGGCAGCATCCACAGGCTGCGAAGCAAATCTTGCATTCGGGCACAGAACATCAGGCGACCGTTGCGGTACACGACAGCACCGATCCAAGCGTCACCTGCACCTGATCGCCGGCACGCAGTGCCGCCACACCGGCCGGCGTGCCCGTCATGATCACATCGCCGGGCAGCAGGGTGAAATGCCGGCTCATGAAGGCGATCAGTGCGAACACCGGCGTGATCATGTCGCTGGTATTGCCTTGTTGCCGCGCGTTGCCGTTCACGCTCAGCGCAATATCGGCGCGTTCCGGATCGCTGATTTTTTCCGCCGCCACAAACGCTGTCAGCGGGCAGGCGCCGTCAAAAGCTTTCGCCACTTCCCACGGATGGGATTTTTCCTTCAGCTTGTTCTGCAGATCCCGCAAGGTCAGGTCCAGGCCGATGCCGTAACCCAGAATCGCGGCTTTCGCCGTTTCGACATCCGCATTTTTCAGCGGCTTGCCAATCAGTATCGACATCTCCAGTTCGTGGTGGCACTCGAACTGATTTTGCGGAATTTCAAAACCGCCTTCCAGTCTCACTACCGCCGTAGACGGTTTGATAAACAGGATCGGCGAGGTCGGCACCGGATTATTCAGTTCCTTCGCATGCTCGGCATAATTGCGGCCGACGCACACCACCTTGCCCACCGGCAGGTCCAGAGTTTTGCCATCCAGAATATGCTGATAGCTCACAGGTCAAACACCTTGCCGGGATTCATCACGTTGTTGGGATCGAACGCCTGCTTCACCGCTTTCATGTAGCCAATTTCGGCGGCGCTGCGGGTGTAATGCAGGTACGGCTTCTTGGTCAAACCCACGCCGTGCTCGGCGGACACGCTGCCGTTGTATTTCTGCACCGTCTCGAACACCTGCGTATTCACGGTTTCGCAGCGCTTGAAAAATTCCTCTTTCGACAGCGCCTGCGGTTTCAGGATATTCAGGTGCAGGTTGCCGTCTCCGATATGGCCGAACCACACGATCTCGAAATCCGGATACTGCGGACCGACGATCGCGTCGATGTCTTCCAGAAAATCTGGCACTTTTGACACCACCACCGAAATGTCATTCTTGTACGGAATGAACGGCGCCAGGGTTTCGCTGATGCCTTCGCGCAGACGCCACAATGCCGCCGCCTGCGTCTCGCTCTGGCTGATCACGCCGTCGCTGGCCCAGCCGTTTTCCACGCAGGATTCGAACAGCGCCATCGCCTCTTCCATTACGCCGTCGCTCACCGCTTCAAACTCCAGCAGCGCGTAATAGGGCGTGGCCGTGTCGAACGGACGCGGCACCTTGTGATGTGCTGTCACCAGCTGCACGGCTTTTTCGGAAAAGAATTCAAACGCGGTGAGATCAATTTTGCTCTGGAACGCATTCAGCACCTGCATGATGGCGCGGAACTCCGGCACCCCCAGCACCATCACGGTGAGATTTTTCGGCGCGCGCGCCAGCTTCATGGTGGCTTCGACGATGAAGCCCAGTGTTCCCTCTGCACCGATAAACAGATGGCGGAAATCATAGCCGGTGGCGTTCTTGATCAGGTCGGCATTCAGGTCGAGGATATCGCCCTTTCCAGTCACCACTTTCAAACCCGCCACCCAGTCGCGGGTCATGCCGTAACGGATCACCTTGATGCCGCCGGCGTTGGTGGAGATGTTGCCGCCCAGCTGGCTGGAACCGGCCGAGGCAAAATCCACCGGATAATACAGACCCTGTTCCTCGGCGAACTGTTGCAGCTGCTCGGTGACCACGCCGGCCTGGCAGCGCGCGGTGCGATCGGTGGCGTTGAAGTCCAGCACCTTGTTCATCAAATCGAACGCCACCACCACCTCACCATTGGCCGCCACCGCCGCCGCCGACAGCCCGGTTCTGCCGCCGGAAGGCACCAGTCCCAGCTTGTGCTCATTGGCAAAGCGCACGATGGCCTGCACCTGCTCGACAGTTTTGGGCAGGGCGATGGCCAGGGGTTGGGGTTCGTATTTCTTGGTCCAGTCGCAACCGTAGTGTTTGAGGCTGGCGGCGTCGGTAAGCAGGCGGCCTGCGTCCACCAGCTGGGTCATTCCTGCGATGATCCGGGTTGTGTCAGTCATGGGATTTCCAAATAAAACAAGAAATTGGCAGACAGTTCGACGAGTATTCTATCGACCCCAAGGTCATTTCCCCCATTAGGGAAATTCACCGCGCCTTGCGACATTTTCAAGGCCCCGGGGATGTGAACAAGGGGGGTTATGATAACATAGGCCGCCTTTCGGGGCTGGTCCCCACCAGCTGCCACCGGTTCTTTTCAAGACGTAAGCGAGACCATCATGACCGCGACATCCCTGGACAAAAGCAAGATCCGCATCCTTCTGCTGGAAGGCGTACACCAGTCGGCCGTCGATAACTTCAAGCGCGCCGGCTACACCAACATCGAATACATCAAGACCGCCCTGTCCGGGGATGAACTGAAAGCCAAGGTCGCCGATGCGCACTTCGTGGGTATCCGCTCCCGCACCCAGCTCACCGAGGAAATCTTCGCCGCCGCCCAGAAACTGGTGGCCGTGGGCTGCTTCTGCATCGGCACCAACCAGGTCAACCTGAACGCGGCCCTGATTCGCGGCATTCCCGTCTTCAACGCACCCTTCTCCAACACCCGTTCGGTGGCGGAACTGACACTGGCGCAGGCGATCCTGCTGCTGCGCCGCGTGCCCGAAAAGAACGCAAGCTGCCACCGGGGCGGCTGGCTGAAAGACGCCAAGAACAGCTTCGAGATCCGCGGCAAAACCCTCGGCATCATCGGCTATGGCAACATCGGTTCGCAGCTCAGCGTGCTTGCCGAAGGCCTGGGCATGAAGGTGCGCTTCTATGACGTGGTGACCAAACTGCCGATGGGCAATGCATCGCAGGTCAACACCCTGGACGAACTGCTGGAAGAAGCCGACGTGGTGAGCCTGCACGTGCCGGAAACCCCGGCCACCAAAAACATGTTCGGTCGCGACCAGCTGGCGAAAATGAAAAAGCTGTCGATCCTGATCAACAACGCCCGCGGCACCGTGGTGGACATCGAAGCCCTGGCCGAAGCCCTGCGTGAACAACGCATCCTGGGCGCTGCCATCGACGTGTTCCCGAAAGAGCCCAAGTCCAATGACGAGGAATTCATGACCCCGCTGCGGGAATTCGACAACGTGATCCTGACACCGCATATAGGTGGCAGCACGCTGGAAGCGCAGCAGAACATCGGCTCGGAAGTGTCGGAGAAATTCATCAAGTACAGCGACAACGGCTCCACCATCTCCGCCGTGAATTTCCCGGAAGTGGCGCTGCCGGTGCACGGCAAGGTGCACCGCCTGCTGCACATCCACCAGAACGTGCCGGGCATGATGTCGAAGATCAACAAGATTTTCTCCGACAACAACATCAACATCTGCGGCCAGTACCTGCAGACCAACGACAAGATTGGTTATGTGGTAATTGATGTAGACAAGGCGTCCAGCGAGCTGGCGCTGGAAAAAGTGCGCGAAGTGGAAGGCACCATCCGGGCGCGCGTACTGTACTGATCCGCGCTGCTGCCTTAACAAACAAAAAACCCGCTGCCAAAAAGCGGGTTTTTTGTGACTTGCCAATCGGCAGGCCACCATGCGCAGGCATTGGTTGCAATTCCATGACGGCGATAATAGAGTGAAAACCGTCCTCCATTCGCTGGGTTGCTCTATGCCATGCAGTCGCGTCAAGCGTACCTCGATACCCTCAAAACCCTTTCCGACCGCCTGATCGCGATCCAGCAACCGATCCGCATCCTCGACAGCATCAAATGGCCGGCCCAGTGGCGGCAGGATTTTTTCAAATCCGGCATGAAAACGCTGCCGCCAGCCGACAGCACCTATTACCAGTCCATTCCCCTCAACTTCAATTTCGACACCAAGCAGGCGGAACTGCAGGACCTGCGCAAGGACATCGTGCGCAAGCTGGGGCGCAAGGACGGGCTGGGCCGCATCCTGCTGGCCACCACCGAGCAGTACCTGAAGGTAATCGACCTGCTACGGGCGCGGGGCACCCCCGCCTTTGGCGGTTTCAGCAAGGATCTGTACGGTTCCGCCCACGACCACCTGTCCGGCGACAAACGCACTCTGCGGGAAGTGGGCGAGCAGCTGTGCTCGATCTTCTCGCACCCGGCGGCGCAACACATTGCCTTTTCGCAGCCGAAAAAATACGACGCCGAGGCAGCGGTGCGGATTCTGCGTCATCGCCTGGCCAGCTATTTTCCCGATGGCGAACTGCAGGTGAAGCTGTCGGACGGTATCGTGTCGGACGCCGCGGCCGGTGGCGACAGCATCAAGATGAATGCCCGCTCGATGTTTTCCGAGCGGGATCTGCAGGTGCTGGAAGTGCACGAGGGCTGGGTGCATGTGGGCACCACACTCAATGGCCGGCGCCAGCCTTATGCCAGCTGGCTCAGCGTTGGATCGCCGCGTATCGCCGCAATTCAGGAAGGGCTGGCGCTGCTGATGGAAACCCTCACTTTCAGCAGCTTTCCCCACCGCGCCCGCCGCGTCAGCGACCGGGTCGCCGCCATTCACCTGGCAGAGGAAGGCGCGGATTTCATCCAGGTGTTCCGCCACCTCGCCGATCGCGGCGTGTCCGAGCCCGATGCCTTCACCCTCACCAAGCGCGTATTCCGCGGCGGTCTGTGCGAAGGCGGCGCGGCCTTCACCAAGGACCTGGCCTATGTGA
>JABLXQ010000077.1 GCA_013178375.1 Gammaproteobacteria bacterium
TGGCCTGGGCCAGCTGTTCGGTGCGGGTCTGGATCAGGGCGATATCGTCGTGGGACATGCCCTTCTCCGCCCGCTCCGCTACCTGCTCCAGAAAATCCGCGTACTGCGGCAACTGCTCGCGCCGGTGCCAGGTCAGGTAGGCGTCGAGGCGCTGCTTGAACAGTTCCTTCTGGGGCCCGTCCAGCTCCATGTAATCGTTCAGATACCAAGGCACCAGCCAGTCCAGCTGGTTGTAGACAAAGCGCACCGCGCATCCACTCAACACCAGCGCACAGGCCAGCAATCCCAGCCACCGCATCCACTGCTTTCCGCTCGTCATGTCGCGCTTTCGCTTCCCCAGAGGTTCTGATTTGAATGGTTGCTGCATCAATTGAGCGTATTCCCCAGTCGCTGACCGAACGGATTGTCGCGCACGAACTGCATCAACTCCTGCACGGCCGCGCCGCTGCGCAGTTCAAGCGACCTCATTTCCTGTTCGAACCTGCGCTGCTGCTTTCGTTCCAGGGCATTCCAGCGGGAATGGGTCGGGATGTGACGGGTGGCATGATAGATTTCGAAGACCGGGGAGAAGCGCTGACGGGTGTCGCAATCCAGGGACAGGTTGTCCAGCAGCACCGCCATGCGGATGCAGCCTTCGGTGACCGGGCACTGATCGTCCAGCACCGCGCGGGCAATCAGGTTCAGACTGGTGTAGATATAGTCAATGCGCTCCATTTCCTTCTGTGCCTGCTGCGCCTGCAAAGCACGAATTCTGCGCTGCTGCCGGCCCACCTGCCACCACAGGCGGGCCGCCACCACCGCCAGCACCAACACTACTGCCGCCATGCCGCCAAACAGCCAGTCCTGATTCATGGTCCTACCCGGAATTGAACAGAATGGCGCAGTATAACATCGACGTTTATGCTGAACCGCAACCCGTCCGGCCAGCGAAGGAGCAATGCCATGACATCCATCCATCATCCGCTCCGGCTTCTGGCCCTGCTCGCTGCCCTGTGCGGGTTCCTGGTTGCCTGCAGCGAAAACCCGGACGAAACCCGCCTGCTGCAGCGGCTCGATGCCCTGGAAACCGCACTGCAGGAAAAACAGGCTGACAGCGCGCTCGACCTGCTCACCGACCGCTTCAGTACCGGCCGGGGCGAAACCCGCGACGACATCAGGCGACTGCTACTGCTGCATTTCTTCCGCAACCGCAACATAGGCGTGGTACGCAGCCAGACCGAAGTGACCCTGGATGAGGCAGACAGTGGACAGGCCAGCATACGCTTCCATGCGCTGGTTACCGGCGGCGAAGGGTTGCTGCTGGACCGGGGCAGGCAGTTCCGGGTGGAGTCGCACTGGCTGTTCGAGGAAGGCGACTGGTATCTGGAGCGACTGGAATGGCAGCCCCTGTTGTAGGAAGTGTTATTGGTCAACCACCAGCGCCACCACCACAGATGCAGCGGCAATAAACAGGATAATGCCCATCATGGCGGCGATGAAGCGCTTGAGTTCCCTTGGGATTCGGGGCTTGCTGGGGCTCTGTTCCAACGTTTGTTCCACCTTCAGTTACGTGAATTTTTCACAAATCTTCCGTTCAATCTGTCTTACATGGTTCAAATATTAGCCAGTAGACTGACTTGAAATCACCTGACTTTCCAGCCATTTGTTCATTATTCCCATGATTCACATGCGAAAAGTATCGCTATTTTCTGTGCAGTCCAAACAGAACACTGGCCGCGATCCCAGCTGCCAGCTGCTGCTGCAGGAACATCTCACCGGCCGCACCCTGCGCGGCCGCAAGCTGGTGGACCAGTTCGCGTCCGGGCAGCGCTATGTGCTGATCACGGACGATGACAATCCGTTCGAGGAAGTGCTGCACATCTATCTGCTGGATCTGGAACTGAACGTACTGGATGAGCTGGATCTGTGCCAGCCCTACACACCGGGCGTTTATCAGCTGCACCGGCACGACGACCGCAAGATCAGCTTCCGCTTTTTTGACGACGGGTTGTGGTCACTGCAGATCCGCGAAGAACCCCGCACCAGCCCGCTCAATTATTCGCGTTTCCCTACCCGGCGTCCGCTCAAGCTCTGGGGACAGCAATACCTGGAACTGAACCGTTCCGAATCCAGCGCGGCCTGACTAGGTTCAGCGCTCGCCAAGGATGGCGCGGTACAGCTCCGCCATCCCGGCATCGAAACATGCGAACACCACTCGGTCTATCATCAGAAACACTTCCAGACACCGCTCCACTTCATCCACGGCAATCGCCACGGCTTCTTCCCTGGGATAACCGTACACACCGCAGCTGATGGCCGGAAACGCGATGGAGCGGGCGCCCACCTGCACCGCCAGCGTCATGCAGGCGCTGTAGCAGGAGCGCAGTTGATCAGGCTCGCCGTCATTACCGCCGCGCCAGACCGGGCCAACTGTGTGAATGATGCTGCGCGCCGGGAGGGCAAAACCCGGAGTCACCACCGCCTGTCCGGTTTCACAATAACCGATGTGGCGGCAGGCTTCCTGTAAACGGTCCGCGCCGGCAGCCCGGTGGATGGCGCCATCCACTCCGCCGCCACCGGCCAGCCGGTTGTTGGCGGCATTGACGATGGCGTCCACCTTCAGAAGGGTGATATCGCCGTGCCAGACTTCCATTCTGTCGTCCATGATCATGCGCGCAGTCCTGCGACCGAAGCGGTTTAATTAAAAGGGCCTAGAGGCTGTACAGCAGAAATCCCATGATGCCGAGCACCAGCAGGGCGGCAAGGGCCATGGCAAAACCCAGCCATGACAGGGTCGGGGTAACCTTGTGCGCCGGAGGCAGCACGACAGGTTCTTCTTCCGCGAAGGAATCCGGATGCGGCGCAAAATCCTCGCTCACGCAGCGCAGCAGGATGTCGCGACGCCGGCGGCGATATTCACCCTTGTTGAATTCGCCGTCGCAATACTGGCGGGCCAGTTCGCGAATCTCCTGCGCACATTGGGTTTCCATTTCGGAATTCATCATTACTGGATTTGAACCGTGACCACTGTGACGTTGTCCCGCGCACCGGCCTTCAGCGCGTCTTCGATCAGCGCCTGGGTGCAGGATTCGACATCCGGATTTCTCAGATGGTGCACCAGTTTGCCTTCGCTCAGCGCGCCATACAAGCCGTCACTGCACAGCAGATAGACATCGCCCCTGCGCAGTTCCACCAGGGTCACATCCACGTAGAGGGTTTCGCTGGCACCCACGGCGCGGGTGATGACGTTCGAGGCGGGATGATTGCGGGCTTCCTCCGGCGTGATCATGCCGCGCGCCAGCATCTCGTTCACCTGGCTGTGATCGTCGGAGACTTTCTGCAGCTTGTGATCGCGGTAACGGTACAGGCGCGAATCGCCGGCCCAAACACATACACCCACCGATTCGCGCACCAGCAGGCTCACTACCGTACTGCCCATGGTGCGGCCTTCGCAGTGGGTGCGGGAATAGGTGCGGATTTTCTGGTGCACGTCGAGCAGGGAATCTTCCAGTGCGTCGACCACGTCCGGCAGCGGCTGCTCCACATCGAGACGGGCCAGTGTCGCGGTGATCATTTCACTGGCCACCTCGCCCGCATCATGGCCGCCCATGCCGTCGGCAACTACCCAGAGGCCGTCATTGTTGCGGTTGAGAAAGGCATCTTCATTCATGTTTCTCACGGCGCCGCAGTGGGTGGCGGCGCTGCTGAGCCAATGGGTCTGCACCATGCAGTTTTCTTCTCGTTCCGGACAGAATTGTGGTTGTTGTGGGGAACACCGCCAGGGGTGCGATCGCGTGCAGGGAATGGCCCATCCGCGTTGTTCCCAATTCCCTGCCAGCAGTGCAGCGACGCGTTGCGGCAAAGGCAAAAAGGTTCTGGGCTGGCTCGCCGGACCGATCCGTTCGAATCAGGCACTCCACCATAGACTATAGCCGGGGAAGCGCTGCAACCCTGCGTCGACATCCATAAAACACAGTGCTCACGCTGATCTATGGTAACACCGTCGCGCCGTCCTGCCAGTGCTGCCCGTTCCAATTCAGCAAACCATTCTCCTTGCGTGGCCTGCACTTGCGTCGACCATTTGCCATGCGGGCCAGCTTTATCCATTATCGAATCCGGTTGAGAGAGAGCCGGCATGGAGAAATTCCCTATCCTGATAATGAGCAGACATTCAGTTCGCCAGCATCCCGCTAGCAGCATCGGACCCACCGTTATCGGACCCAATATTGCGCGTCTGGTCGCTGCGTTGTTGCTGGCCCTGAGCCTGAGCACCGGACTGGCCGGCTGCGCCAGTTGGCAGGAACAGGTGTCGCAGTTCGATCTGGAGGATCGCGTGGTGCAGGGCGCAGAATTCCACCACCGGGTGCTGACCAACACCACCGGTCAGCTAGCACGCCAGCGACATGAACCCGTACGCTGGCACGTGTACATCGAAGGCGATGGCCAGCCGGTGAAATTCGGTGGCCGGCCGTCCCCCGATCCCACACCCCGTTCACCCCTGCTGCTGCCGGTGATGGCGCAAGACCCGCAGCCGGCGCTCTACCTGGGCCGCCCCTGCTATTTCGACACCGCCGACCCCGCCTGCCACTGGGCGCGCTGGACCCTGGAACGCTACAGCGAGGCCACGGTGGCCAGCCTGGCCACTGCCCTGCAACAGCAGATCGGCAGCCACGACGAACTGGTGCTGATCGGCCACAGCGGCGGCGGCACCCTGGCGGTGCTGCTGGCGCCAAGGCTGGCCCAGACCCGGGCCGTGATCACCCTGGCGGGCAATCTGGATCTGGGCAGCTGGATTCAGGCCAACGAATACAGCCCCCTGCCCGCCTGCCTGGACCCGCAGCTGCAACCACCCCTGCCGGCGCAGATTCGTCAGTGGCACATTGCGGGCGCACGCGATACGGTAATAAAAGCAGAATGGATTCAAGCCTTTGCTGCCCGCCAGCCCGGAGCGGACGTGATCGTGCTGGAAGACGCCGACCACAATTCCCCCTGGGCCGACTGGTTGCCGGCGTGGCTGCGGACACTGGACACCGCCCCTGCACCATCCCGTTGAAAACGGCGGCGCTACAGCAGCGGACTGTGGAAAAGTTACGGGGTGATTCGGCCTCTTCCGCATATACTTTGATGAATAACCATTCGAGAGGTGCAACATGGACATCATTCAGCGCTTGAATCTGAAAGCGTCGGGATTCACCCTGGGTTTTCTGACGGTCCTGCTGGCCGCCTGCGCGTCCCCGGACACACCGTCCGCCAGCAGTGGCGCTGAAGCACCCTCCTCCAAGAATGCCGACGACCTGATGATCATCGACTGTCTGCTGCCCGGCCAGGTGAAAAAGCTCGGTTCCTACACCACCTACCTCACCGCCCGCCGCCCCATCAAGACCACCGCCACCGACTGTGAAATCCGCGGCGGCGAATATGTCTCCTACGACCGCGCCGACTATGCCACCGCCCTGAAAATCTGGCTGCCCATGGCCGAGACCGGCGATGCCGAAGCACAAACCTATGTGGGTGAAATCTTCGAAAAAGGCCTGGGCCTGAAACCCGATTACCAGGCGGCCGTAATGTGGTACACCAAAGCCGCCGAGCAGAAAAACTCCCGCGCCCAGATCAACCTGGGCAACCTGTATGAAAAAGGCCTGGGTGTGGTGGCGGACAAGGCCAAGGCCCTGAACCTTTACCGCATGGCCGCCGGGATGGAGAGCGACAACCTGATGTACGCCTCGACGGTGGAAGCCCATGCGGTGTCGCAGCAGGAACTGACCAAGCTGAAGGACGAAGTGGCGTTCAAGAACCAGCAACTGGCCGCCGCGCAGTCGCAGCTGACCAAAACGCAACAGGAACTGGGTCAGCGCAAGCAATCCCTGGCACAGGCCCAGAAAACCCAGAAAGACGCCGAACTGGCCCTATACGCCCAGGAATCCAAGGCTATCCACCAGCAGAGCAGTGCACTGATCGCCCAGCTGCGGGCCGAGCTGCAAAAAGCCCAGACCGAAGTGGAAGACCAGCGCAAGCAGCTGACCAACCTGAACGAACAGGCCAAGCAGTTCGACAACCAGATCAGCAGCACCAGCCAGTCCATTTCCCAGACCGAAAATCTGGTGGCCAGCGCCGCCAGCATGCCCTCCATCGAAATCATCGATCCGCCCATGACCCTGATGCGCGGCCTGCCGTCGGTGCCGGTGGAAGACGCCGTGAAGGAGAAGGAAATCGTCGGCAAGATCAAGGCGCCGCAGGGGCTGAAAAGCTTCAAGGTGAACGGCGTCGAACAGACCGTGGACGAGTACAACCTGTTCTGGGTCAACGTGCCGGTGGACGGCAAGAAAGCCAACGTGAAGCTGGAAGCCATCGACAAGAACAACCAGGTGGTGACCTTCAACTTCACCGTGATCCCCGACCAGCTGGCGCCGGAAGCCCGCCCCAAAACCAGCACCCAGACCGCCAAGGCCGTGCCGTCTGACCTGAAGCTGGGCAATTACTACGCCCTGATCATCGGCAACAACGATTACAAGCAGTACCCGAAACTGGAAACCGCGATCAACGATGCGAAGGAAACCCAGAAGGTGCTGCAGGAGAAATACGGCTTCAACACCACCCTGCTGACCAACGCCACCCGCTATGACATCCTGTCGGCGCTGAACACTCTGCGGGAAAAACTCACCGAGAACGACAACCTGCTGATCTACTACGCAGGCCACGGGGAAGTGGATGAAACCGCCAACAAGGGCTTCTGGCTGCCGGTGGACGCCGAGCAGGACAATCCCCGCAACTGGATCTCCAACGTCGCCATCTCCGACATTCTGAATACCCTCAAGTCGAACCACATCATGGTGGTAGCGGATTCCTGTTATGCCGGCACCCTGTCGGTGGCGGCCCTGCCCCGGGTGGACGAGTCGATCTCCGAGGAAATGCAGCGGGAGTGGATCGCGGCCATGCTCAACGCCCGGGCCCGCATGGTGCTGACCTCCGGCGGCGTGGCACCGGTCATGGATGGCGGTGGCGACGGCCATTCCCTGTTCTCGCGCGCGTTTCTGGAGTCACTGCAGCAAAATAGCGGTATCATGGACGGCCACTCCCTCTACCGGGATGTGCTGACCCGGGTCCAGGCCCGCGCCAAGCAGTTGAACACCCGGCAGACTCCCGAGTACGCCCCGGCCCGCTATGCCGGGCATGAAGCGGGGGAATTTTTCTTCAACGGCCGCAAGCCCGGATAAAGGGCGGATAAGGGGCGGCCCCCAGTACCGGCGTGAACACGCCAGCGAGAATGGAAGGCATGTCGAGCCGCACGCTGTCAGCCTATTTTGACGATTACCGGCAGGGCAGGAAGGATATTGCCCTGCTACGGGATTTCCTGCTGCAAACCTTCCGGCAGGACCCAGTGCGGCGCGGCCACCTGCTGCACTGGCTGGACCAGGCACAGTACGAACACCCCATTCCCGTCACCGACTTCCTGCTGTTGCGCAAGGAAGTGGAATACGCCCTGAAATCGGAGCCCGAGCCTGCCTCCGGCGTCGATCCTACCCTGTTTGCCGAAGGTGTCGCCCTGTCGCCGGAATCCGTACCGATCCGGATCGTGCAGCCCGACAGTACCGTCGTGACTGGTCAGGCCACCCTGGTGGCCAACAACGGGGGCGCGACCATCGTGGCCCCCCGCGCCGCGACTGGCACGGACGTCACCCGGATTGCGCCCCAAAGCACCCCCTCGGGGGATTACACCCCCATTCCCGAACGCAGCGACCACGCTGGCCTGCATGAGGCCGCCACTTCATTTGATCCTGCCCGCCAGGCCACCCTGACCGCACCTGCGCCGCTACTGGTACCCGCGCAACACCGCTCCCGCCTGCCATTGCTGGTAGGTGGCTCGGTACTGGGGTTACTGGGAATACTGGGCGGGATCGTCGCATTGCAATATTTGCCGCTGGACACGACGGGGCAGGCCGATGCCACTGATTACAGCAGCTCACAGGACGTAAACCGGCTGCTGCAGGAAGCACCTACCGGCAGTGTCGGCACAGGCACTGCAACCGTCACGCAGCGCGATGCATCCGCCTCTGCAGCTGCCGGCACCGACGCCCTGGACGCAACGCCCGCCGAAGCCGGCGAAGACAGCCCGCCCCAGCCGGATCTGGCCACGCTGAATGCCGCCACCCTGCTGGCGCTGATCAGGGAACGCGTGGGATTGGGCTTATTGTTGCCGGCCGATGATCCAGCCACGGCCCACGGGGCATTGCGGGAACTGGAGCAGCGGTTCGCCGGCAGCGAGGAACTGATCACCGCCCGCAAACTGTTGAAGGATACTCATCTGAAACTGTCGGACGAGGCCCGTGGCGAGGGCCGCTGGGAAGCCGCCCAGCAGCACCTGGACGCCGCCTTCGATGTGCTGCAACCCCACTCCGTAAGCGCTACTGCTCCGTCAACCGGTTCCTGAGCAGTTCCACCCGGTCGTCGGTGGGAAACAGTTTTTCCGCCAGCGCCAGATGTTTCTCCACATCCTCCCGCTGACCTTCCACTGCCAACAGTTGCGCCCGCTTGAAGAACCGGCTTTTCACGTCCTCGATGCCCTGCAGTGCGCGCGCGTTCTGGGGATCGGTGGCGAGCACCAGCTGGAACGCTTCGAAGGCATTGCTGCCCTGTGGTGACACCAGCCGGCCGCCCTTGAAGTGAGCCTCTGCCACCCCTAACAGGCGTTCGATTTTGGCCTGGGCCTCGGCGGACATGGCCGGACCGGCGGATTGTTGGGTCTGGGTTTCCGCCACCGGCTGGGCGAAACGCTGGTCCTGCTGTTTCTTGAACCACATGCCGGCGGCCACCGCAGCACCCAGCACCAACACCAGTACTACTGCTACCAGCCACCTGTTGAGAGAGCCGCCACCGGACTGCGGCGGCGCGATCACCTTCTGCAGCGCGGTGCGGAATCCTTCCGCCGTCTGGTAACGGTCTTCGATTTTTTTCGCCAGCGCCTTTTTGATGATGTCGTCGAATTCCTTCGGCACTGCCTTGTCGTGGGACGAAGGCCGCGCCGGCTCCGCCGACAGCACGCTGTGCATGATGGCGTGGGTGTTCTCGCCACCGAACGGCTTGCGGCCGACCAGCAGTTCGTACAACACGACGCCGGTGGAGAACAGGTCGCTGCGGGCGTCCACCTTCATGCCCTTGCACTGCTCCGGCGACATGTAGGACGGTGTGCCCAGCACACTGCCCATCTGGGTAAGCTCGGCGTTGTCGACACGGGCGATACCGAAGTCCGCCAGCTTGATCTGGTTGTGGTGGGTGATGAACACGTTGGCCGGCTTGATATCGCGATGCACGATACCCAGCTGATGGGTGTAAGCCAGCGCGGTAAGAATGGCACTGACGATGTTCACCGCCTCTTCCGGCGTGAACTTGCGGCCGTCCTTCTGCAGGCTTTTCAGATCCTGGCCTTCGACGAATTCCATCACGAAATAGGGCGTGCCGTGATCCTGGTCGAACTCGTAGATGGCCACGATGTTGGCGTGGTTGAGCCGCCCAACCGCCTGCGCCTCGTTGCGGAACCGGTTGAGCAGTTCGCGCCCCATGTCGGTGTCCAGCAGCGAGGCGTGAATCGTCTTGATCGCCACCACTCGGGCGATGTTGGGGTCGAACCCCTTGTACACCACTCCCATGGCGCCTTTCCCCAGAATGCCCTGAATCTGGTACTTGCCGAGGGTTTGCGGTTGGCTCATGAAAGGTTCCTGTTGGGCGAATTTTTCTGTTCTGCAAAAAAGGGGCCGCAGCCCCTTCAGATTCCGTTGATTATAGGTGATCAATCCAGCAATTCGTAGAGATGGTAGGACTCCGGCAGATATTGATCGACACAGGTGCCAACATAACGGGCACTGTCAGGGATGCCGTCGCCGGTGGAGAAGACGCGGAAGCGCCGTGTCTGGCGTCGCACGGTAAGGTCCGCTGGCACCTCGGCCCAGAGAAAAATGCTGCGTTTGTGCACCAGGTATTCCACGTGCAGGTACTGGGGCGGATCCAGCATGTCGATGGACTGGATTTCCTTGTTGAGGGCGATCTCGAATTTGTGGATGGTTCTCATGGCGGGCTGGCGTCCGTTCAGCAGGATCAGGTCCAATGATTGCGAAACGACTGGATCAGGTCAAACGATTTTGCCAGCGAGCGCAGCCGTATCAGGCTCGCCGGTCCGGGCCATCGTCATCGAGGAAGTGGCGGTCATCGAAGGTTTTCACCAGATCCGGCACGAACACGGTGATGGCGGTGACGAGCACGCCGTTGAGAAAACCTTCCGCATACAGCAGCGGCACCACCACCGCACTTTTTTCCCACAGATCGTCCATGAACAGCGGTGTCTGGGTGGCCACCAGCAGCAGCCAGACGGCACAACAGGTAACGAAGGTGATGGCGATGGTGCCGAAAAAGCCCAGCCCCAGAATGTAAAAAAACAGATTGCGCAGCCGCAGCCGGTACACCGCCTGCAACAGGCCGTACGCCAGCGTGGCAGGCAATACCACGGTGAGCAGCCAGTCCAGCGGCAGGGCCTGCAGGTCCGCCCGCCCGACTACGATCACCAGCAGGCCGACGACGGCGCCGCCCAGCAGCGCAAAGCTCCAGCCGAATACCAGGGTCAGTGTGACCATCAGAAACGGGTGGCAGTGGAAGCCGGGCACCACTTCGAAACGGAATGACCAGAGCAGCCCCAGCAAGGCCAGTCCGGCGAACAGGGCGTGCTGGCGCAGGGGCACGGCCAGCACCAGCCGCCAGGGGGCCAGACGCAGGGCCGTCAGCAACAGGACACTGGCCAGCAGCCAGGCCCACAGCATCACAACGGAGGGAAACAACAGGGCATTGAATTGCATGGCGCGGAAGTATAAACCCTTGGCGGTGAATATACAGGCATCTGCTCAGGGATGCGCCGCAAGTGACTGACCGCGCAAAGGTTTCAGCGCGGACGGCAACAACGTGCACCAGTGCCGGATTCGCACAAATTATCCCGGCAATTTTCTCCCTCCGAACTATTCTTGAGGGGTACCCGGACTCATCGACACCCAAGCAGGATTCACCGTAATGAAAAAGCTGTTCAACGCAATCCCGGTGCTGGTTGCCATGGCCCTGGCCTCCCCCGTACTGGCCTCAGGCGCGAGCAAGGAAGAAGCCGATCCCGAGGGAATTACCTATGTGGAACTGGCTCCGGCCTTCGTCACCAATTTCGTCGCGCCCAAAATCCGCTACCTGAAAGCCGACGTCACCCTGAAGGTAAAAGGCGCCGCCACCGCCGATGCCGTCAACCGGCACGTGCCTTTCATCCGCAACAATCTGGTGATGCTGTTCAGTCGCCAGGAAGAAGAGGCACTCAACTCCCCGGAAGGCCGCCAGCACCTGAAAGAAGAAGCACTGCAGGAAGTGATCAACGCACTGCAGGCTGAAAGCGAACCCACTGACGTGCAGGAAGTGCTGTTCACCAGCTTCATCGTCGACTGATTGTTCACGGCGGGTGCGGAGACCACCCGCCTGTGGGATAATCGCGCACTTCGAATTCAGCCTGTGACTTGAATGCGCCGGGACTCCAGCAGGGATCTGCTCACCGCACCCATCGGCTCCACCCTCACCCGCATGACGATTCCGACTGTGATCGGCATCGTCGCCATTCTGTTTTTCAATCTGGCGGACACCTATTTAATCGGCCTGATGGGCCCGGCG
>JABLXQ010000078.1 GCA_013178375.1 Gammaproteobacteria bacterium
CAGTCGCAACGGCGTTCGAGAATTTCTGGCGTAACCGTGAGGGCATACAGGATGAACTGATCAAGGTGTGGAGTGTTCTGGCGCGTGAATTTGCGGATGAACCCGCCGTTGCAGGATACGATTTGTTGAATGAACCGAATTTCGGTTTATCGGTCGGAATTTCACAAACGCTTTTGATGGGTAATTACTACACCAAAGCCATTCGTGCGATACGCGCGGCTGAAAAAGGCGTACCCGGTGGTTTTGCACACATCGCATTTTTTGAGCCCAGTGTCGAGTGGTCGGCCTTTGGTGTAACCCTGATGCCGCTGGGTTTGTTCCTGTTCGATAACAATATTGTCTTCGCGCCTCACTTGTACAGCGGATCAATCACCGTGACGGGCACTACCGGCTCCGGCTATCAAGCGGCCAAAAAAGTTGCTGATCTGTATCGCACTCCGTTCTGGTCGGGGGAATGGGGCTGGTTTGGCAGTGCAGAAGAAAGTGAACCGCAGATATGGGCCTATGCCCAACACGAAGATGCCTATCGCATTGGTGGTGCGGTCTGGCAGTGGAAACAAGCCTGTGGTGACCCGCACGCGCAAGGCATCTGGTATGGGCGCGAGATCGAAGGCGAACAGAATCACGTGAATATTACGTGGTGCCCGGGCGATCTTCCGTTACGGGTATCACCGGCTTATCAACGCGTCTTGAGCCGGGCACGGCCCTTGTATGCGCCGGGTGAGCTGGTGGCGTTGCGTAGCAATCCTTATACAGGATCGATGCGTCTGGAGGGCAATGCCAAAGCCGATTCCAATGCCAGTTCTAATGCCACGCTGCTGCTTTGGGTGCCGGAACGTGAGGGGGTTGCAGGCCCTGAAGTGCGAGGGGGCGAGGTGCAGGGCATTGTGGAAGTGCCCGGCGGCTATCATGTGAGCGTGAGGGTTGCATCCCGCTATGCAGTTGAAGTGGATTACTAAGCTCAACCGTCATCGTTTTTCCGATGCTCCAGCGCAGGCACGCCAGCCTGAGTCGACCTTCCAAACCCCGCCGGCGTTTTGCCCTTCAGCATATAAACAAACGCAATGATCTCGGCGATGGCGCGGTACAGCAGTTCCGGAATTTCGTCGCCCACTTCCAGCCGGGCCAGAATCTCCACCAGTTCGGGATTTTCATAGATCGGCACTTCGTGTTCCCGGGCGATGCGCAGGATTTCCTCCGCCAGTTCCGACGCGCCCGACGCACTCACCACGGGTGCGTGCTGGCCGTCGTACGTCAATGCCACTGCCTTGGTGGGCGCTTCGCTGGTCACGTCTTGATGTCCACCAGTTGATTGCGCACGCCGGTGCGGTCGTTCTCTGGAATGCCCAGGTGTCCCTGCATTTTTTCCACATGGATGCCCATGTCCGTCAGCGCCTGTTCCAGAAAATTGAAATGCGCTTTGGTCTGCGCCAGTGTGTTTTCCCAGGCGGCCCAGAAGGTCACCGCCATATTGTTGCCCGCCAGGCTCAGCTGGCAGAACATGGGGCCGAGCCCTTCGATATCGAAACCCAGTTGCACCTGCCAGCGTTTGGTGAGCGCCTTGTCGCGGCGCTCCTGTTCCGTTTGCGATTCCTGCTCGATCTTGAACTGGAACATGTCCACCTGACCGGCGTGCAGAAACGGAACTTCAAAGCTCAGGGTGGGTTGCGCGTTGCTGTCTTGGTTCTGGGCGCTGCTGGTCAGCTGATGCAGCGTCATGCGTGCCAGTGCGCCACGTACCTGCTTCAGCAGAATGTTGACGATGGCATCTGCCATTTCGTCGCCTTTCAAGGTGGGGCGGCTGCGGGGATGGGGTTGCACCAGCACCTGTCCGGGTAGCGGTGGCAGCAGCAGAAGGTCGGCGGCGGTGGGCTTGCCGGTGTCCAGGCGGGTTTCGCCGCGCACGGCGTCGGCATAGCGCTGGATGCCGGGATGGGAGCCAGGGCGTTCGGTGCCGGCAACGCCGGGCTGGCCGCTGCGGCCATGACGGTTCATGAGCCGGGCCAGCAACTGCTCCGGTGTTTCGGCCCCGGGTTCGGCGACGGGCGCCGCATTTTTTCCCACAGCAACTGCGCCCGCATCCGCCTGCGTTGGCGCCAGTGCTGCGGTCCCCGGTTTCGCCTGGGCGGCATTTTTTTCCGCTGCCGGTTGCCCCTGCGCATCCCGCAACGCGACTTCCAGTTTCTGCAGTGCCAGTTTGAAATCCTTGCCGAGAGCTTCAGCCAGATCGGGCGCCACGGGCGTTGTCGCTGCAGACGATTTGGTATTGGCGGCGGGCGAGGTCTCGCTGCTATCGGGGGAATCCTGCACCAGTCGCTGGAAAGATTCGCGCACGGCACGCGCCAGTCCGGCCAGTGTGCCGGCGGGCGACGGATTCGGTTGCAGGTTGGGCGCGTGCGGCTCGCCGGTCGGGGCGTTGGTATCCAGCGGCAGCTTTTGCAGTTGCGCAATCAGGCTGGCCAGTTTGGCTTCCAGCAACAGGCCACTGTGCTGCACTACCGCCTGCATCTGGCCGGGCTGGCGGATCTGATCGGGACTGGGCAGGGTCTGAGTCAACTGCTGCAATACGGCCTGCAACGGAGCGGGCAGTGTGGCGAGGGTTTGCGCCGATGACGTACTCAACAGTTGCAGCACATTGGTCAGCAGCGGCAGCGCGCTCTGCTGCGCCGGCACCCACTGCTTCAGCAGCGCGACCAGTTGCTGGGGCATGCTGTTGCCGGGCGGAAGAATCTGCTGGATCGCGATGCCCTGGCCCGCCGTCGCGTTGACGTTGAGCCGCGTATCCACCGGCAGCGGAAACGGGGCTTGGGTACGCACCAGCAGGGCTTGCCCGTTTTGCAGCGCACGCAGCTGTTCCGGCGTGAGGCTGCTGACAGGGACTGCGCTGGCGCTCGCAGTGGCAGCCGGATTCAGCTTCAGCAGAATATCCCAGGCGGGCTTTTCCAGATTGCCGCTGGCCTGTCGCGCTTTCACTTCCACCACCACGGCTTCCAGCGATTTGGCGACCGAGTCGGCAGCCATGTCCGCCGCCGACGTTGCCGATGTTGCGGCGGTAGAGGACGGTGTCGCAGTGCTGGACGGGGTGGCGGTGGGCGTTGACGCCGAGCCGCGTGGAATCTCGATCATATGGCCTCGTTTTCCGTTCAGTATAGGCCAGGTCGCGAGGGTTCAGAGCGCAGCTGTTAACGCTGCTATTTCAGCAGGGCGGCCACACACACCAGCATGCCCATGCCCAGGAAAATCCATTTCAGGGTGTTCTGGTGTGCCGTTACTGCAAACTTCACGCTCAGTTGCACGCCGACAATGGTGCTGATGCCCACGATCAGCCCTGGCAGCCACAGCACCTGGTCGCGCACGATGAACACCGCCAGCGGCAGCAGGCCGAACACCACCGTGCAGGCCATTTTCAGCGCGTTGGCCCGCACCAGGTCATAACGCAGGATGCCCGCCAGCACCGTCAGCAGCAGAAAACCCACGCCGGCCTGCACGAATCCGCCGTACAGCCCCGCCACGAACAGCCAGCCCCAGGCGGCCGGCTTTTCCGCTACGGTGAAGGTGGTTTCCCCCAAGGCGGGAAAAGTGGACGGTTTCAGCAGGACCAGCAGCATCATGGTCATCATGGTGCCCAGCAGGACGGGTTTGAGAATCGCGGGGGGAATGTAGGAGGCTGTCAGCGACCCGATCAGTGCGCCCAGCACACTGGGCACCAGGATCGGCACCAGCGCTGCCTGTTCCAGCTTGCCGTGGCGACGATAGCCCCACACGCCGGCGACGGATTGCAGAAACACGCCGATGCGGTTGGTGCCGTTGGCGATGTCGGCAGGCATGCCCAGCAGCATCAGGGCGGGCAGGGTGAACAGCGAGCCGCCGCCTGCCAGGGTATTGATGAAGCCGGCGGCAACACCCGACAGGATCAGCACCAACAGGTGTACAACGTCGATTTCCATGGTCTATCCACCGCCCACTGCAAGGAGCAGGCAGTTTAGTGAGTGGCCCGTTGGGCTGCAAACCCCGACAGGCATCGGCCACAGGCAGGGGACATTGAGGTGCGATTCGTTATAATGTCCGCCTTTCAACCAAATGCTGTTAGGCCATAGCCGGTGTCGGAATTGTTGCTGCATGTGAAAGGACTGTCCTGCGAACGGGATGACCGGATGCTGATCCGCGATCTGGCGTTTGACCTGCATGGCGGCGAGATCCTGCAGATCGAAGGCCCCAATGGCAGCGGCAAAACCACGTTGATCCGCATCCTGTGCGGCCTGTCGGATGATTACGAAGGCGAGCTGCACTGGCGCGGTCAGCCCCGGCATCGCAACGACGACCGCTTCCGCCAGGAACATCTGTATTTCGGCCATCTCACCGGCATCAAGACATCGCTTTCCCCCCGTGAAAACCTGCGCTGGATACTGCAACTGAAAGGCGTGGGCGAGCGTGGCCCGGCTCTGGATACCGCGATTGAAACCGCGCTGGAAAAAGTGGGGCTGGCCAGTTACGAGGATGTGCCGGTGTATGCGCTATCGGCCGGGCAGAAGCGCCGGGTGGCGCTGGCCCGGCTGCAGGTGGAGCCGGCGCTGTTGTGGGTGCTGGACGAACCCTTCACTGCCATTGACCGCAAGGGCGTGGCGGAGCTGGAAGCGCTGATTCAGCAACACGCAAGCCGTGGCGGCAGTGTGCTGCTGACGACCCATCACGCGCTGGATATTCCCGGGCTGCGTAAATTGCAGCTGGGATTGGGAGGTGGCCAGTGGGCACTGAACTGAATCCGGCTGCAGTGAACCCGGCTGTTGTGAAACCACCTTCCATGGCGCAGGGTTTCAACGCCATGCTGCGGCGCGATCTTGTTGTCGCGTTTCGCCAGCGTAGTGATCTGGTCAACCCGTTGTTTTTCTTCATCATGGTGATCGCCCTGTTTCCGCTGGGCATCGGCCCCGAGCCGTCCACGTTGCAAAAAATCGCTCCGGGGGTGATCTGGATCGCCGCGCTGTTGTCTACCTTGTTGTCGGTGGACAGCCTGTTCCGCCAGGATTTCGATGACGGTTCGCTGGAACTGGCGCTGCTCAGCCCGCAGCCCCTGTTTGTACTGGTGCTGGGCAAGATCATCGCCCATTGGCTGGTGACAGCCTTGCCGCTGATTCTGGTGTCGCCGGTGCTGGGTGTCATGCTGTATATGGATGCCGACACCATCCAGGCGACGCTGTGCAGCCTGTTGCTGGGCACGCCGGTGCTGAGCATGATCAGTGCGATTGGCGCCGCGCTCACGGTTGGTTTGCGCAAGGGCGGCGTGCTGGTGGCCATCATCGCGCTGCCGCTGTATGTGCCGGTGCTGATTTTTGGCACCGGCGCGGTGGAGGCAGCGTCCATGAGCATGGCGTTCGGCGGGCAGCTGGCGATCCTGGGCGCGTTTCTGATATTGGCACTGGCATTCGCGCCGTTCGCCATCGCCGCCGGCCTGCGCATCAGTTTGAACGGATAACAAAGTTTATGAACATCAAGCGGGATGTTTTCTGCTGATTAACGAGGATCAACGTGTTCGCCACCATCAAACGTCTTTATCACCAGTTCGGCTCGCCGCGTTATTTCTACGACATGACGGGGAAAATGCTGCCCTGGCTGATCGCCGGCGCCGTGCTGCTGATCATTCCCGGTATTGTCTGGGGCCTCGCTTTTGCGCCACCGGATTACTTGCAGGGCAACAGTTACCGCATCATGTATATTCACGTGCCGGCGGCCAGCCTGGCCATGGGCGCCTATGTGATGATGGCCGTGGCCGGCGTCGTGGTGCTGGTGTGGCGCATGAAAATGGCGGAAATGGTGGCGCGTTCGATTGCGCCGATCGGTGCCTCGTTTGCATTCCTGTGCCTGATCACCGGCGCCATCTGGGGCAAGCCCACCTGGGGCACTTGGTGGGTGTGGGACGCGCGGCTCACGTCCATGCTGATCCTGTTGTTCCTCTACATCGGCGTCATGGCGCTGAACATGGCGATTGAAAATGCCCAGTCTGCTGCCCGCGCCACCGCCGTGCTCAGCATTGTCGGCGCGGTGAACATTCCCATCATCAAATATTCGGTGGAATGGTGGAACACACTGCACCAGCCGGCGTCCATCAGCATGACGTCATCCTCCATGGCGACGGAAATGCTGATTCCGCTGCTGCTGTGCATTTTCGGTTTTTATTTCCTGTTCGCCGTGCTGCTGATCATGGCCACGCGCTGCGAAATCCTGCAGCGGGAACAGCGCAGTAACTGGGTGCGGCAACTGGTGGAGAACAACTGATGGCGTTCGACAATTTCGCGGAATTTCTCGCCATGGGCAAGCACGGTGCGTACGTGTGGGCCGCTTATGGCATTTCACTGCTGGTCATCGCTGCCAACATACTCGCGCCCATCCTGCGCCAGCGCGCCCTGCGCATCGACATTCAACGCAAGATCAAACGGGAGAAACTCGAATCATGAATCCCAAACGCAAACAGCGGCTCGTTATTGTGCTGGGTGCATTGGCGGCGGTGGCGCTGGCTACCGGGCTGATGATGTATGCGATGGAAGAGAACATCAACCTGTTCTACACCCCGTCGCAAGTGGTGGCCGGCGAAGCGCCGCTGGAAAAACGCATCCGTGTCGGCGGGCTGGTGGTGGTGGGTTCGCTGCAGCGCGGCGACGGACTGTCGGTGACGTTCGACATCACCGACAATGCCCAGACCATGCGCGTGCGTTACAGCGGCATCCTGCCGGACCTGTTCCGCGAAGGGCAGGGCATCATAGCCAATGGCCGCCTGGTGGAACAGAATCTGGTGGAAGCGGAAGAAGTGCTGGCCAAGCACGATGAAAACTACATGCCGCCGGAAGTGAAGCACGCCATCGAGCAGGCGGGACATCCGAAAAAAACCGAATAGTAAGATGCGGTTTCTTCACGCCTGAAGTGATTGTCAGGCGTTGGCCATATCGCTAGTATGCTGCACCTTGTTGGTGCATTCTGGCAGACAGATATGGCCTTTTGGAAAAATTTTGCGTCCACACTGGTCGCATCACTCGGGATCGAACACAACACCACTACCCACCTGGAAAAGCTGATTTCCGCGCTGGGTGCGTTGCTGGGCATTCTCACCGTTTACTGGGTGTCGCAGTGGTATCTGCACACGGAAGGCATGCTGCTGATGGTGGCCTCGATGGGCGCGTCGGCCGTGCTGCTGTTTGCGGTGCCGCACGGTGCCCTGTCGCAACCCTGGCCCGTGCTCGGCGGGCATTTGCTGTCGGCATTTATCGGTGTCAGCTGCCACAAATTCTGCCCGGACCATGCCCTGGCACCGGCGCTGGCGGTGGGTTTGGCGGTGGGCGCGATGCATTATCTGCGTTGCCTGCATCCGCCCGGCGGTGCCACGGCGCTGTCTGCCATCATCGGTGGCGAGCAGATCCACGCCATGGGTTACGACTACCTGCTCACGCCGATTCTGCTCAATGTGCTGGCGATCCTGCTGGTGGCTTTCCTGTTCAACGGCCTGTTTCCGTGGCGGCGTTACCCGGCCCACATCGTCAAGCGTCATGCTCACCGCCATCTGCCGGCGCAACTGCAAACTGGCAAAGTCGAACTCACACACGAGGATCTGGCGGCCGCGATCCAGCAACTGAATTCCTATATCGATGTGACATCGGAAGATCTGGCAGAACTGTTCGAACTTGCCCTGCAGCATGCGCGCGAGCACGGCTCCCATCCGGCCAGCATCATTGGCGGCCGGTTTTACAGTAACGGCCAGTCGGGCGAGCGCTGGTGCGTTCGTCAGGTGATCGACATCCACGCTCACCCGAATGCGGCGAAGGAACGCGTTATCTTCAAGAATGTCGCCGGTGCCGGTGCGTACGATACCGGCATCTGCCGCACCGACGAATTCCGGGAGTGGGCGCGTTTCGAGGTGGACCATCGCAACGGTCAGTGGGTGCGGCTCGAACAGTCCAGACCCTGATGCCGGCGACGCCCGTCACAGGTTCCATTCCGTTTCGCCGGTCGATAGCGCGCGGAATCCCTGCAGTGCCGCTTCCAGTTCGTGCGCGGCGCCACTGCGATAGATCAGAAAGACCGGGTGCGTGAATTCCGGTGCATCCGCCACTTTTTCCAGCGCGCCGCTGTCCAGATAAGGTTGCACCACGCGGGTACGAAAATAACCGCTGCCACCGGCGCGCAGTAAATATTGCAACGCCAACGGACCCAGATTGAACGTCAGCGCCGCGTGGCGTGGTTGCGGTAGCGCGGCGTCGTACTGATCTACAAATGCCGGCCCCCAGTCGATAAACAGGAACGGCTCGGGCTGGGCAGGCGAACGCACCAGCACCAGTTTTTCTTCCAGCAACTGCTCCACGTTCAGGCCGGAGTAGTAGCCGGGGCGATGCACCAGCACGGCATCCAGCGTGCCTTTTTCCACCTGGTCCAGCAGCCCGTCCGCTTCCGCCACTTCAGTGCGCAGCGCAATGTCCGGGTGAAAATCTTTCATCCACAACAGCCATTGCAGCAACAGAGGATTCCACAGACTGGTCTCGGTCCCGATGCAGAGGCGGGTCTTGTGGCCCAACGGCAGGCTCAGGTCCGCCCGGGCGCGGTCCCAGGTCTGTACCAGCGTGGTGGCGTAGGCGACAAAGCGCTCGCCGTCCGGTGTCAGGCGCGTGCCCGTGCGACTACGCACAAACAGCTGACAATCCAGGGATTCCTCCAGCGTGCGCACCCGCGCGGTGACCGTGGTCTGGGTCACATGCAGGCGTTCAGCGGCCTGCACGAAACTGCCTGAGCGCATGATTTCCAGAAACGTTCGAGCAAGATCAATATCCATGCTGCTTTCCAGCAAAAAAATTCATAAGACCGGCGATCAACAACGATCAATACGCAGCGTAGTATGGAGCAACGGTCCACCGACGCAAGTACGGTCACTGATCTGGAAAAATGCGGGAGAGCCCCATGAAAGACAGCCTGCAAAAGGAATCGCCACACTGGACTCTGCTGGATCAACTGGGTGCGCATCGACCGGCGCCAGCGGATGACAGCACACCGGCCGGATGCAGTTCGCCGCCGTGCCAGCAGACCCACACTGATCCGGCCTACCATGGATTTCTGGTCGATGCCGATGTGGTGGAACGTCTCAATGTTCTGCTGGAAGCCGAGCGGGCCGGTGCGCTGGTCTGTGCGCAGACGCTGAAACAGTTGCCGGCCGGTGAGCTGCACGATCTGCTGCTGCGGATTCAGCACGACGAAGTGAAATCCTGCCGCGGCCTGTTGCGCAGTATTCATCTGCTCAACGGTACGCCCTCCACTTCCATCGGTGACTTTCATCCGAAAGCAATGGCGATTGCGGATCTGGTGGAACGTTTGCACTTGCTGGATCGCGGCCAGGCCTGGGTGGTGCGCCAACTGGACGCGCTGCTGCCACAGGTGATGCAGCCGGACGTGTTCGCGCAACTGCAGGCGATGCGCGACGATCACCGCGGCAATATTGAAAAATTGCGGCACCAATCCCCGCGCTGATTGCCCGTCATCCGCAGCAAAATCATTGCTGCAACGCTGCAGGATTTTTCATTATCACCAGGAGGTAGTGCTCATTACCATCTGCGGTACATTCAATTGCAGACTGGTGGTGTTCATGAAGTTGTTGCAGCTTTCCCGCGATGTCATGGTGGGATCCCTGATGGTCATGGTAGCGGGGTTGTTCGTGGGGTTTGGCCTGGAAAGCAAAGTGGGGCTGGGGGTGCAGGTGATCGGGCACGCCCTGGCCATGATCGCGGCGGTGGGCCTCAAGCTGGGGTACATCATGCGGCTGGAGGCACTGTCCGTCCTGAATGCAACCCGTCGGCAGGGCGCCTGAACGATCTGCGATAGCCACACCGTATCCCGTTTTTCTCCGCTCTTTCCCTCGTCTGTTTGCCGCAATCGTGTATCGAACTGTTTCCTGTGTTGCGTTTCCGTTTCCGGCCCGCGCGGACATGGGACAAAAGTACATGGATCATTTATTATGCGCGCCTATTGGTAGGCACGGCGGCCGGACTGGGGCCATCTGCCGGCAACTTGCCGCTATCCTGCGTCTACCCTATAAGATCTTCAACCACAATACTAAAAGCAGTTCGACCATGACTTTCAAAGCACCCGACAGCCTGTCCGAGCAGATTGCGCGCCATTTGGGCGAGAAGATCATTACCGGCGAACTCAAGGCCGGCGAGCGTATTCAGGAATTGCGTGTGGCGGGCGAACTGGATGTCAGCCGGGGATCGGTGCGCGAGGCATACCTTATCCTGGAGCGGCGCCACCTGATCGACATTCTGCCACGGCGTGGCGCTGTGGTGTCGGAGATGACGCCCCGGCACGTGCGCAATGTATACGAAGTGAATATCCTGCTGCTGACACAACTGGCGCGTCGGGCTACTCCGGTGTGGCAGGAATCGGACCTGCCTGAATTCCTGCAGCTGCTGGACGAAATGGATGGCTATCTGCAGCGCAACCAGGCCATCGATTTCCACAACGCTTCGTTCCGTTTCGCCCGCATGGCGTATCGCTTTGCCGAAAATCCCTATCTGGAAGAAATCCTTGAAGACCTGCAGCCGCTGATGCGTCGCACCTATTATTACGCGATTCGCACCGCCAAAATCGAGATGGAGAAATCCATGAAAATGTTCCGCGACCTGATGGAGTGCATTCTGTCGCGGAATACGGATGGTGCAGTGAAAACCCTGGAACTGTTCGGCCAGCATCAGTGTGAAACCGTGCTGGCGTTTCTGGAGAACGCGCAGGGCAGTTGAGCGGCAGGCGCGCGTGTAGAGGCGGGTCCGCATCAAGAAACGCTGCAAGTACATCCCTGTAAGCTCGACAGCGGCCATCCATGGCCGCTGACGTTCTTGATGCGGACCCGCCTCTGCACGCGCGCCACGTCACGTCGCCGCAGCTTCACCCTGAATCTTCCGCACCCAGAACACCACTCCGCCGCACACGGCGACCGGAATGATGAACAGGTTGACGATAGGCACCGACGTCAGTGCCATTACCACCGCGCCAAATCCCATCACCGCCGCCCGGTTGGCCTGCATCAGCGCCAGCACGTCCTGAAAGGATTTGCCGTTGTTGTCGGCGGGCACGTCGATGTACTGCAGCGCCAGAACCCAGGAACCGAACAGGAACCAGATCACCGGTACCGCCAGATTCACCACCGGAATGAAATTCAGTATCAGGGTCAGCACCACCAGCCCCAGTGCCCGCAGCAGCCAGTAAGTCAGTTTGCGGATTTCCCGCTTGATGGAGCGCCAGGCGATCTGTGCCAGGGTGTGCTGGGGATAGTTGGGTGTGTGCAGCTGCTTTTCCGCCTGTTCACCCAGAACGCCGATAAAGGGGCTGACCAGCAGGTGGACCACCATGGTGAAGCTGGAGCCCATAATGAACAGCAGGAACAGAATGATGGCGGCGAATGCAACCCACTTCAGCACCGCCAGCGTGCTGTTGACCGCGCCCTCGGCCCAGTCCAGCCAGCTCCACAGATCCACGACCGTTTCCAGTCCGCCGATCCAGCCATAGGCGTAATGCACCACCAGCCAGCCGCTGATGCTGAACAGCACGATGTTCAGCGCCAGCGGCACCATCATGTAGGGACGCAACGCGGGCCGGCGGGCCAGCCGGTAGCCCTCGCTGACATAGCCGACGCCTTCGCGGAATTCCTTGAGCATGCGGGCTTCTCCTTATAGGGACAGGGACTGGGACGAACGGTAACACAACCCCGCCGCAAGCGCCCGGATTGGCAGCAAAATCAAGTTTTTATAGGTTGAAAAACTGTTGGCCCGCCGGGGTGGTGCCGCCGCCAAAACTCGCTACAATAGGGCGTTTATGCCGCGTGCAGCGTTGGGTAATCGTTGTACGAAAAGCGAGCGATCGCGCCGGCCATTCCAATAAGGAAAAAGAACGATCCATGCGTCTGAAATCGATCAAACTGGCGGGTTTCAAATCCTTCGTCGATCCCACCACCGTGGCGTTCCCCGACAACCTCAGCGCTATCGTCGGCCCCAACGGTTGCGGCAAATCCAATGTTATCGACGCCGTGCGCTGGGTAATGGGCGAAACCTCCGCCAAGCACCTGCGCGGCGAATCCATGACCGACGTCATCTTCAACGGTTCCAACACCCGCAAGCCCACCACCCAGGCATCGGTGGAACTGGTATTCGACAATAGCGACGGCACCCTCGGCGGCGAATATGCCAGCTACGCTGAAATCGCTCTGAAACGCCTGGTCACCCGCGACGGCCAGTCCAACTACTACCTGAACGGCGTGAAGTGTCGCCGCAAAGACATCACCGACATTTTCCTCGGCACCGGCCTGGGCCCCCGCAGTTACGCCATCATCGAACAGGGCATGATTTCCCGCCTGATCGAAGCCAAGCCGGAAGAGCTGCGCATCTACATTGAAGAAGCCGCCGGCATTTCCAAATACAAGGAACGCCGCAAGGAAACCGAGCACCGTATGCGCCGCACGCGGGAAAACCTCGACCGCCTGCAGGATCTGCGCGACGAACTGGGCCGCCAGCTGCAGCATCTGGAACGGCAGGCTCAGGCAGCGGAAAAATACAAGCAGTACCGGGAAGAGGAGCGACTGGCCAAGGCGCAATTGCAGGCGCTGCGCTGGAAAGGCATCAACGATCAGGTGGAAGTGCGCGAAGCCCGCATCCGCGATCTGGAAGTGAAACTGGAAGCCTTCGTGGCGGACCAGCGCGCCATGGACGCGCAGATCGAATTGCGCCGCGACCAGCACCATGAACTGTCCGACAAACTGAATGAAGTGCAGGGCCGCTTTTACGGTCTGGGCGCCGACATCGCCCGCATCGAACAGACCATCCAGCACACCAAAGAGCGCGGCAGCCAGCTGCAGAAAGATCTGCAGCAAACCATAGAAGCCTGCAAGCAGGCCGAAGACCAGATCCGCCTCGACCAGGAACAGCTGGAAGACATCACCATCCGCCTGGCAGAAATCGAACCCGAATACGAACTGGTGAAAGCCGGTGCCGACAATGCCAACGAAAACCTGCACGACGCCGAAGAGCGCATGCAGGAATGGCAGCTGGCCTGGGACGAATTCAACCAGAAAGCCAACGAGCCGCGTCAGCGCGCGCAGGTGGAACAATCCCGCATCCAGCATCTGGAGCAGTCCGTCGAGCGGCTGCGGGATCGCATCGAACGTTTGAAAGGCGAGCGCGAGACCTTGTCCGCCGGCCCGCTGGAAGAAGAAGTCGCCATTCTGGAAGAGCGCATGGCGGAAGCGGATCTGAAACTGGAGGATCTGCAGGGCACGGCGCTGGGCTACCAGGAACAGATCAAGCAGCAGCGTGAGCGCAACAACCAGCTCAACCTGGAACTGGACCAGTTCAAGAACGAACGCCAGACCTTGAAAGGCCGCTACGCGTCGCTGGAAGCGCTGCAACAGGCGGCGATGGGCGAAAGCAATCTGGTGGAATGGCTGGCGCAGAATCAGCTGGGCGACAAGCCCCGTCTGGCGCAGCAGGTGACAGCGGAAAGCGGCTGGGAAAAGGCCGTGGAAACCGTGCTGGGCGATTACCTGCAGGCGGTATGCATCAATGGTCTGGATGCGGTCACTGCTGTCATCGGCAGCCTGAACAAGGGCGTGGTGGCGTTTCTCGATACCGGCAAACCGGTT
>JABLXQ010000079.1 GCA_013178375.1 Gammaproteobacteria bacterium
TGGCATTCAGCTTGGGATCGAGCGTGATGTTGTAGATTTCCTGTCCTTCCAGTTCCGGCATGAACTGGCCAATCGTCTTGGTGAAGGCCACCTGCTCTGCATCGGTGAAGTTGATTTCCTTGAATACAAGTACGCCACGACGTTCGAGCAGTTCGCGCAGATCGGCCGCGTAATGGCCGCTCAGTAAATCCTGCTTGCTCAGTTCAACCCGGCTGGCAATCAGCGGCGTGATATCCGTGGCGTTCAGTCTTTTTTCCAGGCTGGCTGTTGCTTCCAGCGTTGCTGCGTTCGTCATGTTGAATCCCCCTCAGGCAACGTTGGCCTGCTTTGCCATCATGCGGAATATGTCACCCGACGTGACCCGGCGTTTGATTTCACCCTCAGCCAGCGGTGCAGCGCCGCCGCTGGAAATCGGCGTGATATCCACCTTGTCAGCTGTGGCTTTGGCGCGCAGTGCTCCCACCGTCAGATCGCCACGTTTGTAGTGTTTGAACAGATCATGATGCAGCCAGTGCATCGCATTCAGATGCGTGATCTTGTCAATCTGGGTGTCGGTCAGGTGTTGCAGGCTCTTCCACAGATATTCCGGCACTTCCGGCCAGAGCGCGTCCGAGTGGGGGTAGTCGCACTCGTAGGCCACATTGTCCTCGCCGATGGCGCCGAGGTTCTGCAATCCAAACGCATCGTCGATGAAGCAGGTCATGAAATGGTCGCGGAAAACCTCGCTGGGTTTTTTGCCGCCATAACCGGAGTGCGTCCACGCCTTGTGGCGCGAATGACTGAAATCGGCGCGCTCCATGAAGTAGGGCACCCAGCCGATACCGCTTTCCGACAGAATGATTTTCAGATCCGGATAGCGTTGCAGGGCTTCCAGCTGCAACCAGTCCGCCGCACCGACTGAAATCGACATGGGCATCGTGGTGATCCATGCCTCGATGGGTGTTTCATTCGATGCGTGGGGCGGTGGATTGCCCGAGCCGATGTGCAGACAGATGGTAATGTTGTGTTCGGCCAGCGCTTTCCACATCGGCTCCCAATAGGCGTTGTGGATGCTCGGCAAACCCATGCGGGTGGGATTTTCGCTGAGGGTGACGGACGTGCATCCCAGTGAAGCGATGCGCTTGATCTCGGTCACAGTGGCGTTCATGTCCCACGTTGGCAGCAGCGCGCAGGGAATGAAGCGGCTGCGATCGAAGCCACACCATTCCAGGATATGCCAGTCGTTGTAGGCGCGCAGATGTTTAACGGCCAGCGTCAGGTCCGGCGCCTTGTGAAAACAGCGGCTGCCATCGAAACCGCCCACGCTGCCAAAGTTCAGCGAAGCGGCAATGCCGTTGACATTCATGTCATCAATACGGGCTTTCGGGTCGTAGCAACCCTTGCGCACCTGCTCCAGTGACTGCGGCTCCATGCCGTATTCTTCCGGTACCCGCCCCACCACGGCGTTGAGCCCCACCGACGTCATGGTCATGCCCTGGTAGGTCCAGTAATTGGCACCGGTGGGGCTGGTGTGGAATTTGGGCGCAGATGCCAGATCGTCGCCCTTTAGATGCCGTTTGAACATATCCGGTGGCTCGCTGATGTGATCGTCGACGCTGACGATCACCAAGTCGGACATTTTCATTGCCTGTTCTCCCCTGGGGTTTTACAACTGCAGCAGTTTCAGCATGTTGGTCCGCATGATCTTGTCTTTATCGACTTCACTCATGCCCTCCAGGCATTCCAGCCAATCTCCTGGCCGCGCCAAGCCTTCCGGATGGGGCCAGTCGCTGCCGAAAATGATGCGGTCAACGCCCACCAGCTTCACCAGGCGGTCGAGATTTTCCTCAAAATGGGGATGGAACCACACGTGTTCCCGAATCACATCGTGGGGATGCCGTTTGAATAACTGGGGTGCCATCTTGTAGACGTGCTCCATGCGATCCCACAGCGGGTAGAGCCAGGCCACACCGGTTTCCACGTAGCACACCTTCAGATTGGGATGGCGGTCGAACACACCGTGACACACCAGGCCCGCCAGGTTGTGGCCCACGGTGGCCTGATTGAGATCCATCACCAGTTCCAGCGGATCGGTCTTTTTGAACGGCTGATATTCGCCCTGATGACCTTCTTCGCTGCGCTGGTGGCGTTCATACATGTCGTGCACGCCGTTATCCGAATTGTGAAACGCAATGATGATGTCGTTGGCCGCCAGCAGTGCGTAGATCGGATCGAATTCCGCCGATCCCATGCCACGGCAGCCATGAATGCCGGGCACGAAGGAGGGCCGCATCAACACGACTTTGGAACCTTTCGACACAATCCACTTGGCTTCTTCCAGGGCTTTGTCGGCATCCATCAAGGTGATGACCGGGGTGGCAAAAAACTTGCCGTCTTCACCAAAGCCCCATTCGTCCAGCATCCATTGGTTCAGGGAATGAATGATGGCGTGGCACAGGTCAGGATCTTCATACATGTGGCCTTCAACCACCGATGCCAGGGTAGGAAACATCAGGGTGCCGCACAGACCGTGCTCTTCCAGCAGCTGGTAACGCTTTTCGGTTTTCACCCGGTATTCGGGGATGCAGCGTTCGACCACCATGAAGTCCCGGAATGATTTGCCCTCGGGATTATTGCCCTTCAGATACTCCACTGTGCTGCCCGGCGCTGCCACCACATCAAAGGTGGGATTGGGGATGTAGTCGGACAGCTTGCCGTTCACCAGCATTTTGGTTTTGCCGTCGATCTCGATGAAACGCAAGGCTTTTTTGTATCTCTCCGGCAGATAGCGCAGGAACGATTCCGGAGATTCATAAAAATGATTGTCACAATCGAAATACCGGGCTGCTGCAGACGCGGACATGCTCACTTCTCCTGAGTGGATTTTTATAATCAACAGTGTTGTGTAGTGAAAGTGAATCTACAGATCTGCCACGAAAGAAGTTTTGACTTGCGTCATGGGATTGCCGGGAAACCGGATTTTTCTGAGGCGTATTCGATGTGAGGGAAAATACTTTATAGACAGGGCTGCGGCAGCCGCCCTGGTTGATCAGGCCGAAATCGCGCGCCGGCAGAATTCCCAGATGTCGTGGGCAAGTTGCTTTTTTGCCTTTTGGTCGGGCTGCGCGTTTTCTTCCAGAAGAAGCTCGCCCTGTGCGGTGGTCGAAACCAGGTTGTAGAGCAGGGTGGCCAGCCGGTGCGGGTTGTCCCGGCGCACAACACCTTTGGTCATGCCGTCTGCAAGTTGCTGCTCGATCAGGGCGATCAGTGGCTGCAGTGCTGCCCTGAGATCTTGCGGGCGGGATTCACCCAGTCGCAGATGCTCGCGGCTCAATGCTGCTCCGCGGCGATCCTGGACGATCTGGTTGCCACTATCCATGCCCTTGCCCATGACGATGGAGGTTACGATAAAGCGCAGGCGCTCCAGCGGGTCGGCCATGTCCGCCGTCCACTCGCCAAACAGCTTCACCGCCTTGCGGATCGCTTCCTCGAAGACCGCCAGCACCAGATCGTCCTTGCCCTCAAAGCGTTCGTAGAAAGCCCGCCGCGACAGGCCGGTGCGGGTCAGCACGGCCCGGATTGTCAGCCCGTCGAGGCCGGCGTCATCCAGCAGTTCATAAGCGGTATCGACAATAAGCCGGCTGCGTTCGAGCAATTGTTCCCGACTGGCCTCGAGTACGCGCTGTGCAGAGCGTTCTTCCCAGTGGGTAGGGTTTGCGTTCAGGGGATTGGCAGAAGGTCTCTTTGGCATGGCGTGAGGATAGCAGGTATCGCGGGCTTTGAGAACAACGTTCCCTTAATGCAAGAATATTTTGATATGTGTCAATCATCCATGCGCAGATTCCACTGAAATTTATTGACTAAAACCCGGTTTTTGGATTTTACTTCGTGAGAACACTGTTCTTCACCGAGGTTTTCTGTAATGACTGCGTCGACGTTTTTCGAGAATTACCACATTGGCCTGTCGCTGATGACGTGGGTCGGCATCATTGGCATGACGCTGCTGGGGCGAAAGTTCGGGCCCATGGTTCCCGCCATCGGTCGGGCCAACGCGATCAACCAGGAGGCGTTCAACAAGAAGATGCAGCGTGAGATCTACGCGGCCAACCAGAAGCTCAACCGCAAATGGGGTTTGCTTGATCAAGTGTTGATCTTCCTGCTGATCATCCCGTTTTGCGTGACGCTGGAATCGCAACCGCTGTGGGAGATGGTGCTGGATATCTTTATCATCCTGATGTTCTACGATTTTTTCTATTACCTGACCCACCGTTTCCTTTTTCACAATGGCGGCTTTCTGGGTGGGCCGCTGATGTGGGTGCATGCGGTGCATCACCAGCAGAAAAACCCGTGCCGGCAGGATTCCAGTTACATTCATCCGCTGGAAGTGGCCATCGGCCTGGGTTTGTTTGCCGGCAGTATTCTGGTGCTGTCACTGATTCTGGGGGAGTTCCATGTGGTGACGATCATCCTGTCGTGGACACTGTTTTCCGAGATCAATCTGCACAATCATGATTTGTGGGAAGAGCAGCGCTTCCCATGGAAGTACCTGAGCTATATGTCGAAGATGCATCACAACCACCACGCCAGGTTCACGGGCGGCAATTTTGCAACGATCTCGCTGTTATACGACTGGTTGTTTGGTACTTACGACCGTGGCGATGGCTACAAAAAACTGAAGCAGGATCAGGCACAACAGAAGGCGACCTGATGCGGGATCGGAATATATAAGGAGGCCTGGCGGGTGCGCTCGGCAGCAACTTGTCGACAGGCGTTTCAGTACGTCCACCCATGGAAATCGTTTTTCGACAGCTGCAGATACCCCTTGTTGTTGCCAGCGTCACTGGTGGTTGGCGACTGAACGAAGGACCTGAAGCTCTGCGCGGGAAGGAGTCGGTCCCGCTGTCTGCCATTTTTTGCTCATATCTTCTTTGCATTTTATGCAATCCCCTCAATTGACGCTGTAAGAATTGCCGGGCAAGGGATGCCCGGTGCGATTCGCCGTGCAGTTCAATCCACAGCAATAACCCGACAATACTCGCTGCAGCCCGCGTCATTCGTGGTTTGCGTGCGACATCTTCTGATACGGGTACGGCCAGGCACGGAAGTTGCCTTACTGTCTGCGTACGAAACGAAAAAGCTGGTTTGTAACCATCGCTCCCGTGGGAGACACGCTGGCCGCAAGCCAAACAGCCATCATCAAGTTGCAGAACGGAATGGGAGAAAACCATGTCGGACCATGAAACAAAGGAAGTGCAGGAACTCATCACGATACTGAATGACAGCGCCGATTTTTATCGGGAGGCCCATGACAAAGTGACCAATGCATCCCTCAAGGAAACATTTGAGGAGATCGCTGGTATCAAGGAGCAGCTGGTAGACCGGTTGCAACCACTGGTGGTACTGCAGACGGGTGAAGCGGAACACGGTCACAGCGTATCGGTCAAGGTGCGTCAGATATACACCAATGTTCTCGCCTCGTTGCAAAAAGATAAGGCGGAAACCTTTATCGACAATCTTGAAGAAGTGGAAGACAAAACCCGCCAGCAGGCACGCAAGGCTATGGATGCGGCAGACACAACCGTCGTGGCTATCGCGCTGCGCGATGCGTTTCCGGATATCGAGCGTTGCCATGATGAAATGAGCCGACTGAAGGCGGCTCGCGCCCGTTAGCCTCGAACCGTGGTGTCTGGACGGAACAACCGTCTTGCAGAGCAACCATCCTAAATCAAGGAGAACAACCATGACTGTCAGAGAAGAAGCGTTTGCACGCGACAAAGCCGAAAATCAGGAATACACCAATCTGAAACGGGATGTCGAAACATTGCGGAAGGATCTGGCCAAGCTGTCGGGCGGACTTCTGAACGACGCAAAAAGCAGCGCCGAGCAAGTGCTGAATAGCGTGAACCAGAAATCCCAGAAAGTTGTGCACCAGGCCGAGGAGAAAATCGGCGAGAAGCCATTCCTCAGTCTGCTGATGAGCTTCGTGCTGGGTTTGATTCTGGCCAAGGTGCTGGATTCCAGAAGCGCGCGGTAGTTTTGACGACGCACAATGCAGGGCCCGCGGGGCAGCAGGATCAATCAGGAGAACGAACGGATGAAAAGCGTGGTGCAGTGGTTGCTCATTTGTTTCTTTCTCGTGGTTGGCCTGTGGCTGTTACTGTTTGGCGTGTTGGCCGCGGGAATCGTGCTACTGCTAAAGGCGTTCATACTGGTGTTGACGCCAGTGACGGGATTGGCCGGGGCCTATGCAGCAAGCGGAATCGTGTGCTTGGTGGGTGCGGCCCTGGTCATTCTGGTTGTGCGGCTTGTCTTGCGGCAAGCAGCAGCGCACAAAAATGCGTCTTTTTCTGGACCGGCAAATGTAAATGCATACGAGTCCGCCACTCTTATTCTGAAGAAGTATCCACTGGAATCGGTCGTGGTGGCATTCGCCGCCGGGCTTTCGTCCCAGGATATGGGAGAGCTGAGAAAAGTGGCAGGTACGCTGTTGCGGGAAAGCGAAAGCGGTTAATGCCATTGTCCGCAGCGGTGTATTTGTTGCGCTATTGGGTACAGTAATGGATTTCCGCCGGGGCATCTGGTGCCATTCAATGAAAGCAGGTCTCATGTCGTCCGGTTACGAGGAGAAATTCACATGGAAGGTCATTCCGGTTTTGGAATTTTCGACGAATGTCCCGACGCCACGGCGGCTGGTTTCGGCCCGCTGTTCGCCCTGATTGCGGTGGTCGCGCTGGCGTCTTTCGCCACTGCGTTGCCCCATGCGCTTGTGCCGATGATCGGCTTGCACTATTTCCTGGGCTTCATGCTGTGCGCGCTCGCCTTGCTGAAACTGACCTGTCCGCTGGCTTTTGCAGACAGCTTCCAGCGTTATGACCTGCTGGCACAGAAATCCCGCTTTTACGCCTTGTGTTACCCCTATATCGAACTGTTGCTTGGGTTGGCGTATCTGTCATTTTCCATGCCCTACCTTGTCTATGTCCTCACCCTTGCTCTGATGCTTTTCAGCGCCGCCGGTATATTCGCCGCACTGCGAAGCGGGGTGGGTGCCCATGGTCCCCGCATCGGCAGGGCGCTCAAGGTTCGCCTCAGCACGGTTACGCTGGTGGAGTGCATGCTGATGATCCTGGTGACTCTGGCGCTGATGCTGATGCGCAGCGGCCTTATCTGAGCCGGCATTTGTGCGTGCCCAGCCGTTCATATCCAGACTTGTCGCTGGCCCTGGAAAAACCGCAACAGGAAGGAGACCACTATGCAGTGGCGGGATCTCGGTGAGTCGGTTCAGGCGTATATGGATCAGCACGCATTGATGGAGTGGCTCTACTTCATTTTGCTGTTGCTGACGATTTGCTTTCTGCTGCATTTCATCCAAAGAGCCTTTATCCGATGGTTGCCGCAAAAGGCCAGTTCTGTCTATATATTTGAGCTATGGAAACGGGTTCTCAAGGCTACCACCCGGCTGTTTCTGGTGGGTGTGGCCCTGTTTTTCAGCGTCCGTTTTGTCGAGTTGAAACCATCCGTGGAAAGCCTCCTGGTCAAGGTGAGCATGATCATCTTCTGGGTGCAGATAGGGCTCTGGTTCAGCTCGGCGGTGACCTACGCCGCCGATGTCTATGTCCGGCGACGCAAGGACAGCGACGCTTCAGTCACTACGGTTGCCGGTATGACATCGTTTGTGTTGCGGATGCTGGGGATTATCCTCATTGCCATCATCGCGCTGGACAATATCGGCTTCGACGTCACCACGCTGATTGCCAGCCTGGGCATCGGTGGTATTGCTGTGGCGCTGGCAGTGCAGAATATATTGGGAGATCTGCTGGCGTCGCTATCCATCACGCTGGACAAACCGTTTGTGGTGGGGGATTTCATTGTCATGGACAATTTCATGGGATCGGTGGAGCATGTTGGACTGAAGACAACCCGCGTCCGCAGCCTCAGTGGTGAACAGATCATCATTCCGAATTCCGAGTTGCTCAAGGGCCGCATCCGTAATTACAAGCGCATGATGGAGCGGCGTGTGCTATTCAATTTTACCGTGGGATACGATACGCCGCGTGATACCTTGACCGAGATTCCATCGCGTATCAGGACCACCATAGAAAGTATTGAAAAGACGCGGTTCGACCGCTGTCACCTGTCGCAGTTTGGTGAGTTCGGTTTCATTTATGAGTGTGTGTACTTTGTGCTGACACCGGATTACAACCAGTACATGGATATTCAACAGCATATCAATCTGGATCTTATAAGCACGGTGCAGGAACTGGGCGCTGAGTTTGCCTCGCTGTTGCAAACGAAGGCCAGTCCGGGGTTGACGTCGAAACTGACCTGATTGCGGCAGCTTGGCGCAGAAGGCCGGGCTATGGATATCCGATACCCGAGTACGGGTTGTAGATCAGCTGTCTGGGGCGTTCGGAATTTCCCTCTTTGCCGGTGTTGCCGGGCATGAAAATCTCGGACTGCATGCTCGCAATCACAAAACTGAAAACATGATTCGAGTCGGGACGTCCGGTGTCGGCCGCAAGCAGTTTGAACAGGTCCTGGAAAAGGGGGTGATACGCTGAACGCGCCTCCGCCTGAACTGACCGAGCTGTTCCGGCAACGGGAGCCTGTTCCGGACTGTATCGATCGGAAACAGGTTGATCGCGGTGCGATTGCGGCGGCGAATATATCGCCGGCGGGCAAGGCGGCCGGGGTGTTCCTCAACACCATCCAGACAATAATAGCCAGCAGGATATGGAAGACATTCATGCGTTCTGGGTGGTAACCCTGCGCGAACAGCTCGACAAACTCGCGCTGCAGCAGAAGGATACACGCCTCGCCCGGTTCAACGCGCGTGACCAGTCCAGGCAAGAGGAAATGGACGATGCGTGGCGCGGATCGGCTGTGCGCTTGTCCTTTATCCGTCAGTCTGGCATCCTCCGGGGACTTATACGATGCAGCGGTGACGGCATGAACGGTTGCAAAACCCGGATTCCCGCCGTTGTTGTATCGCTCATCCTGAACCAGAATTCCCGGGCCATTTCATCCCTATGAGTCCTGCCTCCAACGATGGCGCTTTGCAGCCAGACACAGCCAGCGCGGACGAGACGGCCGAACGCATTCTCGATGTCGCGCTGACGCTGTTCCTGGAGTTTGGCTACCGCGCACGACGATGGAAACGGTGGCGCGACGTCTGGGAGTCAGCCGCGTGACGGTGTATCGCTATCACGCCGACAAGGCTGCGCTTTTCCAGGCAGTGATGTTGCGTGAAGTGCAGCGCGAGTCATTGCAGATCGAGCAGCGGCTGGCCACGTTGTCCATTGAGGAAAACCCCGTGGTGGAGGGCTTCGTACTGGCAGTACGCCTGGCCCGCCAGCACGCGTTGATCCGGCGTCTGATTGATACCGATCCGGAATGGCTGGTGTTGCACATAACATTGCAGGGCGGAGCGATGCTGCAGTTTGCGATTGCGGCGGCATCGGCGTTCCTGCATCAGCCGAAGTTCAAGCATTGGCTGAAAACGCAGGATTTGAATCTTGCAGGGGAAATGTTCGTGCGATTGCTGATGTCGGCCATTCTGACGCCGGGGGGTATCCTGACCTCGGATGATGACGACGAACTGCGCAGGGTCGCGTCGTATCTGGTGCAGCCGCTGTTGTGACAGGGCACTGCCGGTGCCGGATATCGCCCTTGCAGAGGAAATAGTATGCCCGCTATCACGCCTGATCAGTTCATCGCAGAGGAAACCCCCGCCGCGAATGCAATCGATCCCAATCGCACGTTGTGGATCAGCGAAGCCGGTGGCCTCGCCCAGTTCGGCGCTTTTATCGAAATCCTTCAGCCCGGTTCCCGTTCGTCGATCAGGCACTGGCACAGCGCCGAGGACGAGATGGTCTATGTTCTCGCAGGCGAGATCACGCTGGTCGAAGGCGAAGCGGAAACTGTGCTGCGCCCGGGCGACGCCGCCACCTTTCGCGCGGGCGTGCCGGTGGGGCATTTTCTGGTGAACCGCAGTAGCGGAGCAACCCGCTGCCTGGTTGTCGGCACCCGGGCTGCCATTGACACCATTACCTATCCTGATCATGACCGCGTATGTTTCCGCGACCGCTCGCTGCCGGACGACATCTGGACTGACGGCGCCGGAGAGCCTGCC
>JABLXQ010000008.1 GCA_013178375.1 Gammaproteobacteria bacterium
TCCATTGCGGTTCTCCGTTACGTGTGCTTGGCGGCTCACGCTTCGGAGTTTCCGCGATGGACTCCAGGATATGTCAAACGTTTGCTGTCTCCCCGGCAGAGCCGGGGGATTTCCCGCTACGGGTTAAAAGCCGATGCATTTTCCTTCACCCACTTGAGCGCCTGAATCTGATCGAGCAGACCATAATTGCCATGACCGCCATCAGGATCTTCCTTGGCGAGCAATGGATGGGAAAGATAGCCGAGCACACCCAGGCGATAGTTGATATTGACCAGCACCACATTATTTTTTTCCGCAAAGTTCTGGCCATCGTAAAACGGCCAGGAACCTGAACCCAGCAGCAACGCGCCACCGGTAATCCAGACCATCACCGGATAATTGCCCTCTTTCTTTGGCGTCCAGACATTCAGATACAGGCAGTCTTCACTGTGCCGGACCGATGCGTTCAAGGGAATCGGAATAAGTTCCTGGCAGGTATTTCCGTATCGCTTCGCAGCCAGTGTGTCGTTGCGGGGCGCAGGTGGCTTGGGAGGCTGCCAGCGCAGCTCATTCACAGGCGGGGACGCATAGGGAATGCCAAGATAACGGCAGGAAGCAGGTAAAGCCGTGCCGTCCACCAGACCTTCGCTGGTCATGGCGGCGCACAAATCCTCATTGCTCTTGCTGTTGATCGCTGCGTGCGTTATGGATGCCGCAACCAGCATTACCAACATGATCAGGACAGCGTAAATATTCTTGTAATTTTTCATGACATTGTCGTCCCTAGGTGAAAAATGGGGTCAGCGTAATTTCATGCCCTGGTAGGCCATAAAAGAGGCCACCACTCTTGGTGTAAAGCGCAATACAAAGACCTGCAGTTTGTTGATGAAACCGGTAAGTACACTTGGCTTTCCTTTCAGCGCCGCGTCCAATCCTATGCTGGCTACATCTGCGGGCTGCATGATCACCAGACGCTGATAAAGGGTGTAGCGATTGTTTTGCCCCGCCGCGTCAAAAAAGCTGGTTGCGGTAACACCAGGGCAGACCACTGTGCACGTCACGCCAGTACCTTTCAGTTCGCGGTTGAGCGATTCCCCCAGGCTCAGCACATAGGCTTTGCTGGCGGAATAGGCTGCGTAAAGCGGACCGGGCATAAATGAGGCGAGCGAACCGACCTGTATGATCATGCCGTAGCGGCGCTCAAGCATGGATGGCAGGAAAAGATGGGTAAGGTCGGTCAATGTATCAATATTCAGGCGTAACATTTTTCGAATCTGTTCGAGCGACTGACCGGAAAATTCGCCGTACATCCCAAGGCCAGCGTTGTTTACCAGAATATCGATCCTGACGCCGGCCTCGGTCAGTTTGTGAAAAAGCAATTCCCCGGCACCCGGCTCTCCCAGGTCCATGGCAATCACGCGAGCGTTGACCGGATAAGTGGCTTTAATAACATCCGCCAGTGCCTGCAATTTATCTTCCGATCGGGAAACCAGGACCAGATTGCAACCCATTGCCGCAAGCTGACGGGAAAAATCCGCGCCTATACCAATGGAGGCGCCCGTTACCAACGCATATTTATTTGTCAGTTTCACTTTCAATTCCATATTAGCGGATGACTTGTTCAGCATTAGATGCGCTGATCGCCGGAACAAATGGCTTTCAACGTTGCGCCGTCCAGACGCTTGTATTGGCGCTCCTGGCTTGCATACCAGAACACAGGATCGTTCACTACGTCGAGGTCAAAACCGTCACGTTTGAGCTCGACCTTTCTGTTCTTGAAGGTGCCCGTAACTTCGTGCGCTTTACGTACCCGCAGGAAGATGGGTATGGCATAGGATGGAAGGTGTTGTTGCAGTGTTTTGACCAGGGCGCCGGTATCGAATTGATCAAAATCCACATTCAGGGTGATCGCCGCCATTCCGGCCCGGCCACTGGTATTGGGCACACGGACCCCAAACACCACAGATTGGTCGATCTGCGAGTCCTTATTCAGAATGACCTCGACTTCAGTGGTCGCAACGTTTTCGCCTTTCCACCTGAACGTGTCACCCAAACGGTCCACAAACTGGATGTGACGAAAACCCTGATCGCGCACCAGATCACCGGTGTTAAACCAGCAATCTCCTTTTTTCAAAACGTTTCTCAGCAGCTTCTTTTCACTGGCAGCACTGTCGGTGTAGCCATCGAACGGCGCAAAATCATTGATCTTTGTTATCAGCAGACCCGCCCCCCCTTTCCTGACCTTGTAGTATTTGCCTTTTTGATTCCGCTGCGGAATTTCGCCTTCCGGGTCATAGCCGATTACCGCGTAGGGTAAAGGGCACATGCCGACCGTGCGATCCAGATTCAGATAGTTGATAAAAGCGAGGTTGCATTCACTGGCACCGTAAAACTCCGCAACTCGATGGATGCCAAAGCGCTGCTTGAACGCGTCCCAGATGTCCGGCCGCATGCCATTGCCGGCAATCACGCGCACTTCATGCTGTTTGTCCATGGGCGACGGCGGCTGATTCAGCAGATAGGTACAGAGCTCGCCGATGTAACAAAAGGCGGTGGCACGATAATGCCGGATTTCATCCCAAAAGCGCGAGACACTGAACTTGCGGGATAACGCCATGCACGCACCGGCGCCCATTGCGGCTCCCCAACTGACAGTGAGTGCGTTGTTGTGATAGAACGGCAGCGTAACGTAAAGCACGTCAGTCGAACGCAATCGCGCCGAGAACAAACCCACACCGCACATTCCCATCAGCCAGCGATAATGGGTCATGATCGACGCCTTCGGCAGGCCGGTGGTGCCTGAAGTAAAAACGAAAAAGCAAGGCTGCTCCAGTGTAACGCTACTGGTTGAAGCAGGGTTGGAATCCGGCATGGTTGCCAGCGCCTGCCCGAAATCCACAAAGCCTTCGGGAACAGGTTTGTTGCTGGCAGCCAGGCAATAATAGGCTGCCGTGGTGTCGACGGTTGGATAGTGCGGTGTCGTAGCCAGCGCAGACACGCATTCTTCCGAAACAATGATCAGTTTTGGTTTGATCAGGTTAATGCTGTGCGACAGCACGTCGTCTCTCTGGTTGTGATTGAGGACTCCGGCAATGGCCCCCAGTTTCACGATCCCGGCGATGCAGGCCAACAGCTCCGGATCGGTCTCCATCATGATGGCAACTGCATCACCACGCTGTATTCCCTGCCTCTGCAGCAATGCAGCCACCTGGTTGGACCGCGCATTGAGTTGCCGGTAGCTCCACTCCCCTGCATTGAAACGGATAGCAGGCCGCTCCGGAATTCTGGCCGCCTGGCTTTCCAGCAATTTGCCAATGGACCATTTCTTTGTCGTCCTGGAGCGCAACGTTCCCAACAGGCCCAGCAAGACCGGCACCGGCTGCCTCAGAATGGAAATGTTTTCCCGAAACAGCGCTTTAAGAAATTGCAGAAATGAAATTGAATCCGTCGATGTTGACATGCGCATTATCCGTTTTTATTGGCGTTTTTCCCGTTCCCTTAATCCGCGTTAACAGTCGCGCCCTGTTTAACGTTATTTTGAACCTGGGTTGTTTGCCGGGCCGCTTCGGTCTTTGTGGCCTGATAGCTCTCGGGCGGGGTTTCATGAATGATCTGGTAGGTGAAATTGATAAAATTCTCGGCGGTTTTGGGAAGCAGATAATACAAAAACAATCCCATCACACCCACGGCATCCACTTTTCGCTTGTTGCGCGTAATAACGATATCCAGCATCCAGCGCACGGCTGTCTTCGGCGACAACTTCCAGGGCATGTATTTGTAGACTTTCGACGGCGCAATCATCGGCGTGCTGACGAGGGGATAATTGATGGTGGATACGTTGATGTTGGTATGAGCCAATTCATTGGCTGTCACCCAGCTCCAGCCTTCCAGCGCCCACTTGGAACCAAGGTAGGCTGAAAAGCGGGCCGGACAGGTTTGAACGCCAAGAGTGGATACGTTGATGATATGGCCTTCATTACGGGCCAGCATGCCGGGCAGGATATTCATGGCCATGCGAATGGCCGCAAAATAGTTGATTTGCATGGTGCGCTGGTAATCGTGAAAGCGGTCCAGCGAGAACTTGACCGAGCGCCTGATCGAGCGTCCGGCGTTGTTGATCAGAATATCTATTTGCCCATGATCCGCCAGCGCTTCCCTGCAGATGCGGTCGCAATCCTCCAGATCCGAAAGATCACCCGGATAGGCATGGGCCTTACCGCCTTTCGCGATGATGTCTGCTGCCATGGCGTTCAGCTTCTCTGCAGAACGGGCGACCATCAGCACCTTGGCGCCCGCTTCGGCCAGCCGATAGGATGCCAGCTCACCAATTCCCGAGCTGGCTCCCGTGATGAGGACGGTCTTTCCCTTCAGCCGCTGGCGGAGTGCCTCGTTGAACGAAAAAATGCTTTTCGCATTCCAGATGATGGACGCCAGATAATGCTGAAAATAGGGAAAGATTTTGGGGGATCTCAACTTCAGATCTTTCATCGATAGCATCCTGTGCAACGCCCTGGGTTTCGTGAAGATTGCAGAGCGGATTTCCGGCTGCATTCGTCCCTATACTTGATTCGTATTCGCGCCCATAATAATCCGAGCTACAGCTCAGTAAAACTCGGATATCAGGAAGCGGCAGGCAGTTACGATGAATGAGCAAAAAGATATTGATTTCAATATGAAAAAGAAGCCTGCACAGGCACGTTCAAAGTCCACTGTGAGCGCCATAATCCAAGCCTGCGCTCAGATTCTGGAGAAAGACGGGTACGGCGCACTCAGCACCAACGAGGTCGCCCGGGTCGCCGGTGTCAGTATTGGTTCTGTCTATGAATATTTTCCGGGGAAGGAAGCCATCGTTGCGACAATGGCCAGGGCCATGCTTGAAAGCAACATGGACAAGCTCTACTCAGAGCTTTCGTCGAAGCACGACAACGATTTTGAAACCGCAATGCGGCATTGGATTGGCACGCTGTTTGAGCTTGTAAAAAGCAACAAGAAAATACTCCAGGCGCTCATCTTCGAAGCGCCCTACATTTGGAAGCTTTTTCCCATCAACAATTTGCAGGTTCAGTTACTGCAGGTGGCATTAAAGGGGGCCGCCAGATCCCGGGATCAGTATCGGATCATGGTCAGGCCAGAGGTTTTGTATTTGATATCCACATTAACGGCAGGAACACTGTTCAATCTCGCGTTCGCTCCGCCACCAGGACTGAAAAGCAATCTTGTGCTCGATGAATTGACGGCCAGAATCCTGGATTGGCTGAAGGATGGTTCGCCCGCTGCAGAAGCGTAACCATCCATCACGCCGTGCAAAAACCTGGCTTGTCAGATCGCCCCAACAATCATCTCGGCCAGGAGCTGCGACAGGCGCCCCGGAAAGTTTCAGTGACGACCGATCTATTTGAGCAACGGTGAGCGCAGCGTCTCAGCGTCAGGACCTATCAGCGCCTCCACGGACTGTTTCAAATCGTCCAGTGACACTGTCCGTTTGGCCATCAGGTCACGGGTAACATTGTCGATAGAGGCTTTATTCTTGCTGCGACGCCGGATCTCCCTGTCCAGCTCGTCCAGCAGCACCACCGCGCGTGCCGTGAATGCACCGGTGGACTGCTGACTGCGCAGGTGCTTGACGTTTTTGCCCCATTTCGACAGCTTTTTGATTATATTTTTCCGGCGCTCCTTGCTCATGCCGCCTGCCCTGTAGAGCAGTTCAAAGGAATAGAATTCTGCCAACCCTTCCGCAATCCAGTCGTCATTGGTCTGGGCAGTTTTGACGCCATGGATACGCGTAATCATGTGAGTCAGTTCGTGTAACAACGGACTGGTTCCGTTTTCGCTGACGACGGGGCGATCCGCGTGCAGAAACAGCGAATTGGATGCGGAAAGCCCGCCACGCCACATGGGATCACCCATGCCGACGATCAGCAGTTTTCTGGGCGTTTTCTCAAACGCCTGATTCAGCTCAGGCCAGACAAATTTGAAAAAAGTCAGCACGTCCATTCGGCGCATCTGGCTGCCTTTGGGGGCGCTAACCGAGATAGCGGTTTTGCTGACTTTGGCTCTCCTTGTGCCCAGCGTGCCGGCGATCATCCAGCCGGTTGGCCGATCAAATTTGCGGTTGGGATTGTCGATGCGGAAAGTGTTGCCTTTAATTCGTGGCCAGCCCGTTTCGATGCTGGTCCAGTTGGGTGGCAATATCACGTCCAGTGTGGCAACAGCGTGCGCACCGTCGACAAAATCGGCTTTGACTGCCGGAAAAATATCGTCCCCACGGAATAACGCCCATTCCTTTGTCATCATCGCGCCGAACTCTCCCGGGTTCCGCTCGCGCGTAACCTTGACTTTAAGCGACAACGTGGCCTTTGCTTTAGGCGGAACCCATCGCACGTCCGTTTCCGTCACCGACAAATCTCCGTTAGCCTGAATTTCCGTGTACAGGCCCGGCAGGTTCTGGAAACTGAGAGATCGAATCAGCTTGCCGTTGTTGTCCAGCGTAATGTTGACCAGGGCCTGGTCGGTGCCGGGGAGAAGCTCAAGTCTGTATTTGAGCTGGTAGGCCAGATCATTGTCGGCCAGCGCGATTGAGGAGGTGAGCAGATACAGACCCGACAGGGCCAGCACTGCGAAAATGTGTATCCGGCGTAATGCTGGGAGCATGTTCAACGTCTGCAATTGATAGATTGGGAGAGTAAACATTCTGTGTGCCGAAGCATATCATCTATTACTGTGTGCGGCGATGAATGAAACCTCACCAAACGGTTCAAGCCGGATACCAGATCCGTTATGATCGCAAAACAAACAACCGCCAATTTCATCACAGAAGGAGAGACATCAATCCGTGCCCGACCTATTTGACAAAAAACTGATTCATGAGGCGATCATCGATGCCTTGAAAAATCTCGTTGAAAACGCGAAAAGTGCCATGCTGCTTGCTTATGAAACGGCAACGCACGAAGAAAACATTGCGGAAAACAAATACGATACGCTTGGCCTGGAAGCAGCTTATCTGGCACAAGGCCAGGCCCGCAGACTGGCGGAGTGTGAAGCCGATCTGGCCGCTTTTCAAAATATCGCACCCAGGCCATTTGAAACGGGTGAGGCCGTTGCAATTGGCGCATTGGTTCACATTGAAGACGAAGACGGCAACGGCCAGTATTTGTTTTTGGGTCCGGCTGCCGGTGGATTAAAAATAGTGTCGGGTGGATGCGACATCGTGGTTGTTACACCCTCTGCCCCGCTGGGCAAAGCATTGTTGAATACAGGTGCAGGCGACACGGTGACTTTGCACCTGGCGGCCACGCAGAAACAGTATGAGGTCGTGGCCATCTACTGAACTCGCCTTCCTGCCACCTTCCCACCCGACCACAATAATGCAGTAGACTGCCCACCAGGCTCCTTTCGGAATTCCCAAACATGAAAACCATGATGGCTTCCCAGGTTGAGATACGCTCTTTATCCCTTGGCGATCCCTGGCGCTGGCTGCAAAAAGGCTGGCAGGACTTCAAACAGGCGCCGCTGATTGGTATGGCACACGGGCTGGGTGTTTCCGCGTTCGGCCTGTTTTTGCTGTTGATCGCCTATAACCAGTTCTGGCTGCTGGCAGGAGCGTTTACCGCCTTTCTCGCGGTGGCGCCGGTTGTTGCGGTGGGATTGTATGCGGTGAGCCAGGCGCTGGAAAAAAACCAGCCCGCCACGTTTCGGCTGGTATTTCGCACCTGGTGGAGTTGGCGGGGCCGGCCTCATCATGACTGGCGGCTAGTGCGGTTTGGCTTGTTGCTGTGCCTGTCCGGCGCGGGATGGGTACTCACATCCGCTGCATTCATTACGCTGTTTGCACCGGAGCCGGTCAATCAGCCGCTGGATTTTCTGCGTCATGTGGTGCTGGCGCGTGACACTTATGTCTTCGAGGCATGGTGGATACTGGGGATTACACTGGCGGCTCCGGTGTTTGCCTCCACCGTGATTACGCTGCCGCTGCTGCTGGATCGTCAGATTCCGATTCTGGACGCCGTTATTGTCAGCTGGAAAGTCGTCATTCAGAATCCGTTTCCGATGGCGCTGTGGGCTTTGCTGATCATGGTCAGCTCGATGCTGGGCATATTGGGTCTGGCCGGCAGTGTCATTGTGGTTCCGGTGTTGGGTCATGCCAGCTGGCATGCCTATCGGGATACCGTCGGTGCCGATCATCTGCCGTCAAGAACCAAAGGCCAATCGTGAACACCATACTGGGCTACACCGAGCAGGACATTGCCACCTTTGGTCTCACCATTGGCATGGCTGCTTTCATGCTGTACATGGTTTTCATCGTGGCCCAGCTGGCACGTGAATCCAAAGCCGGGCGATTCGGGACATTTGTGCTGTTCCTGGTGCTGACACTGGGGATGATCGGCTTTGTGGCGAAGCTGCTCATCCAGTGGCTGCTGGATATCGGCTAGTGGCAACATACATGAGCCAATGGCTGTCAGGGACCCTGTCGTCTGGCTGCAGCGACTGGCCAAACGGATCGAGCACTTCCAGCACGGTAAAGCCCAGTGACTCCAGCTGGCGCCGCTGGGTGCGCTGGTCGATGTAGTAGTGTATGCAGCAGTAATCGTGCCCTGAATCACAATACAGAGCGTAGTCCGCCTCCTCACGCTGATACTGCTCGACCCTGGCTTTATTGGCCATGGAACGCAGCCAATTGCGGACGCGAATGGCGGAATCAACCGGGTTGCGCGACCAGGTGATAGTGGGCTTGCGCAGGTTCGGCGCCAAATCCCGATTGTGGGAGGAAAACAGGAACATGCCACCGGGTTTCAGGACCCGGAAAATTTCCTGCAAACATCGCAAGCGGTCTTCGTGGGACAACGCGTCAACCACATTGTTGCTGCCAAAAATGAATTCGAACTCTCCATCCTGGAACGGCGACAGATCGCGGGCATCGCACAGAAATGCCGGAACCTGCGGCATCGTTTCATGCATCTGATCGATCATGACGGGCGAGTAATCTATCGCAACATATTTGCTCGCCAGCGGATACAGGTAGCGCGTAGTCCGGCCGGTGCCAACGCCGATATCCAGAACTGCGCGACCCGCAAAATAATCGTGGTATTTCAACAACGCCATCGATTCAGCAACATTCAGGATGCGGTTCGTATACGAGCGCTCCACACCCTTGCGGTGATAGACAACCTTGTTAATCAAATCCTGGGTCTTCGCTTCCAGTGCTTCGTTCATTCGTTCCACCCACGCAAGTTCTGCCAGTTGTTTGTTGTCTCCACGACCTTCGAATTCCTGTTCAAAGCAGTTCAGAACTCAATATTGACCAGACAGACTTGGCCGGTACTTTGGGCCAATCAATAACGTCATGTTGATGCTGATCAGGCAGGGGGCTCAAGAGCCATCAACCGATAGTAAAGACGATTTGACGATAGTCAAGTTTGCCCGTTAAAGGTTTGGTCAGGGCGTACTGCCCGCCACGGACAGGCTGGTTGCAGCATATTCTTCACAAGCCCGAGCCGCTGCCAGCGCCCCACTAGCGTGCAGCCAAAACGTCCGGTAAACAACTTGCTTTAAGAGCACAATTATCCTGTGGAAAAAACGGCCAAAACCTATGAGAATACGCCGGCCTTATAAACCCATAGTGAAAGGCAGCGACTCGGGTGCACCACATGCCCGTGAAATATCCCTTTAATAATGTGGACATATCGTTATTCAGCAATTCGCGCATCCGATCATCGGACGGGGAAAGCAGTAAATGAAAACCAAAATTCCGGCTTTGGATGGATTACGCGGCATTGCCGTGTTATGGGTCATGCTTCACAACGGTTCTTTTTTTGCCGTTCTGGATTTCGATACCGTTTTGGGAGGCAATCTGTGGCGATTGCTGCACGCCGGATGGCTGGGCGTACAACTGTTCTTTGTTTTATCCGGATTTCTGATTACGGGAATCCTGCTTGATGCCAAGGAACATAAATCCGGCAACATTTTCAAGAACTTCTACATGCGCCGCGTCCTGCGCATATTCCCGGTTTATTACGTCACGCTGATCGCCATTGCCCTGTTTGCCTATTTTCAGGCAGGCGTTTCCGTCTGGGCCGATTCGATAGCAGACCACATGACCTGGTTTGCGCTCTACATGAACAACTGGCTTCATCCTTTCGTTCATTTCAAACTGGGGCACTTCTGGTCGCTCGCCGTGGAAGAACAATTCTATCTGCTCTGGCCATTTGTCGTCATATTTGTATCCAGGCAAATACTCCTGAAAATATGTCTATTGCTTATCGCCTTCGCCATGGCATTCAGATTTGGGATGGCCCTGATCGATCCACAGTTTGCAGTCGCCGATGAAGGGGCTTACCTCTGGACACCTTGCAGGATCGACGCACTGGCCGTCGGTGCGCTTCTCGCCATTGTGATCAGGGAATACCCGTCGCATCAGAACCTGGGCCGGATTGTCAATCTGGCAACCATCGCCTCGCTGCTTTATTGCCTGGCCGTTATTTATCTAAAATATACGTTCAGCTCCGTGGAAGCAGACTGGACCATGCTGAACCAGACGGTGGCAGCCATCCTGTTTGGTGCCTGTATTTACCATTGCATAACGCCGGCAGGAATCGGCATGGTACGGGATCTGTTTGTTCGCGCGGTTTCTGTCAGCTGGCTGCGAACATGCGGGAAGTACAGCTACGCCATGTATATCTTTCATGCCCCAATGGCGCTGCTGCTGAAGGAAAAGGTGTATCCGGGCATCAATGTCCATGTTGGGGGCGGGAATTTTTTTGGTGTGCCTTACTTTTTTGTCGTCGACACCATCCTGTTTGTTGCATGTACATTTGGATTGGCCATCGTCAGCTGGATGCTCATCGAGAAGCCTTTTCTCGACGCGAAGAAAAAGTGGGAACTGTAGTCATCGCGCACTCGGTCTACACCTTCTTGCTGGTGCGACCATTGCAGATCCGCTTTAGCCTGCAATGTGCGCTTTCAGATTGAACTCATCCGGCCGCACGACCACTTTGCGAATGCGGTAGTCATAAAACACGAATCCGGATTTGGCCCGGAACATTTCCACGCCGTCCTGCTTACGCACCGCACGCATCAGCATGTCGCCGCCGTACTTGTTGATATCGGCCAGTGCCAGCGTGAGCTCCAGTTCGTCATTATGAAAACCTTCCGCAATGTACATCAACATCAGGTCGGAATTGACGATACCGATCTCCCCTACCCTGCACCCGGGAAATCCCATGCTGTCAAACCAGGCATCGCGACAGTCACCCATGATGGTAACCACCTTGTCGTGGGCCAGATGCCCGCCGCTGTTTTCATGCTGTCTGGAAACGGTCATGCGATAGGTAAAGATACTGTGATCGGGGATGCTGATCTGGACTCTCATTTCGAGGACTACCCACTACGGCTGGAATTGGCACCTGGCCTGGAACTGGCTTCAGCGCGCATTCTGGATCAGAACATCACCTGACTCAACATGTCAGCCCGCAGCGCCAAAACCCCGTGTTGCGCCCCTCGCCCTTGACTTCCCGCGGCTTCCGCCTTAGGTTTAAGTCAATATAATTGACAATATTTGGTTGTACTGCGCAGACAGGGAGAGGGGAAATGGGTAGCACGCAAACGGCGGATAACAGCCTGTATGACACACTGTCGGACAGCTGGTGGGATGAGCGCAGCCTGCTCAATCTGCTGAAAACCACGGTGAATCCCTGGCGGGTGCCATACTTCGCCCGACTGCTGGCGCAACATGCCGCCATCGATTCTCCCCTCAATCTGCTCGATGTGGGCTGTGGCGGCGGCCTGCTGGCGGAAGAGTTTGCCAGCCTGAATTGCTACGTGACTGGCATCGATCCCTCGGAACAATCGCTGGTCACCGCCCGCGCGCATGCGCAGCAGCAAGGGCTGGAAATCGCCTATCACTGTGGCTTCGGTGACGCGTTGCCGTTCCCCGAGGCGTCCTTCGATGTGGTCAGCTGCTGCGATGTGCTCGAACACATCGAGGACTGGCAAGCCACCATTGCGGAGATCAGCCGCGTGCTCAAACCCGGCGGGCTGTTTCTGTTCGACACGATCAATCGCACGTCTTACAGCTGGCTGGTCAATATAGTGATTGCCCAGGAACTTCCGCTGACCCGTTTCATGCCCCGCAACATGCATGTGTGGCACATGTTCATTACCCCCGACGAGCTCCGCTCAGGCCTGCGCAAGCACGGTCTTCACCAGCGCGATCTGGTGGGCGCTTCGCCCAAGGGTTCGCCGCTGCATGCACTCAAAGCCATTCGCGGATTCAAGCGCGGCCACATGACGGCGGAAGAAGTCGGCGCCGTCGCGTCCATGCGTCCTTCCCGCAACGTGCGGGGCAGCTACATGGGGTACGCCGTAAAGCCCCGTTGAGGGCGATTGTGAGTATTGTAGCCCGCTGGAAGTCGTTCCATAACAATAAGAAAGGAGATCCACCATGGGGTCTTTCAAAATTACACGACGGACAGTGCTGGGTGCGGGTGCTGCAACCGCTGCAGGACTGGTGAGCGGCAGCAGTTCGGCCGACAGTGGCCGGCATCGGCAACCCACCGTGGCGGCAGTGCCGCTGCCGCTACTGTTCCACTCGCCCACGCTGCAACCTTATGTGGATGAATTACCGGTACCACCGCAGCGACGGCTGGGCGGCACTGTAGTGATCGGCGAGGCGTTGCACCAGTTTCATCGCGATCTGGCGCCTGCGCGGTCCTGGGGTTATGCGGGAGCAACCCATATGGGCCCAACCTTCATCGCACGGCGCGGAGAAAACATTCCCACCGTTTTCGACAACCAACTGCAGGATCATATTTTCGCGAAGGATATTGATCTGTCCCACCACGGCACCTGCGCGATCGACCTGCTGGTACCGCCGGTGTCGGTGCATTTGCATGGCGCACCCAATGCGCCCGAGCACGACGGCAATGCCATGGACCTGTTCCGCCCCGGCACCAGCCGCGTGTATGAATTCAACAATGATATTCAGGCCTGCACGCTCTGGCTGCACGACCATGCCATGGGCAACACCCGGTTGAATGTGTACGGCGGCCTGGCCGCGCAATACTGGGTGCGGGATGAGTGGGACACCGGTGCGGCCGACAATCCACTGGGATTGCCTTCCGGCGATTATGAAATTCCGCTCACTGTTCAGGACAAGATGTTCTGGGACGACGGCATGCCGCGCTTCTATGCGACGCCCACAGTGCCGCGCAACTGGTGGCAGGGTGGCTTTTGCGGCGACGTCATGTGCGTGAATGGCAAGGTGTGGCCGAACCTGAACGTGGACCGTGGGTTGTACCGGTTTCGTCTGCTGAACGGATCGTCTCTCAGCACCTACACTTTCTATTTTTCCAATCGCATGAACTTCCACGTGATCGGCACCGACGGCGGCCTGCTGGATGCGCCGGTGCCAACCCATCAGCTCACCGTGGGCGTGGGGGAGCGTTTCGATATTCTGGTGGATTTTTCCGGTCTGGAAGCGGGTACAAAAATCCAGCTGCTGAATGACGAACAGATTGTCTGGGCGGGGCAGATGCTGGGTTCGAAGATGATTCCCAACATCATGCAATTCACGGTGCAGGACAAAACCGGATTCCAGGGCCCGGTGCCCGCCTCATTGCGCGGCGGAGCAGGGCAGCCGGAAAAACTGCCCGCGCTGAAAAAGCCGGCGTTCGTGCGTCACGCCACGCTGAACTGGCTGCTGGATACGCGCATTCCGTTCTCGGACATGAACATCAATAACATGCGTTACGAGGACGAGCCGGTGGAAATGCCGGTGCAGGGGCGGATCGAGCAGTGGGATTTCATCAACAATTCTCCCTGGGACCACACGATGCATTTGCATCTGGTGCAGTTCCGCATCATCGGCCGGCAGGATTACTGGCCGTTGCTGTATATCTTTTTCAATCCGCCACCGCCCAGAAAGGGCAAACGCTGGGCACCGCCAGCCGACCGCTTCAAACGCAGACGCCCCATGGATCGGCCGCTGCCGGTGGAAGATGGCTGGAAAGATACGGTGCGCTGCCCTCCGGGACAGATCACCCGCATTCTGGTGCGCTTTCCCACAGCAGATGAACTGGGATTCGATCCTGACCGGGTGTTTGGCTGGGACGAACTGGGCTGGCCGCTGCAAGGCTATGGCTGGCACTGTCACATCATGGATCATGAAGACCATGAGATGATGCTGCGCTATAGACTGGTGGCGCCGGAGCAGGAATAGTTTCACAACCCGGCCTGGCTCCGCTGCAATTCGTCACAAAATCCCTGCCGGCATTGCCTGTCGCAAGGGTGCAGTTGTGAACAGCGCGTCACTGCAATGCATTACAGCCAGCGGCTGCAATCGCCCATTACCATCACCTCGCTGCTCATCCACCACCCGGGCCCGTGCGGGCGCTCGCCTGCATATTTGGTTGCAGCCTCAAATAAAGGCATGGAAGTACAGGGTTGTGGATTCCTCACACTACACGGAGAAAAACATGATCGATCCCCAGCGCGCATCACGCCGGCGCCAGCCTGTCATTGCCATGCTCACCTGGATGTTGCTCGCCTTGCTGGCGACCAATAGCGCCCTGGCCGGCATCATCAAGGACGAAAAAAATCTGGGCTGGTATTCTCACCGCGATCTAACCAGCACTGAATTCTCAAACTATTTCGCCCAGTACAGTCGCCAGAATCTGATCATGATCGATATGGACGCCTATCCTGTGGACGGCAAGTTGCGCTATTCCATGATCTGGCAAACCAACACCGACAAGCGCGGCTGGTATGAACACCGCGACATGACCAGCGATCAATACCATGCCAAATGGGTGGAGCTGAAGAACAAGGGATTCCGTCCGCTGGACGTTGAAAATTACATGCTGGGCAACACAAGCTATTGGGCCGGTATCTGGGTGAAGAATATTGAAGGCTGGGGTTGGCTGTCGAAGCGCGGACTCACCAGCGCCGAACATGCGCAGCTGTTTGATGACATGACAAAACAGCGCTACCGCATCGTCGATATCGAAGTGAACAACACCTCCGGGGGTCTGCGTTATTCCAGCATCTGGTACCAGAACGTGGATGGCCGCCCCTGGGTCCAACTGCGCGACATGACGCGGGACCAATATCAACAGAACATCGACGATTACAGCAAGAAAGGTTTCGTGGTGGTGGATTACGAATCGTACCAGACGTCGAATGGCCAGCGTTACGCCGCCATCTGGGAACAGAAGCCCGGTTTCGCCTGGCAGGTGCGCACCGACCGCACCAAGCAGGAATATATCAACCTATGGCACCAGTACGCGGATGAAGGTTATCGTCTGATTGATTTCGAACGCTACGACACGCCCAAAGGCCCGCGCTATGGCGGCATCTGGGCAGAAAACAGCAACCGTTTCCAGTACAGCCGCAAAAGCCAGCTCGACACTGCCATCCAGCAATACCTGAACACCAACAACCTGCCCGGCATTTCGGTGGCGATCATCCAGAACGGCAACACGCTGTACCGGCGCGGTTTTGGTTTTGCCGATGTGAACGACAATGTCACTGCCCATTCCAAAACCGTGTATATGGCGGCATCGGTGTCCAAAGTGTTCGGCGGCACGCTGGCTGCAAAACTGGAAGATGAAGGCCAGCTGCGCGATGGCACGGTGTTCAGTCTGGACCTGACCCAGCCCACTTCAACCTACATTGCCGGCCTGCCAGCGCTGCACACCCATACTGTGGATGAATTGCTGTCGCACCTGAGTTGTGTCGGCCACTACAATGAAATGCCGAACCAGAACACCCATTACAGCAACGCCACCGATGCCGCGCAAAGCATCTGGAATACCACGCTGCTGGCAGGGTGCACACCGGGCAACAACTGGAATTATTCCACCCATGCCTTCACCTTTGTGGGTGCCGTGCTGGAAGGTGCCACCGGCGCCACGCTCAACAATCTGCTGGAAGACGAATTGTTCGCACCCTATGACCTGACCAGCATCCGGGTGATGTATGCCGACAACAATCTGCCCGCAAACAGCCTGCGTGCCACCCCGTACACCACACGGGACAGCGTCGATACCAGCGTGACACCGTTTGGCGATCCACCGAATGCAGCGTCCAATCCCAATGTGGAAACCAGCTATTCCGACAACAGCTGGAAAGTGCTGGGCGGCGGCATTGAAACCAGCACCTATGACCTGGCGCGCTTCGGCTGGAAAGTGCTGAACGCAGAAATCCTCTCGGCCAATGCGCGTGACAATCGACTGTGGACGCGGGTGAATCCATCATTCACTCACGGCCTGTCCTGGTCCATCACCACCGACAATAGCAGCCGTAATGTGGCGGAATGGAACGGCACCTGGACCGGCTCACGGACCTTCCTGCGGGACTATCAGGACGATGGCCTGGTGATTGCCGTGATGTCGAACCGCACCACCCACCGCACCGATCTGAGCGCGGACGTCAGCAACCTCACCAACACGCTGGGCAATATTGTGTTGGCACCCTGAAAACAACGCGGGGAAAATCCATCGCTGTCCGGATTTTCCCCGCATCTTTATTGACGCTTGCAGTGCACGTGCCCTTTATGAAATCACGCTGCACGCTTGTCAGTGCGCAACCGCTTGCAAATTCCTCACCTGATCGCGCAACGTTCCATTTTCACCGAACAGGTTTTCCCGCCACGCTTCCACCAGTGCAGTAGTGTCTTTCTTGTTGGGATGATAATCCTTGCGCGCGAACAGCCCCATCTTCGGCAGAATGCGGCTCACCAATCCCCGCTTGCCCAGCACCAGTTCCAGCCCCCGGCCCAGATCGCGACGGTCGAACAGTTTGCGTTCCCGCGCCAGCAGATAGATCCAGCTGCCCAGCACAGCAGGCACCATCACAATCGCCACCAGCGGAAACGCAAGTACCCGTTCAGTTCGACTGTTGCCGATCGTCTCGTACACGTCATACGCCACTGATTTATGTTCCAGTTCCTCCATGGCATGCCACAGCCACAGCTGCAGCATTTCGCCGTCGGATCTTGACTGGAACCGCTTGTCCGTCAACAGCTGTTCGCCCAGCAGCGCAGTGAAATGCTCCATGTAGGTGGTGCAGGCCAGTTGCTGGCTGGGGGAGAAACGCTCCAGCAGATTCAGAGCAATACGCACGGCCCGATCCGGCACTTTGGTGTTGATGCCTTGCTGGTTGAACAGTGCATTCAGCCGCTCGTGCTCGCGGCCGTGAATCGCTTCCTGCCCCATGAAGCCGGCCACCTGCGCTCTTAGTTGCGGATCGGTGATGCGGTCGCGATACCGCCGTACCGACTCCATGAAGAAACGCTCGCCCGGCGGAAAGAAGGCCGACAGCACGGCGATGAAGGTAGTGGCCGTGGCGTTGTTGTCCAGGAAATAGCGCGGCGCAGCGGGAAGGCGGAAATCCAGCTGGCGCGGCGGGATACCGACACTGGCGCCGGCGAGACGGCGGCCTTGCGGAGCGGACTGGGTGGCAGATGCGGAAAAGGTGTTCATGAAACCTCCAGCTGATAGACACGACAAGGCCAGTATTACTTGTGCGCCCGGGCACCAGAAGGTTATCTTCAGACATTAATCGGTCATTGGAGGCCACCCGTGACAATCGCAATTCCCACCGCAGACGGTGTGCTGCTGGCCCAGTACGGCGAACAGTTGTGCATTCGAATGGGAAAATGGGGAGTATCCGCCGACCGCGTGCTGGCGGGCACCGGGCTGACCCTGGAAATGCTGAAGGAACCCGGCCGGCACCTGTCATTGGCGGCCACGTTGAAGCTGCTGGCCAACGTGCGGCAGATAGATCCGGCGCCGGATCTGGGCATACGCCTGGGGGCACCCATGAACCTGGGCAGCCACGGTTTTCTGGGGTATGCCTTCCAGTCCAGCCGCACGCTCGGGGATGCCTTCGATCTGGTGGTGCGGTTCGTGCGCACCCGCACCAGCCTGCTGGACACCCGCATCGAACGTCAGGGCAACCGCGCCGCACTGGTGCTGGAGGAACGCTACGACCTGGGCGACAATGCCACCCTGGTGGCCGACGCCATCATCACGTCCATTCTCGGTATTGGCAGGCACCTGTTCGGCGCCATGCTGGCCCACCAGATTGAGATCTGCCTGCCCTACCCTGAACAATCCCAGCACAGCGCCTGGCGCGAACACACGGGCATCACATTGCGTTTCAACAGCGCCGTGTTGCAGGTGCGTTATCCCGCCCAGTGGCTGGATATGCCACTGAGCACCGCCGATCCCCAGCTGGCTGCCCTGGCCGCCGCGCGTTGCGAAGAGGAACTGCGACTGGCCGGCGAAAACCGCGACATCGTCACCCGCGTGCGCGAAATCGCACGGCGTTATCTGGCGGAAGAAAATTCGCTGGAACGGGTAGCAGATGAATTGCACCTGACAACGCGCACCCTGCGTCGTCGACTGCAGCAGGCGGGCACCAGTTATCAGGGTTTGATGGATCAGCTTCGGCAACGGCTGGCGACGGATTACCTGCTGCATTCGCAACGCTCTGTCGATGAAATTGCGACATTGCTGGGCTACAACGATCCATCCAATTTCGGCCGCGCTTTTCGACGCTGGACCGGGGAATCACCGCGGGATTTTCGCAATCGGCGCACGCAGTTGTAGCGGCGGCCATGTCAGCAGCGGCACCCTACTCCTGTTTGCGCCGCTCCACTTCCTGCAGCAGACGATCCAGCTTGGCCTCAATCAGATCCAACCGGTCTTCCACCAGCATCAGTTTCCTCAGTTCCCGTTCTTCCAGGCGCAATTCCTTTTTCGTACTGCGCGACATCAGGTAGGCCGAAATATTCGCCGTGATCAACGACAGCATGGAAATTCCCATCAACATCAGCACCACCGCGAACACCCGCCCGGATGCTGTCTGCGGCACCAAATCTCCGTACCCCACCGTGGTCACCGTCACCCAGGCCCACCAGATCCCGTCCCAGGTATTGTCAATAGCGGGATCGAGGGTGGAAATCACCACGCCACCGCCGCTCACAAACACCACAACCACCAGCAGTGTTTTACCCAGGTGATTCTGCGCCAGCACCGCCCGCACCATGCTGACGTTGTGCACGAACAGTCCCACCAGAAACAACAGACGCAGGAAACGCAGGGCACCCAGCTCATGCACCGTGTATTGCAGAAACGGAACAGCGGAAGCGATGATCACGAGGTTGGCCCAGTTGCGTTTCAGGTGCCGCCACTTGTCGTCGCACAGATACACCAGCCAGCTGGTTTCCATCAGGAAAAAAGTCCAGACAAACCAGTCGCTGATATCGCGGTCACGCGGACCCATGACCCCCTTGGCAGACAGATACCATTCCAGCACGATCCAGAGCGCCATCAGCAGCATGGGGATTTCCAGCTTTTCCCCCCAATACAGCGCCCGGGTGTTTTCCTGGGGATACACGCCGCCAAACCCCAGCAGAACATCAACGTTCTTTTTAGCCATTCCTGTCAACACCGCATCGCAGTCGCAAAGCCAGTACTGTAACAAACGCACCGTTGCGACGCGATGATCCTGCGCAAAGATGAGTGTCAGAGTTCGAAACGGATACCCTGCGCCAACGGAATGTCGGTGCCGTGGTTGATGGTGTTGGTGCTGCGTCGCATATAGTTCTTCCACGCATCCGATCCGGATTCCCGTCCGCCGCCGGTGTCTTTCTCGCCGCCGAATGCGCCGCCGATTTCCGCGCCGGAGGTACCGATATTCACGTTGGCAATACCGCAATCCGACCCGGTCACTGCCAGAAACTGTTCCGCTTCCCGCAGATCATTGGTGAAAATCGCCGACGACAATCCCTGTGGCACATTGTTGTGCCAGTCCAGCGCCTGGCGCAGATCGAGAAACCGCACCACATACAGCAAAGGCGCGAAGGTTTCCTGCTGCAGGATTTCCGCATCCGGCGCGATGGCGATCACAGCAGGATTCACGTAGTAGCCACCGGCCGGCACATCAGCCTTGAGACGTTCTCCGCCATACAACAATTGCCCACCCTGAGCCTCGGCCGCCTTGATCGCCTGCTGGAAGCGGGTAAATGAAGCCTTGTCGATAAGCGGACCACACAGCACCTGTTCGTCGCGCGGATCGCCGATGCGCAACGTTTTCAGCGCTGCAATCAGTTTGGTTTCGAAATAATTGGCGATGGATTCGTGCAGGAACAGCCGGCGCAAACTGGTGCAGCGCTGACCGCTGGTGCCGACAAAAGAAAAGGTCACGCCTTTCAGCGCCAGATCCAGATCCGCTTTCTTCGACACAATGATGCCGTTATTCCCACCCAGCTCCAGCAAACTGCGACCCAGCCGTGCAGCCACCGTCTGCGCCACGCTGCGCCCCATCGCCACCGAGCCGGTGGCCGACACCAGCGCCACCTGCTGATGAGCCGCCAGTGCTTCGCCCACGTCCGCACCGCCGACAATTACGCTCGACAGCGATTCAAACTGGTCCATGCCGCAGGTTTTCACTGCTTCCTGCAATAACTGCTGGCAGGCCAGCGCGCACAGCGGCGTTTTCTCCGACGGCTTCCACACCAGCGTGTTGCCGCACACCAGCGCCAGCGTTGCATTCCACGCCCACACGGCCATGGGAAAATTGAAGGCGGTGATGATGCCGACCACACCCAGCGGATGCCACTGCTCCATCATGCGATGCTGGGGCCGCTCGCTGGCAATGGTAAGCCCGGTGAGCTGGCGCGACAGGCCCACCGCGAAATCGCAAATGTCGATCAGCTCCTGCACCTCGCCCAGAGCTTCCTGCATCGTCTTGCCCGCTTCCAGTACGATAAAGCGGGCAAGATAAATTTTGCATTCGCGCGCGATCTCGCCCATCACCCGCACCAGCTCACCGCGCCGGGGCGCCGGCAGCTGGCGCCAGTCCAAAAAACAGTGGTGGGCTTCACTTACCAGCGCATTGATCTTGTCGGGGGACGCATAACCGATCTTGGCCAGACTGCTGCCATCGATGGGTGAATTCACATTCTGCTGCTGCGGAGTAAATCCCATCCGGCTGCCGCAGGCCCAGGCGGGAAACGCCTGATCGGCGTGCCAGAATTCTGCCAATTCCTGAATCGCTGCATTCCATACCATGTTGTTGTTCTCCTGTGTGCGCCTTCAGGCGTGCACGATCGGCTCTGCCGTTTTGTAGACCTCGCCAAATTCAGTGGCCAGAAAATCAGACAGGCGCACATCTTCCTGCCGCACGAAACCCTGTTGTGGAATACGGCCGGCAAAAAACAGATCCACCACCGCGCACAGACTGGACGCAGTAGTCAGCTGGATCGAACTCCAGGTCTCGCCGTGAAATTTTTTGTGGTAAATCTTGCGGGCATCGGTCATCTGCTCGAACTGGCCATTGCGCCAACCCTGCACCGAGGCAAAGGTCAGCACCACATCCTGCCGCGTCATGGGCACGGCTTCTTCCAGAATGGATTTGAGCATGGCGCGCTTGCGTGTGTCGCCCAGCTGCAATTCGCGGATCAGAAAATGCATCAGGTACTGGTGACCGCGATAACGCACAGTTTTGTAATTCAGTTCGCGCACCTGTCCCTGCAGGGTTTCGCACAGGGTGCCCAAACCGCCCGACGTATTGAAGGCTTCATACACCACGCCGTCGAGGGAAATCTGCTCCAACCCTTCCAGCGCCACCAGATTCATGGTCTGGTGATCCTGGATCGCCTCGCACAGATTGCAGTATTCGTTGATCAGGCCGTCGGTAGACCAGGTGAGGTTGTACATCATGCGGTTGGTGGGATACTTGGGCAGCGCGCCCACCCGCATTTTCACGGAATCCAGCTTGTCGAAATGACGGCAGATATCCCAGGCCAGAATGCCGATAAAACCCGGCGCCAGCCCGCACTGAGGCATGAAGATCTGGCCTGGACTGGCCTTCTCCGCCAGCGCCCGGATACGACGGGTGGTTTCCACATCCTCGGTCAGATCGAAATAGCTGCAGCCGGCTTCGGCGCAGGTACTGGCGATCAGCGGATTCACATCATAGGAACAGGCCGACACCACCGCATTCCAGCCCTGGATGGCCTGCCGCAGCAGCGTGGCGTCGTGCACATCGAAGCTGGCGGTCTCGACACCCTTCAGGTGGGCAACGGATTCCAGCAGCGGCGTATGCTGCTCCACCACTTTCAGTTTGAACCGCCCTGCCGCATGCAACAGCTTGACGATGGCGGAACCGATCTTGCCACACCCCACCACGACCACACTGCCAACGATCGCCATGATCCTATCCCGTGCGCTGATGAAAAGTGGATTCGAAAATCCGGTCGGCGCTTTGCTCGACAAACCCCTGATACAAGGCGCCATCACTTAAAGGATAGCGCAAGGCGAATTCGTAATAGCAGGTTTTAACGGGATGCACGTCTCCATCCGCGAAACGGTACTCCATTTCGTCCGCCAGGGTGGACGCCTGCTGCAGCCCCACCGCCGCCGATCCCTTGATCAGCCCACCACTTTCGTTCAGGTGCAGCCCCAGTTCCCCGACAATGTCCAGCACCGCATCCAGCGACGGTGTCCGCGCCAGATGATTCACGCTGATGGTGAAATGATTGGCGCAATAACCCATCACCATCAGCCAGGCGGCGTATTCACTTTCCTGCAGCAGCTGCTGGTATTCGGGGTAGGAAATGCGCGGCCACAGGATACCCTCCCAGAAAAATGAAGGGTCCTCCGGCTCCGGCAGCTCGCCAATGCCCAGCCGGCGCAGGATGATATTGCGCGCGGTTTCCGACAGCTGGTCCAGCAGCAGTTCACTGAGAAAGATTTTCGGCTGCAGCGGATCAGGATGACGGTAGGCAATCGCCTCCAGTTTCTTCTGGGGAAAACGGTAACGGTCAAACGGGGCATACCCCAGTTGCGCCAGCAGCGGTTCCAGATGGGCAATATCCAAGGGGGAATGACGAAAGGTGCGAAACGCCACATGATCATTGACCACCACACCATTGCGGGCCTGCACGGCCTCGAATATGCGCTGGGCCTGCGGCGTCACTGCCGTGTACTGCTCCCACAAGCGCTGGAAAAACACCGAACAATCCATACGCGACCTCCTGCGACAAAACAGCTGCGCAGCAGCCTGTTTCATCACAATAGGGGTGGCCGGAGGATTTTAGAAAGACTCAGATATTGCCAGCCGTAATCGGCTTATGCGCTGCAATGCTAAGGAAGATCAATCCCGCCCCAGCAGGGTCAGTACGATGGTCGCCACCAGGCTCACCAGAGCCATTGACGTGAACGGAATGAACAGCGAGCCGTTCCCCGACTCGACCCGGATATCGCCCGGCAACTTGCCGAACCAACTCAACAGGCCCGGGGCATAAAGCACGACCAGCCCCGCCGCCACCAGCAGAAAACCCAACATCAGCATGCCCTTACCCATATTCCACCCCCTGCGGTGTGCAATGGATGTCCGTATCCGGCTGCCAATCCTTTATGACGTTTTCATTAATTTAGGAAGATGATTCTAATTTTTCTGTATACCTTGACGATCATATTGCCCCCACCGCCCTTTTAAAACCCTGTTTGAACACTTATCGAGGAATGGCCATGATCCAGGACAAAGTGAAAACCCAGATCGAACAACTGAAAAAGCAAAGCGAAAAACTGCAAGCCGGCCTGAACAAGCGGCTGGACGACGCCAAGTCCGAGGGCCAGCGCATTCTTCTGGAACTGGGTGTAACAACCGATCCCAAGCAATTGACTTTGAACGAATTGGTGACCGAACTGCGTGCCGCCAACCCCACCGTGAAGGAATTCATCCGCAAGCTGGACGTCGCCACTTACGACAACCGCTTCCGCCTGAACTGGGACACCAGCATGATTTCTGCCTATGCCAAACAGCAGGCAGAAAAGAGCTATATCAAGGACTTGAAACCGAAACTGGAAGAAGTCCGCAACACCGTAACCGAACAACTGAAGGAAGTGCAGGCCAAGGCCAAAGAGCTGAAGGCCCGCATCTCCGCCTGATCCGAATTGCCGACCTTATTGCTTTACCTTTTGCGTAATCCTTTACGCGCTTTTGAAACTCATCTCCTGCGTTTCAGCCCCCTCCCCGGGGGCTTTTTTGTTTCCGGGCGTACACAACTGCTAGACTGATGCCTTACTAAAATGCCGGGAAGCATCGCATGGAATGCCTTGAAATCAACCCGCCCAAAACCGTACTGGACTGGTTACCCCTGACCCAGTCCGACGACGAAGTAGCCCCCAAAAAAGGTGTTGTGCGTTGCCGCTCCTGCCGCGCCTACATCACCGAAAACCAGTTCCTGATCCCTGTGGACGGCGAATGCAGCCATTTTTTCAAGAATCCCGTGGGACAGGGGTTTGATATCCAGACCTATGTAATGGCAGAAGGCTGCATCGTCAGCGGCAAGCCCACCGAGTTCTTCACCTGGTTCCCCGGCCACGCCTGGCAGTACGCCTACTGCAAGGGCTGCAACAACCACCTGGGCTGGTATTTCAGCTGTGACGGCATGACGGGGTTTTACGGCCTGATCATCGATCAGTTATTGCTGGAATGAAGGGCGGGCAGGAACGGCCTCAACCCAGCTCGTCCAGGGTCAGCCGGTAACTGGGCAGGAATTTTTCCAGAAAGAAATTCACTTCCGGCATCGCGTATTCGGCCAGCATGCCTTCCACCCGCTCTCGCGCCACCTGGAATTCGTGATTGTTGGATTCCACTTCCTGAATACATTTGATATAGGCCGCCAGCACATCCGCCGCCTTGACGATGCGTTTCAGGTCGCGACTCATGGCGGCATCGTCGATCAGCGGTGCGTAGTCCGCCTGCAATTGCTCCGGCAGCATGGTCAGCAGTTTTGCTTTCGCGGCTTTTTCCACTTCCTTGTAGGCTTCCGCAATCGTCGGGTTGAAATACTTGATCGGCCCGGGCAGATCGCCGGTCAGCACTTCCGACGCGTCATGGAACAGCGCCACCACCGCCAGCTGGTTGGCATCGACATTGCCGCCGAAATAACGGTTGCGGATCAACGCCAAGGCATGGGCAATCACGGCCACATCAAAACTGTGCTCCTTGACGTTTTCGGTTTCGACATTGCGTTTCAGGCCCCAGCGCACGATGTACTTGAGCTTGGCCACGTAAGCGAAGAAGTGAAACAAGGGGGAGTCCTCCGGGGAGACCCGGCGCGCCATTGCAGCGCGCCAGGGTGGATCGTTTTACAGATTGGCTTCAGCGTATTCTGCCAGCAAGGACCGGGGGATGCCATTCAGACGCAGGCTGGTGCCATGCTTGAAGCCCTTGAAGCGCTCCGTCATGTAGGTGAGGCCGGAGCTGATGGGGCTCAGATAAGGCGTGTCGATCTGCGCCAGGTTGCCCAGGCACACGACCTTGCTGCCCTCGCCGGCCCGCGTGATGATGGCTTTCATCTGGTGCGGTGTGAGGTTCTGCGATTCGTCGATCAGGATCATGCTTTTCTGGAAGCTGCGACCGCGAATGTAGTTCAGCGCCTTGAACTGGATATTGGCGCGCTCCTTCACATACTCGATGCTGCCGGACGGACTTTCATCCTGCAGGTGCAGCGCCTCGATGTTGTCGGTGATCGCACCCAGCCACGGGTCCATTTTTTCCTCTTCGGTACCCGGCAGGAAGCCCTGTTCCTCCGCCAGCGGCGGCGTGGAACGGGTGACGATGATCTTGTTGTAGAGCTTGCGCGCCACGGTCAGTTCGATCGCGGCGGCCAGTGCCAGGATGGTTTTGCCGGAACCCGCCGGGCCGGTGAGATTCACCAGATGGATATCCGGGTCCATCAGCGCATGCAGCGCCATGGCCTGGTAAATATTGCGCGGCTTCAGGCCCCAGGCGCTCTGGTTCATGACGGCTTCACGCTTGATATGCTTGATCAGCACATGCTCGTCGGTGACTTCCTCGATGCGGGCCAGAAAATCCTGTTCGTCCAGCACGTACTGGTTGATATGCAACTGGGCATCGAACACGTCGCGGGACAGGGAATGAAAAGTGGCATCCTGGCGCTGGATCGTATCCACATGGGCCACACCGTCCCAGAACGAGCCGGGAAACTGGTGGTAGCCGGTGGTGAGCTGGCGGATGTCGGAAATCAGCTGGTCGTTGTGATAATCCTCGGCCTGCAGGTTACAGCCGCGTGCCTTCAGGCGCATGTTGATGTCTTTCGTCACCAGCACGTAGCGCACAGCTGGATTTTCCAGTTGCATCTGCACAATGCGGTTGATAATGCGGTTGTCGTTGTTGTCGTTCGACAGGCAGGCTTCCGGCGGTTCACCGGTGCGGTTCATGAGAATCGACAACGTGCCGCGCTGGATATTGCCTTCACGCGGAATCGGTACGCCACGGGCGACCTGATCGGTGGGGCTTTCCCCGATAACCCGGTCAATCAGGCGGATGGCAGAGCGGCAGTCAGCGGCAATGGATTTATGCCCGTTCTTGAGCTTGTCCAGCTCTTCCAGAACGGTCATGGGAATCACTACCTGGTGTTCGTCGAAATTGAGAATGGCGTTGGGATCGTGGATGAGAACGTTGGTATCGATGATGTAAGCTTTCTTGGTACTTTCAACTCGTGCACTCATTAGCATTCCTCAAGAAGATACTCGAACACAGCGGCCACAGGTCGTGCAGGTCTTGCGTGTTGTTGATATCACCTCCCCTGGTTGAATTGCCCAAACGAATGAGGTATTGCATCCCGATGATATTTCCCCTGATTTTTCTCCTTGAGGATTTTTGCGGAACAAGGGTTCCCGCGTGAGTGAAAGTTTGCTTTAATCGATAGTAACAATGTAGTTCACACAATTTGCCAAGCGCAAACTTTTTCTTTGCCAAGTTTTTGATTTGATTGGCAAAGGCGAAGTTCACACTTTTCTGACACCTGATTTACCCGAATTCCCTGACAATTTTGTGACGCCGGAGCCCTTGCTGGTTCTGGCTCGAACGGATGTCCCCGCGCCGGTCACCACTTCAGGCTGTTCAGTTTTCAAGCGGCTGGATATACTCCCAGACCTATAAAGAACAAAAGACCGGTGACACCTCCCGATCCAACACAACAATAAAAAGGATGCGCCATGCACGTTGCGGCACGGCGTTTTGAAGGGGCATGGACTCGATCATCAAGCTTTCGACAACCGATACAGGCGACGATACCGGCTTTGCGTCACCCGCCAGCCTGCTGCAACTGGTCAGCCTGCCCCGACTGGCGCTGCACCATACCCGCGTCTGCCATCAACCCCACTCCGATTACCAGCAGCTGTGCACCCTGCTGCAATACGACCCCGCCCTCACCTTGCGTTATCTCTGCACGCTGCAGTCCGTCAGCGCAGGGCCCCAGCCTGAATCCATCAGCGCGCGCATTGCGCTGGGCAGCAAGGATCTGCTGAGCCGGACCCTGCTGTGCGGCGACAGGTTCGATGAAAAATTCGCTGCCGGCTTCTGGCGAGGTGCCGAGCAATTCATGCTGCAGCACTGGCTGGAATCGGTGCAGTGTGCGTTCCTGTCCCGGGCCCTGGCGCGAGCGATGGAACTGCCGAATTGCGATGACGTGTTTTTTGCCGGCCTTCTATACCGCTGCGGCGAACTGGCCCTGCTGACGCAGGAACGTCAGGACTATCTGCACCTGCTTGCCCACTGCGCCGATGACGAGGAACGCCGCCAGCAGGAACAGATCCAGTACCAGACCCAGCACATGTGGGTCAGCCAGCGCATCCTGAAACTGCTGGACTTCCCCCACGCTTTCCGCGACGCAACCCTGTACTACCATCTGCCACCCAACAGCATCATCGCCGCCCATCCGGTAACGCGCATCGTGTATGTGGCGCACCGCATCGTCACCGGACAGGTAACCCGTTTCAACGAAGCGGTCGCGCTGGCACGACAGGTTCTGGACCTGCAGGCCCAGCACATCGAAATGCTGCTGGAAGGCGCACTGAACCAGGCCCAGGAAGCCCAGGAATCCCTGGCCCTGCAAGTGAACGAGCGGCTGGTGCGCCAAACCCTGTTGCCGCCCATGCCGCCGGCTGATGCCGGCAACAACCTGCACAGCGATCTGGAACAGTTGCGGGTGGAACGGGTGGCGCTTAAAAACATTCTGAGCGCCGCGTCGATGCTGGATCAGGCGGCAGACCTTGGCACGCTGCAGGAAACCATCGGCCGGCTGGCCTACCTGCTGTTCGGCTGCCGTCACGTCATGCTGTTCCGCCACCAGCCGGAGCAAGACGCGCTGCAGGGCGAAAACAGCCTGAGCCCCTCCGCCTTCGAAAATCTGCTGCGGCTGCCATTGAAACAGCCCAGCCTGCCCACGGACTGTTTCCGCCAGCAACAGCCCACCGACAACTTTCGTAACGAGGCGACCCAACCGGCCGTGGTGGATCTGGAGCTGATGCAGTTGTCAGGCTGCCAGTCCCTGGTGGCATTGCCGCTGACCCTGGAACAACGGCGCTGGGGCTGCATGGTGCTGGCCTTCGAGCCAGACATCCAGAACCGCTTCAACATGTTGCAGCGTGCGCTCCTGTTTTACGCACAGCAGGTGCAGCAGGCGCTGGAACGACGCGATCAAAGGATGCACTGGCAACACGACCTTGCCCACTTTGAGCGCAAACTGTTTGAACATCGGCTGAAAAGGATCGCCCACGAGGTCAACAACCCTCTGAGCATCGCACAAAATCATCTGCATATAGTACAAATGAACGAGGCGCTACCGCCGGCAGTGCGGGATCATCTGGAAACCGTCATCGAACAGATCGAGGGTAGTAGCCGGATTTTACAAGCCGGCGTCGAACGACTGGATGGAACGGATTCCCGCCTGATCACGGTCAGCATCAACGAACTGATCGTGGATCTCGTCCATATGTTCACTACGCAGGACGACACCGATTTCGAATTCAAAACGTATCTGGACGAAACACTGCCCACTATCTATATTGATGACAATTATTTACGGCAGGCGCTCATCAACCTGATAAAAAATGCAATGGAGTGTTGCGAGGATGGGGGAATCATTCGCATCACTACACGGGGGCGTATCGTCATCAATGGACGCCAGCACGTAACCGTGCAGATTCAGGACAATGGCCCCGGCATTCCGGATCATCAGCTGGAAACACTGTTTCATCCTGGACCGAGCAGCAAGGAAGGTCGCCACGCCGGCATCGGTCTGGCCATCGTCAAGGATCTGGTTGAGGAAATGAGGGGCCTGGTTTCGTTTCAACGCAGCGAAGACGGGCAATCCACATTCTCCATTTACCTGCCCGTACAATAAAAATAACCGAACAGGAAACTGGCAAGCCGACCTTTCGCCAGCAAGGAACGACCATGACGATGTCCACCCGGCAGCGTGCCTATCCACATCACATACTCGCGATCGACGACAAGGCCGATCTGCTGGCCAGTCTGAAATCCCTGCTGGAAATCCATGGCTTCCGCGTTTCCACCGCCAACTCCACCGAACAGGCCATCGACAGCCTGAAAAAAAGCAATTTCGACCTGGTCCTGCTGGACATCCTGATGCCGCAACTGAGCGGCCATGAAGTGCTGCGCTTCGTACAGGAAAAACGTGCCGACATTCCAGTGATCGTGATCAGCGGCGACTACTCCTTTTCCTCGGTGTCTACTGTGCTCAAGCGCGGTGCCTGCGACTTCATCCGCAAACCCTATGTGGCAGAAGAGCTGATCAACGCCATCGACAATGCGCTGGACAAGCGCCGGCTGGAATTCGAATTCAAAACCATGCAGCAACGCATCCAGCAGTCAGAGAAGATGCACCGCTTCATGGTGAACAACTCACCGGACATCATCTACATCCTGAACGAACGCGGCCACATCACCTTTATCAACGACAGCGTGGAAAAGCTGCTGAACCTGCCCAAGGATGAACTGGTGGGCAGCCATTTCAGCGCACTGACCGGCGACGATGAATCCCGCAACCATCCGTTCACGTTCAATGAACGGCGCGCCAGTGGCCGCAAGACCCAGAACCGCGAAATGCACCTGCGCAAACGTCTGTGCATCAATGGCGATGGCAGCACCACCAGCCTGTCGGTGCCGTTCGAGATCAATGCCATGGGCATCTACGAGGTAGAAAAGCTTACCGGCAAACGCCAGTTCCGCGGCACCTACGGCATTGCGCGGGACATTACCGATCGCAAGCAGGCGGAAAATTTCATGCGCTTCCAGGCGTATCACGACCTGCTGACCGGCCTGCCCAACCGTTCCCTGTTCCGCGACCGGCTGTCGCTGGCCATTTCCCACGCCAAGCGCGCCGGGACCCGTGCGGCTGTCATGTTTCTGGATCTGGACCGCTTCAAGATCATCAACGACACCCTGGGCCACAATATCGGTGACCTACTGATCCAGGCGGTTTCACGCCGCATCAGCGAGTGCCTGCGGGAAGGCGACACCCTGTCCCGCTTTGGCGGCGACGAATTCACCCTGCTGCTGCCCAACCTGAAAGCCCAGAACGACGCCGCCATCATCGCGCGCAAAATCACGTCTGAACTGAAGCAGGTGTTTTTCATCGAGCAACATGAGATCGTGATATCCGGGTCCATCGGCATTGCCATGTATCCCGAGCATGGCGAACAGATCGATGCCCTGATCCAGAATGCCGATATTGCCATGTACCACACCAAGTCCCACGGCAAGAACGGGCACCAGTTTTTCAGCGAGCAGATGAACCAGGCGTTCGCCGACAAGCTGTCGATCGAGCGCGACCTGCGTGGCTGCCTGGAGCAGCACCAACTGTTTCTGGAATATCAGCCGATCATCAATGTCAGCACCGGCAACGTGTATGCGCTGGAAGCCTATCTGCGCTGGAAGCATCCACAACGGGGGCTGGTGTTGCCCAAGGAGTTTCTGAAAATTGCCGAGGAAACTGGCCAGCTGATCGATATCGGCGCCTGGGTGGTGAACCGGGTGTGCGAGGATCTGCAGCAGTGGCAGAATCCGATCCTGAAAATCGCCATCAACTTCAATCCGCTGCAGGTTGAGCACCCGGATTTTGAAAACATGCTGATGTGCGCCATGCAGAAATACAATGTGTCGCCCAACCAGATCGAGATCGAGATCACCGAGCAGTTGCTGATCCGCGACCAGACCAGCATTGCCGCCAAACTGCGCCGGCTGACGCGGCTCGGCTTCTCCATCGCGGTGGACAACTTCGGCACCGGCTTCTCCTCGCTCAGCTGCCTGCACCAGCTGCCCATCAACACCATCAAGCTGGACCAGTCCTTCATCCGTCATATCGGCGACGACACCAAGAGCGGCGACGCCTGCATCGTCAACGCCATCGCGGCCATGGCCAATGGCCTCAACCTGAATCTGGTGGCCGAAGGGGTGGAAACACTGGCGCAGAAGAACTACCTCACCCACCTGGGCTGTTACACCATGCAGGGTTATCTGTTCCAGCACCCGGTGAGCAGCGAGGAAGCGCGCAACATTACCATCGCCCCGCTGCTGCTGGCGCAATAGGACGTCCTGCCGGCTCGAAAAAAATGATCGGGATCATTTTGTCTATAACCGTTTCCTGACATGATCAACTGATCATCGCCAGGGAAATTGCATGCATGAAAAAGAATCCTGCCATCGTCGATTCCGTCGAACGCTGCGTCGATCTGATCATTGAAACCGTGGGCTCCGACATCCGGGTAGGCCTGCCGCTGGGATTGGGAAAACCACCGGAATTCATCAATGCCCTGTATGCGCGGGTGAAGTCCAACCCATCTCTGCGGTTGACCATCCTCACTGCGCTGTCGCTGGAAGTACCTCCCGCCGGCAGTGGCGTGCAGCGCAATTTCATGGAGCCTTTCCTCGAACGCGTGTTTGGCAATTATCCCGGCCTGGATTACATGCGGGATCTGCGCAAGGGCGCCGTGCCGGCCAACGTGGAAATCCACGAATTCTTTTTCAAATCCGGATCGATGCTCGACAATAATCTGGCCCAGCAGAATTACATTTGCACCAACTACACCCACGCGCCACGCGATATCCTGGCCCGGGGCGTTAACGTGCTGGCCCAGATGATCGCGCACCGGGTGCGAGATGGCGTCGACCAGTACAGCCTGAGCTGCAATCCGGAAACCATCCGCGACATCGTGCCTTCCCTGCGCAAACAGCAACAGCAGGGAGTACCTACCATGATCATCGGCCAGGTCAACGACAACCTGCCGTTCATGGTGAATGATGCGCAGGTGGACGCGGATTACTTCGATATCATCGTCAACAATCCCCGCTACCATTCCACTTTGTTCGGCCCGCCCAACATGCCGGTGAGCACCATCGATTACATGATCGGGCTGCACACCAGCACGCTGATTGCCGATGGCGGCACACTGCAGATCGGTATCGGTTCCCTGGGCGACGCCATCGTGCACGCCTGCGAGATGCGGCAGCAGAACAACACGGCCTACCGGGGCATCCTGCACAACCTGGGTATCGAAGCGAAATGCGGTGATCTGATCAAGCGTGAAGGCGGACTCGATCCGTTCGTCACCGGCCTGTACGGCAATAGTGAAATGTTCGTGGGTGGGTTTTACTTCCTTATCAAGTCCGGCATTCTGCGGCGCAAGGTGTATGAGCACGAAGGACTGCAGCGGCTGCTGAACGAAGGCAAGCTGCAGGAAAAGCTGCAGCCGGATACGCTGGACATGCTGTGGCAGGAAGGCGTCATCCACAGCCACCTGAGCCGGAAGGATCTGGAATTCATGCAGTATTTCGGCATTCTGCCGGCAACGCTGCAGCTGGAACAGCACGCGCTGGTGACGCCGGAAGGTCAACGCTTCTCCATCGATCTGCGCGACGACGCCAACCGCCAGGCCTTGGCGCAGGCCTGTCTGGGACAGCAGTTGAAACACGGCCGCATCATGCACGGCGGATTCTTCCTGGGCCCGAAAGCGTTCTACGAAGGCCTGAAGCAATTCGACGACGAGATGCTGGAATCGATCAACATGACCAACATCAGCTACGTCAACCAGTTATATGGAAGTGAACAGGTAAAGCGGTTGCAACGGCATAAATCGCGTTTCATGAACACGGTTTTCCTGGCGCACATGCTGGGCGGAGCGACGTCCGACGGACTGGACAACGGCAAGGTGGTGAGTGGTGTGGGTGGCCAGTACAATTTCGTGGCGCAGGCCCATGAACTGGAAGGCGGCCGTTCGATCCTGATGCTGAAAAGTACGCGGGTGAAGGATACGCACACCCAGTCCAACGTGGTGTGGAATTATGGCCATACCACCATTCCCCGTCACCTGCGCGACATCTATGTCACTGAATATGGCATCGCCGATGTGCGCGGAAAATCGGATCGCGATGTAGTGAGTGCCATGCTCAACATTGCTGATTCGCGCTTCCAGCCGGAGCTGATGAAAAAGGCGATCCAGGTGGGCAAACTGCCCGCTACCCATTCGATTCCGGAAATCTACCGCCACAACACGCCGGAGCGGCTGGAGCAGATCATTCAGCCATTCCGCGACCAGGGTCTGTTCCCGACCTTCCCCTGCGGTACCGACTTCACCATGGATGAACTGGTGATCGCCCGCTGCCTGAAAGCGGTAAAGGCCCGCACCACAAGCAAGTCGGTGCTGGCACGGGCCGCACTCAAGGCGATGCGCAATGGCAATGCAGCGGCGGACCCGAAATACCTGCCGTATCTGGAACGGGTGAAACTGACCAATCCCACCAATCTGCAGGATCGTATCGCGCGGGTGTTACTGCTGGAAGAACTGGCTGGAGCCCTGAAATAGACGGGCTATTTAACGCACGAGCGCAACTCAGCTGTTGCGCTCGATCACGCTGATGTAGTTAGAGCGTTCATACGCTGACGGATCAGCCAGATGTCCGTAGCTCATTTTGCCGCGCACATCGTCCACTGACGCGTAGCCCTTGGTCTGCATCCACTCTTCCATGCCCCGCAGCAGGCGGCCCACTTCGTCCACGCCACGCTGGAACAGCACGCTGCACAGCTGCACCGCGTCGGCACCCACCAGTAACGCTTTCAGGATATCAGCCGGTTCGTGAAAACCGCCGGTCGCCGCCAGCGACAGCTTCACCTGCTCGCGCAGGATCGCGATCCAGCGAATCCGCAGCAGGGCTTCGTCAGACGTGCTCAGATGCAGGGTGGGAGTGATGGTGAGGGTATCCAGATCGATGTCCGGCAGGTAAAAACGATTGAACAGCACCACACCGTCGATACCGGTATCTTCAAGACGCTTCACCAGATGGGCGATGGAAGAAAACTGGTGGGTAAGTTTCACCGAAACGGGAATGCCAATGTGGGAACGCAGCTTGTACACCAGATCGATATAACGGCGCTCGATGTTGTCACTGCTTTCCTGCACGCTGGCGGCAATGTAGTAGATGTTCAGTTCCAGCGCGTCGCAGCCGCTTTGCTCCAGCTGTGCCGCCTGTTCCAGCCAGCCGCCCTCGGTAATGCCGTTGAGGCTGCCGATCACCGGAATCGACAACGCATCCTTGTAGCGGCGGATGCGATCCAGGTAGCTGGGCAACTGCTGCGGATCGGCCTGCACCGCTTCTTCGAACAGGGACGGCAGAATCAGCGCACCGATGCCCGCCGCCTCCAGTTGCTGCGCCGATGCCAACTCCGCCGTCAGCGGCGACGCCGAGGCGATCAGCGGGTTTTTCAGGGTCAGTCCACAATAGCGGGTCGTAAAGTCCATGACGGCGGCATCCTCGGGCACAGCAATATACTTCAAAGTATATCTGCTTTGGCCAAACCATCATGACACAGGACAACCCCCGGTCATCCACTATCCATTTTTGGCGCCAAAACCAGATACTTAGCGCTGCTGCCCGGGAATCAGCCTGCCAGATTTAACCCGTGACCCGCCGCATCAGCGCCCGGCCGATAAAGCGCGCCTTGGTGCCCAGATTGAACCGCTTCAGGTTGGTGCCGACGATGCCCTCGGTAAAGCGGGTCCGCTTGGAATAGTCGATCTTCACATCCACGATCACCGGCACATTGTCCCGCGCCATCTGCAGTGCCTTGGTCACCACATCGTCGCAATCCACGTTGCGCTCCAGTGCCAGGAAGCGCGCACCGGTGGCCCGCGCCACGCCGGACACATCCAGCCCGTTCAGCACCGTGCAGGTTTTGCGGTTGTAGGGAATTTCCTGGGCCTGGGAAATCTGCGACAGCTCACCGTCATGAAACACGAAAAATACCGAACCCAGTTTCAGGTTGGTGGCAGTGAGGATTTCCATGCAGGTCATGGTGAAGGCGCCGTCGCCGATGATGCCCACCACCTGTTTGTCGGGGTTGGCCAGCTTGGTGCCGATCACCGCCGGCACGGCGTAACCCATGCAGTTGAAATCGGTCGGCGAAATCATGTGCTTGCTGCGGTGGATCGGCATCAGTTCGGCAGTCAGGAAGGTGTGGTTGCCATCATCCACCACCACGAAGTCTTCATCGTCCAGCGCCTTGCGCAGGCTGCGGAAGAAATGCAGCGGATTCACCCGGTCACCGCTGTCGTGCTGCAGCCAGACCTGGGTGTAGGCGTCCTTGTCCTTCAGGATCTGCTCGCGGATGTTATTGCGTTCGTTCACCGGTTCCGGCAGTTTTTGCATTGCATCCCACAACAGCTCCAGCACCTGGGCCGCATCTCCCTCCAGCGCCACCCTGGCCGGATAATTGGCGTGAAACACCCGCGGATTGATATCGATGTGGATCAGGTTGTCGGTCACTTTCACGCCAAAACTGCCAGTAGCGATTTCACCAAAGCGGGTGCCGATCGCCAGCATGCAGTCGCAATTGCGGAACGCATTTTCGGCAGCGGGAACTGACGACGGTCCAAAACTCATGCCGGTGTGCAGTGGATGATTGGCGGGAAACACGCTCAGGCCCTGCAATGTGGTACTCACCGGCGCATTCAGGTATTCGGCGATGCGGGCTACCTGATCCGTGGCATCCCGTGCGCCCCAGCCCACAAAAATACCAGGGTTCTTCGCCTGTGCCAGCAATTCCGCTGCCTTGGTCACCAGCGCGGCTTCTACCAATACGGGTTGCGGCGGTGCAGGTTCAAACGGCGGCAGACCATCCACTTCCCCGGTAAACAGCTGGATGTTCACCGGCACTTCCACGAATACCGGCCCGGGCTCGCCTTCGTTGGCAATCCGGTAAGCTTCAAAAATGGTGGGAATGATTTCGGAATGACGGCTGATCTTGAAGGTTTTCTTAGTGATCTCGTTGAGAAAATTCTGCTGATCCATTTCATGCAGCTGATAGGTGTAAGGCACGTCGGTGCGCACGCCGCCGGAAATCACCAGCATGGGAATACCATCTAGATACGCCTCGCCGATGCCCGCTGACGCATAGGCCGCTCCCGCCGCCGGCACGATCACCAGCGTGCCGATGCTGGACGATGTACGGCTGATGGCATCCGCCATGAAGGCGCCACCGGCCTCGTGCGTCACCAATATCGGCTGGATGCTGTCGGAATTGTTCAGCTCGTCATACAGCTCGGTGTTGTGCACGCCGGGAATGCCGAAGGTGTAGCGTACGCCGATCTGTTCCAGCGCATATCGAACCAGCCACGCACCTGTTTTTTTCATTGTTGTTTCCTGTCGAATCAGTGAAGAAAAATAATCAAAACAAAATGGTTTCAATCAGGGTCCGGAAACGCCGCCGATGGCGCGCCCCGCAATCCGTCCGGTGAGAATACAGGAGGACAAAAACGTCCCCTCGAGTGAACGCTTGCCGCTGATGCCGCCGCCGCCAAATCCCGCTGCTTCACCCGCTGCATACAGATTGGCGATGGGTGTTCCCGCTGCGCTCAAAACGCGACACTGGTCATCGGTCTGGATGCCACCCATGCTCTTGCGGCTGATAATGAATTCACGCATTGCCACCAGCGGCCCTGCATCCTTATCCAGGATTTTCTGGTATTTGAGCGTACGCACCTTGTCACCCTTCCAGCGCCGCGCGTGCTCGATGCGGCGTAGCTGATCATCATTGTGAAAGGTTTCACCACGATTGATGACCGCATCATACTGCTGAATATCCGCAAGCATGCCGGCGGCGTCAATACGCGGCCCCAGGCTGAGGGCATCCATCTTCCGCACCAGCTCGTCGAACGTCTCGGCCTGCACCACGTCCTCGCATTCATTCACCAGATAGTCATACAGACCGTCATTGCCCAGCAGGATTTCCTTCATGAAGGCCACCGGTTTGCGATCGCGGAAGGCGGGATTGTGCTCGGAGCCGGAAATGGAGATTTCCTTGCGTGCGATCTTGCGGTTCAGCACCTGCCAGGTGTAGCCGTGGGGCAGATGGCAGATGCGCTCGCACAGGCCGTGGGTATCGAAGCCGGTCACCAGCGGATGCGGCCCGATGCGGCGGCCGGTGGCATCCATCCAAAGTGCTGATTTAGGGGGAATCAGGCTTAGTCCGTGCTCCGGCATGCGCGGTTTGGGATGACGGATGCCGGCAGCGTAGTTCCACTGCCAGTCCAGATGGGTGATATTGCCGCCAATCTTTTCCACCGCGTCGTGCAGCTTGCCGTCGGCATAGGGGTGCGAGCCGTTCAGGATCACCGCAGGGGGCCGGTTCCAGGTGGGCGGCCAGTGCTGGCGCACCTTTTCCAGCGAGCCGTTGATGCCGCCGGTGGCCACCAGGGTGACATCGGCACGCACACTGAAATCCTGGCCACTGCTTTCATCCACGCCGATACAGCCGGTGACAGCGCCCACCGTCTGCACCAGTTCATCCACCCGGTGGCGGAAGCGGATCTGCAGCTGACCGGCATTGCTATGCGACCGCAACTGCCCCGCCAGCACCCGCACCAGTTCCCAGCCCGTGCCCCAGACGATGTGATAACGCGGCACCGAATTGCCCGGCTGGAATTCGCCCCGCTCCACCCAGTTCACGGCAGGAAAGAAACGCACCTTGTGCGCCATCAGCCAGCGATAAATGTCCTCGTGATTGCGTTGCGCATACAGTTGCGCCCAGCGCAGGGGCCAGCGATCCTCCGGCGCGAAGTCGGCGAACGACAGCCAGTCCCGCAGCAGCAGATCAGCATCGTCGCGAATGCCATTGAGCTTCTGCAGCGGCGTGCCGGACAGCGCCATTCCGCCAAACGCGTCCTTCGCCAGACCACCGAAACGGCTTTCCTCGTCACGGTCCAGGATCAGCACCCGCCGGCCGCGCTCCAGCAATTCCAGCGCCGCCGCGATCCCCGCCAGCCCACCGCCGATGATCAGCACATCCGTTTCCAGGTTTTTTTTCGTCATTTGCACCTCGCAATCCTGCGCCTTGCTGCACTGTAGCCATGGTGGCGAACCTTGCCGGCCCCCGCAATTACCGCAGCGGCCACCCTGGCCGACGCTGGCGGCCAGCGCGCCAGACCCTTGATTCAGATCATGTTATGCGCCCCGGGACATTGCCCGCCCAAAGCCGGACAAAACCGCACAAACCATTTTTAAATCAGTAAGTTGAATTAACTACAAACCGTGACAAACCGCGAATTGCTCACTTTCATGCGCACGCGTAGAATGAGGCGATTACCTACAATAAAAGCAACTGCTTTAATTCTTGTTCAGAGGCCCTTCCGCATGACCGCACCCCAAGACATCCAAGAGCCCGGCCTGACCATCGCCTACAACCCTGCCACCGGCAAAGAAATCGGCCATGTCCCCAACACCGATCTGAACAAGCTCCCCGAGATGTTCGCCCACGCGCGCAGTGCGCAGAAAATCTGGGCCAAGCGCACGTTCAAGGAACGGGCACGGGCACTGCGCAAAATGCGCGACTACATCGTGGCAAATGCGGATGAGCTGAGCGACATCGTCAGCAAAAGCAACGGCAAAACCCGCATCGATGCCCTGGCCACCGAAGTGCTGCCCTGCAGCCTGGCCTGTGACTGGTACAGTCGCCACGCGGAAAAAGTCCTGAAGGACAAAAAACTTCCCATCGACAGTATCCTCTTCTTCAACAAGCGCACCGTGATGCAGCGCAAGGCACTGGGCGTGGTGGGCATCATCAGCCCCTGGAACTATCCGTTATCGATTCCGTTCGGCGAAGTGGTGATGGGCCTGATGGCGGGCAACGCGATCCTGCTGAAAGTCGCTGCCGCCACCCCGCTGGTGGGCGAGGCCATCAACCGCATCATCGAGGCCGCCAACCTGCCCAAGGGCCTGTTCCAGCAGATCGTGGGTTCGGGCGGCGCGGTATCCAACGCCTTTTTCGAACAGGGCATCGACAAGATTTTCTTCACCGGATCGGTGGACGTGGGCAAGCAGCTGATGGAGCAGGCGTCGAAAACCCTGACGCCGCTGTCGCTGGAACTGGGCGGCAATGATCCCATGCTGGTGTTCGAGGATGCCGATCTGGAGCGCGCCACCAACGGAGCGGCCTGGGCCGGTTACCAGAACGCGGGCCAGTCCTGCGGCGGCGTGGAGCGTGTGTACGTGCACGAATCCATCTATGACGAATTCCTGCAGCTGATGATCGAGAAAACCAAAGCGCTGCGTCACGGCGTGGGCCAGGGCTTCAACGTGGACATGGGTTCGATGACCACCCGCGGCCAGCTCAACACCGTGCGCAAGCATGTGGACGAGGCGGTTAAAAAAGGCGCCCGCATCGTGGCGCAATCGCAACCGGTGGGCCCGCAGAACGGCCACTTCTACCCCGCCACCCTGATGGTGGACACCACTGACGACATGCTGCTGATCCGCGACGAAACCTTCGGGCCGGTGATTCCGGTGATGAAGTTCGCCACCGAGGACGAAGCCATCGCCATGGCCAACAATTCCCACCTGGCGCTGACGTCCTCCATCTGGACCAAGGATTTGGACCGTGCCAAGCGCGTGGCCGGACTGCTGGAATCCGGCGTTACCACCATCAACGATCACCTGTACACGCACGGGCTGTCGGAAATGCCCTGGGGTGGCTGGAAGCATTCGGGATTGGGTCGCACCCATGGTCATGAAGGTCTGCTGGAGATGACCCATGCCAAGGCAGTCAATTGGGACATCATTCCGAGCAAGCGCAATATCTGGTGGTATCCGTCCAACGAGGAGACTTACAAAGGCCTGCTAAATGCACAACGTTTTGTGTATCCGCGTGATGCGAAGGAATTTGTAAGCAGCGCTGCGAAGCTGACGCCGTTTCTGGTGAAGAAGATGTTTACGCGGTGGAAGATCTGAGGGTTTTTCTCAATCGGGGTTGAAAGGTTTGGCAGTTTCTTTCGAAGTACGCGCAGGTGGCGGGTAAAGGTTTCCGGACACGCCACAAGTACATCCCTGTAGGCTCGACAGCGGCCATCCATGGCCGCTGACGTTCCGGAAACCTTTACCCGCCCCCTGCGCTCTGTGCGTCCGATTAAATTTCTCTCACTTAATACCCCGGCGGCACCACAAACCCACCTACCACCTTCGCCATCAACGCCGCAAATTTGATGGTGGTTTTATCCTGGAATGGCGCCCCCACAACCTGCACGTTCACCGGTAAATTGTCCGACGTCACGCCCACCGGCGCGCTGGTGGCCGGCAGCCCCATCAGAGTGGCCGGTGAAATCCAGATCAGCATGTCGGCATAGTGACGCTTCTCACCGTTGATGGTGATCTTGCGCAGCGGCATCTCCGGCTGATGCTGGTGCGGCAACGCGGTGGTGGCCGCCGGCGGCATCAGGATCACGTCAAACTCGTCGAATACTTTCAGGAATTTCTCACGAATGCGGCGGCGCTTTTCATCGGCCCGCAGCCAGTCCACATGGCTCTGCGCCGCGCCCGTGAAGAAATGCTCGAATCCCTTGGGCGTATCGAAATGCTGGCCGATTTTTTCCAGCAGTGGCGCCGCCAGCCCCATCAGGCGACGCTCCACTTTCTTGCGCGACGCCCCCATGATACTGCCCATCAGGTTCATGTACGTCGGATAGAAATCCGCAAGACCCAATCCCAGCGGCGAACCCAGCGTCACCTTCACGCCGGCATTTTCCAGCGCGATTTTCATTTGGCCATAAACCGCTGTCATGCGCTGGTCGATGGGGCACAGCGGATCATCAATCCACAGCAGCACACGGAAATCCTCTATCTTTTTCTGTTTCGCCGCCGGCAGTTTCAGCTGCCAGCCCGGCTGCATCAGCGGCGACGGACCCGCCACCACGTCCAGCAGCAATTGCAGATCCTCCGCCGTACGCGCCATGGGGCCGGCCACCGCCAGATCCGGTTCGCCCAGCCCACCCGGCGGACCCGGAATATGGCCCCGCAGGGACACGATGCCATGCGTGACCTTGTGCCCGTACACGCCGCAGAAATGCGCCGGAATGCGAATGGAACCACCGATGTCGCTGCCCAGTTCCAACGCGGAAAATCCCGCCGCCAACGATGCGGCCGAACCACCGGACGAGCCGCCAGGCGTCAGCGCCTTGTTCCAGGGATTGTGGGTGGTGCCGTACACCTTGTTGTAACTTTGCAGGTCCGACGCGAATACCGGCACGTTGGTTTTGCCGATGATGATGGCGCCGGCATCCAGCAGATGTTTGATCGCCACCGCCGGCTTCTTCGGCATATGGTTGCGCAACGACGACGCGCCCGCCGTGCAGGGCATGCCCGGCACTTCATAGGTGTCCTTCACCGTGATCGGCAGACCATGCAGCGGGCCCCAGGATTCCCCTTTCGCCCGCGCCGCGTCCGCGTCATCTGCCCGCTGGCGTGCGTTGGCAAAATCATTCGCCACCACTGCGTTGAGCTCGGGATTGAAGCGTTCGATGCGGGCGATAGAGCTTTCCAGCAGTTCGCGGCTGCTGATCTCGCCTTTCTGCAGGCTTTGCAGCAATTGCCGGGCGCTGCCATAAATCCAGTCGTTACTCACGGGGTTCCCCTTTGCATACCAGAATGTCAACCTGACGAAAGGGTAACGGCATTGCACACGCTTGCAAATGACAGAACACGTCATATTTCCGGTCACGCTGACCAATGCTCACAATGCATGACCTTCATCAGAAAGGCTTGTCGGTATCGGCCCGGCGATGCTGGCGGAATATTTCCAGCTCCCAGGGCCGCATGGCCAGTACCAGGCTAGTCCCGAACCGGTCTGCCAGCGGCAGCGCCTGATCTTCCTGGTGCAGGCTGCGAAAATCCTGCGCCAGCCGCTGCATTTTCTGCTGCAGCTGGCCATTGGATTCCCGCGACAGCATGCCGGTCACGAACAGCCGCAGCTCCCCCGGCTTTTCAAAGGTGCAGCGGAAAAAATCGTTCTGCACCTGGGCTTCGAAAAAGCGCTGAATCGGCCCGCCCTTGTGCCACTGGAAATCCGTCGACGCCAGAGGCCGGATGCGATTGCCGGGCATCAGTTCGATCAGTTTCATGCGGTCCAGCCGCGCCAGCCGCTGGATCAGCTCCGGCTCCTTGATCCTGTAAGTGGCCAGAATGTCGCGAAAACTCCAGCGGTTCAGCGCCGACACCGCCACAATCAGCAGCTTGGGGTCGGACACCAGTTCCTCTTCCTGCTCCCGTTCCAGCTGGTGAATTTCCTTGTCCGCCTGCATCCGCCGCACCAGATCCGTGATCTCGATGCCCGCCAGTTCGCACACCTGATCCAGCCGCTGCACTGAAAACTGCTTGTCGGCAAACAGCCGCTTCACGCTGGGCAGCGACAGCTCCAGCCGTTGCGCCACCTCGGCATAGGTAATCCCCTGCTCCCGCAGCACGCGTTTCAGGGCATCGATCAGGGCAGTGGTCTGGGCCATGGGCACCTCACTTCGCGCGAAAAGGTATCAACATACGATACCTATAGTAGCACATATCGCTACATTCAAGGCTTTGGTAGCCATATCCAACACCCCGCCCGATACTGACCCCGCTGCTTTCAACAACCCTCTGACCGGAGCAAACCCCATGCTGGACAACATCCAAAGCAACTCAAACGGCTGGCTGTTCTTTGTGAAAACCTCATTCGCCATCGCCCTGCTGGCCACCACTGCAGGCATCCTGTTCACCCCGATCGACCTGCTGGTGAAAGGCTATCTGGGCATCTGCGCGCTGTTCCTGGTGAGCACCACCATCACGCTGTCAAAAACCATGCGCGACGAACACGAAAGCCAGCGCCTGATTCACAAGATTTCCGAAGCCAAAACCAAACAACTGATCAAGGAATTTGCGGAGTAATCGCCATGAGCCTCTGGATGAAATTACACACATTGTTTCGCGCCACCGCCACCGAACCGCTGGAGCACATCGTCGACGTCAACGCGATTCGCATCTTCGAACAGGAAATTCGTGACGCCGAGAACGCCATCGTGCAGGCCAAATATCAGTTGGCCACGGTGATGGCGGAGAAAAAACAACTGCAGCGCCACAACCAGGCGCTGGAGGAAAACATCGCCAACAAGGAACGCCAAACGCTGGTGGCGCTGGAGAAAAATGAAGAAGCACTGGCCCAGGACATCGCCGCGCTGATCGCCGATGACGAATCGCTGCTGGCAGACCAGCGCAAGCAGGCGGACTACCTGCAGCAGCAGGAAACCCATCTGAAACGGCAATTGCGTATCGCCGCGCAGTCGATCCAGAAATACCAGCGCGAACTCGCGCTGGCGAAAGCCAACAACAGTGCGCAAAAAGCACTGGGACAACTGAAAGGCTATTCGAGCGGTTTGAATACATCCATGCAGGACATGGCGTCCTCGCTGGAACGGATTCAGAAACGGCAGAATCGTGCCGTGGACATGGACGCGGCACTGAGCGAGATCAATGCCGAAATGTCCGGGGAACAACTGGATGCGCGCCTGAAACAGGCGGGTATCAAAACCGGCAAGCACGATGCCGAGGCAGTGTTGGAGCGGCTCAGAAAGCAGCGAGCGGCCTGACGGACCGGCGACAAACAGCCTTGTTGTCGCCGGGACGAAGGGGGCGTGGCGACACGCCCCCGATTTTTTCTGATCGAACTACCTGTTCCACTTTTAAAGATAACAGCAGAGGAAAACCCATGCGACTCGATTACCGCCACATCATTCTGCTGGTGATTTTCGCCGGCGGACTCTCAGCCACCTTGCTGGCACCGCCGTTTGCGCAATCGCCCGACTATCACCAGTTTGCCGATGATCGCGTGCTGTGGGGCATTCCACTGGCGGCAGATGTGTTATCGAATATCGCGTTCATGCTGGCAGGCATGACTGGGTTGCTGCGCCTGAAACAGTTGCGCATGACACCGTTGCAACCACTTCCAGACACGCTCCGTTTCTGGATGGCACTTTACTGCATCAGCCTGATCGCCACCGGACTAGGCTCGCTGTACTACCACGCAGCGCCAGATAACCTGCGCCTTTTCTGGGACCGCCTGCCCATGACGATCACCTTCAGCCTGTTTTTCTGCCTGGTGCTGGCGTCACACATTTCGCTGACCGTTGCCAAAAAATGCCTGCTGCCGATGCTGACGCTCGGCACACTCGCCACGCTGCATTGGCGCTTCACTGAACTGCAGGGCCGGGGTGATCTGCGCTTTTACGCTGCCTTCCAGTTTCTGCCGCTGGTATTGGTGATACTGATGCTGGCGCTGTTCGAAAGCCGCTGGCTGAAAAAACGCTGGCTGGTGGCCACGGTACTGGCGTATTTCGTCGCCAAGATTTTCGAATTGAACGACGCCGCCCTCTATGAGCTGACAGGCGTTGTCAGCGGCCACACGCTCAAGCATCTGGCCGCTGCACTGGGCGCCTGGTGGGTGATCCGGTCCAGCCTGAATATTACAGCTGTGCCGCCAGGCGCGCCCCTTCATCGATTGCCCTCTTGGCGTCGAGATGCACCGTGTTCAACGCACCACCGATCAGGCTAACTTGCACCTCATTGCCCTTCAACTCATCCGCCAGCTCATTTCGCGATTGCTGGCCTGCGCACACGACAAGACTGTCCGCCGCAAAAAAATGGGGCACACCGTTGATCATCGCATGCAGACCGTTGTCATCGATTTTCTGATAGTTGACGCCTCCCAGCATTTTCACGCCCCGCTGTTCCAGCGTGGTAATGTGAATCCAGCCAGTGGTTCTGCCCAGCGACGTACCGATGCGGGTTTTCTTGCGCTGCAAAAGCGTGACCCTGCGATCCTGCCTGCCAATTTTCGGTGCCGTCGCAATGCCTCCACGCGCTGCAAGATTCATGTCGATGCCCCATTTCAGCATGAAGCGCTCGATATTGTCCGCGCTGTCATCCTCTTTTTCATGCGTCAGCAATTCGGCGATGTCGATCCCAATGCCACCCGCCCCGATGATCACCACTTTCTCACCCACGGGCTTACCTTCCAGCACATCCAGATAGCTCATCACCTTTGGATTTTCAATACCGGGTATCAGCGGGGATTTCGGGCGCACACCAGTGGCCACCACCACATGATCGAAGCCAGCGGATTGCAGTGTCGCAGCGGCAACGGCGTGATTCAATTTCAGCTCGACGCCGTTGCGCTCGATTTCGCGGCTGAAATAACGCAGAGTCTCACTGAACTCCTGCTTGCCGGGAATCCGCATGGCCAGATTGAACTGACCGCCGATTCTGTCACCGGCCTCAAACAGCGTAACCTGGTGACCACGTCGCGCGGCGATGGTTGCGCACGCAAGGCCGGACGGCCCGGCGCCCACCACTGCGACGCGTTTTTTAATCGTTGCCGGCAGATAATTCAGCTCGGTTTCGTTGCAGGCCCGTGGATTGACCATGCAGGTTGCAACTTTCAGGTTGAACACATGATCCAGACAGGCCTGGTTGCAACCGATGCAGGTATTGATATCCTCGCTGCGCCCCTGCTCCGCTTTCAGCAAAAATTCCGGATCGGCCAGAAACGGTCGCGCCAATGACACCAGATCCGCGTCACCGCGGGCCAATATCTCCTCGGCAATCTCCGGCGTATTGATGCGGTTGGTAGCCACCAGCGGCAGATTGACATGAGTGCGCAATTTCTCGGTCACCCAGGAAAATGCGCCCCTGGGCACCATGCCGGCAATGGTGGGAATCCGGGATTCGTGCCACCCGATACCGGTATTGATCACGTTGGCTCCGGCATTTTCAATGGCCACCGCCAGCTGCACGATTTCGTCGAAACTGGAACCACCTTCAATCAGATCCAGCATGGACAACCGATAGATGATCAGAAAATCCGGGCCCACCGATTTGCGGATCATTTTAACAATGGTCACCACAAACTTGATCCGGTTTTCGTAACTGCCGCCCCATTCATCCGTACGATGATTGGTGTGGCGTGAGATGAACTGGTTGATCAGATAGCCTTCCGACCCCATGACTTCCACACCATCATAGCCCGCATCGCGTGCCAGCATCGCAGAGCGCACAAAATCGATGATCTGCTGTTTGACTTCCGCGCCGGTCAGTTCGTAGGGAGGAATGGGATTGATGGGTGCCGTGATCGCCGATGGCGCCACCAGATGGGTGCCAAATGCATACCGGCCCGTGTGCAGCAACTGCAGGCAGATATAACCACCGGCTTCGTGAACGGCCTGGGTCAGTGGAACGTGCAACTTGACATGCTCGGCGTTGGTCAGCAGGGTTCCGCCTTGCACATTGGGCGCGCTTTTATTCGGCCCCACGCCGCCGGACACAATCAGCCCGACACCACCTTTTACCCTCTCAAGATAGTATGCGCGCAAACGTTCCCAGCCGCCGCTGGCCTCCTCCAGATTGGTGTGCATTGATCCCATGATGACGCGATTTTTCAGCTCCAGATGACCCAGTTTGATCGGCTGGAACAAATGCGGATACAGTGTGCTCATCTCACTTCCCCGTCGTGTTGGAAACTGCTATTTCATTGATGAATGTTGTTGTTTTTCTAGCTCAGTGAAATTTTTACAGCATTTCCGAACAGCGTTGGACAAGCACAGACCCGCACCGGAATTTGATCGCAACCCGGCGAAGGAAGCTGAAATACTGGCTTTGTCCAAAAGGAAAACAGCGGCTTTTTTTCAGAATGTTTACAGATTTCATGGCAACGTCACTGTCAGCATAAATCCATGTTAGAGGTGTTTCCGAAACAGGCTACTACGATAATTTGCGCGCGGTAAATGGGAGGACAACGACGCCAAAACAAAAAATTCTTGGCAAATAGCCACCTTTGACAATTGTGGCCACAATTTACCGTAGATTATTGAGCAACCCCAAAACGAGTCCATCCCGACTGGATCAGTGCAGACGCCCCCATCAGCAAATGTCTGAAATCTGTAGACGCCCATTTGCACTACTGGTTGTTGCTACAAATAGGGCCCGCCCTGTTCAAACGTCGCATCGTAACCGTTCTACAGTGTCACCCAGTCGCTCACCTGGCAACAGATTCGCCACCTCTGTGGCCGGTAATAATTGCACTGGTGAGCGCCTTGATTCAGGTACCCGCCATGCCGGAAAAAATCACACTCTGAAACGGCTGCGGATCGCCGGCCACCTGAAGCGTGTTGATCCAGTGGCCATGGGACTGCCCCGTGTTCTCCTGCAGGTCGCGGTCGAAAGGGAATTCACTGTTGCCCGGTCCGGAATCAGCACCGGGACAAAGGCCAGCATCCAGGCGCATGCAATCTGATCCGACGTTTTACAACCGGCCAGCCCAAGGCTCACACAAAAACACAACAACAGTCCCAATTTTCATCCCTGCATACAGCCGCCTTTTGTTTTATCCACTGATCAAATAGCAGCACACGGTACTGCGCGGCGCTCACTGTAAGAAAATTCCGTGGCCCCGCAACATTGACAAAACGGCTATTTATTTCAATTTTCGACGACCCGCGACATTCACTGCAAATCCGGCCGGAATTGCATAAACGGATGACCAGTCAGAACAAATACCGCTGTCGAAAAAATGCAGCAATTCACACTTGCAGGCTGCACAATCATTGCCTTGTCATTGATAGTTCATTCAGTACAATGGCTTTCGAGGAACGTCTGTTCCAATCCACCGCGCACAGGGAGTGATGCCATGTACGAATTCAAATCCGCATTTGTCACCGGAAGCACCGGCCTGCTGGGAAACAATCTGGTACGGCTGCTGTTGGAAAAGGGAATCCGCGTCAAGGCACTGGCCCGCTCGGCCGAAAAAGCCAGAACGCAGTTTGCAGGGCTGAAAGTGGAGATCGTGATCGGCGACATGAACAACGTGGACGCCTTCCGCCAGCACCTGAAGGATGTTGATGTGCTGTTTCACACCGCCGCGTTTTTTCGCGACAGTTACAAAGGCGGCAAGCACTGGGACGAGCTTTATCAGATCAACGTCGTGGGTACGCAGAAACTGCTTGAAGCGGCGCGCGAAGCCGGCATTCGCCGCGTGGTGCACACCTCCAGCGTGGCTGTGCTCACGGGGCCGAAAGGTTCGCTGATCAACGAAACCATGGACCGCAACATCGAGGAAGCGGACGACTATTACAAGAGCAAGATTCTGTCGGAAAATACCGTACGCGATTTCATGCGCGCAAATCCGGACATGCACATCACCTTCGTGCTGCCGGGCTGGATGTTCGGGCCGGGCGATATTGGCCCTACCTCCTCAGGTCAACTGGTGCAGGATTTTCTGCAGCGGAAACTGCCGGGCATCCCTCCCGGTTCATTCAGTGTGGTGGACGCCCGCGACGTGGCCTTTGCCGAATTCCAGGCCGCCCGCATCGGCCGCAGTGGCGAACGCTATCTGGCAGCGGGACGCAACATGAACATGCGCCAACTGGCGGAAAAACTCTCCGAAGTGTCCGGTCAGCAAGGCCCCACCCGCAGCATTCCCTACGCCATCATCTACACCATAGCGCTGCTGAGCGAAGTCTATGCACTGGTCACGCACAAACCCATTCTGATCAGTCTGGGGTCCATCAAGATTCTGAAAAGCGAGGAAGGCAGAACCAGCTTCGATCCGGCCAAAAGCCGGCAGGAACTGGGGCTGGAATTCCGGCCGGTGGAGGAAACTCTGCGGGATGTGCTGCAGGATCTGGGCACTCGAGGAATCAGCCCATTGCCGGCCTGATTCCACCTCGTACTGATTGAAGTACTGCCTTCAACCGGCGCAGATACGTTGTTTTGCCGCCTGATATTCCGTGCGCAAGCGCTGGACATATTCGGCGACAGAGCTGACTTCCTTGACGGCGCCAATGCCCTGACCAGAGCCCCAGATATCCTTCCAGGCCTTGGCCTTGGTGTTGCCGCCGGAACCGAAATTCATCGCAGTGGGATCGGATTCCGGCAAGTTGTCCGGGTCCATTCCCGCAGCAATGATGGAAGCGCGCAGATAGTTGCCATGCACGCCGGTAAACAGATTGGAATACACGATATCGCCTGCAGCGCCTTCCACGATCCCCCGCTTGTAGGCCTCATCCGCATTCGCTTCCCGGGTGGCGATGAAAGCCGATCCGATATAGCCCAGATCAGCGCCCATCGCCTGCGCCGCCAGCACCGCGCTACCCGTGGCAATGCTGCCGGACAGCGCGATGGGGCCATCAAACCACTCACGGGTTTCCTGCACCAGCGCGAATGGTGACTGCTTGCCGGCATGGCCGCCGGCGCCTGCGCACACCAGAATCAAACCATCAGCGCCTTTCTCGATAGCCTTGCGCGCAAACGTCTGGTCGATCACATCGTGCAGCACAATGCCACCGTAGGAATGAATCGCGTCGTTCACATCGCGGCGCGCACCCAGAGACGTGATCACGATAGGCACCTTGTATTTCACACACATTTCCACATCATGCTGCAGCCGGTCATTGGATTTGTGCACGATCTGGTTTACCGCGAACGGCGCTGCCGGCAGGTCCGGATGCGCTGTATCGTGCGCCGCCAGTTCCGACTGAATCCGTTGCAGCCATTCCTCCAGCACCGGGCCGGGGCGCGCGTTCAGCGCAGGAAAGGAACCGACGATGCCGGCCTTGCACTGCTCGATCACCAGAGTCGGATTTGACACTATGAACAACGGGGACGCGATGACAGGCAGACGCAGACGATCGAAAACAGCAGGTAACGACATGGGGATACTCCTCGTGTGGATGCCCTTCACTTTAATTCGGCGCCACTGGAATTCAACCGGGCCCCATGAGCCGCGCACGACACTTTATTCACCCGGCCGGCGGTCGCTGGTCTCCCGTCGATACCAGCTGCTGAAGCCGGCTGCCAGCAAAAAATCCGGCAACAGGAACACAAACTGCAGCTTGATCCGGCAGCGTCCGCGTGGGAAAAGACCGGCGGATTCCTGGCTGACTGCTTCATTTCCTCACGGAATCATGTTCTCATGTGCGGATGAATTTGCTGGCCGACATATAGGCCGTTGGACGCCATCTTGATGAAATACAATGTAATTCTGGTGGGTACGAGCTTTGCCTCATCATTCTTCCTGCATCGTCTGCTGCAACAGACCACCAAGCCCCTCAACGTATTGGTGCTGGAACGGGGCCCGTTGATTCCCCATGGGGAACAAGTCCAGAAACGCCGTCTGCCGGACGCCATCAAGCAACACCTGGTATTCGACGAGCGCAAGCATCGCTGGATCACCAACGTGATGTTTGGCGGCAACTCCAACTGCTGGTTCGGCTGCACCCCCCGCATGCTGCCCAATGATTTCAAATTGCGGCAGACCTATGGCGTCGGCTACGACTGGCCGCTGGACTACGCAACGCTCGAACCCTACTACTACGCCGCCGAGGACCTCATGTCCGTCGCCGGGCCGGACATCACACCCTTTCCCAAAGCCAGACCCTATCCGCAGCCGCCGCACCTGCTGAACGATTTCGACAAAGCCATTGCACAGCAATTTCCGGACAGCTTTTTCGTCCTGCCCACGGCCCGCGCACGGGTCAACGGTCCCCGTCCGGCCTGCTGTGCCAGCGGCGTCTGCTCCATCTGCCCGATCGACTCGAAATTTACCGTCCTCAATGGTTTCCGCGATCTGTATACCGATCCCCGCGTTACCCTGAAAATGAACAGCCAGGCCGTGCGCATCAAATTCAATGGCGCGCAGGCGGAAGGCATTTACGCACTGTGCGACGGCAAGGAAGAATACTTCGCGGCCGACGCCATCGCCCTGGGAGCCAACGCCGTTTACAACCCCCAAATCCTGCTGAAATCCGGCGACACCTCCCCGCTGCTGGGCAAGGGCATCAACGAACAGATGTCGTTTACGGTCGACATCTTTCTCGACGGCCTGAACAATTACCAGGGCAGCACCAGCCTCACCGGCCACGGCTACATGTTTTACGACGGCGCCCACCGCGCAGAGCGGGCAGCCTGCATGGTGGAAACCTCGAATATTCCGATCCTGCGCCCGGAACTGGGCAAGTGGACCCAACGCGGCCGCGTCAAATTCATCTTCGAAGATATTCCCCAGGACAAAAATTTCATCAGCATCACGAATCTGAACGGCACGGAAAAAGCACTGGTAAATTACCAGGGGCACAGCGATTACACGCAAAAAGGCATCGACTTCGCCCGGGACACGGGCGTCAATCAGCTGTTGCAGAATCTGCCGGTGGAACGCTATCACATCAGCGAACTGAACAAGACCGAGGCACACGCCCTGGGCACGCAGCGTATGGGCGACGACCCGGCCACCAGCGTCGTGGACCGCAATCTGGTGCACCACCGCTATCGCAATCTGCTCTGTCTGGGTTCTGGCGTCTTCCCCTCCAGCGCGCCGGCCAACCCGACACTGACCCTCAGCGCGCTGTCGTTGCGGGCGGCGGACTTTTTTGCGCAAGAGGCACTATGACGAAGCGGGTCAATATAAAACTGTCGCGACGGCTGTTCATCTTTTCCGGCATTGGCGTAGGCACCGGGCTGGGGCTGGCCACGTTTTCAACGTTCAGAACACTGCGCACGCCCCCGCATGCGCAATTCGTCAAACTGATCAGAACCCAACTGCACTACGCCACGATCAGCGACGAGGATCTGCTGCGGTACTACCAGGATTACCGGGCCAACATTCTGATAACGCGCGCGCCGGTGGGAATCAAATCTTTCAAACAGCTGGATTATTACGTGCTGCTGCCGGAATCGATCCGCGACCGACTGCCGCTGCCACGCCGGTTCAGATCGCTGGTGGAAGACATCATCTCCACGTTCATCAAATCCTCCGATCTGCTGGACGTGTGCGCCAACGGCTGCACTACCGGGACATCAATCCCGGTGCGTTACCTGGCCTTCCATACGCCGTATGAACGGGCCTGCACTTACCAATTTTTCAAGGGCGCGCCCTGAATGAAGCCCTCGACTGACCAACGGCTTTCATGGCTGGTCGTACTGGGTTTTTCGCTGCTGCTGTTGCTGCCAGCGCTGCTGCCCGCGCTCAAATTCCTGCAGGATTCCGATCCAGCCCGCATCGTCAACGTGCTGTATGACGACACCTACTATTACCTGCAGATCGCCTACAACCTGGCCCACCACGGCCACTCCAGTTTCGACGGTATCACCACCACCAATGGTTACCAGCCGCTCTGGCTGCTGCTGCTCACACTGCTGGCCAAACTGACAGGGCCGGACAAAACAATATTTTTCTGGGCCAGCGTTGCACTGACGCAACTCCTGGCGCTGTACGCAATCTGGATGGCGCCGAAACTGGTCAGCGGAAAGGAATTCAGGCCGTTCTATCTGACCCTGCTCATGGCCTTCATCATCCTCCAGTTCAACACAATCTATACCAAGGGCCTGGAAACCGTCCTGACGCCATTTTTCATCATTTACCTGCTGATGCGATTGGCGAAGCCGGATGAGATGCTGGAAAAAACCACGCCACTGGGTCTGGTGTTTGCGTTCGCATTTCTGGTCCGGCTCGACGCCATTGCTGTCGTGCCGGCTTATCTGCTGTTCGATTTCATGCTCAACCGGCGCCGCCTGCAGCCGCACTATCTGATCCGCCTGACCCGCGTGCTGACGCCCCTTGTCGTCACCGGCCTGATCTATGCCGCACTGAACCAGTACTGGTTCGGCACGCCGGTGCCCGTCAGCGGCCTCGCCAAGGCACTGGACACCGGACGCTTCAGCAATTTCGGCATCCTCTACAACTATCTGATGAGTTGCCTGCCGCTGTTTCCCATACGCTCGGAATGGCCGCCACTGCTGTTCTGGGGAGCAGTCGTCGTGATCGAATTATTACGTCACCGCCTGTGCGGCCGCTTGCAGGCCCACGGCATCCCCCTGCTCTTCCTGCTGCTGTGCGCGGGCATCCAGTATTTCTATTACGCCAGCTTCTCCGGCTGGAATATCTGGCCCTGGTATCTGTACTACACGCCATTCATTCTGCTATTTGTCATCGCCAGAACGGCGACCAGCCTGCTAATCCTGGCGCGGCAGCTGCGCGTTGGCGGAAAACTGCTGGCGGAAGATAGCAGCGGATTTACGCAAACCCGCCTGCACACTGGAATTGCAATCGCCTTGTTGCTGATAGCGGGGCTGTACACCGCAGCCGACAAACTCAGGGCCGGCCTCCAGACTGCCGATCCGGCGCGCCTTACCTACGCCAAACTGAGCGTGCAGCAATGCGACCTGTACCGCGACAGGACCGTCGCCTTCGGCGACCGCGCCGGCAGCCTGGGCTACTGGTGCCCCACCCGCGTCGTGCAGACCGAAGGGCTGGTGATGTCACGGGATTTCCTGCACGCCCGCGCGGCAGGCACAGGCGAACAATGGCTGGACGACCACTACGACATCGATCTCTACGTCGTGGATCGAGACCGGATTCCCGTCAAAAGCGGCACACCGGATGTCTACATCGTAGTGGACCCGATCCAGGGACGCACCGCGCACAAAGCCCTGTTGCACTATTGCTTCCCCGCGACCGCACTGCTGGATTCCAGCCGTTACGGCGCCGACGCCAGCCGCTTCATCTTCGATTACCGGCAAAAAATTCCCTGCGACGCGGAAGCAGAACGCATCATTGCCGACATCCAGACACGCGAAGGCATGCGCCGCTACTCACTGCCGGCGGAATATCGCAACAGCCGGCTGAAAACCTGGCTGGAAAATATCGACCGGCAGCTGGCCGATCTGCAGAAACCTTAATTCCAGCCCTCAAAATCCAGCCCCCCAAATCCAGCCCAAACAAAAAGCCCCGGCGCAGAGGCCAGGGCTTTTGTAAAACGAAAACCAGTAAAACAACAATCAGTCGAACTTGACGCCCAACCGGTGTCCCACTTCCTCGTAGGATTCCACCACACCGCCCAGACCCTGGCGAAAGCGGTCCTTGTCCAGCTTCTTGCGGGTGTCCTTGTCCCACAGGCGGCAACCATCGGGCGAGAACTCGTCGCCCAGAATCACGCGGCCGTCATACACACCGAATTCCAGCTTGTAATCCACCAGCAGCATGCCGCCATCCAGGAACAGCTGCTTGAGCACGCCGTTCACCTTGAAGGTCAGTTCCTTCATTTTCTCCACCTGCTCCGGCGTAGCCCAGCCGAAACTGCGGATGTGGTATTCGTTCACCATGGGATCGCCCAGGGCGTCGTTTTTCAGGAAAAACTCAAACGTCGGCGGGCTCAGATCCTGCCCTTCCGCCACACCCAGACGCTTGCAGATGCTGCCGGCGGAAATGTTGCGCACCACGCATTCCAGCGGAATCATCTCCAGCTTCTTCACCAGGGACTCGGTGTCGTTCAGCAGTTTGATGAAATGCGTTTCGATGCCTGCTGCTTCCAGCTTCTGCATGATGAACGCATTGAACTTGTTGTTGACCATGCCCTTGCGATCCAGCTGCTCGACTTTCTTGCCGTCGAACGCAGAGGTGTCATTGCGATACAGCATGACATAGACGTTGGCATCATCGGTGGTGAAAACGGATTTGGCTTTACCCTTGTAAAGCTCCTGACGCTTTTCCATTGTTATTACCTTTACGCAATACCCGGTTGGTTAGGATTCAAGATGTACATTTCAGATTTCAAAATCGATGGCCAGCTGGCGCGGCGGCACCGGCTTGGCGGAATTCTGCTTGCGACTGATGCTGCACCAGTCCAGCCCACTCTTCTGACCCGCCACCTGGATGATGCCCTCCGTCGCGGACCTCGCATCCAGTAACGCCTGCACCGCCAGCGCCGGCGTGTTGTTGGTCTGGCTGATGTGGGTCACGATCAGGTGTTGCAACCCGTCATGTCCCACCTGCCGCAACATATCGGCCGCCTGCTGGTTGTTCAAGTGTCCCAGCGCACCGGCCACCCGCCGCTTGAGCTGCGCAGGATAAGGCCCCTCCGCCAGCATCCGCAAGTCGTGGTTGCACTCCAGCATCAGCGCATCACAACCCTGATAACTCGTCACCATCTGCCGGTTGATTGAACCGGCATCGGTGAGAATACCCAGACGCGCGCTGGCGGTGGCAAACACAAACTGACAGGGCTCGCGGGCATCGTGCGGCACGGGAACCGGTTCAATCTGCATTCCGGCCAGACTGAACGTCGTACCGGGCTCAATCAGATTGAGCAGACTCTCATCCAGCTCACCGTTGAGCCGTGCACTGAAAGTGCCCCAGGTGGTGTACACCGGCAGCCGGTAACGATTGGCCAGCCGGGCGACACCCTTTATATGATCACTGTGCTCGTGGGTCACCAGAATGCCGGCCAGATCGTCCGTGGACAAGCCCCGCGCCTGCAACCGGGCGACCGTTTCCCGGCCTGAAAAACCACAATCCAGCAGTACCGTTCCCTCGCTGCCATTGGCGATCAGCGTACCGTTGCCGTCGCTGCCGCTGCCAATGGAAGCGAACCGCACTACTCCAGGCTCTCCCGCAGACGGTTGAGAATGCGGGCCGAATCTTCCTTTGGTGCCAGCGCATCATCATCCAGCTGCACCGACACCTGCACACCGGTCTCGGAACGGGACAGTCTCAATTGCAGCGGCTGTTCATCGTCGTCATCCGGATCGGCCTTGCCCAGATAATAAATGCCCAGACTGCGATCAAGGTCGTCAGTCGGAATGCGAGCCCGCTGCAGCGCCATGCCCACTTCCTGCCAGGCGCGGTTGAAATCCTGGTTGATCACCAGAACCGGATAACCGTTGCCGTCATAGGTCATGACGAATTTCGGCAACGCTTTCAGATCCTGCGACAGTACCGACACGCCCACCTGACGGCCGCCCTCGCCGAGGAAATCCATCAGTTCGTTGTAGAGGATCTCCACCATCTCAGGATCTTCCGGTTCGTCCGGCCATTCGATCTCGTCTGCGGTAGGCAGTGAATCGCTGCTGCGGCTGGTTTCGATCTGGTTGATGGTGACTATCGTGTCCCCGTCATCCTTCCCGGACGACATGGACAGATGGAATCGAACCCGCTCATTGTCTTCACCCCAGGAGAACCAGCCGAAGAAGGAGTCCCAGAAACCAGGTCCGTCATCTTCTTCGCCATCCGGACCGCCTTCACGGGTGCCAAACTCATCCTCATCGTGGCGACGGGGTTTCAGCCAGCCGGTTTCCAGGGTGCCTTTGGCGGCATCCTCGTGATCAATGGTGAATCCGTTGGAAATCAGAAAATCCCGCAACTGGGGCCACAGCGTAGCCGCAGGCTGCTCAACCACCAGCCACTGCCGCTCATCCTCGTCGGCGCGCAACTCAAGGCCTGCGGATTCATCCACGCTCACCAGGGCCTGGGGCCGGGGCAGATCGTCGCTGTCCTTGGGTACATAGAAATTGCCCTGGCCCAGCGTCGGAATCGGATAACGCTGCTTGAGTTCCTTCGCCTCCATCCCGGACGGTACTTTCAGCGACTCAATGCTTTGCGCATCCTTGTAATCCATGGCGCGCTCGCGGAACTGGCCTTCCTCGCCAAACAGCCAGGCACAGCCGGAAATCGCCAGCAGCACGGGTAAAACCAGCGCGTGTTGCATCAAACGCATGAACGTCTCCGAAGAGCTGGAATCAGACAAGGCCCGCTTTTTTCAGCGCATCAGTCACGGGCTGGTGGAATTTTTCCGACAGGGGCGTCAGCGGCAGGCGGATGCCCGGGCCGATCAGTCCCATGCGTTGCAGGGCCCATTTCACCGGAATCGGATTCGCTTCCAGGAACAGGTTCTGGTGCAGGTCGGTCAGGGGGGTATTGATGGCCTCGGCACGGGCACGGTCACCCGCCAGAGCAGCGGCGCACAGATCGGCCATCGCCCTGGGCGCCACGTTGGCTGTCACGGAAATGTTGCCCTTGGCACCCAGCAGGATCAATTCGTAGGCAGTGGCGTCATCGCCGGAATAGAGCAGGATCTGGTCGCCACACAGTTCCAGGATCTTGCGGCCACGAGCCAGATCGCCGGTGGCTTCCTTGATCGCCACCACGTTGGGGTGAACGGCGATGCGGGCCACGGTTTCGGGCAACATGTCACAGGCGGTACGGCCTGGCACGTTATAGAGCATCTGGGGAATGTCCACCGCATCGGCAATCGCCATGTGGTGGCGGTACAGACCTTCCTGGGTGGGCTTGTTGTAATAAGGCGTCACCAGGAGACAGGCATCGGCGCCAACGGACTTGGCTTCCTGGGTGAGTTCTATGGCTTCCCGGGTACTGTTGGCACCGGTGCCGGCAATGACAGGAATACGGCGGTCGGAGCGCTCGACAGTGAAACGGATGACATCACAATGTTCGTCGACGTCCAGGGTGGCGGATTCACCGGTGGTGCCCACCGCCACAATGGCGCTGGTACCCTGCTCAATGTGCCAGTCGATGAGACGGGCCAGTGCATCCCAGTCGATACTGTCATCCGCGTGCATTGGCGTCACCAACGCGACGATGCTTCCTGTAATCATGTTTGTTCCGTTCTCCACCCTGTCAAGCAAGCGGCTATGGTACTGATGCACCGGAGCAATAACAAGCGCCCGCCCCGTTGGTGCCGCAATTCGCGCCCGGTTCGGGCAAAATCCGCGATCAATCTGAATATTTGCAGCATTTTCAGCTAGTTGTTCCCCAAATCGGATGCTAAACTCCTAGCAAGCATTCACTTGGTCATATGCGCACCGGTTTTGGTTCCGCAATTCCCGTTCCCAACCGGGAAAAGACCAGAAGAACGGACAGAATGAACAGAACGGAAAGCTGACATGCAGGAATTTCTGGTCGTATCCGCCATTGGCGAAGACAAACCCGGCATCATCAATGCGCTGTCGCAGGTCGCGACGGAATCGGGCTGCAACATTCTGGACACCCGCATGACCGTGCTGGGCGGCGAGTTCGCCCTGCTGATGATGCTCAACGGCGCCGAAGCCGCCATCATCAAAGCCTCTGACCAATTCCCGGCAGTGGCCGACCGTTTCGGCCTCACCACCATTCTGAAACGCACCCAGCCACGTCGCGTCAATCAGGCTGCCCGGCCCTACCGCGTCAACGTGGTGGCCCTGGATCATCCGGGCATCGTGCGTGAAATCGCCGGTTTTTTTGGCAATCGCCAAATCAACATTGAAGAAATGGAAACCGGCACCTATGCTGCTGCCCATACGGGTACACCCATGTTTTCTCTGGAAATGACCGTAAATGTTCCGGCAACGATCCCGATTGCGGGGCTTAAAGACGCGTTCGTGACCTTCTGCGACGAACGCAACCTGGATGCATCGATCGAGCCGCGCAGATAAGCCGGTGCGGCTCGTGTTCCACTCACAAAAAGAACCAAGACAGGCTTAGGAGGAGTCAATGGCAACCGTAGAACTCGATAAACCGGTTCCGGATTTCGCGGCACAGGCCACCGGCATGAAAGACATCGTGCTTTCAAAGCTGAATGGCTGGAAGGTCGTGCTCTATTTCTATCCCAAGGACAACACCCCCGGCTGCACCACCGAGGGACTGGATTTTCGCGAGTTTTACGCTGATTTCCTGAAAGCCAAAACCCTGGTGTTCGGGGTCTCCAAGGACACGCTGAAATCCCATGAACAGTTCAAGGCCCAGCACAACCTGCCGTTTGAACTGATCTCCGACACCGATGCCTATCTGTGCCGCATGTTCGAGGTGATCCAGCTGATCAACCTGCAGGGCAAGCAGATCCCGGGCGTGGAACGCAGCACCTTCCTGATCGACTCCAGTGGCGTACTGCGCCGGGAGTGGCGCAAGGTGCGGGTGAACGGTCATGTGGAAGAAGTGCTGGAAGCGGCGGAAGGTATCAACTGATCCGGTTTCAGACGGTCTGCGGCAGTTGACGCTGTAAAAAGCAAAGAGGGCGGCCCCTGCGAGCCGCCCTTTTTATATGTGCGTTTTTTGCCCACCAAACGAGTGCACTCACTCCTCGGTGACGTCGAGCCATTCCGTCGAGTTGGGCGGCAACTCACGGCGCGGCCAGGAACTGAAGACTGCTTTCACCAGAGTCGCCAGCGGAATCGCAAAGAACACGCCCCACAACCCCCAGAAACCGCCAAACACCAGCACTGCCGTGATAATGGCCACCGGATGCATGTTCACCGCCTCGGAAAACAGCAGCGGCACCAGCACGTTGCCGTCCAGCCCCTGAATGACGGTGTACACGATCATCACCCACATGAATTCCGAACTGAGGCCGAACTGGAAGTAGGCCACCACCGCCACCGGTATGGTCACCACCACGGCGCCGATATAGGGCACCACCACACTTAGCCCCACCAGCAGCCCCAGCAATGCCGCATAGTTCACCCCCATCACCACCAGGGCGATGTACGTCACGCCACCGCAGATCAGGATCTCGATGGCCTTGCCCCGCACATAGTTGGAGATCTGCGTGTCCATTTCCGTCATCACCCGGGAAATGAAAGGACGATTCTCCGGCAGGAAGCTGACGGCCCAGGCGATCAGGCGCTCCTTGTCTTTCAGGAAGAAGAACACCAGCAGGGGCACCAGTACGAGGAAGATCAGCACGCCCATCAGGTTTTCGAAATTGGCCAGGGAGACACTGAGCACCGACTGCACCACATCGGTCACGGCCTTGGTGGTATAACTGCTGAGCTCCCTGGCGGCATCCGGCGACACCAGTTCCGGATAACGCTCCGGCAGCATACCCAGAAATACGTTGGCCTCCACCAGCAGGCGCGGCAACTGTTCGTTGACCAACCGCTCCAGCTGGCCCCAGGTCAGCGGCACCAGCACGAACAGGAACGCTACCTGCGAAGCGAGGAACAATATATAGGTGGAAAGAAAGGCCACCAGCGGCGGCACCCGGTGCCGTTTCAGGTTATTGATCAGGCCTTGCAGCAGGTAGGACAGCACAATGGCTGTCAGCACCGGTGCCAGCACCGTTCCCATGGTGATCAGGATCGTGAAGCCAACGACCAGCACCACCATCAGCAACACGGCTTCCTGGTCGGAAAAGTACTGCTTGTACCAGTGACTGAAAAACTGAAGCATGCCGCTCCCTTATTGGTTGCCCTTCTCGATCAGGAACTGGAACTCGCCCCCCTGTTCGACACTCTGCAACAACCGGTGGCCCGCCTGGGCGGCAAACGCGCTGAAATCCCGCACTGATCCGGGATCGGTGGTCAGCACCTTGATCTGCTGGCCCGGCTGCATCCGGTTGAGCTGCTGTTTCAGTTTCAGCAAGGGAAGCGGACACTGCAAACCACGGGTGTCCAACTGAGTGATGTCGTTCATGGGGCGGAATGTGGCACTTTTGCTCGGAATAGAAGTCTCACTATAGCCAAGCGAACCCGGTTTTGGTACATGCCGATCCCATTAAGTAAATGATCTTTTTGGCTTTGTGCACCGAATACGATCTGCTACCCTTGATTGGCCGGTCAGCGGATTTTCACCCTCCTTCAACACTTTTCGATCGTAAGCCATCCAATTCACATGATGCTGCAGTTGCCATTCCGAATCCTCGTCTGGCTGAGCGCCCTGATTGTCAGCCAGCTGTTATGGGCTGCCGCGCTCCAGGCGGAAGAATTGCCCCGGCTGGGGGACTCCACTTCATCGGTGGTCAGCCCCGAGCAGGAGTATCGGCTGGGCCGGGCCTGGCTGCGGCAATTGCGGGCCCAGGCGCCCATCATCCAGGACCCGCTGATTCACGAGTATTTCTACGATCTGGTTTACCGGCTGGCGGCCAACAGCGAGATCCAGCGGCCGGACCTGGAAACCATCGTCCTCAACAGCCCCGATATCAACGCCTTCGCCGTACCCGGCGGCATCATCGGGTTGAACGGCGGCCTGCTGCTGAACGCCCGCACCGAGGACGAACTGGCCGGCGTTATCGCCCACGAATTGGCGCACCTTAGCCAGCGCCATTTTGCGCGGGCCATGGAACGGTCGCAGAGCACGTCCTGGGCCGGGCTGGCGGCGCTGCTGGCCAGCGTGGTGATCGCCGCCACTGCCGGGGGCGACGCAGGCATGGCCGCCCTGGCCACCACCCAGGCCGCGTCGATCGAATCCCAGCTGCGGTTCAGCCGCAACAATGAACAGGAAGCCGACCGCATCGGCATGCAGACCCTGGCCCGCTCCGGCATGAACCCGGGCGCCATGGCAGATTTCTTCGAAGCACTGCAACGCAGCATGCGCTATTCCGGCGAACTGCCGCCCGAATTCCTGTTGACCCACCCGGTCACAGAATCCCGCATTACCGATGCCCGCGCCCGGGCGGCGCAGTTGCCGGCGATGCCGGCCAGCAACTCGCTGGAGTTCGGGCTGATGAAGATGCGCACCTCGGTCATGTTCGCCCGCGACACCTCGGCCACCATCAACGACCTGCTCAACCAGCGCAAGTCCGGCACGGAATTTCTGGAAGTGAACGAGTACGGACTGGCCTGCGCCTATTCCAAGGCCAATCAGCTGGACCAGGCACTGACGACCATCAATGGCCTGTTGCTGCGGCGCCCGGATCGCATCACCTATATCGCCACCAAGGCCGAGATCCTGAACCAGAGCGGCCGCTACAAGGATTCGATCCAGCTGCTGGAATCCGCCCTCAAATACAGCCCGGAAAATTATGTGCTCACCATTCACTACGCCAACGCGCTGATCAAAAGCAACCGGGCGGCAGCCGCGGTGGATCTGCTGCGCTACCAGCTGACCCAGCACGAGTCCTGGCCGTTACTGTGGAGCATTCTGGCGGAAGCCTACGGCAAGTCGGACGACCGGCTCGGCGTCTATCAGGCGCGGGCGGAATACTATTACCTGCACGGCCGCACGATGACCGCGCTGGAACAACTGCAATATGCATTGCCGCTGGCTGAGAAGCAGTTTCAGATGGCCGCAAAAATAAACGCCCGCATGGAGGAAATGCGGGCGTCCGAGTTTGATATGCGACTGTGACGGTCAGGCGTTGCCTTTTACCGTCTTTTTGAGGGTGCGGGCAAAGTCCAGCATGCGGTTCAACGGGATCATCGCCTGTTCGATCAGCGCCGGGTCCACCGTCACTTCGTTGCGATGAGTCTCCAGTTCCTGCGCCAGCACATCCAGGGTGTTCATCGCCATCCAGGGGCAATGGGCACAGGAGCGGCAGGTGGCGCCATTGCCGGCAGTAGGCGCCTCGATGAACGTTTTGCCCGGCGCCTGCTGCTGCATCTTGTAGAAAATGCCGCGATCCGTGGCGACGATGAAGGTGGGATTGGGCAGGTTTTTCGCGGCATTGATCAGCTGTGAAGTTGAGCCCACCACGTCCGCCAGTTTCACCACCGCTTCCGGCGATTCCGGGTGCACCAGGATCGCTGCATCGGGATAGACCCGCTTCATATCTTCCAGCGCCTTTGCCTTGAACTCTTCGTGCACGATGCAGGAACCGTCCCACAGCAACATGTCGGCACCGGTTACGCGTTGCACATAGGCGCCCAGATGTTTGTCCGGCGCCCAGATGATTTTCTTGCCCTGATCGTGCAGGTGTTGCACCAGATCCACGGCGATGCTGGAGGTCACCACCCAGTCTGCCCGTGCCTTCACGGCGGCAGAGGTATTGGCATAGACCACCACTTCACGATCCGGATGCTGATCGCAGAAAGCGGAAAACTCATCGATCGGACAGCCCAGGTCCAGCGAACAGGTGGCTTCCAGAGTGGGCATCAGCACGGTTTTTTCGGGGCTGAGAATTTTTGCGGTTTCGCCCATGAACTTCACGCCGGCCACCACCAGGGTTTTAGCGGGATGCTCCTTGCCAAAACGGGCCATTTCCAGCGAATCCGACACACAGCCGCCGGTCTCCTCCGCCAGGGCCTGCAGTTCCGGCGCGGTGTAGTAATGTGCCACCAGCACCGCGTTCTGATCTTTCAGCATCTGCTTGATACGGTCGCGGTACAGGGCCTGTTGTTGCTCGTCCAGGACCGGCGGCGCGTGCAGCGTGTCCAGGTGATAACGAACGAATTGGGAAACGGAATCAGTCATGGGGAAACCTCGGAACAGGCGTTATCCTGGCGGCGGTGCAAAAAAGGCGGGCCATCATATCACACCGCTTTCGCTGCGATGGGACTGCAGGAATGATGGGGGCGCCGGAACCTCATTTAAAGGGCGGTTCTGGCCACGGAATCGGCAGCATCTGATTTACCTTTTGAATTTCATTCATTTAGATCCTGCACGAATGCAGCAATCGGCCGTACCACGGCTAGAATTGAAAGATCAATTGGGCTATTTTAGGTCCGCATGCCGCTGGACTCATGATGTTATAGCCCGCCAACGTCCAACACCGGCCCACTCAAGACGAAGACGACGATGAAACTAGTGTTAACCGTCACCCAGTCGCCTGCCGACAACAATATCACCGGCCAGACGTTCAGCGTCGATGCCACAGGCGCCACCCTTGGCCGTGGCCCCGCCAACAGTTGGGTTTTGAATGATGGTGCGCGGATCGTATCCACCCACCACGCCAGCATCGCACTGCAACAAGGCCAGTTTGTCCTGACCGATCACAGCACCAATGGCACCTTTGTCAACAACGGCAGCGCCGCACTGGGCCAGGGCAATTCAACGCCCTTGCAAAGCAACGATCTGATCCGCATCGGCAAATACGAGTTGCGGGTGACCATCGCCAGCGAAGCACCCGCCGTCGCCGCACGCAACGCGATTCCCGACAGTTTTCTGGATGAGCTGTCGAACAAACCGCCCAAGCCGGTTGCACCGCCCGGACCGGTCGCACCGTCGGCGCTGGATGATTTCGACAAATGGCTGGAACCCCAGTCCAATGCAGCGGGCGCCGGACCCGCCTGGGGCACCTCCAACATCGAATACGGCGTGACACCCGACGTGAGTGACGAAGTGGACCCGCTGGCCGCCATCGACCAGGCTTCCAGGGGATCGGCAGACCCGCTGTTCACCAATACCCTGCCGGACGATGATGGCAGTTGGTGGAAGGAAAGCCGGCCCGATCACGCGCCCGCCATCAACCAGGCCTTTGAACCCGCCCGCGTGCAGCGACCGGCAGCGCCAGTGCCACCCACAGCCACCGTTGCGCCGGCAGGATTCGCGCCACTGGAAGCAGTTGCAGATGACGGCGCCGACATTGATGCCCTGCTGGGTTTGAGCAGCTCCACCGAACCCCAACCGGCGTTCGAACGCGCAGAACCGGTTACTCCCGTTGCAACCGGCTGGGATGCCGCTCCGATCAGAACAGAGCCCACCCCTGCCCGGCCGGAACCCGCGCCACTCAAACCGGCACCGGCCCCCGCTGCACCGGCCGCACCACGCCCGGTGATGACTGGAAGTGCCGGCGATGGCGCCCACCAGCTGGCAGATCTGCTCGGGCTGGGCGCACTGACCCAGGAACAGCTGGATGTCCTGTTGCCGGAAGCCGCCAGCATTTTGAAGGAATCCGTTGCCCGCCTGCTGGAAGGATTGCGGGCCCGCACCAGTATCAAGAATGAAATGCGGCTGGACCGCACGATGATCCAGCCGGTGGAAAACAATCCGCTCAAGTTCGCCCTCACCGACAAGGATGCATTGCGTTATCTGTTCTGCGCCGACAGCAACGCTTATCTGTCCGGCAGCCGAGCGGTGAAGGAAGCCTTCGACGATATCAATGATCACCAGATGGCCCTGCTGGCCGGCATGCGCAGTGCCTACGAATACATGCTGGCCCGTTTCGCGCCGACCACCCTGGAAAGCGCGCTCGGTGACCCGCAATCGAAGTGGTTCCTGGGCAATAAAAAATCCCATCTGTGGGATGCGTACGAACAATATTTTGTTAAGCTTCAACAGGATCCGGAAGAGAGCTTCAATGCCCTGTTCGGGCGGAAGTTTTCCAGCACCTACAGTGAGCAGATCGACGAGATCAAGGCGCGGCGGCGCCGGAAAAGCTGACGACCCGCGCCACCGGATCTTCCCGTTTTCCACAGACAGCGACGATGAACATCATGACCAAACGCTTCATGACGCAACACAAATGGCACTTCTCCGGCATTGTTATCGCCAGCCTGCTGGCACTGGTACTGACCGCCTGCGGCACCACCCGCAAGGCGCTGGACCTGGAAACCACCGCCACTCTGAAAATCACCGCCACCGGTGACGTGAACCCCAATTCCGACGGCCGCGCCGCGCCGATCGTCATCCAGATCATCAAGCTGCGGGATGCGCGCCAGTTCAAGCAGGAGGATTTCCTCAGCCTGTTCCAGGACGCCAAGGGCCGGCTGGGTAACGATTACATCGAGATGATCCGCCTGAAGGAACTGGCGCCGGGCGAGAGCCGCGAGGAAAAACTCAACCTGTCGCCAGATGTGAAATTCATCGGCATCCTGGGCGAGTACATCCAGTACGACACGGCGCAGGCCAAGCTGGCGATCGAGATCGTGCCTCACAAGAACAATGAAGCGGATGTGCGGATCGAGCGCCTCAACATCCGTCTGGCAGACGAGTAACACGCGTAACTGCACGCCCGCGCCGCCGGTAAAAATACCAGACCGGCCGCCGGGCATTGAAACCTGCACAATACCTGCTGGAAAATCATTAACAGGCCCTACTGGCAACAGTGATCGACGGCATTGACGCCCATTCCCACCGGAGCCCCGAATGACAATCAGCAACAAGGTGGTCTGGTCTGAGGGATTGTTTTTACGCCCCCAGCACTTTCAGCAGCACGACCGCTATCTGGAACGCTATATCGACGGCCGCTGCGACGCCTTCGGCGGCTACGGCTGGGGCCTGCTGGAATGGTCGCTGGACACCGAACTGCTGAAGCTGGGCAAGATCGGCATCCGTCAGGCCCGGGGCGTGTTTCCGGACGGTACGCCCTTCAGCTTTCCCGACGCCGACGAACTGCCCCCCATCCTGCAGGTTCCCGAAAATACCAGCAATGAAATGGTGTATCTGTGCCTGCCGCTGCGACGTGCCGGCGCAGCGGAAGTGACCGAACCCGACAGCCAGCAGCGGCTGGCGCGCTATGTGAAAGGCACGATCAACGTGCGCAACAACACGGCGGACAGTGCCGAGCCAGCGGAACTGCAGGTGGGCAAACTGAATGTACGGCTGAAGCTGGGGTCGGAGGATCTGAGTGGCTATGCCCGCATCGGCATCGCACGGATTCAGGAATATATTGCCGACAAATCCGTCGCCATCGACGACGGCTATATTCCACCGCTGCTGGACTGCGCCCAATCGCCGGTGCTGGACAGCCTGCTCACCGAACTGCACGGCCTGCTGCATCACCGTGCCGAGGCTCTCAGCGGACGACTGACCGACAGCGGCCGCTCCGGTTCTGCTGAAATCGCCGACTATCTGCTGCTGCAATCACTCAACCGGATGGAACCGCTGGTGGCTCACTTCAGCGCGCTGCACCGCCTGCATCCATTGACCTGCTATACCGAACTGGTGCAGATGGCCGGTGAGCTGGCCACCTTCACCACCCGCACGAAACGGCCGCCGGAATTTCCCAATTATCGCCATGAAGAATTGCAGCAGGTATTTCATGCCGTGTTCGTCAGCCTGCGTCAGTGCCTGAGCACCGTGCTGGAACAGACCGCAGTGGCGCTGGATCTGGCGGAACGCAAGTACGGCATCCATGTGGCGCCGATCAACGACCGCTCCATGATCAGCAAATCCACTTTTGTGCTGGCCGTCAAAGCCGACATGCCGGGCAACCAGGTGCGCAATATTTTCCCGACCCAGGTGAAGATCGCGCCAGTGGAACGCATCCGCGAATTCATCAACGCGCAACTGCCGGGCATTACGTTGCAGCCATTGCCGGTGGCACCGCGCCAGATTCCGTATCATGCCGGCTTCACCTATTTCGAACTGGATCGCTCCAGCGATCTGTGGAAGCTCATGGAAAGCTCCGGTGGATTTGCGATTCACCTGGGCGGCAATTTCCCGGGCCTGGCCATGGAACTCTGGACCATAAGGGACTGATACGATGGATCCGAACGACAAGACCGTTTTCACACCGGGCCAGCGACAACCCAACCAGTCCGAAGCGGACCGGACCCTGTTCATTCCGACGCCCGGTGCACGGCCAGCAGCAGCCCCCACGCCACCGCCCGCCCAGGCCGCTCCATCTTATGCGCAAGCAGCGCCCATGCCCGCCAGCACAGAACTACCGCAATTGCAGCAAGGGGTGAACCCGGTGATCAGTGCCGCCGCCACGTTGCTGGCGGTGCTGAGCAAGTTGCGCAACACCCTGCAGCACGGTGATGTGGCAGGATTGCACCGGCAATTGGTGGATGAGATCAAACGCTTTGATGCGCGCCTGAAACAACAGAACAGTCGGCCGGAAATTGCATTGGCCGCCCGCTACCAGCTGTGCTCGGCGCTGGACGAGGCGGTACTGAACACGCCCTGGGGCGCGCAGGCCGGCTGGAGCCAGCGTTCGCTGCTGAGCCTGTTCCACAAGGAAACCTTCGGCGGCGAAAAATTCTTTGCGATTCTGGCCAAGATGCTGGAGGCACCGGGCACCAATCTGGAAATCCTGGAACTGAATTATCTGCTGCTGAGCCTGGGTTTCGAGGGCAAATACCGCATCGATCCCCGTGGCCGCGATCGCCTGGAATCCCTGCGCGACAATCTGTATTCCACCATTGAAAAGTTGCGCGGGGATTTTCCGCTGGATCTGTCGCCGCGGGGTGATTCCGGTGTGAAGGTGAAGAAAGGTCTGGTGCATTATCTGCCGCTGTGGGTGGTGACGGCGGTGGTGCTGGCGATCCTGCTGATGAGCTATGCCGGTTTCCGGGTGTGGGTGTATCAGTCGACGGAGCCAGCGGCGCAGCAGTTGCAGACGCTGAGCCAGGAATTGCTGAAACCGGCTGAATAGAAGCTGGCACGATCTTGATGATGGACCGGAAAGGCGGGGACTGGTCCATCAGGAACGTCAGCGGCCATAATTAGCCGCTGTCGAGCATACAGGGGTGAGCAGCGCAAAGAGAACGTATACGTTCTCAGCTGCGAACGCCGCGAGCGTATTCGCGAGTGGCCGGCCCGAAGGGTACTTGCAGCGTTTCCTGATGGACCAGTCCCCGCCTTTCCGGTCCATCCGCACGTTTCAGCATTAGCAACGTGCCACACTTGCAACGCAAAATACCAACAACATTCACGGCCAACTGGACGGACGCATGAAGCGGTTGCTTGACCTGATCAAAAACAAGATTTTTCTGGGGTTGCTGGGCGTCATCGCCCTGGGGTTGGTGATCTGGTTCGGCGCGGATTTCGTCAAATTCGGGGAAGACAATGCCACCCTGTCACCCACCGTGCGGCTGATCCTGATTCTCGGCGTGCTGCTGGTCTGGCTGGTGATCCAGATGATCAGCATGTTCCTGTCGCAGCGCCGCAACAGCGGTATGCTGAACGCTCTGCAGGAAAGCCAGGTCAATCCGGATGAAGAAAAACGCGATCAGGAACTGGCGGCGCTGAACCAGCGTTTCCGCGACGGCATGGCGATCCTGCGCAAGGCAAAATTCGACAGCAGCAACGGCAAGGTCGCGCTGTATCAATTGCCCTGGTACATCATCATCGGCCCGCCGGGTGCCGGCAAAACCACTGCGCTGGTCAATTCCGGGCTGGAATTTCCCCTGGCGGACAGTCACGGCAAAGGTGCGCTCGGCGGCATCGGCGGTACCCGCAACTGCGACTGGTGGTTTACCAACGAAGCCGTGCTGATCGACACCGCCGGCCGCTACACCACCCAGGACAGCCACAAGGTGGTGGACAACTCCGCCTGGCAGACCTTTCTCGCCCTGCTGAAAAGATACCGCCCGCGCCGGCCGGTGAATGGCGCGCTGATCGCCATCAGCGTGCAGGATCTGATGACCCAGCAACCGGCCCAGCGCAGTCACGCCGCCAAGCAGATTCGCGAACGCATCGACGAACTGCAGAAAGCGTTTGGCATCCAGGTGCCGATTTACGTGCTGCTCACCAAGTGCGACCTGCTGGCCGGTTTCACCGACTTTTTCGCGAATCTGACCCAGCCGGAACGCCAGCAGATCTGGGGCGTCACCTTCAACGCGAAAGCAGGCAAGCAACAGGATGCCCAGCAGGGTCTGGCCAGTTTGCCCGCCGAGCTGGACGAACTGGTGCTGCGCCTGAACCAGCGCGTGTTGTGGCGCGTGCACAACGAACGTGATCCCGCCAAACGGGCGCTGATCCAGGGCTTTCCGCTGCAGGTGGAAGCGCTCAAGCCGCTGGTGAACGAATTCATGAACGAGGCGTTCTCCGCCAACCGCTTCAGCGATGCGCCGGTGCTGCGCGGGGTGTACCTCTGCAGCGGCACCCAGGAAGGCACGCCGATCGATCGCATGATGGCGGCAGTGTCGGCCAATTTTGGTCTCAGCCGCGAAGTGCTGCGCAACGCGCCGGGTGGCGGCAAAAGTTTCTTCCTCAACCGTCTGTTCCGTACCGTGGTGATTCCCGAATCGGAGCTGGTGGGCAGCAATCGGCAGGTGGAATCCTCACTGCTGTGGCTGCGCCGCGTTTATTTTGGTCTGCTGGTGCTGGTGGTGGTGGGCGCGCTGGCAGTGTGGACGGCCACCGTCAAACGCAACGACGATTTCATGGCCCAGGTGAGCGATCTCACCGGCCAGTTCAAAACTGCCCGCGACGGCCTCAACAATCAGGATCGCGAACTGCCCAGCACCCTGCCCTCGCTCAATCCGCTGCGGTCTGCTGCCGGTGTCTACAACCAGGAGGAACATCCCTGGCTGTCCGGCATGGGTCTGTATGACGCCAGTGTCGATACCGCCGCCGACAAGCTTTATCACCAGGCGCTGCAGAAGGATTACCTGCCCCGCTTCGGCAATCTGATCGAACAGCACCTGAACAGCCTGAACGCCGACGACCAGGCCCTGATCGACACCTTGCGCGCCTATCTGATGCTGGGCGATCCCGGCCATTTCGACGCCGGCACCGTGAAGCGCTGGGCGCAGCAGCAATGGGTGAAGCAGTACCCGGGCGAAGCCAGCAAGCAGCAGGAACTGATGGATCACCTCACCCATCTGCTGGGCAAAGGCTTCGAGCCGCTGGCGCTGAATGCCCAGGTGGTGGAAAGCGCACGCATGAAGGCGCGGCAGATTCCTGCGGCGCAACGCCTCTACAGCCAGCTGAAAGCCGGCCCGCTTGGCCAGGAACAGCTGGATCTGTACGCCCAGATGGGCGCCAAGGCCGCTGCCCAGTTCGGTTACAACGGCAGCACGCCGGAGCTGATGATGCTGGCTCTGTTCACCAAGCCCGGCTACGACAGCCTGGATTTCAGCACCGATTCGCCGCTGCTGAAGCAACTGGAAGCGGACCGCTGGATTTACGGCGACGAACAGGTGGACGACTTCACCGACGCCGACAAGGAAGCGCTGGCGGCGGAACTGAAAGACCTGTACATGAGCGACTACCGCTCCCAGTGGCGCAGCTTCCTGCAATTGCTGCACATCAAACCCTTCGGCGAACTGCAGGCCGCCACCAACGGACTGAAGCAACTGGCGGACCCGGTGTATTCCTCCATCGTGGCCGTACTGAAAGTCGTGCGCGAACACACCAGCCTGACTCCCGGCTGGCCCCAGCCGCCGGCAATTCCGGGCGCCTCTGCTGCTGTGAAAGATGCGGCCGGCAAACTGCTGGGCAAGGTGATCACACCCACTCCGGTGGACATCGAATTCCGCGAACTGAACCAGCTTACCCAGCAGACTGAACAGCAGCCCGCCGGTATCAACGACATCCTGACGGCACTGAAGGAACTGCACGGTTACTTCAACGACATGGCCGTGGCGCCCAATCCCAACGAGGCGATTTTCGCCGCCGCCAAGGAACGCTACAGCGGCAATGCCGCCGACCCGCTGCGCAAGATCCGCGTACTGGCCAGCAACGCGCCGACACCGGTCAACCTCTGGCTTACCGAATCCGCTAACCATATCTGGGGCGTGATGCTGGGCGGCGCCAAGGGCCAACTGAACGCCAGCTGGAAAAAAGAGGTGGCGGACAAGTTCAACAGCACCCTGGCCAACCGCTACCCGCTGCGTAACGGCGGCAGCGAAGCCAGCCTGGAGGACTTCAACAACTTCTTCATGCCCGGCGGCATCGAACAGGCGTTCGTGCAGGCCAACATCAAACCCTTCCTGGACAGTAGCGGCCGGGTGAAAGCAGTGGAAGGCCAGTCGCTGGGCATCTCCGGCGACGCCCTGGCCCAAATCCGCACCGCCGACACCATCCGCACCGCCTTCTTCGCCGGCGGCCAGGAAAACGGCACCAGCTTCCGCATCCGTCCTGTCACCCTGGACACCGCCGTCGGCCGCTTCGAGCTGCAGGTGGGCGACCAGCGTTTCGAATACACCCACGGCCCGAAAATTCCCAAGCCGGCATCGTGGAAAGCGGGCCGCGATCTGTCGGTGCGGGTGCTGTTCGAAGATCTGAACCAGACCCTGCACCGGGAAAATTACGAAGGCACCTGGTCGTTCTACCGACTGCTGGATGCGTCGGGCCTGCGCAAGGTGGATGGCACCCGCTACACCATCACCATCGTCAAGGACACGCGCCGGGCCGACTACTCGCTGGAAGCGGACACCCGTGCCAGCGGCCTCGACCTGGGCCTGCTGCGCAGTTATCGCTGCCCGGACCGGCTGTAAGGACACCGCCATGACACACGCCGGCCATCAGCACTGCGGCTTCTTCGGCAAACTGCCCGGCTACGGCGATTTCGTCGAGCGCAACCTGCCGCGCTCGTTCGTCGAACACTGGGACACCTGGCTGCAGCAGGGCATCGCCATCAGCAAGCAGGCCCTGGGCGAACAGTGGCTGGACCAGTACCTGACCATGCCGATCTGGCGCTTCGCCCTGTCGTCCGGCTGTACCGATGGCAACGCCTGGCTCGGTATTCTTCTGCCCAGTGTGGACCGGGTGGGACGTTATTTTCCGCTGACCCTGGCGCAGCCGCTGTCACCCACCACGCTGCTGAATAACGCGCTGCTGGATAACACCGCCTGGTTCGAGCGGCTGGAAACCATCGGCCTGGCCTGCCTGCAGGAAACCCCCACGGTGGAAGCGGTGACCGGCGTGCTCAACGAACTGCCCGCCCCCCGCCACAGCCGCTGGCACGCACCCGTGGGCAGCACGCCGGCGGTGGGCCTCTGTGTCACCCTGCAGCCTTGTGCCACGGCAGACAACGCCGGTGACATGTCACAACGCGCAAGCCAGCCGCTGCTGGAAACCGTGCTGCGGGAACGGCACGCCAGCTTCAGCCTGTGGAGTGCCGGCCAAACGCTACTCAGCAGCGAACACCTGCCAGACCCGCGCGGCTTTGCCGCCCTTTTGAGCGGAGAGTGGAATATTCACGGTTGGCGCCAGACGCACTGGAATGAACCTTGCTGAATTGCCGCCACAGGCCACACTAAACGCGAACCCTGCCAGAAACCTTGGCTAGAATTGAATAAAAAATCGCATAAAAATTTAAGGGAATGAACATGGCAGCCGACCTCATCGACATCGCAACACTGACCCAGCCGGTAACAGAAGCACAACCGCACGGCAGTGACCTGCGCGAGGATGCGTCGCCCAACTCAGCGTATTACCGCATCAAAGACGCCCGCAACGCTGCCCGCGCCGCCGAACGCGCCAGTCTGTTCGATCCGGAAGCCGCCTCCGGCATCCTCAAGGAATGGAAGCCGATTCTGGAGCTGGCCCCCGGCATTCTCAAAGACCAGTCGAAAGATCTGGAGGTGGTGAGCTGGTACATCGAAGCGCTGGTGCGCTTTCACGATTTCGCCGGCCTGCGCGCAGGCTTCAGCCTGGCCCGTTCGCTGGTGGAGCAATACTGGGACGGCCTGTTCCCGCTGCCGGACGAAGACGGCATCGAAACCCGCGTTGCACCGCTGGCGGGCCTGAACGGTGAAAGCGGTGAAGGTACTCTGCTGGCACCCATGCGCAACGCGTTGATTACACCGGATGTTGCCGGCGGTGGCTTCAGCTACTGGCAATACCAGCAGGCCCGCGACGCCGGCAAGATCGCCGATGAGGACAAGCGGGCGGAAAAACTGGCCATACTGGGCTTCAGCCCGAGTGACATCCAGCAGGCAGTGAACACAGCGCCCGATGCGTTCTATCAGACACTGGTGAACGATCTGGAAACGGCCGCCGCCGATTACCGCGCGATGAACGACCAGCTGCGCAAGCATTGTGGCAACCTGGCTCCGCCCTTCTCCCTGATTCTGGAAACGCTGGAGGAAATCACCCGCACCGTGCGTTTTCTTGCCAAGGACAAACTGGCCAGTCAGGAATCGGTGGCTGATACCGTTAGCGATACAGCTGTCACCACCAGTAACGTTTCTGCTCCGCGCGTCAGCACCGGCCCTATTGGCAGCCGCGAGGATGCATTGCGCAAACTGGAGGAAGTAGCGGTATTTTTCCGCGCTACCGAGCCCCATACGCCGCTGGTCAGCGGAATCGAACGGCTGGTAAGATGGGGTCGCATGTCCATGGCAGAACTGATCCTGGAACTGGTTCCCGATCCCACCGCCCGCGCTTTTTACGAGCATCTGACCGGTGCCAATTTCAACCCGACCAGCAGTCACAACAGCGCGGCCTACGCAAACATCGCCAATACCGCAGTAGCGCCGGCCGCCAGCCCGAGCAGTGCGCAGGAATCCAGCGAAGATAACAGCAACATGCGCTGGTGATCAGCGCAAGAGTCCGAATTCAGCAAGCTTTTTAGCAGTCAACACTTTTTAACAGTCAACAACGTCCGACATCCACATTGAATCCAACCGGAGGGAACAACAATGGCAGACAGCATCCATGACAAACTGAAACGCGTGCGCAAGCCGCGCGTGCACATTACCTATGACGTCGAAACCGGCGGTGCTGAGCAGACGAAGGAACTGCCCTTTGTGGTGGGCGTGATGGGCGACTATTCCGGCGACAACGTCGAGAATAAAAAATCCCTGAAGGACCGCAAGTTCGTTTCCATCGACCGCGACAATTTCAACCAGGTGATGAGCAACATCGCGCCCACTGCATCGCTGAAAGTGGACAACACCCTGGCCGGCGACGGCAGTCAGCTGGCGGTTGATCTGGCGTTCAAATCCATGGACGACTTCAGTCCCACCAACATCGTCAACCAGGTAGGCCCGCTCAAGCAGTTGCTGGAAGCGCGCAACAAACTGCGCGACCTGATGAGCAAGGCCGACCGTTCCGAACAGCTGGAAAGCATCCTGGAAGAAATCCTGCAGAACACCGACAAGGTGGCTGCCATTTCCAAGGAACTGGGCATTGATAACAAAGACGGGAGCAATCAGTAATGGCCGAGCAAAAAACTGAAGCAGCGGGTGGCGCAGAAGCCGCCGAAAGTCAGACCAGCCTGCTGGAACTGGCCATCACCGCCACCAAACAAACCGGGCGCGACGAAGCCCAGGATCTGCTGGCCAACCTGACCAAGCAGGTACTGGACGGCACTGTCACCTGGGACCGCAACCTCACCAAAACCATCACCAGCGCCATCAGCGCGATTGATGCCGCCATTTCCAAGCAGCTGTCGGCGATCCTGCACGCGGAAAAACTGCAGAAGCTGGAAGGTTCCTGGCGCGGTCTGAACCACCTGGTGATGAACAGCGAAACCGGCACCGGCCTGAAAATCCGCATGTTCAACATCGGCAAGCGCGAACTGTTCAAGGATCTGGACAAGGCCGTTGAGTTCGACCAGAGCCAGACTTTCAAGAAAATCTACGAAGCGGAATTCGGTATCGCGGGCGGCGAACCCTACGGCGCGCTGATCGGCGACTACGAGTTCACCAACCATCCGGAAGACATCGACCTGCTCAGCAAAATGTCCAACGTGTCGGCGGCCGGTTTCTGCCCTTTCATCAGCGCCGCTGGCGCCCAGATGTTCGGCTTCGATGATTTCACCGAACTGTCCACCCCACGCGACCTGTCCGGTATTTTCGCGTCGCAGGAATACATCAAGTGGCGCAGCTTCCGCGCCAGTGAAGATTCCCGCTTCGTGACCCTGGTGATGCCGCGCGTGCTGTCGCGCCTGCCCTACGGTGCCAACACCAAGCCGGTGGAGGAATTCAATTTCGAGGAATTCACGGCTGATGAGTCCGGCATGCACAAAGCCGTGACCCACGACAAGTACACCTGGATGAACGCGGCCTATGTGATGGGCACCACCCTGACCAAAGCTTTCTCCGAAAACGGCTGGTGTACTGCCATCCGCGGCGCGGAAGGCGGCGGTAAAGTGGAAGGCCTGCCCTCGCACCTGTTCAAGAGCGATGACGGCGACGTGGATCAGAAATGCCCCACCGAAATCGGCATCACCGACCGCCGTGAAGCGGAACTGAGCGGCCAGGGCTTCCTGCCTCTGTGTCATTACAAGAATACCGATTACTCGGTGTTTTTCGGTGCCCAGACCGCACAGAAACCCAAGGTGTACGACAATCCGGATGCCACCGCCAACGCGGCGATCTCCGCACGTCTGCCCTACATCATGGCCACCGGCCGCATCGCGCATTACCTGAAAGTCATGGCGCGCGACAAGATCGGTTCCTTCATGGAAGCGAAGGACTGCGAACACTGGCTGAACAAGTGGATTGCGGGTTACACCAACAGCAATCCCGATGCCAGCGCGGAAATGAAAGCCAAGTATCCGCTGGCGGAAGCCCGCATCGAAGTGAAAGAAACTCCGGGAGCCCCCGGTTCCTACAATGCGGTGGCCTATCTACGCCCCTGGCTGCAGATGGAAGAACTGACCACCTCGTTGCGCATGGTCGCCAGCATTCCCAAGGCGAGCTAAGCGCAAACTGCCACAGCGGCGCGTCGTTTCCACCCCGGCGCGCCGCTGCGGTTTTCACACCGGTAGTTTTCCGAACCCAACATCGCACGCCCACGTGCATGATTCCCACGGCAGACCATGGCAAGCATTGTTCTGGCAGAGATTCTTTCCGCAACCCAGCGCGCCACCGCCGAACTGGCGGACAACGCACTGGCGGAATTTCTGCGCGACAGCGATGACGTCCAGGCCTTCCAACTGTGGGTCAAGAATTTCGCCACTGACGATGCCACCCGCAAACTGCCACTGCGGCAATGGCTGGCACGCCAGATCGCGCTGATCGACGAACTAATCAGCGAGCAGTTGAATGCGATTCTGCACCAAAAAAAATTCCAGGAAATCGAAGCCGCCTGGCGCAGCCTGCACAAGCTCTGCGAGGAAAGCCGGCCCTATCCGCAAATCAAGCTGCGCCTGCTGAACGTAAGCTGGGCGGAAGTGTGCCGCGATATCAGCCGCGCGCCCGACTTCGACCAGAGCCAGCTGTTCCAGCGCATCTACACCGACGAATTCGGCATGCCGGGCGGCGAACCCTATGGTTTGCTGGTGGGCAATTATGTGGTGAGCCACCGTCCGTTTGAGGGCCACCGTTTCGACGACATAGAAGCACTGCAGGGCATGGCGCAGATTGCCGCCGCCTCTTTCGCGCCCTTTATCTGCGCTGCGGCACCGCAGCTGTTCGGGCTGGATGATTTCCAGAATCTGGGCAGCCACCTGAATCTGGATGCGATTTTCCAGCAGCAGGAATACATCAAGTGGCGCAGCCTGCGGCAGATGGAAGACACCCGTTTCGTGTCGCTGACCCTGCCACGCATCCTGCTGCGTCATCCCCACCGCAGCCAGTCCGGCGACCTGCCCTTCACCGAGGAATGCAACGCGCCGGAACATTATCTGTGGGGCAATGCCAGCTTCGCCTTTGCCAGCGTGATCATCCGCGAATTCGGCGACATCGGCTGGTTCGCGCAGACCCGGGGCGTGCCCCGCGACGAACTCGGTGGCGGCCTGGTGACCGGCTTCGACGCGCTGCCCATCGACGCTGGCAAGGCGCACCACATCCTCACCGACATCGTGCTGACCGATACGCTGGAACGGCAACTGAACGATCTGGGATTGATGGCGTTGTGTCAGTGCTACGGCGTGCCGCTGGCTGCATTTCACAGCAATCCGTCGCTGCACCAGGCGAAACATTTCGACAGCAAGAGTGCCACGGCCAACGCCCGCATCAGCGCCATGCTGCAGCAGGTGTTGTGCGCTTCGCGCTTCGCCCACTATCTGAAAGTCATGATCCGCGACAAGGTGGGCAGCTACAGCACGGAAAAGGAATGCGAGGATTTTCTGCTGAAGTGGCTGAACCAGTACACCACCGGCCGCGACGATCTGAGCTGGGACATGCGCGCCCGCTATCCGCTGCGGGACGTGCGGCTGACGGTGCGGGAAACGCCGGGATCGCCCGGGCAGTATTCCTGCATCATTTACCTGAAGCCGCACTATATCGCGGAAAATCTGGTGACGGAATTGAAGCTCACCACTGAACTCACCCAGTCCGGCATCAGTACGCGGGGATAATGCAGATGGCCCAGATCGATGCCGACAAGAAACTGATTGCGCCGCTGCTGGACCGGCTGTTGGACGACAATCCGTCCGCGCCCCACGATTTCACCCAGGGCCAGCACCTGCTGCTGAACCAGCTGCGGGAAAGCGTGCGCCGCGATCTGGAAAAGCTGTTCAACAGCCGCCAGTGCTGCCTGACGCCACCGCTGGAAATGGAACACCTGCAAGGCGCGCTGCCCAACTACGGTTTGCCGGATGCCGCCACCCTGAACCTGCATTCGCAAAAAGCCCGGCAGGATTTTTGCCGCACGGTGGAGGAAGCCGTGCGCCGCTTTGAGCCGCGCATCCGCAGCGTGAAAGTGTTTACCCAATCGTCCATCGACCCGGAAGATCCCAGCATCCGCTTCCGGGTGGAAGCCATGCTCTACGCCGTCACCACCGAGGAACTGATCATTTTTGATTCCGCGCTCAACCCCGTCACCCGTTCCGTCACCGTGCAGGAGTCACGCAAATGAGTGACGACCTGCTGAAATATTACGAGAAGGAACTGGCCTTCGTGCAGAAGGCGATGGCGGAGTTCGCCCAGCGCCATCCGAAAATGGGCAACCGCCTGCGCATCGCCAGTGACAAGGCGGAAGATCCGTTCGTGGATCGCCTGCTGGACGGTGTGGCGTTGTTGAACGCGCGCATTCAGGACAAGCTGAACGACGATTTTCCTGAACTCACCGACGCGCTGCTGGGCACACTGTACCCGCACTACCAGCGACCGATTCCGTCCATGAGCATCGTGCAATTCGTACCGGCCGCCGCGCTGGACCAGTGCGCACAGGTGCCGCCGCAAACCCTGCTGGACACACCGACCTTTCGCGGTGAGAGCTGCCGCTTTTCCACCTGCTACCCGGTGGACATCCAGCCGCTGAAAGTGGAATCCGCCGCGTTACTGGCGCGCCCGTTCGTGGCGCCGGGGGCCGACGCGGTGGGCGGTGCCGATGCCGTGTTGCGAATCTGCCTGCGCACCCTCAGCAACGAGCCGTCGATCAGCACGCTGAAGCCGAAAAAAGTGCGCTTTTATCTGCGCGGCCAGCCCAAACATGTGTACCCGCTGTACGAGCACCTGCTGAACGAATCCGTGCGCCTGGTGTTGACCAGCAGCGAGATCGACAACAAACCCGTGTTCTGCGACGCCGACTGCATTCAACCGGTGGGATTCGGCGTCAGCGAAGGCCTGCTGCCCTACCCGGCCAACGCCTTTGTCGGCTACCGCCTGTTGACAGAATATTTTGTTTTTCCGCAGAAATTCCTGTTCGTGGATATCGATGTGTCGCGGCTGCCGGAAGGCGCGCGCAATGAACTCAATCTGTATATCTACCTGAAAAATTCCGACAGCGAGCTGGAACATTACATCAACGCCAGCACCTTCGCACTGGGCTGCACGCCAATGGTGAACCTGTTTCCCCAGGTGGCCGATCCGGTGCGGCTGGACCACACGCGACACGAATACCGCATCGTGCCCGACAGCCGCCGCACCAGTGCCCTGGAAATTTATTCCGTGGATGCGGTGAAGGCCACCGATGCTGCCGGTCACCAGTTCGAATACACGCCGTTTTATGGCATCCAGCACCGGCACACAGAAAAAAATCACGGCACCTTCTGGTTCGAGCGGCGTGACAGCGTGATCGAGGGCGAAAACAAAAGCGAGCAGGCATCGGAAATCGACATCAGTCTGGTGGATCTGAATTTCGATCCCTGGCAGCCCCACGACGACGTGCTGGACGTGCAGCTGACCTGCTGCAACCGAAACCTGCCGGGCAAGCTGCCGTCCGGCACCAACCAGCCGGAATTGCGGCTGGTGGAAGGCGACGCGCCTGTGGCAGCAATCCGTTGCGTCACGCCGCCGACTCACACCATCCGACCTCCGCTGCGCAACCGGGCGCACTGGCGTCTGCTGTCGCATCTCAATCTGAATCACCTGTCGCTGAGTGGCGCCAGCGGCACCGAGGCGCTGAAAGAAATCCTGCGCCTGTACGATTTCAGGGATTCAGACACCACCCGGAAAATGATCGAATCCATCTGCCAGTTGCACACCAGCGCCATCACCGCGCCGATCACCTTTGATCAGGGCACCGCTATGTGCCGTGGCTCCCAGGTGGAAATCGAATTCGACCCCATGCTGCTGAGCGGTGGCTCGCCGTATCTGTTCGCCAGTGTGCTGGAACGGTTTCTGGCACTGTATTGTTCCATCAATTCATTTACGCGACTGGTGGCCCGGCTGCGCAAAACCGAAGGAGACGTTAAGCGATGGCCTCCGCGCGCTGGCGAAAGAACGCTGCTCTGATCGAGCAGTTGCAGCAGGAACCGCACCGCTTCGCCTTTTTTCAGGCGGTGCGTTTGCTGGAGCGCGCCGCCCGTCAGCAGACCTTGCGCGAAAAAAAATTCGCCCAGGTGCCGGTGGGACAGGATGCGCCGCCCAGCCGCGAGGCGCTGCGCTTCCGCGCCCAGCCCAGCCTGTCGTTTCGTGGCGCCGATATCGATCGCATCGAGATCATCGACACGGTGGAACAGCAGGATCTGGAAGCGCCGCAACAACAATGGCAGATGCTGGTCAACCTGTTCGGCCTGTTCGGCAGCACCGGCGTGCTGCCGTTCCATTTCAGCGAACTGATCACGCAGCGGCTGCGACTGAAGGATCGCGCACTGCTGGACTTTCTGGATGTGCTGAACCATCGCAGCCTTTCGCTGTATTTCCAGGCCTGGGCCAAATACCGGTTGCCGGTGGTGTACGAACGCAACCACGCCGGTGAAACCGGATCGCTGAAAAACGACAGTGATATTTTCACCCATATTCAATCGGCGCTGATCGGACTGGGCACGTCGCATTTGGGTCAGCGTCTGGCGGTGCCGGATGTGGCGCTGCTGGGTTTCTCCGCGCATCTGGCCCGGGGACGTCCGTCTGCACCGACGCTGGCGCGGGTGCTGCGACACTATTTTCAGCTGCCCATTGAAGTGGACCAGTTTATCGGCCTGTGGCAGGGCCTGCCGGAAGACATGCAAAGCCGCCTGCCCGGACCGGAGTGCCCGAGAGGCCTGAACAACCGCATCGGCATGAACCTGATCCTGGGCCGCCAGTGCTGGGATGTGCAGAGCAAATTCCGTGTGCGCATCGATGATCTGGATTATCCGGAGTTCGTCGACATTGCCCCCGGCAGCGAAAAACTGGCGGCGATGAAAGCCATGATCCGGTTTTTCGCCGGCACCGAATTCGATTTCGACATTGAAATCAGCATCGACCAGCGCAAACTGCCGCGACTGGGGCTGGGACAGATTGCAGTGGTGGCCGGCGTGAAGATCGACGGCGCAAAACTGATGCTGGGCTGGAATTGTTTGATGGAAGCGCCTGCGAGCGTCACGAAAAAACAGATGATCAGGATACGGCTGAGCGAATAGAACGAGTTGGAAGGTGGCTGAAGCGACGCTATCTTGGTCTTTCGAAGATGGACTCTCTGCGGCATGGATGCCGCGGAGAAGCCCCCAGGGATGGGTTCACGGCGTGTCCATCTTCGAAAGACCAAGATAGTGTCGCTTCAGACTTCCGCAGAAATTTCACAATCAAAAAACACAGGGAAGCCCAACATGATCAACGTCAATCTGAAATCCTTGGTGGAAAAAATGTCGCCCACCCTGCGTGACGCGCTGGAAGGCGCCGCAGGACTGTGCATGGCGCGCAGCCATTACAATGTGGAAATCGAGCACTGGCTGCTGAAACTGCTGGAGCAACTGGACAGCGATTTTGTCGCCCTGCTGGACAAGCACCAGATCGACCTGGGCAAGGTGGCCAAGCAGCTCACGCAGTGTGTGGAAAAATTCAAGTCCGGCAGTTCGCGCCCAGCGGCATTGTCGCCGTCGATTGTGGACGCCACCAAGAACGCCTGGATGATCAGCTCGGTGGATTTCGGCCACGGCATGATCACCAGCGGCCATCTGCTGGCGGCGTTGCTGCTGGACGAGCAATCCCGTCGCGCCCTGTGCGATTCCGTCGCCGAATTCCGCAACATCGCGCCGGAATCCCTGCGTGAAACCGCCCGCGCCATTATCGGCACCACAGCGGAATCGTCACGCGGCGCACCGGTGCCGGAAGGCGCCGCGCAAAATGCCGCCGCTGTGCGCCCCACCAAAACCCCGGCGCTGGACAAATTTACCGTCAACCTCACCGAGCGCGCCAGGCAAGGCAAGATCGATCCGGTGCTGGGCCGTGACGAAGAAATCCGCCAGTGCATCGACATCCTCACCCGCCGCCGGCAGAACAACCCTATTCTCACCGGTGAAGCCGGCGTCGGCAAAACCGCCGTGGTGGAAGGTTTCGCCCTGCGCATTGCCAACGATGACGTGCCCGAACCGCTGCGCGGCGTCGCGGTGCACACGCTGGACCTGGGCCTGCTGCAGGCCGGCGCCAGTGTGAAAGGCGAATTTGAAAACCGTCTGAAATCCGTGATCGAGGAAGTGAAAGGCTCGGCGCAACCCATCATCATGTTCATCGACGAGGCGCACACACTGATCGGCGCTGGCGGCAAGGAAGGCCAGGGCGACGCCGCCAACCTGCTGAAACCGGCGCTGGCACGGGGCGAACTGCGCACCATCGCCGCAACCACCTGGGCTGAATACAAAAAATATTTCGAGCGCGATCCCGCCCTCACCCGCCGTTTCCAGGTAGTCAAAGTGGAAGAGCCGGAAGAGGAACGCGCCATCAACATGATGCGCGGCATCGCGCAATCACTGGAACAGCACCACAAGATCCGAATTCTGGACGAAGCCATCGTCGCGTCGGTGAAACTGTCGCACCGCTATATTCCCGGCCGCCAGCTGCCCGACAAATCCGTCAGCCTGCTCGACACCGCCTGCGCCCGCGTCGCCCTGAGCCAGACTGCAACGCCTGCCGCCATCGAAGACTGCCGCCGCCGCATCCGCCAGGACAGCGCCAACATCGCCTCGCTGGAACAGGAAAATGCCAGCAGCGGGATTTATGACGAGCGCATCGCGCAGCTGAACGCAGCCAAAGTCGAAGCCGAAGAAGAACTGAAAGCCCTGGAAGCCCAGTGGCAACAGGAACTGGAACTGATCGCCAAACTGCGCGACCTGCGCCTGCAGATCGAAGCGGATTTCCTGCAGGGCAAGAAAGGCGAAGAACGCGGACTGAACGACGATCAGGTCGCGCAACTGAAAGCCGAACTGAAAGATATCACCGCGCAACTGGAAGCCATTCAGGGCGACAATCCGCTGATGCAGGCCGCCGTGGACGAACAGGCGGTGGCCGACGTGGTGGCCAACTGGACCGGCATTCCCGTGGGCAAGATGGTCAGCGACGAAATCCAGTCCGTGCTCAATCTGCACGACCGCCTGGGCGAGCGCGTCATTGGCCAGCCGCACGCACTGGAAGCGGTGGCGCAGGCAATTCGCACATCGCGCGCGGGCCTGACCGATCCGCGCAAACCCATCGGCGTATTCCTGTTTGTCGGCACCAGCGGCGTCGGCAAAACCGAAACCGCGCTGGCGCTGGCGGACATTCTGTACGGCGGCGAGCAGAACCTCACCGTGATCAACATGTCGGAGTTCAAGGAAGAGCACAAGGTGTCAATGCTGCTGGGCTCGCCTCCGGGCTACGTGGGTTACGGCGAAGGCGGCGTGCTGACCGAAGCGGCGCGGCGCAAGCCCTACTCCATCATCCTGCTGGATGAAATGGAAAAAGCGCACCCGGGCGTGCAGGATATTTTCTACAACCTGTTCGACAAAGGCACCATCAAGGACGGCGAAGGCCGCGATATTGATTTCAAGAACACCGTGATCATCATGACGTCGAACGCCGGCGAGGATGCGATTCGCGCCATTTTCAGCCAGGCCGAGGAACGCCCCACACCGGACGTGGTACTCGACAATATCCGCCCGCACCTATTGCGCCATTTCAAACCGGCGTTCCTGGGGCGCACGTCGCTGATCGCCTACAACCCGCTCGACGATGAGAACCTGATGAAGATCGCCGCCATCAACATGCGACGTATCGAAAAGCGGGTGAAGGGGCATTACGGCGCCAGCTTTTCGTATGACGAGGACGTGCTGCTGCATATCGTGGCCCGTTGCCAGGAAGCGGAAACCGGTGCGCGCAATATTGAAAACATTCTGAATAAATCCCTGCTGCCGGAACTGGCCAGCGAATGTCTGAACCGCATGGCCAACAACGAGCCCATCAACCACGTACATATCGGCGTGACCGAGGAAGGCAATTTCTCCTATAGCATCCGCTGACCTTCTCTTCCGCTGACCTCCTCCGCAGCGGCGGGCCTGTTTGCCAGCGCAACGGCCCGCCCTGCTATCACCCTATTCTTTTTTCAGGAGCCTTCCATGAGCCGAGCCACGATCTCCACCGGATCCATCCCGCTGCGGCAGGGCAAGCCATCCACCACCGCCGACAGCCAACAGTGTCATGTATTGATACTGGCGGATTTCAGCGGACGCGCCCATCGCGGCCTGAATGAAGCGAAGCGCCTGACGTCGCGCAAGATCATCGAAGTGGACCGCGACAACCTGGAAGAAGTCTTCACGCAACTCGATGTGACGCTGCAATTGCCCCTGGCAGATGCACCGATCCGCTTTCGCGAATTCGACGACCTTCATCCGGACTTCATCCATGAACGAGTGCCGCTGTTCGATCAGCTGCGCGCGCTGAAACGACGGTTGAACAACCCTGCCACGTTTGCAGCAGCGGCGGCGGAAATCAGTGGCCCAAGCGCTGCAGAAAAATCGGCAGCAGCAGTCACCGGGCAAACAGCACAAACAGCCAGCGATGATCTGCTGGACAGCCTGCTGCAATCCCCCACCGCGCAGGCCGCCAGCGGTGGCGATGTGCAGGCCCTGATCCGTCAAATTGCGGCGCCCTATGTCATTCCCCGCCCCGATCCGCGCCTGGATGAATTGCAGAATGCGGTAGACGAATCCAGCGCGCAGCTGCTGCGGAAAATCCTGCACAGCAGCGCGTTTCAATCACTGGAAGCCAGCTGGCGCGGACTGCATCTGCTGACCCGGCGTCTGGAAACGGATGGCAATCTGAAACTGTTTATCGCCGACATCAGCCTGGACGAAATCATCGCCGACGCGGAACAGGACGCAGATGATGAGACACCCGTCAGCCAGCTACACAAACTGCTGGTAGAACAACGGGCCGGCACCGGTGCCACACCATTCGGTCTGATCCTGGGGGATTACCGCTTTGAAGACCGACCGGAGCAGGTCAGCGCGCTGGCACTGCTGGGCGATATCGCGCAGCAGCTTGGCAGCAGTTTCATCGCCGGCGGATCGGAGCGGCTGGCGGGCTGCACATCCTTGCATGCGCAACCCGATCCCGCCGACTGGACACTGACACCCTCTACCGAATTCACCGACTGCTGGCACACCCTGCGGGAAGATCCGGTGAGCCAGCATATCGCACTGGTGGCACCGCGCTTTCTGCTGCGGCTGCCCTACGGCAAACGCACCAGCCCCATCAGCGCCTTTGAGTTTGAGGAGTTGCCAGCACAAGACGCCCACGATTTCTACCTGTGGGGCAACGGCGGCTGGCTGGTGACATTGTTACTGGCGGACGCCTGGTCCCGCAACGCCAAGCCCACGCCCAGCCCCGCCGCCGACATCAGCAACCTGCCACTGCATGTGCGCCAGGAGGCCGGCGAATCCCGCGTGACACCCTGCGCTGAAATCCTGATGACCGACACCACGGCCAGTGCGTTGCAGCAGGCGGGCCTTACTGTCATCCGCTCGGTGCAGAACCAGGATGTGGTGCGGGTGACAAGTCACTTCTCGCTGAGTGACACGGGCGCGCTGCTACAGGGCCGCTGGACCACAGCCTAAACCCGGCGTTGTGAATTATTGCCATCCTGCCAGTTGAACAAATACCGGCGCCCACTGGACGCCGGATACTGGCACAGCCGTTGCCTCGATCAGACATCAACGACCCACATCGGAAAGAGGAAACCTCCATGCCTTCAAAAAAAATGAAAACCCAGAACGGAAATTCCTGTGCCGCCCATTGCACGATTGTCGCCGTGGCCGAACTCACCAATTCCAACAAAAACCTTGACGAAACCTACACCGAAAGCAACCTGTGGCCTGACATCCAGTTCAAACCCGAAGGCGGCGCACCCGCCACACAATTGCTGGCAGCGGCCAAAAACAGCGATCCACGCCGCATTGTGGCAGAAGTTAAAAAGCGCTGGAGCGGCGTCACTGCCAAACTGGTGTGCGACGAAGTGCAGAAAAACAAAGCCATCAGCTACGTTGCCAGCGGGTACCAGGACGGCATGCTGGCCCTGTTCAACATGCTCACCGCTGGCGGCGTCAAGGCCCCGGTTGCACTGGAAGATTTCGTGTTCTACAACTGCAGCTACACCATGCACAACGGCGGCGTTCCGTCCGAATCAAACTATTCCGGCATGCACAACATTCTGGTGACGATGGAAGGTGGCAAGTGCTACTACTACAACTCCAACGAAGATGATCCGCAGTGGAAGACTACCAGCAACTGGAAGCTGCTGGAAAAACAGAATGGCGGCAACCACAGTTATGTGTTCAGCGGCGTCAGTGTGGCGTTGATGTAAACATCCGGTCGAATTGATTGCCTGAACCACGGCATTCCGCTGGCAGTTGGAATGCCGTCACACAGCAAGACGCCCCTGGCTTTCGATCAAGATTGCCATGGCGCAAACCCGGCATCGATCTTTCGTCAGGCTCAGATGAATATCCGGTCTAGGTTGCCAGAAATCTCCATAAGCGTTCCGAAACACCTCGCGTCAAACCCAGCTCCTGACACATTTCGATAACAGAGCGGAAGGATTCTTTTACCATTTGATGATAGTCAGGATTCTCGTCATAGGCCTGCTTCATCACGTCAGCCGGAATGTCAAACGCACGCGCGGCGGAATCGCTGATGCGCATCATCATACTGGCCATCACACTAAACACCACCGGCGTGATCAGCGAAAGCAACGTTTTGCGAAACCAGTTCAGCCGGGGAACATGCTCGCGCAAGTAGTACTCGGCAAAATGAATGTGGCGCGCCTCTTCGGTGGTGTGAATCTGCATGATCTGCCGGAGCAATGGCGGAAGCGACTTGCTTTTGCGCAGCCTCTCCCGTTGTGCATGATCAATCGGCGCTTCACCGCCCAGAACAAACATGAAAAACAATTCCGGGAAAAAGCCCGCCATGCGCGCGATGAAATTGCCGAACAGACGCGCCCTCCGATCTTCCGGGCTGGGTGTCACGCCGGAACGATTGATGAATTCCTGAAACATCATGGAATGATGACACTCCTCGATGGCCTCGTGCATGACATAGCGGTATTCGGCAGAACCACTTGGCAGTTGCCTGGCGAACTGCAGCAAACCCCGCGTCAAAATGTTTTCAAACAGGACGCCCAGACGTGCCGCGTCCACACTGATGCGCAACCCCAGCTCGTTCCTGACCCTTTGGGTCTGCCGGCGATACCAGTCTGTCCGGGCGATAAAGACAGACTCCTCATCCGACCAGGCAGAATCATCAAGATCAATGCGGTTCTGGGGCTCATCCCACTCAATATCCTGATACGGCAAATAGTACTTATGAATAGATGCGTTATTCAGACGAACGATCGTTCCACTGTAGGTGGGCGATAGCGGAATTGCGCTGTTCATTGTCATATCCCTCTGTAGTCGTTCGGGCACCTGGCCCCTGTTCCCTGGTAACGTAAAACGCTTTGGCAATGGCAAAACTAAGCGGTAATGGTTGGCAGTAAAAGTGCCAATGGTCATGCATGACTATTGGCCTATGGCCCTGGCTTCCGGAACGGCGTAGCATCCGCTAGCAGGCAAGGACGTACAGGGAGTTACGGAAGGGAGTTACGTATGGAATGGATAGAGTCCAGGATCAGCAAAAAGACCGTGTGTTGGAACTGGATGCAATTTGAAACCTTTCAGCACCAGTCCTGGCTGCTGGTGGCGTCAGGTTTGCTGACCTGGGCCGTGGTAAGCGCTGGCATTCTGCATATCGTATGGGTGAAATCAGTGCAGTATTCAGCCGGCGCGACGAGCGGCATTGTGTTGCTTCTGCTGCTGTTCGGTGGTGTCTTTCTCTATTCCGCCTTTCTTTGTTTGAAGCTGGTAATGCAGCATTTGGCCAATGGAACGGCAATGCGACTGTCCCGGTGGTGGCTACTGGGGCTGGCACAATATTGCCTTGTCATCGCCATCGCCTATCTGTTCACTTCGATCACGAACGACGCTGATCTGGTTTGTATTCTATTATTGCTGGTAACACCGCAGCTCGCCATCTTTGTTGGCGCCTGGGTCACGTTTATCGCACTGGCATTGGCCAGCATTCCACTGTCATTATTTGCGGCAGCCGAGTCTGAGCTGGTGCTCTATCTTTCCTATATCACGCTACACGCCATTCTTATCGGTTTCACCCATTGCATTCTCAGTGAGCAGCGCGCCAAGGAACAGCTGATCGCGACCAACAAAAGACTGCTGGACGCGCAAATCCAGTTGGCCAATAACGCGAAGCAGGATGAAAGACTGCGCATCGCGCGCGATCTGCATGATCGTGTGGGGCACCATTTGACCGCGTTAAGCATCCAGCTTGAAGTCAGCAGAATGCTGGCGAACGCAGAGGTGTTGGTGGAGATCCAGAAGGCCCAGCAGATAACAAAATGTCTGTTGAAGGATGTGCGTGAGGCCGTAGGTGAATTTCGCGATCAGCAACATGGCAGTCTGGACCAGCATATCCAGCAGTTGACCGACAATTTGCAGCAAATCGTTCCGCAGGTGACCTTCCAATATACCAACCTGTTGAGCCAGGAATTTTGCAGCACTGCCATTGTGGACGTGCTGCAAAAAGCCGTGCAGGAATTGCTGACCAACGCACTGAAGCACGGCTCGCCCACGCTGGTCCAGATCAACGTTGATCGTGTCGAATCTGATATACGTCTGCAGGTAAGTGACAATGGACAGTCCAGTCAAAAAGTGGCGGCCGCCAGCTACAGCTATGTCAGAGGCAACGGGCTCGCCGGTATTTACGAACGCGTTGCTGATATTAGGGGTTCGTTTTGGGCCGCACTCGATCAGCAGGGATTTTCCGCCACCATAACAGTCCCCTGCGATGGCACGGTACTCCAGGAGGGCGCTTGATTTCAGTCTTGATCGTGGAAGATCAGACCATCGTGCGCGAAGGACTGGTACGTCTACTGCAGTTTTCCAGCGAGGTCACCGTGATCGGGCATGCTTCCAATGGCAAGGAAGCTTTGGACTTGCTGGAAAGTCTGTTGCTGGAGGGTTCGGCGCCAGATGTCATTTTGCTGGATATCCAGATGCCCGTTATGGATGGCTTCGAATTTCTGCACGCCGGGCGACAGATGTGCACCGATTCCGGCAGGCCTTTCCCCAGGACAATCCTGCTGACAACCTTTACCGATCGGCATTATCTGCAGCGGGCCCAGCAGATGAATGTGCAAGGTTTTCTGTTAAAGGATGTATGTTTTGAAGAACTGGTATTAGCCATTCAGCGGGTTCACGCAGGCGAAAAACTCATGCCCGTCCCGGGCCCGGCAGAAAATCAGGCTGAGTTGTCTGAACCCGCATTGCTGCTGGAATCGCTCACTGCACGCGAGCGGGAAATCTTTGCCAGACTATGCGAGGGCATGGCCAACAAGGAAGTGGCGCGTAGTCTGGCCTTGAGTGAAGGAACCGTCAAAAACCACGTTTCCAATATCCTGGCCAAACTGGGCGTCAGGGACCGCACACAGGCAGTGATCCGGTTTGGTTCGATGGAACGGATCTGACATGAAGCAAACTGAAATCGGATGATCTGTTTGTATCTGATATTAAACGCCAGGCGTTTTTATCGAAACTTTACGTATCAATCCTGATCCGCCGGCGACTCCGTCAAATCCACCTTGTCGAAATCCAGCGCTTCAAATTCACCTTGCGCATTGATCACCGAACCCCACACCCGATGGCTGGCCTGGTGATCGGACTTACTGAACGAAAGCGTCGATCCGATACCCAGATCCAGATTTCGAATCTGCTCCAGCCGCTCCACCAGCGATTCCACCGTGAAATAACGGCCTTCCTGTTCCAGCCCGTGCACCAGCAGCCGCGCCACAATATAACCTTCCAGCGAACCAAAACCTGCCGGCTCGCCAGGAAAATGCCGCTCCAGCGCCGCGCGGTATTCCAGCACACCGGACGCGTAAGCATCCGGCATGGGCACCACCTGGGATACGATCACGCCGTTGGCAATGTCGCCTTCCACTTCCCGCAACTGCTCAGCCAGCGACAGCGAGCCGACAAACGACACATTGGCGATGTGGCCGCGAAACCCTGCCAGCCGCACCTGGCGCGCGAATTCGGCACTGGCGGGATACGTGGCAATGATGACAATGCCCTGCAGCCGGTTCAGGTGCGGCCGCAATTCCATGACCGCGCGCTCCACCTGCGCGGTATTGCGCCGGTAGCTGGCTTTCTGGATGCGCTCGATGGGCACGTTGTAGTGCAGCAACGCATTGGCCACGCCCGCAAGTCCATCACGCCCATAGCTGTCATTCTGGTGGAAGACGGCGATGTTATCCGGCTGCATGCCCAGCACGCCCACAAAATAATGCACGATGGCCGCCGTTTCCTCGGCATAGCTGGCGCGGTAATTGAAAACGTAACGGTCCGGCGGGTCCTTGCGCAGCAGATTCGCACCGGACACCGGCCCGAACAGCAGCACGCGATTTTTCAACAGATCCGGCAGCATGGCCCTGGCTGTGGGCGTTCCCAGATTACCGATCAGCGCAAAGGCGCCCCGCTCCGGATCCAGCAATGCCGCCAGATTGGCTTTGGCCCGCTGCGGTTCGTAGGCATCGTCCAGCGGTTCCAGTTCCAGCTTGCGGCCATGCACGCCGCCCTTCGCATTCACTTCATGAAAGCAGGCTTCAATGCCGATGCGCGTGGCACGCCCCAACTCGCGGGCGCTGCCACTGAAGGCGGCGCTCATGCCGAGCCGGATATGCCGGGAATCGATCCCGCGCTGGGGAGTGGCAAGGCCCGTGGCATACATGACCGGATCAAGCACGGCATAACGCCAGGCGGGAACGGAGTAGAGAATGGCGACGCCCAGCAGCAAGGCAACAACGCAACCCGACAGTACACGCCAGAAGCGCCGCCCGGAACGTGCAGGCGAAAAGGCCGGCGCGGCAAAAGATGATTCGCCAGGCTGGGCGCTGGCAGAATTCCCGTCACTGCTGCGGTTCTGAATTCGGGTACTCCCCGGGCCGGAAGGCTGCATGCTCACCGCCGCCGCTGCGGGGCGAATGAAACCCGTCACCGAAATCGGCTGCGCCAACCCCGCATCCGGCAGCGACGCCGGTCGCGCAGACGCGTCAGTGGGCGGCACCAGAATGCGGGTCAGATCAGCCATCTCCTCCACATGCCCCAAGGCACCGGCACGGGTGAACAAATCGGCGTAACGGTTGGCATCGTCCAGCGGAATTTTCTTGCGCACAATGACACGCTTGCCACTGAACAGCGCGTCCACCTGCTGCGCAGAGAACCTGAATGCAGTAGCAAGCTTTTGTTTCACCGTGGCCAGCGCGGCACCCGGCTGCAGCTCGCCGCGAAACACGAACTGGTACAAGCGCCGCTCCACCGCAACCGCATCGCCGCCACTAGTGGCCAACTGCGCCTCCTGGCGGGAAACAGTGACAAAATCCTGCCACAGCTCCTGAATACTGGCGTAACGCTGGTCGCGATCGATGGCCATGGCCTTGTGGATCACCGGCTGCAGAATCTGGCAGGCAGGATCGCACAACGGATATTCCACCAATAATTTCGGCAATTCCTTCAGCTGGCGGTTCATGATGATTTCCCGGCTGGCGGCCCGATATGGCGCCTCGCCGGTAATCATGAAATGCAGAATGGCACCCACGCCGTAAATATCGGCACGATGATCGATCTCGCGCCCCATGATCTGCTCCGGCGCCAGGTAGCCGGGCGTGCCCATCACCGCGCCCATCTGCGTGTGCTTGAGGTTTTCCTCATCCATCGGCTTGCTGATGCCGAAATCCACCACCTTCACCACCGTGGTGTTACCCGCCAGCCGCGCCACCATCACGTTACCGGGCTTCAGATCGCGGTGTACAACATTATGCTGATGCGCAGCGCTGATCGCATTGCACAACTGCTCCATCAACCAGACGATATTGGCCAGGGTCAAACCTTTCTGCCCATCGCCCTGCCCCTGCACCACATCCGCCAGAGTCGCGCCTTCCAGGTATTCCATCGCCAGAAACACCAGGCCGTCTTCGGTCTGGCCGAAGTCGAACACGCCAACAATATTGGGATGATTGAGATTGCTGTTGACGCGGGCTTCACGCAGGAACAGCTGGATGAAATCAGGATCATTGAAGCCTGGCAGCAACATCTTGATGACGACGGTGCGCGCCAGGCTGATCTGATGCGCCAGATACACGCGGCTCATGCCACCATCGGCCAGCAGGCTTTCGATTCGAAAGGCGTTGTTGAGAATGCGGCCGATCAGGGGATCCAGCGGCTCAGCCAATCCCCAGCTCCCGAATGCGGCGCTTGAGTGCGGCGCCGGACACTTTCAGTTCTTCCACCATGCGCTCCAGATTCCCGCCGCAGCGGATATGTGACTGCTGGATTTCCTCGACGCTAATGTCCCCGGCCTTGCGCACACGGGGATTGGCTTCGATCATCTTGTACAGGGCAGCGCGGGAAATATTCAGATGTTCGGCGGTGTTTTTCAGATCCCAGCGCTGCTGTTCCAGCATAGACATCAATTCCGCTTCCGTCACCGTGCTGGGCTTACGACGGGGAATCCCGCGTTCGTCGTCATCGTCGTGCGCATCGTCAGTTACAGACGCTGGCACGGGTGCGGTATTGGAAACGCGATTCGACGCGCTATCGGACGTGGAGTGCAACGCAGCACCAGCAGCTTCCAGCGCCGGCCGGGTCTCCGCCAGCATGGCTTCGATACGGAACGGGATGCTGGTGACCATGGCCTGACGATTGTGAATCGCCACCTGCCGCGCCACGTTGCGCATCTGACGGATATTGCCGGGCCAGGCGAATTCCAGTGCCAAACGGAAAAAACGGTACCACAGGTTGTCAGACCCCGCCGTGGCCTCCGCACCCGATTGATAATGCCGCTGCTCGCCGATGGCATCGAATTCAAAGCGCAGGAATTCCGCCAGCAGCAGGCCGATATCCGCCTTACGCTGCGCCAGGGGCGGCAACCAGATTTCGAACCCCGCCAACCGCTGCAACAATGGATTGCGGAACGTCTGCGCCTCCAGCTTGCTTTCCAGATTGGCATCAGTGGCCGCGATCAGACGCACATCCACTTTCACGCTGTCCGTGGCACCCACCGGGCGCACCTCACCGGTTTCCAAAGTGCGCAACAGGGCCACCTGCACTTCATCCGGCGCATCGCCAATTTCATCCAGGAACAGCGTGCTGTTATCGGCCTGCACGAAATAGCCGGGCTTGTCGCGGGCGGCGCCGGTGAAAGAACCCTTGCGTGCGCCGAACAATTCGGAGATCGCCAGCGTATCGGGAATTGCACCCACATTCACGGCCAGCAACGGCTTCTGGCTGCGCAAACTGGCATTGTGGATCGCACTGGCCACCAGCTCCTTGCCGGTGCCGGTTTCACCGCGAATCAGCACCGGCACATCCAGATCGGCCACGCGATTGATGGAGCGGCGCACACTTTCGACACCCTCGCTCACACCCAGCATGCGATGCATGTGAGGGCTGCGGTTCTCCGGCGCCAGGCTGTGCAACACCAGCACCACCCGCTGGCCCAATTCGATCACCACACCCTGCTGCAGCGCCTCTTCAAACACATAATGATGCGCACGGATCACCTGGCCATCCACCCGCACTTCCGAACCTTCGGGATGGGGCGTCAGCAACAGGCGGCCGTTGAGCTGTTCGATAGTGAGAGGTTTGCGGCTGACATAACGGTCGTCCAGCAAATAACCGCCGGACAGGAACGGCAGCTGGAATTCCGGTTCCAGCCGCGACACCGCTACACTTTTTCCTTTGGAAAGATCATCGAGATAGGCCGTTGCGCCAATACGTTGCCAATCCTCGTGATACGCGATCGTCAATGCATACCGGCTCGCCTGGACGCTGAAGCCAGGCGCGCGCACGTTGCCCCACATTGTGGTTTCATTCTGCATTCACTTCCCCGGCTGGCTGATTTTTATTTTCCCGTGAATGGAAGATGTATTCTGCCAAATCCAGCGCCAGCGTTCACCCGCCTATCAGCACCGTCGGACACCCGATCACGATGGACCCACCGTGCGCCGTCATGTCGCCCATGCGCGCTGCCGGCTTGCCACCGATCATCACCGTCATACTGGCTTTGACAATGCTGTCCGGTGGCCCTACGCAGGTGCAAAGGCTGCCCATGCCCGCCGCTGGCATACCGCCAATCAATACAGTTGGTGCGGACGGCGCTGCAATCGGCCCGCCTACATGAGGAATCGGCGGTACACCCGGTGTCATCATCGGGCAGACATGCATGTCGCCCACGCGCGCTGCGGGTTGTCCCATGATCTGTCCTCCGTCAGTTGATCATCACCAGGCCGCCCTGCATTTTCAGCATGCCGCCACCTTTCACTTCCGTCATCGCACTACCGTTGATCTTCACCATGGTGCCCGTGATGGTCACACCCGACGGATCGATCTTGATGCTGTTGCCACCCACTTTCAGCTCGATCGACATGTTGGCCGTGAGCGTGATGGACTGTTTGGATTCTTCCTTGATGGCACCGGTCACACTGATCGTCTGCGCGCCCTTGACGTCCATCTTCTGGTCGCCGGTGATGTCGTAGGTCTGCTTGCCCTTCACCGTCAGGTCCTGATTGCCCTTGATGGTGTTCTTCTGGTCGGCGCCCACTTCCAGGGTCTGGCTGCCCTTTTCGATTTTTTTGACTTCGTCGCCGTCACTGACAGTCAGCGTGCGATTGTTTTTCACCGTCAGCTTCTGGTCATTCTCGACATTGCCGGTTTCATCGTTGTGGATGATGAAGTTGTAATTCTTGCCGGCCTCGACATAGATTTCCTCGTTATCCTTCTTGTCGTCGAAGCGCAGTTCGTTGAACTTGGAGGACGCTGTCTTGATGCCACTCTGGGTACTGGTATAGGTGGGGCCCTGGTTGTCCTTGTTGTACAGAGCGCCCACGACCACCGGCCGGTCCGGATCGCCGTTGAGAAATTCCACCAGCACTTCCTGATTGATGCGCGGCACGAAACTGGCGCCCCAGCCGCTGCCGGCGTAAAGCTGCGCCACCCGCATCCAGCAGCTGGCTTTCTGGGATTCCCAGGGAAATTTCACTTTCACCATGCGATGGGGATCGGCGTCGGCCTTGGATTCCGATGCGTTCACGCTGGTAACCACTGCAGTCAGCGGGCCCCGCATCTGTTTCTTGAAGTGTTCCTGCAGGGGACGGTACGGCACGGTGGCGGGAATGCAGGTGAAGCTGTTGCGGTACTGGGTGTTCTGGTCGTTACCATCCACCGCCATGTGCTGCACGGCAGTGATCACGTAGTTGCCGTTTTCCGATTTCACCGCATGCTCCAGGGTGAATCGGCCACCGGCCTGGAAGCTGGCGCAGTCACTGCTGCCGTTCGCAACATCATGGCCGCATTCCAGCCCTTCCAGCCGGCGCTGGGTCATCTGCTTGTTGAGGTTGGCATCGAAATCGTGAATCGGGGCCGAGGCCACCTTGAAGTTGTAGGCAGAAAATTCCCGTAGCGGTTCAGTGCCCGGCTTCTGGGCAAACTTGTTGCGCGTGGTCACGGACTGCAGGTAGTAATTCTTCGGCGTGTCGTGGTTGTAATCACTCATCTCATAGGCATTGGAGTGAAACTGCATCTCACGCTGCCAGGTGGACACGCCGGATTGCTCAGGGCTACCCAGGTCGTAGGGCACCGTGGCTTCATCACAATTCATATAGCCGCTGACATCATCACACAGCACCAAAGTGTGATCCGACTTGGAGAACGTGAAATAGTAGGATATGCCTTCTTCCGCCAGCAAACGGCTGACGAAGGCGAAATCGGATTCGCCGTACTGCACACAATATTCGCGGGTCAGGTAGGTGCCTTTGGTTTTCGGCGTAACGGTGCAGAAATCGCCGTAGGACTTCAACACTTCATTGACAATGTCCAGAGCCGTGCGATTTTCGTAAATCCGGTTATGGCTGCTTTGCGACAGGAACCAGAGGCCAGGCACGATGCCCAGGCGGTAGCGACGCATTTCACCTTCCATGTCACCCCGCAGCAAACGGCTGACGCGGCCATGAAAATAACGGGGCTTGTCGGCGCCACGGTACAGGATGGCGATAGCGCACTTCTGGCCGATAACACTGCTGCTGTCGAGCGCCTCATTGGCCGACAGCAAGCCCAGCTGAATCTCGAAAGGCGCGGAAAAACGTTCGTTGACCTGCACGTCGGTGGCGACAGCGTCGTTACTGACAAAGCTGGCCGTGACCTGGATGAGGCGTCTTTCCTGGCTGATAGGCATGACACATTCCAATTGCTGTTCGGGCGGACAAAAAATTCGTTAGCAACGGGGAGCCCGCAGGCTCCCCGTCACTCAGGCTTACTGGGGCTTGGCAGTGGTCAGGTCGTAACCCACTTTCATGTTCTGGCCATTCTTGTTGGTCTTGTCCGCACCCTGCAGGTCCGCGATGATTTTCGCGAAGCTCAGGCTCAGGGATTCGTGTGGCGCGCTGCCACCGCTCGCCGCCATGCTGTACGAGCTGATCAGCACGTCTTCCAGTTCATACACCGCAAATTTTTCCACCTGCTTGGCGCCGGTCTGCACGATGTGGATGATCACTTTCACGCCCTCGGTACCGGTCAGGGACTCCTTGAACAGACCGCCCGACGAGTTATCCAGCATTTTGGTCAGGGTCACTTCACTGATCGAAGGACGGCTGGCTTCCCGGTTCGCCATGTTGCCCACTTCCATGCTGATGCCGCGGCCCACACCGAACTGGAAGCTGTCCACTTCGATCCAGTCTTCGTAGCCAGCTGCAGTGACGTTGCCTTTGATCTTCTTACCGTTGAAGTTCATGTAAATTGCCATGATGTGAAGCTCCTGATGGTGATTGCTGTACGTGCTATTTAAGAGTTACCGGATAGGATTACTATCGGCGCTTTTTTCTGTTGCTGAAGAAATACAGTCAAGTACCGTGCCAGCCGGATGTCCGGCCTTTTTCCACTTTGTTTTACTTTTTTTGTGCACTATTGCGCGGGATCCCGCCGGGCCGACATCACAGGGCGCTTGATCGTTAATCCGTGACAAGTCACCGTGGGCCGTGTCATGTCAGACCTGTTTCGGTGACAGCGGTTGTCGGGGGGCGCAAACAGATTGAAATCATAGACCAGAATTCACCGCATCACTGCTACAGCGATCCGTCCGACCTGAATCCTACCATCAGTGCATGCAATGAAACACGCGTTATGGCAGGGGCCGAATGTAAAAATGTCGGGAAGGGATCGCAGTCAGTGATGCCAGGCACGGGCGGGATTAAATCGGGGCAGAAAAGAAATCCCGCCGGTGCTGGCAGCACGCGGCGGGAACTGGTACAGGAAAAACAATATTGATTGAATCAGGACTGCACTGTCAGAGCGGCTTGGCAGTGGTCAGATCGTATCCCACTTTCATGTTCTGGCCGTTCTTGTTGGTCTTGTCCGCACCCTGCAGGTCAGCCACTATTTTTGCGAAGCTCAGGCTCATGGACTCATGCGGCGCGCTGCCGCCACTGGCGGCCATGCTGTACGAGCTGATCAACACGTCTTCGAGTTCGTACACCGCAAATTTTTCCACCTGCTTGGCGCCAGTCTGCACGATGTGGATGATCACCTTCACACCCTCGGTACCGGTCAGGGATTCCTTGAACAGGCCACCCGACGAATTGTCCAGCATCTTGGTCAGGGTAATTTCGCTGATCGAAGGACGGCTGGCTTCCCGGTTCGCCATGTTGCCCACGTCCATGCTGATGCCACGGCCTACACCAAACTGGAAGCTGTCGACTTCGATCCAGTCTTCATAGCCAGCTGCAGTGACGTTGCCCTTGATCTTCTTGTTGTTGAAGTTCATGTAGATTGCCATGGTGATTTGCTCCTTGATTGTGTCCTGGGTTGTTCCCGTCCGGGAGGATGTGACCATCGAACTGCCTGGCTTGCATATCTTCAATCAACATCCGTGCCAGAAACTCATGCCATTGTTTTATATGGATTTTTTCTTGAATTCAAAAAATAAGGCACTGCTGGCTTCACAACTGACACTGCAACCTCCACCCGGGTGACATGTCAGACAGGGCTATGACAGGGTCGCGGCCCCATTGCCCCGTCACGTCATACTGCCTTGCCGCTGTCACTCCACGTCACCGCGTCCACCCGCCGCCAGATCCAGACCCTGCCGGATGAAGCGCTTGAACTGGGCCACCGCCTGCTCCGGATCGGCCTCGAATGCCGCCAGGCAAACAGCACCGGATACGGCATGGGCATACAGGAAGGGCGGCACCGGAATCTCCGGCTCGCCCGGCTTGGCCATGCTGCCACCGGTCCAGAAGGCCGCAGTGGCGGCCCAACTGGCAGCGGACTTCTGTCCTGTCTTTTCACTCCAGGCCCGGGCCACACGGCGCTTGTCTTCCGACGGCGAGATAGCCCACTGCTCTGCCGCATGCAGAGCAGCCTGCAGATCCGGCATCGGCTTGTCGCCCAGACCACGCTTCGCCGCCAGGCACGCCCACCACACGGCTTCCCGTTTCGGCAGACTATGGGCAATGAATTTCACGGCGTCGTTGTAGCAATCGTTCTTCACCAGCAGCTGAATGAACTCGGCCGGTGTCAGGTTGCCGTTGGCCAGGGGACGGGCTTCGTCACTCAGTTCGAACAGGCTGAGAATTTCGCCCGCAGTGCGGGCGGTAAGTCGGATCAGTTCTTTCATGATGGATCAGACAGGCAGGCCGTTAGCGTCAAAGTAACCTTCAAACAATACCGTGCTGAGATAACGTTCGCCGGAATCCGGCAGGATCACCACGATAGTCTTGCCGGCGTTTTCCGGCAGTTTCGCCAACCGCACCGCCACCGCCGTGGCTGCACCGCAGGAAATACCGGACAGAATGCCCTCTTCCCGCGCCAGCCGGCGGGCGTATTCCACCGCTTCTTCATTGGTCACGGTTTCGATCTTGTCCACCACGGACAGATCCAGCACATCCGGTACGAAGCCGGCACCGATGCCCTGGATCTTGTGGGGCGAAGGCTGCAGCGGCTGGCCGGCACGGGTCTGGGTAAGCACAGGGCTTGCGGCAGGCTCTACCGCCACGGTCACCAGAGGCTGCTTGCGCACCAGCTTGAAATAACGCGAGACGCCGGTGATGGTGCCGCCGGTGCCGACGCCGGAAACAAAAATATCCACCTTGCCATCGGTATCGTTCCAGATTTCGGGGCCAGTGGTAGTTTCATGGATAGCAACGTTGGCGGGATTCGTGAACTGCTGCAACAAAACATAACGGTTGGGATCGGAAGCCTGGATTTCCTCGGCCTTGGCGATGGCACCTTTCATGCCCTTCGCCCCTTCCGTCAGAACCAGCTTGGCACCGTAAGCGGTGAGCAATTTGCGCCGCTCGATACTCATGGTTTCCGGCATGGTCAGCGTGAGCGGGATGCCTTTGGCAGCAGCAACAAATGCCAGCGCGATCCCCGTATTGCCGCTGGTGGGCTCAACGATTTCCTTGCCAGGGCCGAGCAGACCTTTTTTCTCTGCATCCCACACCATGGCGGCACCAAGCCTGCATTTCACAGAATAGGCCGGGTTGCGACCCTCAATTTTGGCCAGCACGGTGGCGCCAGCGCCATCGGTCACCCGGTTCAGCCGTACCAGCGGTGTACGGCCGATGGACAGTGCGTTATCAGCGTACCAGTTAGACATGATGTTCTCCCGAGGAATCCTGATAATGATTTTTGTGGATGCAGGTTAATACGTCCTCGCAGGATTGGCCACCATCACCCAACAACAGACAGGAACACCGCTACGAACAGTCATTCGGCATTGATGCGATAAAAAAAAGAGGGCTGCATCTCTGCAGCCCTCTTTTTACCGGTAGTCCGGTACCGGTAATCCGGCGATTTTGGTGGGTCGTGCTGGATTCGAACCAGCGACCAATTGGTTAAAAGCCACCAACACGAAAGCGCCATTTCTCATTAAAAACAACAACCTATGAGTTTTGACTGTCCCAATCGTTTGCGCCGGACAGGTTGATTTTACCGGGTTTTTTGAGGTGTATAGTCAACCATTGGGACAGCAAAAAGGCCAAAACCGACCCCAGCCGCCCCACCCCCATCACTCCGCATAATCAATATCCTCCCTCAGATACCGCAACCCACGCGACAACCTGATCCCGTTTTCTGATTCCCTGGCGGACCGGCGACGGGCCTTCATGCTGCGGCGCAGGGTGGCTGGCGATATCCTGGCGCTCCAGTTCTTTTCGTTGAAGCGGTGGACCTCCCTCATCACCTCGTTCAGCTCCTCGGCATCCCCATCGTTTACTGCCATGTAGTACCGGGTCATCAGCTGGGAGCGACGGGTTTTGATTCGGGTTTCGTATGTCTTGATCGATGCGTTTTCAGCGTACTGCTCCATGGCGCCCGAATCAGCCAGGCCCATACCCTGCAGCAGCACCCCCGTCAGCTGCAGATCCTCGCGCGACACGATTTCAACACCGGCAGAGTTGGTCACTCCCTCACTGTTGAAGCGGATCGCTTTCATGCCATCTTTGATCACCTTGGGCATGATCTTCTCGGTACCGGCCCAAAACTCGCCATTGCTGAAGTCGGTGGATGCCTTGAATCCATTTACAAAGATGCCACCCACTACGGGCCCGGCAGCCTGCTTGGCATAGCTGGCCCACGCGTCCTCGCCTTCCAGATCCCGATTCGGGTCGCGAATCCACAAGCCGTCCAGCGAAATGCGACCCGACAAGCCAGCCCCGCCAGCCCCATGGAGCACATAGCTGGCGGCATCCTTGCCGATCATGTCGGCCAACCACACCTTGAATTCCGTCTCCGCATCGAACGGCTCGTCATCATCGTCAATAGCTGCATTCAGTGCGGCGTACACCGCCCACAACACAGGCAGCGCGCTGGTACCGCCCGCCAGTGCTGTCATGCCCAGGGTGCCGCCCAGCTGCTTGAATGCCTCCCGGCGCTCCTTCGGCGTCGCACCCTTGGTGATCTGGTACAGGTTCCGGGCCAGGTAGTAGGTCATGTGCTGGCTGTAGTTCTTGAACTGGAACGCCACCTTTTGCCAGTCCTTCTGCATGAAGCGGGCGCGGTTCGCGTTCGAGTAATCAAAGTGCGCATCCCACGTCAGGTCGGCCGCAACCTTCACAGCCTGGCCGTGGGGCATGCCCTTCTCGATCCCCATCCGATACGCCGCCAGGGCGGTTACTTCCCTGTTGAACTGTTCAGCTCGGTGGAAGAGGAACGATATTGCGCGCATGGCCTTTTCCTTGCCGGCGCTGTATTTGTAGCCACCGCCTTCGGCCAATCCAGCCAGATCGTGGGATCGGGTCTGGTCAACCACACCGATATCGATCCACTCCTGCATGGCCAGCTGCTCGCCTTCGCTCATCCGTTTGGGATTGACGCGCCCGGTAACCCAACTGAACTGGGTTGCGGCCTTGGTGATCGCTTTGCCGGCCTGGGCAAACCCAAACTTCGACCCCAACACCGGCAGGGCCACTATCGGAACCTGCGCCATGTTGATGGCCGCAGCCGCTGGCGACGCACCCAGCATGTACACAAAGCCCAAACTGGTCAGGCTCTGCGCCCAAGGGGAATGCTGTGGATTCATCACCCACTCATGCCGTGCCACCATCTCGTTATAAAGCCGCGCCTTCTGGTTGTCGCCCAGCTTGGCTTCCTTCTTCATGGAATCCATCAGTTCTGTCAGATCGTCAACATGGCTCAACCTGGACAGCTGATAGGCCCCCTTCATCATGTTCTCGGCATACGCGCGGATGGCGTTTTGGGTGTAACCCTTCACCCCCTGGCGGTGGATGAAGTTCTTGCGCATCGACCGGTCTGGCAGGTTCTGCAGGTACAGCTGGTAGATGTCATCCATAATGCCGGCGGCCTTGGTATCCACGATGTCGGAATCCTCAACCAGCCGCACCAGATCGTTGATAAAGCCCAACGACGCCCCGGAAACCTCCCGGTTGTTGTCCAGCATGTGCCCGATGCTCACCGGAAACCCGTTCTTCTCCAGATTCTTGGCTGTCCGCGCCTGCTCAGCCTCTGATTCAAAAGTCAGGAATACCCGCTCCCCATTCTCGTCGGCGCTCTCCAGCCAGTACCGCCCGAAGCGCGTCAGGGGGAAATAAGGGCCGGTCAGCTCCTGGCTTTCAAACTCATAGCGTAGCCGTGCCAGCATTTCCTTGCGGGCCTGCTCGGTCATTTCAGCCCTCATGATCCGGGCCACCATGATCCGCTTGAACACTTCATGCCGGGCTTTGTACTCGTCGCGCACCCGAACATACATATCCTTGGCTTGCGGGGTCAGTGCGTCCCACTGGGGCTTTAAACGGGCATGCGCTTTGCGCCGGTCGGGCTCGGCCTTGATCTGGGCGCGCAAGGATTTCATTTCATCGAACAGCTGCCGCTTCATCTGGGCACCACGCCCACCATCATCGCCCCGCTTCAGCTTGCTTCCACTGCCCATGGCTTCACCCGACAGGGTGCGCAGCTGGTCCATGATGACTTCCACCCGGGCTTCAAGGTGTTCCCGCATGCTGACAAACGGTTCAGAAGGGTCCACCTGCTCAATGGTGGCGTTGTGCATCAGCACATGCAGCTTGTCCGCCACCTTGCGGTTTTTGCCACCCCACTTTTGCCAGTCTTCGGCAATGGTGGCGGCGCGCTCGGCCATCACATTCCGCTCAGTCTGGATGCGCTTCACAACGTTATCGTACTGCCCGATCTGGGGCATGATGCGCCGGCCGATGTCAGCCAGCTGGCGCAGGGTCAGCGCCATTAGTGCGCCTCGCTTGCCTGCATCCACTACCGACGCACTGGCCAACCAATCCTTGGCCCGGCCCAGCGCAGTATCAGCACCCTTCTGCAGCACTTCATCAAAGCGCTTGCCGATTTCTTCCGGCGCCTCCCGGGTGCTGCCATCCGGTTTGAAGAACGGGGTATCGATGCCCTGCTCCTTGGGCGGCTTGCGCTGTTCGCTCGATCTCAGCAGCAGGTCATGGTCCAGCACCAACGCCTTCAATTCAGTGGTGGACCACGGCACCGCAAAACCGATCCGGCGCAGCGCATTGCGAACGGCATTGAAGAACCGGGTTACCAGGCGCTGAACGAACTCAGATACAGGTTTGCCCGTCTCCATGTCCTCGGCGACCCTGGCCAGCACTTCTTCCGCCACCCGCGCATCTACCTGCTCCGCCGGCTTCAGCTCGCTCAACACCTCGTCACGCAGCCCGCGCAGGTATTTGTTGTTGCGGGACGCCCAGTTGATACGCTCGATTGCAGCCTGATACTCACTATCGGTCTTGATCTGCATGCCCCAGTGCGCACGGGTTTCATGTGCCAGGGATTTCAGGGCGGCCACCCGGTTTTCCATGGCGTCTGCCACCAGGTACACCGTATTGCCCAGCTGCACAGCTTTGAATTCGCCAGATTCCAACACATTCCCAGCCGCTTCCAGCACCTTGGCCGGCGCCTCGCTCATGGATTGCAGCACGCGCACCTTCGGCGCCAGGTCACCCCAGGCTGCCACAACAGGGGCTATCCAGCGCTCTACTGTGGCCTTGGGCGTGCCCGTGTCACCCCCGCCACTCTGGAAGGATATGGCTTCGTCCTCGCCGCCGGCTTGCGGAACCCTGTCGGCTTCAGTCAGCTCGCCACCTTCTTGGGTTTTGCTTTCAGCCGCCAGCTCCGCTTCCAGCGCAGCCAGTTCCTCAGATTTTTCCGTCAACTCGGCCGCTTCAGGGAAGGAGGCGCCAAGACGCCGGTTAATCTTCTCGACTTTTTCACGGTGCTCAGCAATGAACCCTTCACGCTTGGAAATTTCCCGATCCAACCCGTTCACCTGATTGGCTGCGCGGGTGGCAAGGCCAGACACGCTCATGGCCGGGTCAATCGGGAATGTCATCAGCGGGTCATGGTCACCAGGAATATCAAGGCTGACTTCGGCAACGAAGTTTCCGCCGCGCAACTCCACACCGTGATACTTGATCTCGAAACCGCCGATTTTCCCCAGCACCCGCTCATCAGCGGTGTAAGCCTCCGCCAGCTGCTTGAATGACGATGCCAGTGCATTGCTGAAATCATCACGGGAGTCAAAAAACTCACCACCCACCACGCCTGCAAATTCACCTGCTTTGATGGACGTGCGTTTGGCAATGGCTGCCTTCAGCTGGGCAACGATTTCGGTGTTGCGTTTAATCACCGCTTCGCTGTCATGCTTGCTGCTGCGCAGGTTCTTCTGATCGCGGTGGTGGGCGGAGTACAGGCGGCCCAGGCGCTCCACATCACCTTTCAAGCCTGCCAGCTTCAGATAGCGTTCATCACCCGACGCCAATGCAGCAGCCATCTCGAAGGCGCTCGCCTCCGACACATCGTCCATACTGCGCATGCTGGAATCACCGCTCATCGCCTGTTCAATGAACCGGGCCTTGCGAGCGTTCATGCCCCACATGGTGGAATCGTAGCTGCCTTTGGTAGCGTAGGCTTTAATGGCCACCTGCTTGTTCTGGTTGCCTTGCCGAATAATCCGGCCCTCACGCTGCTCAACCGACGCAGGGAACCATGGCGCATCCAGGTGGGCCAGGAATGCCAACCGCTTCTGTGCGTTCACGCCGGTTTCCATATCTTTGCCGCCAATCAGTATCCGTTTCCGGCCCTGGCGCAGATCGTCAAACAGTCGTTCCTTCTTGGAGTGGGCCTTGTGGTCGCGCATGAACGCAATATGGGCAGGCTTCACACCCCCTTCGATCAGCCGCTTCTCAATCCAACCCTTCATGTCAAAGCCGCGGCTCGCCGCAGATTGCTCACCCAAGCCAATATCGGTGAACAGCATCAGGGAACCACCTGTCACCGGATCAACCTTGCCATCGGTCACGTATTCATTTTCGGCGGTGTCGTGGTACACCTTGATCATGTCATCCAGCATGCGATTCAGCTTGCTGTTCGGGTCGCTCGGCAGATCCGAATCAACAAAGCGCATGTCGATGGCAGAGAACCGGCCGTCAGCAATCACGCTCAGGATGATGTCTTGACCGGGCTTTGGCGGCCCCTTGCGTTGCCGGATTGCCTTGATCCTGTCCTCCAGCTGTTTCTGGTAGGCTTTGTAACCATCCGGCACTGGCGTTACCACCACCTGCCGGCCGCCACCCTCAACGTCCGGGCGCTGCACCAGGTCGCCCAGCTGGGCACTGGTCAGGATGTCCATGAAGCTGCGCACGCGACTCATCAGCTCGGGCACGTTCACGAACTTGGCGAAGCGGCTCACCGACTCATAACCACCAGCGGCATTCTGCTCCAGCCCATCCACCACCTCACCATAGTGGCTGGCCCAGGCATCGAAGCTGGCATCGCCATCTTCCTCCAACTGCGCCGGCTGGAAATACCGCTGCACGGTGAACAACTCGCCCATGGTGTTGGTAACGGGTGTTCCGGATGCCATCACCAGGGCGCGGGTAGGCTTCTTCACGCGCAGGTACTGCACCTTCATGAACAGGTCCATTGCCTTCTGGGAGCCCGACGGGTCAATCCCCTTGATGCTGCCCCGGTTGGTGGGGAAATCCAGCTTGCGGTATTCGTGCCCTTCATCCACATAAAGCCGGTCGACACCCAGTTCCTCGAACGCCAGCACCTTGTCCTTCTTGTCACCATCCAGGATGGCCTTCAGGCGGTTTTCCAGCTGCTCGATGCGGCGCTCGATCTGCTTGCGCGTCACCCGATCGTTGCCGTCCGTTTCCTCCATGGCTTCCTGCCACTCAGCAATCCGGGCCTTCAGGAAGGTTTCAGAGAATTCCGGGCTCATGCCGATGCGGGCGAACGCGGAATGCGTGATCACGATGGCATCAGGATCGTTCAGCGCGGCCTGGGCCACGAACTTGCGGCGGTTGTGGGTGTGAAAGTTCTGCTCGTCGGCCACCATGATATTGGCGGCCGGATACAGCTCCAGAAACTCCTTTGAAAACTGCGCCAGCATGTGATTGGGAACCACATACATGGGCTTGTTCACCAAACCCAGTCGGCGTTCTTCCATTCCGGCCGCAATCATGGTGAAGGTTTTGCCAGCACCAACAGCATGCGCGTAATAGGTGTCGCCAATCTGGATGGTGCGCCAGACTCCCCGCTTCTGATGGGGGCGCACAACGAACCGGCTCGAAACGCCGGGCAGCGTCAGGTGGGAGCCATCAAACTGGCGCGGCGCGATGTTGTTGAAATTCTCGTTGTAGAACTTCGCCAGCCGGTCGGCCCGGGTGGTGTCGCTCCAGATCCAGCGCTTGAACTCGGCCCGCAGCTTCTTGGCAATGTCGTTGACCTTTTCCGTCCCTTCCGGGTCGGTATGGGTCTTGCCCTCGCTGTCACGGTAGGTAACCTTCAGCTGCCGATTGTTCAACACCCCTTCCAGGATATCGCTGGCGCTTTTGTCCCTTGTCCCCCATTCCGAAACGCCATTCGATTGCCCGGCAACACTCCACTGCCCTGTAACGGGCGAATAGGCCACCTTGAAAGCGCTGCCCATCGCTTCTGCAGCAAAGTTCGCCACATCAGTTGCAGGAACCCACGCAGTACCCAGCTGCACAGTAATGTCCTGTGGCGCCAGCGCGCGCGGCTGAACGTTTTTCAGCGCCTCGACATTTCGCGCGTACTGCTTGTTGAGGCGTGCGGCTGATTCCGCTTCCTTCAGCTTGCGAACCACATTGCCGGAAAGGTATTCATCGGCCGTGGTCCAGCCGCTGCTGGGGTCTTCGTAGACTTCATTGCCAAGGTCGGCAATAACGTCCGCCTCGCTCTTGCCAGCCAGCTTGGCGATGTGTGCCAGATCAAACCGCCCCACATCGTTCAGCGATACGAACATGGCATCTTGGGTGCTGGTGATCGTGCGGGACGCCGGCTTATTCAGCGTCCGCCCATTCAGGACAGGCCCCTTGCTGATGGTGCCGTCCGTATTGATCGACTCCAGCGCATAGGCCAGCGCGCCTTCTGCATCGATCCGCAGCAGAGAATCATTTTTGAATCGGCGGGTGACCGTTACCGAACCATCCTCGTTTTCCCGTTCGGTCACGCTGTGAGCCAGGATAGGGCCGTGGGCACGCACGAAATCGTCATAGGCTTTATTCAGAGCCTTCAGCGACTTCTCCCACTTGCCATCGTTCAGCTGGTCATACTGGGCTTGCTTCAACGCATCACGCACGCCCACATAACCTTTCAACCACTCGATCTCGCGGGGCTTCAAGGCCAGATCTTTGCCGCTGGAACCTGAACGCGTCACCAGCGGCACACCCTGGCCGCTATCCACCTGCATCAGGCTGCCGTCATCCGCAATATAAACCCCACCCTCCTTTTTGACTTTGGGGTCGTAATCACGCTTCTGCACCGCTGCAGCTTCCGCTTTGCTGCCGCGCGCGGGGCGGTAGATTGCCTCCGGCAGATTCAGAACAGCCCTTGCAAACAGTTCCTCGATGTCGCCTTCAATGGGCTCAACGGTGTATTCATCAGCACGGTACATGCTGCCGGTTTTTGCATGGCGGCCCAGAACCATTTCCGGGTGCGCGGCAAAATACTCGTTGATCATGGCCGGGCCTTGGGCCGTCTTCACCTCGGCCAAACCGGCCCACGCCTCACCCGCCGGGCTTTGGTCGCTCAATCGCTTGCGCAGGAAAATGACATCCGTCACCACCTCGGTACCGGCATTGTCCTTGAACGCGGTCTGCGGCAGGCGGACAGCGCCCACCAGGTCGGCGCGCTCGGCCATGTATTTGCGGGCGCGGTCACTGGCCTTGTCCATGGTGCCCTTGCTGGTCACGAACACCAGCAGGCCGCCAGGTTTCACCCGGTCGATGGTTTTGGCAAAGAAATAATCGTGCAGCAAGAAACCCTGCTTCTTGTATTCGGGGTCCGACTGGATCTTGATTTGGCCAAAGGGCGGGTTACCGATCGCGGCATCAAAGAAGTCGCGCGGCAGCTTGGTGGCGGTGAAATCGCCCACCACAATATTGCTCTCGGGGTACAGCAGCTTTGCGATATTCCCGGTGATCGAATCGTATTCCACGCCGGTATAGTTGCTGTTGGCCGCCATCGCATCAGGCATCAGGCCGTTGAACAGGCCGATGCCCATGCCTGGTTCCAGAATGGTCCCACCAGCAAACCCCATGCGATCCAGGGCGCCGTAAACGCTGCGGATGATGGGCTCGCTGGTGTAGTGGGCATACTGGGTGGTGCGCTTCGCCTGATCGTATTCTTCCGTGGTCAGGGCGGCCTTCAGGCGCTCGCCCAGCTCACGCCAGCCATCCTTGAATTGGCCGTGCTGATTGGGGAATACACCATTGGCAATTTCGGAGGCGCCCCAACCAGTGAACTTTGTCAGGAGCGCTTTTTCTTCTGCGGTGGCCTGGCGGCCTTCGGAGTTGATCTGTTTTACCAGCTCAACAATTCGGACGTTTTGTTCGGCAGTTGCTTTCCAGCTACCGGTACGCTTCAGCTCGCCTTTCTGGATTCGGTAATTGCGTCGATCCGCTCGATCACCTGCTCCAGCGCGGCGCGCTCGATCTCCAGAAACCGGGCGTTCAGTTCCTGTGTCTGCTCCTGTGGTGGCAGATTCTGCGGCAGGATCTGGTTCAGCGCGGCTTGCCGTCCGTCCTCCACGCTTCCCGCGTACTCGCCCATCAGGTTGTCCAGAAACCGGTTCAGGCTCCCGGTTTCCGTCATCAACCGGTGCTTGCTCGGGCTGCGGTCCTTCAGCGCCTGTTCCAGAATCTGCCGTATCTGCCTGTTCGCTGCCATTGTCATCTCCGGGCTGAACGTCCTCGGTGGTGGAAGTGTCATTTTGCGCCGGCTCCCGCCAGTGGTCAATCGTGGCCAGCTGGGCGCGAACGGCATCCGGGTTCTCCATGCCAGTCACATCCCCACCCATATCTTCCATCATGTCGCGGGCGCCGTTGTACCAGGAACGCAGGTAGGGTTTCAGCTTCTGAACCGTGGTGCCCAGATCCCCCGCCATGTTCTGAGCAAAAGCCGCGAACGTGCGGGCGCCGCGCTCGATGTGATACACCGCCAGCTCCGCACCAATGGCCATGATCTCCGGGTCAATACCGGAATTGAGCTGGTTTTTCAGTTTGTCCTTCAGCCGCTTGCGCAACTCGGCGGCGCGGGCATCGGAAACAAGGGTATTGGCAGCCGGGGTTGCCTTTTTGGGTTCGGGTTTGCTTTCAGCACCCGGATCAAACACAAACGCAGTAATGCCTTCGCTTAGTTTCTTGACCGTGACAGGTTTCGCAGGCCCGGCCTTGTCACCGGACGCGTCGGCCTTTTTCGATTTAGATTTGCCTGCGGCTGCTTTTGGCTCAGCCTTCTTGTCAGCGACATTGGCTGTCTGCTTCGCCTCAAAGTCGTCAGCAGGTTGAACTATCAAGGATTCCTTAACAGTTCGTTCGTGAATTTCAAACCGTGATTTGCCAACCGGCACCACTTCATGGGTGGTGCCCAGTTTGTTTTTTGCAATGTACACGTCAGCTTTGTCGCGGGTTCCAAACCATTTGGCGGCCTGGCTCGTCTTTGGTGCTGGCTCAACCATTTCGGTGGCGTCACCCAAAAGGTCATCCTCCACCACCGGAGCCTTTCCGGTCTCCAGCTGATAAATCTGCGCAGACAATTTCTTGCGCGACTGAACCATATTTGGTGTCCAGCCAGACAAAAGCGCCTGCTTCTTCAGCGCCTCCAACTGGCCACGCAGCTGCCCCGCATCAACGGCCGGGGACGGCTTAACATACTGCAACGGCTTGGTAGTATCCCCACCCTTCAGCCACTCCTTGAACTGGCCCATGGACATTTCGGTGATTGCACCGCGTCCCGTCCACCCCTCGGAATAATTCGCGTGATACCCGGCATCGGCATCTTCCCGCGAATCAAAGCCCAGCATCACCTTGTGCTCGTCGAACTTGCCATCCTGGTTAATCTGGTCGACCACGAACACTTTCTGGCTTTCGGGATTACCACCCACGAACACATCCACCTGGTCGCCATCGGCGCCAGTGGTGCGCTTCACATAGCCGTAGTGGCTCGCCATTTCGCTTTCCCAGGCCGTGCCATCAGGCGCAGTCCCCGAGCGTTTCGAGCCCGCTGGATTCTCAATGGCGATATCCAGCCCCTGTAACTTAATGTGCCCCTTTTTGTAGTTACCCGCTTCTTTCTGGGCATCGCTGGGTTCGGGCAATTCATTCAGAGGGGAAGTGGCAGCCTCGTGCGCTACCTCATCAATGGCCGATACCACCGGGGCCACTGGAGCCTCAACCGGCGCCGGCAAGAGATTGGATTGCGGCGGTGCCACGGGCGCGCCAGCAGCCTGGGGAGCGTCAGACACCAAATTGCCCGGCACAACCTGCTCATAGAAACCCCGCCCGCCGGGATTACGGGCCCTTTCCGAAAGCTGTGCAGTTTTAACTTCGCGCTCAAGGTTGCTCTTAGGTAGATCCAGGTTTTGATATTCAACGCCGTCAATCAGCTCACCGCCCGGCGTGCCGTACAGGGTTTCATCCTTGATGTGCGGCAAACCCGGCCGCACCGCATCAGTCAATGTGGGGATGTCATCGTTCAACGCCTCGTCCAGGCTCATGCCGCCCGGCTTATTGACCGGGATCGGCGTTTTCACCTTGTTGATTGCCAGCTCCGCAGAACCGGTTGCTGCTCGCACCGACCCACCAAAGCCAGATCCAGCAACAGCCCCCGCCAAACCACGGTCCAGCCCGGTTGCCGGGTCAAACCCGCGCTCCGTACCAACCGACTCACCGGCATATTCGATGTTTTCCTGCAGGAATTCAGTGCCACCTTCTTTGGCAGCGGCTGTGCCCACCGCCGCGCCCAGGCCGCCAACGGTGCTGACACCGCCAACTTTGGTAACACCCTTGGCACCGACGCGCTCCAGGAGTGCCGACGCAACAGCAGCCGGCGCCGCCGCTGCCAGATCTGCACCAGAAACCTGGCCATTCTCAACAGTTCGGCCATCGTTCTCGGTGCGGGCTTCTGCAATTTCCTGTGTCCGGCTACCGATGTATGCGGGCAGGCCATGGGGCATCAACACCGCCGCCATGTCGGGTACAGACTGAACGCCTTGCTCCGCAACAAAGCCAGCCAGATTGCCGGGGCTTGGATTGGCTTTCAGGTTTTCCCAGGTGTAACGCGGCTCGTAGCCAAGCTTCACGTCACCAACCAACTCGCCCGATCGGTTCAAACCGAGATCAGTTTCCGCTGGGTCACGGCGCATCGTGAATTCCAAGCCGTCCGGGCCCTCAACGATGGCAGGGTTAATCCCCGTCAGGTCGGTCAGGTACTGCTCACCACCTTCAATGGTGTTTCCCAGAGCCTGCATCAGGTTTCCGCCCAGCGTCAGCGCACGCTCCCCGGTACCGCGCAGGGTGTTGTTCCAGAAGCCGCGATCGGCAGCAGAGGCCCCATCGACAACCGCGTCATCCATACCAAAATCAAACGAGCCACCAGCCGCCGCGCCCGATACCACCTCATCATCCAAGCCGAACGACTCGCTCATTATTTTTTCACCTTGATAGTGCCATCTGGGTGCAGATATTGGGTGCCGCTTGGAAGGGCGTCATATTCAGCTTTGGAAGAAACGCTACGGGGTGCGCCGGCGGACCCCGCACCCAATTTCTCAGGCGCCTTCGGTATCGGCTGCGCTGCAGGACCACGATCAACTTTGCCGGTCATGTTGCTGGCCCTGCCCGCTTCGGGTGCGGTGCGATTCGCCGCCGGCGGCAACAGCGTTTGATCAAACTGGCGCCCAGTGTCGCGAGCAAAGTTCTCGGCTGCCTTCTGCAGCACCTCGCTCTCACCAGGTCCGCCACCACGCAGAAAGTTGGGGCCAACCGGATCAAGCTCTTCCCTCGCACTGTCCATGTACTTCATCTGGTCAGCCGTCTGTGTTTGGCGATCATGCTGGCGCAGGAGGTTGGATTGCTGCGGCGTGGCAACGTCATAACCCTGGGCAATCTGCGCACCCACAATTTCTGGCGGCATCATCGTTGCCCGTTGCGCTTCTGGCGCCTCAAAGTACAGCTGGCTGTAAACGGCAGTTTCATCCGCTGCAGCTTGGCGCCGGTCGTTCAGGCTGCGCGACTGCTCTACCGCCAGTTGATTCTGGCCTTGGTAAAACGCCTTTTGCTGATCCAACAGCGCACGCTCTTCAAACGACAAGCCAGCACCTTGCCGGCGCGTCGCCTGCTGCCGCAGTCCGGACGCCCCATACAGCGCCACCTTCATGCGCTGCTTTTGTTCGGGTGACAGCGTACCGTGCAGAATCTTCTGCCCGGCCAGGTTATCCATAGCTTTGTCGAACGGCACGACTTTGACATAGGGGTCTTTGTCGGGATCGGAATCACGGTTCTCAGTGACAGGCGCAGTGTATTTCTGGCCGTCCTCGGTCGTAATTTCCAGATCCAGCATGAAGCCTTTGCCATCCGGTGACGGAACCGCACCCACGATGCGCTTGTCGGTAATGCGCTTGCCATCCTTGGTGGCGCCGGTGCCGGTCATCACCTGTTTGCGGTACAGGGCGTTCATGGCAGTCAGCCCTTCAGGCGAATTGGCTTTCACCTTGCCCTGCAAAATACCCTCGGCCACGTCGAAATTCTGGCTGAATCCATCCTCCAGAAAATCATCATTCAGGTCCAGATCCGGCCACGCTTTCATCAGCACCTCGTCAGGCACCTCCATGCCGCGCGCTTCATACTCGGCAATCATCCGGCCGGCTTCTTGCACCCTGGCAGCCTTTGACTTGCGGTCGTGATCACCCATCCGCGCGTCAAATAACTTGCCCTCACGCTCATCCTGCGTGCGCGCCATTTCCATCCGTTCGTCAGCGGTTTCCATGTTGAACTGGTGCGACTCTTCAGCGCGCCGATTCTGGTCGATGCCATTTTTGATACCGACGATGCCGCCGGCAGTCTGAATTGCGCGCTGAATGTCGATCATTTAGAAAAGCTCCGATGCAAGTAAGCCGATGGCTGCGCCCGCAGCGATACCGGCAGGGCCGCCAGCAGCGCCGGCCATCATGTAGCCGGCTATGCCACCAGCCATCAGGCCCGACATCCGGTTTTGCTGCTTTGCCTGTTTGTAGGTGGATTCCTGCTGTTCGTTGAACTGTTCACGGCCTTCCTGCTGCTGGGCCACCTGCTGCAGGTTCTGTATCGCCTCTTGCTGGTAGGACTTGCCCATGGAAATGAGGTTGGACACAGATCACCCCTTGCTGGTTTGTTGGTTCATCAGGTTGCCAGCACTGCCGGCGATCAGCGCCATATCACGATTGGCTTTGGCGTCACGGGTAAGATTGCGCACGCTGCCCAGCGCCTTGTCCTTGCTGAATGCAATTTGCCGGTCAAAGCTCTGCTGCTGGTCCGGGCTCAGCTGCGTGTTGTAGGCCGCCATCTTGTTCTGTGCATCGGCCTGCAGGTTGGAATAGGTTTTGTTTACCTGATCTTCGCCGCGCGCGATCTCGGCATTCAAAACATCTGCGTTACCGATTTCGCCCATGGCCTTTTCGATGGACGGCAAATAGGTGGCCTTGTAATGATTCCACTGCGCGCGGGAAATCCGGCCCAGCAGATCGGTACCGCCGTTATCGCCCTTGAACGCGCTGCCCACATCAACCGTAAACAAACCACCGCCGGCCGGCTGTTGTGGCGTCAGGTTGTTGTCTTTGAACATATCCCGAACATTTGACATAAAACCCATAGCTCACCTCACACGAGCGGTCGCATAGCTGGGACTTTTGCCGATCCTGGCGCGGGAATGAATCCACTGGTTCCCTCCAGATTCCCGCCCGGCATAGATGGCGTCATTCCCATCGACGCCGCGGCACCGACAGCCCCCAGCACATCACCTTTCATCTGGGCTTTTCGGTAAAAGTCATTCGAGCTTTGCACCGCATCCTGTTGGGCCTGCTGGAAATTCAGATTGGAATAATGCGCCTGCGTGCGCTGCTGGTCTGCGCGCTCTCCATTGCCGGCCGCGATGATCGCCTCAACGCCGGCTGCGTGCCGATCATCGGTCTGGAGCCCCGACCGCACCAGGTTCGCCGCTTTGGTGCCGCCCTTGGCCAATGCGCGAGTCCCGATCTGCACACCAAGATTTCCACCGCGCTGCCCGCCAGGGACCACCTGGGGCGCCTGGGCGTATGCCGCCTCGGTATCGGTCGCCGCTGCCCGCTCGGCCTTTCCATAGTCGGCGTCAGTCATCTGCACGTCTTTCACGAACTTGTCTTGATAGGGCGCCAGCTTTTGAACGTAATAGTTCCACTTCTCACCCATGACTGCAGATTGTTCGCGCTCACCGAACGATTGCTTTTGCGGCTTCGGTTTGTCGCCACCACACATAGTCAGCTACCTCGATAAACCCAAAGCGTGCCCATGGGCACAAATCCATTCCGGTCCAGCAGCAGGGAAACGGCATTGGCATTGATCTGGCTGCGAATGGCAGTGCCGGTGATCAGCGCGCCTTTTTCCTTGGCCCACTCCACGTAGGACTGCACCAGCAGATCGCCGGCCCCGGTGCCGCGACTGTCTGGGGTCACGTAAAAGAAATCTTCGCCCGCCTCCCGAAACTGTCCCCAGGCCGACCGGCTGACATGCCCCATGAAAAACCCTGTCAGCTGCCCGTGCTGCTCGGTAACGAACAGGCAACAGTTTTCGTTTTTCAGATAATCATCAAACGATGCCAACACAATGGAGGCATCAAACGGCGTGCTGCTGAATGCAGGATCTTCAGAATGGAATTGGTCGGCCAGCAAAATCAGGCTCGGTAAATCACTGCGCTTGGCGGGTCTGACCTGCATTGGGAATCCTCGCAAAATGGGGACACTCCAGCAGAGTCACATTTGTGGGGTCAATTCATTGGCCACTGGCTTTCATCCAGTTCCGCCCGCGTTACGGCCGGCAACTGGGCCACCAGCGTGCGGGCATGCGCGTGCAGTCGGTCGGAGCGTTTCGCACGCTCCCGGCGCAGATCCGCCAGCAGCGTGGTGAGTTCCGCTTTTGTCAGCAATCGCAACTGATTGGCAGCATCTTTCCACCCAATCATGTTGCCGGATTTCGTATAGGCCAGGTGGTCCCACTGGTCAACCGCGTCCCGCATCCGCAGTTCAGAGGGCGCATCAAAGTCCCAAGCCACCGCATACACGGTAACGGGGCGCTGCTCCAGGGTGGCGCGGATTGAATTGATTTCCGACGATGAAATCTCAGGCTCCGGTTCGGGCGGCAAGGGCTCAATAGTGGGGTTGAAAGGGGCAGCAGAAACGTTCATGCGGCTTTTGTAAATATTCGCATCCGCTTCCTTGGCCCAGCACCCTTGCGGAATATCCTGCGCGTACAGCATGTCGGCCTGTACACGCTGGCGAATCGCGCCGGTGTCCAATTCGTACACGAGAAATGTTTTCATTTTTTCCCACCCGACGCGATAAACGAGCCAATAAAACTAGAGCCTGGCGGCGGCGATCCCGAACCTGACAGCGAATTCATCCGAGCCTGAATGGTATAGGTGTGCACCCCAGGACCGGCATTATCGATGAATGTCACAAAATAGCGGGTAGTCACACGGGTTCTCCCTCCCCCCACCTCCTCAGTTTCGGTCCGGATCAAATGATTGTTATCCTGCGCCGCAAACACCAACCCGGCGCGGTGCACCCACCACGTCATCGACCAGCTGTTCCCGAACGCCGCGTTTACAACCGCTTTTGTTACATCCAGCATACAAACAACGGCTTGATTCGCGCTTGCCCCCGAAAAATCAAACGTTACCGTCCCAACGGTCACCCAGACCCCGGAGGTCGTGAATCCGGAAAAATTCATCTGCGCCGCACCAGCCACCGATACCGCATTCCCTTGCAAGTGCAGCGTGCTGATGATATTGGCCGCATCCGCTTTGATGCTGGTGGCTTCCACGTTGCCGCGAATGAACGCGTTATGCGCCTCAAAAAAGCCATTGTAAGACAGCTTGAACCCGCTCACGCCCGTCGCATAGTTCGACGACTGCATGGAGTTGGCCACCACTTCGCTGGAACCGGTGCCGTAAATCTTGTGATTGCCGTTCACGTTTAGCTGCCAGCCAGTGCGCGTTGTGTCGCTGAAATTGCTGGACTGCAGGATGTTGAAATTACCCTGGATGAACTGGGCAATGTTGCCGGTTATTTTGTCCACTGCCACCGAACCGATCTTGGCGTTCGTGATTGTGGCATCGCCAATGAATGCGGTTTTCAGGTAGGTGCCCGACGGCAGCACCACGCCATTGACGGTGGTCGATGTGGTCAGGTGGAAAAACGGCGAACCGTCTGCAGCGGTCGGGTTCGTGGGCACCGGCGCGATGGAAAACTTATCCGCCACGATGATCATTTCGCCCGCTTGGCCATCGTTATTCATCGACCAGCCGGTGACATACCCGTTCACATCCAGCTTCAGCGTGGCCTTGGCAAACAGCGCGCCGGTTTCACTTGCCCGCACAGTGGCTTCGCTGGAGATAGCCGCCGTGTTGTCATCCACCGATGCCGACAGCTGGTTGATGGTGGTGGCCTGGGACGTCAGTGTCGCGCCGTGACTGTTGATCGTGGTGGTTTGACTGGTGACGATCGTGGCCAGTGCATTCAGGCCATTGATCGGGTCCAGCACCTGGGAGCGCAACGAACTGAAATCAGTGCCCAGCACCTCCAGCGTGCGACTGGTGCCGCCAACATCGGACAGGCGGGTTTCCACTGTTGCGCTTCGCGTGTGCGCAGCGGCCAAGCCGGTGGTGCCGTGGCTGATCGTGACGCCCTGCGCGGCCACTGTGCTCGACAGGGATTCAAGTGATACACCGCCGCCGGTGTTATCCAACCGCGTCTTCACTGTGTCGACAATGGCTTTGGTCGCCGCCAGCCCCGTGGTGCCGTGCTCAACCGTTGCTTTCAGCGCAACCGCGTCTGTCGCCACCGATTCCATGGTGACGCCGCTGGTAGGCCCAGTAGCATTGTTCAGCCGGGTTTCAACGGTCGATGCTTTGCTGTACGCGGCAGCGGCTATGGTGCCGTCTTCACCGCTGGATGCCGTCAGGGATTCTACGGCCGCAGCCAGGGCCTCGATCGACAACCCTTCGCCGGTATCGTTGAGGCGCGAAATAGCCACATTCGCCGACGTCTGCGCGGCATTGGCCAGTCCGGTGACGGTGGAAATCTGACTGACGCGCGTGGCGGCCTCGCCGGTGATCGCTGCCACCCGGTCCAGGATTTCCTGGGCCAGAGAATCCACCAGACCAGTGCCAGGAGCATCGATCAGGTCAATGCGATCCAGCAGCCCCTGATAATCCAGCGATCCTTCCAGCAGCTCCAGCAGCTCATCAGGGTTCGGGCTGGACCTGCCAGACACGCCAGCGGTCGCGTTGTAAGGCCCTGGGTCGCCATAGGTACTGATATAACGAATCCAGTAGTAGTAAATCGGCGAGCTGGTACCAACGGGATCGGCCACCAGATTTCCGACAGCATCCTGCACCTTGACCGCTACGCCCAGATTATCGACTTCTGCCCGCCAGACTTCAGTGTGCGACAGATAGGCATAACTGGTCACATCCCATGACAGGAAGATGTTCCCAAAGCCATCCATTACTGTCAGGCCGGTGGGCGCGGGTGGCGTGCTGTAGGGCGGCAATGTGCCTGTACCACCGCCACCACCGCCGGGATCTGTTCCACCGTCAACGAGCCGGCCACGCGCGTCAAACTCATAACCCAGCGCTTCAAAATCACGCCAGGTTACCACCCGGTCCAGTTTGGTTTTGTCGCCCTTGACCCCTTCATACACCTGCAGAATCTCGGTGACACGCTGGGCCCACTTCTCAAACTGGGCAGAGTCTTTCAGTTTTGGCGAAAAGCCAAGGCCGGGCTTTTTGGTAGCGGTCATCAGCCCCCCAACTCGCTGGGCTGACTGGCCACCACAACCGATTCGATTTCAGATTGCGAAGTGATCTCCACCTGAAACCGGTTGCCCTTGACGAAAAACCGGATGGGTTTGGGAGAGGTCACAGGAATGGATGATCCCCACGTTCCGTCCACCCTGATTCGAATCGATGTGCTCGTGTAGGATGGCGCCACCACCTGCACAACACTGAACGATTCGGCCTTCGACGTGAACTGCTCGCCGCTGGTCCAGGTCATTGTCATTGCCGAACCAGAATCAAACGGCTGAACCGCGTGGTCCTGCACCAGGAACAGCTTGTCCTGTAGGGGATCGGCAAAGGCGGCGGTGGCGTAGATACTCAGCTTCACCAGCCCGGCCGCACCGTCTGACGGCTTCAAAATCAGCGCGCCCTGCTCGGTACCGGTGTCGTAGAAAGCAAAATACCGATCGTCAAAAAATGCACCCCTGATCGACGCCGGGTTGTACTGCTGCCACTGGTCCGGCCGCAGGTAATTTTCCAGCAGGTTCTGCGCTCCGGCCGGGCCTATCATGAAAGCACCGTCCGGTGACCCGTAGATCACACCGTATCGTGTGGACACGATGGATTCAGCGCTCACGCAACCCTGATTGATTTGCAGCTCATCGATGGCCATCGAGCGCGGATCTTGACCCACGGCCACGTATGGATTTTTCGTGGTGATCGCAACAATGGTGTCGCCAAAATTCCCACCACCCACAATCGGGTGATTGGTCGGCAGCCGAATATCTGGGTCCCAAGCGTGCGGCAGGTAAATCTCGCTGAAACACACCTGATTTTTCGAGAACCCGTACATGAAGCCGGCAGGCATTACGCCCAAGCCGTGCAGGTCGCTGGGCGGCTCGTAATACTGGTAGGAGGAAATCGCAGCGCCAACCACATCGATGTTGTCCGTGAACGTGGTCACTGCAATGGCCACCGTGCCTACCAGGAAATATTCATCCCCTGCGCTGCTGCTGGCTCGCCGGTAAATCCGCTTGTGTGTCAGATCCCATTCACCGGCCACCGCGCCCGGCAGGCCGGTCAACTCCACCACCTGTCCTGGCAGCCAATCCACAGACAGCGACGGCAACGACGGTGGACCTTCTTCACCTTTCAATGTGACATAGGTCACCACATAGGAACGGTTTTCAGTATCCGTCAGCGGATCAGCATCCACGTCAGGCGTGCCGGTCACCGCCACCAGCGGACCATTTGCAGGAATAGGCACGCCAAGTGGTCGGGAGACAGTCGGATAGCCCGTCCCGCCACCGCTGGTGGCCAGGCCGGCATAGGTGTAACGCGGCCGGTCGGTACCGGTGAAATACGTGCGTTCTTCCGTGTCGCCCAGCACCGGGCTGCGAACAGCATGCACGCGCTGATTCCAGTGAAACCAAAACCCACTTGTGGGCTGGTTCGGCACAGCGCCAAAGCGATAGATAGTTTTGATCTCGCCGGCTTTGCTCAGCGTAGCAACCGACGCACCCAGGCCACGCCACGGCCGCAGCGTGCCGGAATCAAGACGGCAGTTTCTGGCTTCAACCGCCTGATTCTGTGCGAGGTTGATCGCGGCAATCTTTGGGATCATCCCAGCGAAGCCCCGAAACGTCAGCCGCGCCATGCTCAGGAGTCCTCAACAGTCATGGACACAAAGAACCAAGCCTTGTGCGTCCGCCCGCCCACCGTGGTGATCATCGCGGTAACTTTGTAATTCAAGCCGGCTGTGCCGTTGCTCAACCACACCACGCATTGACCCGCGTTAAACCCACCTGCTTGATAGTCGAGGCCAGGCGTAGTGCTCCACTCAACGCTTGCCAGCGTGTCCAGCTCCAACCAGCGGCGCAGGTCAACCAGGTAGTCATAGCGCTCCGCTGAATCCTGCTCAAATGTCGGCGCGGCCTGTCGATCCAAACGGCCCACGGTCAATGTGCGACGCGCTGGCGTAGTGAACTCAATTACTGAAGCACCGCTTTCAACCGACGCCGCCACCACAGTCACGGTGATCGTCTGGTTGGTTGTCAGCTGGCCATCGTTTGCAGTGACGAACGCCTGATACGGTCCTGGTTGGATATCGATTCCCGGGGCCGCAGCCACCTGATCACCCGTGCGAGTGATCCAGCTATTGCTGCTCGAAAACGACCAGCTGATCGTGTCTCCATTGGCATCATTGGCCGTCAGCGTGCGCTGCACGACTTGACCCTGGATAACGGTCATGGTCGGGCTGCTGGTGATAACCGGCGCCTGATTGGCCACCGACGCCACATTGATCGTCAGGGTGTGGTCGGTGCTTCCACCGCCGTTCGCCGCAGTTGCACGGATCTGGCAGGTATGCACGCCGCCGGCGAGCGTGCCGCTGATCGTACCGGTGTACACCACCCCGTTGCCGGTTGTTGACGGCTGCGCAGCGGGTGTGAAAACCAAACCGCTCGGCATCTGGATTGCGGAAAGCGTGAGCGTGGCGCCTTCCGGATCTTGCGCTTCGATCACGATGGGCGTGATTGCCCCGGCGCTGACATTCAGGGTTGTCGCGCCGAAGAACACGGGTCGCGCATCGACAACCACAGTGACAACTTGATCCGTGCTCACGCCGCCATAAGTCGCTCGCAGCGTGAACGTGCGGTTGCCGCCGGCCATGCCTCGGAAATCGAATGTCACCACACCGGTGCCGGCATTGAGCGACACGCCCAGCACCGGCGCCACCAGACTCAGGACGGAACCGGCCGTAACCTGCACCTGGTGCGTGGTGGCGGCCCAGTTGTTGGCGTTGAGCAAATTGGAGCTGGAGAACACCGGGGCGCTGTCAAACATAGCGCCCGAGTAAAGAACTCCACCAACCAGCATCGGTCCTGTGACCAGTGGCATCGGTTATGCCTCCACTTGAAGGCGGACTTCAACCGCCGTGCCATCGCTTTCCGGAAATCCAACACGCACCCAGGTACCGATTACACCCAGCAGGTTATTCACCAGCGGTGTGGTTCCGCTCGATGCCAGGTTGATTGTTGTTGCCGGAATCAGCACCTGCGCGCGGTTGTCGCTCACCACGTAGCACGCCACGTTTTGCTCCCCCCCACGCAGCAGGTTAGTGACTCGACTGCGCAGTTCGGGCAGCAGCACTCGGTTCGCGACCGCAATAACACTCAGCGAAACAGCGGTACCGGTAACCGTCCCACCTTCTGGCCCCGTGGCCACATAATCGATGCTGTACGTGCCGACTGCGGGCGGGGTGTAGACAAACGGAATCGCGTTTGCACCCGGATGGTTGACGCCATTAACGCGCCATTGGATCGCGGCCATGCCGGTGAGGCCCGCCGTGAAGTTCGCAGGCGCTCCAACCGTGACTGACGCAGGGCCACTGATCGGGGACGTGATCGCCGGTGCATTCGCGGCGCGAGTGGTGACGCTCAGCGGCGCGACTGCTGTGACGCCGTTCATCGAAACGTTGCCGGTGCGGACCTCGCCGAAGGCGCCGGCGATTATTTCACAGTAAATTGTTTGGCCCAGTTGCCGAGTGATCGATGGACCGTAGCCGCTGCCGTCAGTAGTGGATACCTGCAGGAACCCGGCTGCTACAACCGGAATGTCGGTCGCAGGCGTAACCCCGGCCAGCACATAACTAAAACGCACAGCCTGGCCCGGGTTTGCCCCTGTGACGTTAGCTGGAAACGTGGGAACGGTCGGCAAAATATCTGCGCCGGCCGAGTAGGGATAAAAGGCGAATGCAGAGTGCGCACCGTCCGCCTGATCCACGATGGCCCACTCAACCAACCCGTTGAACCCGGCGTTGAATGTGAGGCGCCCAAGATCATCCATGGAAACCGCGCCGCCCTGCGTGTTAATGACTTCCTCGTCGCCCGGCACGGCATTGCCGTTTGAATCCAGCGTTTGCGGCGGATTCTCAACGAATCCAGCACCCAGCCGCCGCACGCTGTAACCCGTCGCGGGAATCATTGATGTGGTGCCGGATGCGGCGCCGGTGACCAGTGGAATATTTGTATTGTATCGTGTGGCTGGCCAATTTGCGGATGTGCGCGCCACGCGGGTGGTTGTTGCGTTGATGCTGGTGTGTGCGCCCTGCGCTACACCGTTCAGCGTGACGGCAGACAGCGAGCCTGGCGCTGTGTCCCAGGTGATATCGAAGCTGGTCTGGTCGTAGCGTATCGGTGTTCCGCCGTTGACCGACAGGATCACGTTCGACACTGCCGGCAGCGTCACATCTTCGTAATCGTATAGCGTGGTGGTGCCGTCAGTAACGCGCACATGAACGCGGATTGATGCGCCTGGCGTGAGTGCCGGAATGGTGGTTTGGAATGGAGTGAACGCAGTGGACGAGCCGCCAATGGTGGACGCGTCGAATGTTGGTTCAGATGGCTGCGCACTGGCTGCTGCACCCACCACGTAATCGACGGTTGCGTTTACCGATGTGGTGACGTTCGCACGCAGGCTGGTTGCCACTACCTGATCGAGTGTGAGCGGTGCAGTCAGCGTCAGCACAGGGGTTAGATTCGGCGCGGCATCGTCAGTCGTGTCGAGCGCCGTGAATGCTGTTGTCAGTTCGGCATCGGTCAGCGCGGCGGTGTGCCACCCAACGCACTTGATCGCGCCGGTGGCGTTGACACTCTGATTGGCCCGGTTACCGATGACGATATCCGATGTGTCCACCAACCCCGTCAGTGCAGTGTTTTGGGGGAACGTGATGGCTCCGTAACCACCATCCGGGGTGATCGCTGCCAGTGATCCGTTCCAGCCGCGAATTTTCACCCGATCCGCAATATCCACAGCAGTGGAGTTAATTACAACTGCTGTGTAATCCGTGCTGTTGTAAAACGGGAAGGCACATTCTTGAAATCTGAACATGTGCAGCCCGATGGCGCTTAATTCATATTCCATTGCTCGTGGGGCGGTTTGGGCGCCAAGCCGGAAAACGGTGGACCAGTCGTCACTGGTCAACGCAGACCGCTTGAAAATAAATGTGCCCTGAGTGACCCCGTTTAGCTCCGCCGCCAGGGTTGAACCCAGCGTAGCGCCTGCTCGTGCCGCTGTAGTCAGCGGGGCGGCGGCCCAGTTCAGGCCGCGCCCCTGCCCGTTCGACATGAACACCATGTTGGTGGCGTCTTTGACCAGCGTCAGGTGTTTGCCAGCAGTGCCCAAATCTTGGGTTGTATCCGGGACTATGGCTGAATCAGCTTCGTTGAGTGGGTAAAAAAGTTTCCACGGCATTATTTAATCCTCAAACCAGCTGATATGCGGCAAATGATGGGGCGGCCGAGTAAGCAAAGCGTGACGCGGCGCCCAGCCAGATCGACGCCACCATTTCGTTCGTGTCGTAGTCGTAATAGGCACCCGTCATCAGGTGCTGCCAATTTGAAACGCCCGATTGCGGGAAAAAATTGTGTTCATACGGGCGAACCATGTGCGGCGGGTTTGCGATGGGGTCAGCAAACACGGCGGCCAAAGCGGTTTTGCTAAACAGCCAGTAGTAATCCGAATATGCCTGGTGCTTTGACGCTGCGTAACCGTTCGACGTAACACCAATATCATTCGTTTTTTTGTAATCAATGGTGCCGCCAACAAAGCGAGGGTCCCAATTGTGTCCAACAAACATGATCGTATCGGTGTTTGGAATACAGAATCCGCCGGCCACACGCGTCAGGTGATTCCAGATTTGCGCGGTGTTCATTTCCGTTTCTGTGCCGCACAGTGGGTTAGCCAATGGAAAATCCATAACCACTGTACCGTTGATCAGCGCAGGCGATTCGCCGGCCTCGGGCATCGTGAACGCCAGCAGAGATGGGCCGTTCGATGCCCGCCCCACAATAGCCATTCCAATTCCGTTGTGCGCGAAATGCGTGGCACCGCCAAACAGTGAGCGCCACGACGCAGGGATCTTGATCATCTGCCCAGAAAAATGCGCACCGCCGGTCATGTCGGTGTTGAATTTCACGCTACTGGCTATGTTGGAACCATTACGATACAGCCCGAAATTTTTACCTGTATTTCCGGCATAGTACGAATAGGCGCCTATCACTATTTGACCCGTACCCACTCGCGAAGGATCGAGCGGATGCGTAACACGATCGAACTCCATACCGGAAATTGCAGCATCACCGGGGAAGCCTGCAGCGTCTGTTTTAATATCACGGAACGGTTGGACAATGGCGCCAATGTTAAACGCATTAACATTCGACCCTGCGACTAATGCGGGACGGGTCGCCTCTGCGAAATGGGGCTGGCCCCCAGTACCTAAATTCTGCCCGGTAATCAATATTCGACCAGCGGCCGAACCTTGAGCGATGCGGTGAGCGTCCTGTGTGTAAGTTAAACTTGATGTGCCGGCTGGATTTGCATCCACCACAAAACCGCCTTTATAGATTGGCGGTGTGGCCTGCAGTGAATACAAACCACCGGCCACAGCCGGAAATGAACGCGAAACACCACCACCGTGGTCATACGTCGGCAACGGTGAGACTGGAGCAGCGACGGGGTTTTTAGCCATAAATGTCGGCTCCGATTTTGGTAGATGCGCCGCGCGCGGTGCCGTCGAAATCTTCCAGACAATCCGCCAGACGCGTAGCCACACCAACATTGCCGTTGCCGGTACTGTTCAAGTGCAGATCACCTACAGCTGGATTGGCGAACCAGGACGGCGACGCATTCTGCACATTGTTCGCGCCGGTGAATGACGCCTCTTCCCGCATGCGGATGGTGTCGTCGGATAGGTTGTTGTTAATTTCCAGCCCAGTCGACCAGCGGCCCTGGATGGCGTCAGCAATTTGCCCATAGGTTAGCACGGTGTTGTGCAGGATCTTCGTTCCGGGCGAGTTCCACGCGAGGATCACGCCGTCCGAATCGTCGATCTGCGCTTGCCCGATACGGCCGGGCATGATCACGCTCATGTTGTTGCGGATGATGCCCCCCGCGTTGTCGTGGATGCCGTCGGGCATCGATGCGCTCCGGTTCCACAGGCCAAACGCGACCATCCGGCCGCAATTGATGCCGATGCAACGCTGCACAAGGTTATTGCTGGATTTGTTCCAAAAATAAATTGCCGGGCTCCACCAATGCTGTTGTGCAGCCGGTTCCAGTGCCAGTGCAGCCGCAATCTCTGCAGCAGTCGGCGCCATTTCTTTCAGTGTGCAGTCTTCAACAATCCAGCCAGCGCCGTTGTGCACGTCGATGGCGCCGGCGTAGAAAAATCCGATTTTTGTGGTGCCGTCGATGTCGAAGTGGTTCGTTACCGGCCTGCCGTCTGTGTACTCGAACAGGCAGCGACGCACGCGGCCGTCGTTGATCGCCTCGGGGAAAGCGGACGCCTTGATAAACTGCTGGCCGATGTCCCGGAAATACACGTCGTCAAACTCCGGCGCGGTTGCGCCGGCGCCGAACGTGACGCCGTGGAAATAGAAATCCATTATGGTTAGATTCTGGATTTTCAGGCCCGGTAGCTGCGCATAAAATCCGTGCCAAACATCACCGTAACTTTCGTTGTCCATACCGCGGCCGCGAATCCTGATGTCATCCGGGGTAGCATCAGCGTGACCACGGATGGTGACATTAGATGCGGGAACACCAGCAGTTCTGGTAAGTCGGTAATCGCCGGGCCAGACAATTTCAATGATATCGTTATCTTGCAGGGTGCCTAACGCTAACGCCGCTTCCAATCCCGCGACAGTTCCTACCTCGATAATTCGCGGCGGTGGATACGACTGCCAGCCTGCGGGGATCAGCGGGTAGGTTTGGAGCGGCGAACCAGGTGCGGCAACAGGGTTCTTAGCCATTACCGCACCACCACCGAAAAAACCGCCGACCGCGCCGATTCCAGGCCCTGCGTGTCGATGGTGGTCAGCACGAAATAGTGGGTACCCGGGAGCAAACCTGTGACCGTATAGCTTGTGGCTGAGCCTAGAATCCGCTCGCCTTTTTTCACCAACGTGGTCGCGCTGGTGGCAGAGTGATACAGGTCGTAACCGGCAATCTGGTCCGGGGGCAGCAGGGCGTTGTTCGCCCGGGTTGTCGGTTTATCCCAGGTCAATTTTGCCGCGCCAGAACAGGCACAGCTGCAGGCGCTCGCCACCGGAGGAACGGGCTCAGCGGCACCAATGGAAACGGTGAACTCGCTGCACCGCGCCTTTACCCCAGAGCTATCGTTGACGACGCAGTAATACGTGCCAACAGTGGCGGCGGATACGGTAATCGTCAGCGTATCGGTCCTATTGCTCAGCATGATTCCGTTTCGGTACCAGTAGTACCGGATGGTGCGGTTGCTGGTAGCGCGGACAGTGAAAACGGCGGTCTGGCCTTCAGCGGCAACGATTGATTGCGGCTGTGACTGGATGACAACCGCAGCCTGCACTGGCGAAACAAGCACGATGCACAACAGCGCGGCCACAATCAGCAGCACGCTAAAAACAGGATTGATCTTGAAAGCGGCTTTCAGCATTTTGATGGCCTCGCTATATCGAATGGAAAAATGGCCCATCCATGGGCCAAACTTGCTTAGCGCTCTACTGCACGGTGACGGTGCAAACTTGTGGCGCCGGCGGTCACACCTTTGTTCAGGCGATACTTGCCCGGTCCAGTGTTCGCGCCGCCGATCATGCGGTTGTGGCGCGCTACGGTCAGCGTGATGGCGGTGCCGGAGTTATCCAGTGCTGCCACCCAGGTGCCGCCCAGATCGATTTCCAGGGCGACCGTCTCAGCGCCAGCCAGTCCAACCGCACCAATGGTCACTGGCGTGTTGCCGACGATGAAGTTGGGTGTTGCTGCAGCGGTTTGTGCGACCAACAGAGTGTTGCTCATACTGATTTACCTCTCGATCAATAGATGTTTCGTTTCTGAACAGACAGAGAGCGCGAGCCCGAACCCAGGCGCGCCTTCAGTGCTGCACGGTGTATGGCGTTGGTGAAGTTTTTCCGCTTCTCTTGCGCCAACATCGGGTTCGACCACTGCCGGTTTGCATCGCCCATCAACCGCGACCGCGCGCCGTCGGCAATTTCCTCTTTCCAGTCGAAAAAAAGCAGGTCGTCAACCGTGGTGGCAGAGTTCGTCGGTTTCAGCGCAAGCGTTGCCGACAGAACATCCTGCCGGGTTTCCTTCGGCAGGCGGTCCAACAGAACGCCGTCAACGCCGTGCTGCACAAAGTACGCGGGCTGCCCTTCCATGGATCTCCAGCCGGGCGATCTGTCGTCCAGCTCTTCGGTGGTGCGCAACTCCAACGGCCGCTGGCGGTCGGCATGCTTCACGCGGATGAAAGCTGCGATGTGTGTTCCAGCCGGAATGTCCAGCTGGTAATCAGCAATGCCTTTCACCACAGGGAAAGGCTCAACCTCGAAACGCCAGATCTGGGAGCGGTTGCAGAATTCCACCGTTGCGTCACGGATCGCACGCAACACAGTCGACTCAGGACACCCCGGAAGGCTGGGGAGAACGTCAGGCAACCAAAGTTCCAGGCTCACACTCATCGCAGGAATCTCCCCTGTTTGGGCGATTGCACGGCATCAGCTTCCGTCTTGCCGCCAATCTTCTGGATGAACGTCTGATAGTGCGCACCAGCCTTACCAAATTCAGGCGTATTCTCATCGGCGCGCGACAGGCACCGGTAAACAGCGAAATCCACCATGGCGGCTTCATGCACGCGGCCGAGAGTGACATCAGGATCAGGCGTGGCAGTGAAATCATATTCAGGAGGCAACTTGTCGTAGGACAGCGCGATGGAAACACCAGCCTGCAGTGGCGGGCTGACATCAAATGACTTCGGCATACGGTCGTCGAGGATGTATTCAACGGCGTGTGTTCCGGCTGCAGCATTTCGCCAGTACGGGTCCACCTCATCCTTGGCGCCCCGCTCCACCAGGCGCACACCACGCCCACCCACGGTGTCTACCGACAACAAGCGCACACCGTCCGCCGGGATCTGCTGGCGAGTTCCAGCGGCAGAAGCCACCGAAACGCTGGAAGGGTTGGCGCCGGATACCTGGCCAACAATGACGGTTTCAGCCTCAGCCAAAAAGCCAAGCACAACTTCGTCGGCATACGCCTGACTTGTGCCTACTTCGTTGGCGAGGATGAAATTCACTTTGCCCAGCAGCGCCGAAAACTTCATTACTCAACGGCTTCCGCATCAGCTTTGGCTTTAGCCGCTTCATCGCGCAGCCTGCGCGCCTCTTTCAGCGCCTGCTCCACCAGCACCTTCAAATCCTTGGTTTTGATGGTTTCGGGGAACAGCAGCTTCAGCTTGCTGGCCACTTCCAGCAGCTGCACCTTGCCGAAGGTGGACGTGTCAGTATCCAGATCGAAGTCTTCCGGAATCAGGATTTTGACGGTGTGTTTCTGGGCCGCTTCGAGCGCAGCCGGTGCGAATCCGCGCAGAAACTCAGCGGCTTCCTCATCGGTGGCCGGAACCATCTTGTTGTGCTTCAGGAGCGCGGGCGTTGCTTCAAAAAGCCGGCCAGAAACGGAATGTCTCAACACTTTCATACGATTTACCTTTGTGAGCGGTGCGTAACAGGAGGGCGGCTTTCGCCGCCCTCACTGGCTATCAGACCGCGCCTTTCTTGACGACCGAATGCAGCAGCAATGCCGGGTTGATGGTTTCAAACCCGAACACGTTCAAGCCCTGCAGCAGATCGCGGAAGTCGCCTTGATCCGGAATAATCCGGCTCTTGGTCATCTGCGACGCGAAGGTGATGCCTTCCTTGTGGCCGGCAATGACGTGGAAGTTCGAACCTGTCTTGGCAACGTTGTTGCTCATGAACAGGGTGAATCGATCCACCATCCCAACACGACCATTGCGCATGATCGAGGTGCCATCGCCTGCCAGACTTGCGTCTTTCAGGTCAGACTTCTTGATCAAACCGCAAGCCCAGGCCGGCAGAACAATGAACCGGCCCTGCTCAGGGCAGTTCGCTTCATCCAGGCACACGCCGTAATCGACGATGACATCCAGGATGTTGTCTTTGGCCAGTTCCAGCGGAACAGACGCAGTGCCCAGGTCGATATCACCACTGATGCGGCCTGCAGTTGCGCCTGCGTTGAACGACGCTGCATCGGCATAGATGTTCGCGAGAACGATATTGTCGATTGCCACCCGCATGGTTTCGGATGCCGCGTCAGCCCACTCATCCATGAGCTTCACATCGCTTTGCAGCGCATCAAGGTCGGTCAGACCGATATTGAAGCGTTTGGCGCGGTCGATATGCAGCGCAACACTCGCAGATGTCGGGGTCTGCGCGGTACCCAGGCCAGCGCCAACTTCGTAATCATCGATCACGATGTCAGGGCGGGTGCGGATGTGCACCACGTCGCCTTTCGATTTGATTTCGCCTTCGTAATCGGTGTTGGCGATTTCGGCAAAGACGGTTGTGTCGTAGAAACGACGGACCAGTTTTCCGGAAAAAATCTCCGGGATGTAATTCGACGTGTTCGTCGAATAGTTAACGTAACCACCTGCGCGTGTTACAGGCATAGCGAATGCTCCAGCACACTCGCCACCGGCGGCCGCTTGCGACTATCAGTCGTTGATGATGCGGCCTTCTTGTCCAGCAGCGATAAACTCACTTTCGAGCGCTGCGGCCTTCTGCCTGCCTTCCGGAGTTCGGTACGAACGATCAATGGAGAACTGTTTTTGAAGTGCCCGAATCTCGGACATTCGCCACACCCTTCCGCTTTTCCCGTCTGTACCGGTCGAGCCACCCCGATTCACACCGGGTTGCTCGTGCTCGCCCAGCAGATCAGTAGCCTTTGCGCCACCATTGCCGGACTGCTCTCGCCATGTGATGTAATAATCTGCGGCTTCCTTCAACTTTCCCGAGACAAAGAGCCTCTGCAAATTCTCCCGGCGCGATTCGGGGTATGCGGGGTGATCTTGTCCTGAAAGCCAAAGATTAAATCCTTGGTCATTGTCGATGCGGTTCAGCTCAGCCTCACCACCCACCAGATCAGCAACAAAATTGATTCGGCTTTTCAGCATCGGATCAACTGCAGGTGCTGGTTGTGTTGCAGGCGCTTGCGCATTCTGCTGTACCTGTGTGCCTTGGGACTTCAGTTGCTGGTTCTCGGTTTCCACGGCAGCCACTTTTGTCTGCAGATCCCGGATAACGCTCGCAATGTCGGAACCGTAATCTTCCGCAATTTGCTGCAACCGCTCGTCACTGCTTGCGGTGGGCCGCGCAGACTCGGGGCGCGTCGCCAATTCAGCGTTTGTCCGCGTCAACTGCTCTTTCAGTTCGCCAATCGTGCGCTCGTGGCCTTGCACCACTTGCATCAAACGACGGTGTTCCTGGTGCAGTGCTGGCACTTCAGTTCGGTACTTGCCTTCAATGACCTTGTACTTCTGTTCCCAGTTTTCGTCCTGGTGTTCCTGAGTCCCTGCGCCGGGATATTCGGGAGCCTGCGATGTTTTGGGATCGGTGAGAGCCGCGTTCGCGGTGTTCTCGGGGTTGTTCTCCGCAATCAGCTTTGCATGCAGTTCGTCAGCAAGACGCCCTGCTTCTTGAGCCTGTTTACTCATGGCGTATCAGTCCTATTCCGTTCTTGAGCCGTAGAGCCACTTGGGGTATTCCAGGTGTTCTTGAACGCAAATCGGACTCCAGCAGAGTCACATTTGTGGCGTAAAGCATCGTGTGGAAAAAAATTACGGGCGGGATTGGTTGAGGACGATTTCGGTTCCGTCGATGGATTCAAGTATGTCGGCCAACTCACGGCAGCGGCCCTGCTGCTGCCCGACCTTTCCGGGTTTGTCGGGATCAGCTGCCGACAGGTCCATCAGATATCCGGAGTAGCGCCGCTGCAGCGCGGCGACAATCAGCTTGAAATCCTCGCTGTTGTTTTTGAGGCGGTGCAGCGCGGCGTATTCATGCTTGTCAAAGCGCCGCTTGTTCATTGATTCGCTGCTCATGCTGCTTCACCTTCTGCCACCGCTTGCTGCTCCAGCGCGGCCTGCTGCTGCGCCGCCATCATTTGTTGCTGCAACTCTTCGTCGGTTGGCACCGGGTCTTTCTGGTAATCCAGCGGCTTGAATGCCTCGCGCAACTGAATGGCCCGGCCCTTGACTCCCAGGATCTGCAGATCGGTCGGATTGTTGGTGAAAGCCAGCATTTCCATCCGGCGTGCCTGAATAGCCTCTTTCTGGATGAGGGCCAGCGCGCCGCGCGCCACGATCTTCACGTCACCTTTGATCGACCGGTCGGGGTCATACAGCATGTTGTGAACATAGGTGCGGTGGATGATCTGGGACAGCGCCAGATCGATGTTGGAAATGATGCGCTTGATCCCCTTCGACGCATTGCCCATCAGCATCGACAGCCCGGACGCGGTTTTGCCAGCACCCGCCGCCAGATCGGAACCGTAGGCGTAGGCCGGAATGCCGGTTACTTCATCCGCCATCCGTGCGAACCGTTCATAAATCTCCAGCAGCTCGCCGGCGTGCATGTCCGGCTGGAAGAACTGAACTGGTACCTGGCCGGAATCGGATTGCAGCAGCTGCCAGATTTTCCATGGCTTGATGTTGGTAATATCGAACCCGTCAGGCAGGCCGTTGATTCCGATCGCCACCTGCGGTCCAGAAGAAATCGCCATGTTGTCGGCCAGCGCCCGGGCAGCGCCGTTGCACATCCGCGCGATGTCCTCCATCTGCTCAGCAACACCCATCCCCCAGAACGAGCCTGGCAGCGTCACTGCGCTGGCTTTACTGAATGGCTTACGCCCCAGCGGGTCGCCATTGAGCACACAGCGGATGACTTCGTTGTTCACCAGCCACGCCTCAATGTTGTACGTGCGCAGCAGGTCATCGATCCGGGCCGGGTCCATGCCCCATTCAATCAACAGCTTGCCCATGGCCGGGCCGCGATATTCCAGCGCGACAATGTTCTCGCCGTTACCGTGGTGACGCAGGCTGCTTTTGCCTTCCAGCGCTTCGCGCTCGTTGTCCAGGTTGTCGAGCCAGTCATTCAAACCGCTCTGACCGTACTGTTCCAGCACGCGCCGGATTGCCTCGGTGTCGTTGCCCCTGGTGTTCTGCATCGAATAGAGTGTTTCGTTCGTCAGTGTGTGGCGGGCAATGAAATAACCATCCTCGAAGCCAGTGGCGTGCGGCGCCGGGTAGGCATCCAGCGGGGAAATGCGCTGGAAGTCCACACACAATTCCTCGGTGACAATCGGTCGGTACTGGCCATCATCGGACCAAGCCAATGTCGGTTTGCGCCGGATCACCGGCCCTTTGATGATGCCGGCCTTGAATGTCACGACGTCCTGAATAAACTCGCTCAAGATTTCTCGGAATCCAGCCTCCTGCAGCTGGTCCTTGATTTTCGTGGCCATGCGTTCGGCTGCCGACTCGGCCAGTGCCTTGATCTGCTTTTTGATTTGCTCCTTTGCATCTTCCAGCGCTGCCTGTGCTTCCTCCGGCGCCCAGCCCTGCTGCAGGATCAGCGCCTCAGCCTGCATGATCATGGCCTGCTCCTGGTCGGGCGAGATCTCAGGGATCTCGGTGGATTCGAGCGTCCACAGGTCATCCATCTGCATGATGTCCGCAATCCACGCCTCGGCACCGCGGCACTTCACGTCCGTCAGCCGCATATAAATATCACTGCCACCCTCTGCAGCGATCATGGCCGCGACGTGCGGTTCATATTCGCCTTTGCGCATCCGCAGGCAGCGCAGCATGGTGCGCTGGTGCTCTTGCTTGGCATCCTTGGCGGCGGACCAGCAGCGCCGGATATGGGCAGCCAGACCGGAAATAACCAGTATTTTGGTGGGGTTGGCGGCCTCCTGCTGCTGGCGCTGTATTTCGTTCAGCTGGGAGTTGTTCATCACCCGCAGCATTCCGCCGTTGGAAACCGGCGCGGTACCGGGTAACAGGTTGGACATCATGCGTATCTCCCGCTGCGTTGATTGGAAACAGCCCGCGCCCTCGGCTTGTGCCGCGCGAACATCGGATGGCCGGTGGCCATTGTCATAAACCCATCGGCCGTGTTGCTGGCGTCATCGTGGTAGGGCTGGTCTTTCCAGCGCCCAGTCTTCTGGTCCCACTGCTTTCGGTACCGCTCCAGCTTTGCAATGCCGTCCGAACAAGTGGCTTTGTTGAAGCTGCACAGCTCCAGCGCGTCACGCGCGGCCTCGATGGCATCCATCTTGTCGGCGATCCTTGGCACCGTGACGAACTTGAACCCCATCTTTGCGGCCTTCTGCGCCCGGCTGATCGCCTCATCACCAAACAGCTCCCGCACCTCCAGGTCATGCGGTCCATAATGGCGGCCGTAAACATAGATCTTGCCCTGGCAATGCTTGATGTAGTGCTGGATCACTTCGCCGTTGTTTTCGTAGTAGTCGATCACATGGATTCGGCCACCGACGGTCTGCGTGAACCAGATCACCATGTCGTCGTTCATGCCCAGATCCCACCATGTATCCACGGGGACGCCTGGGTGATAGGGGAAATCGCCAATACGGTTTTGCGAGTAGATCCTGGTGAACTGCGCCGCAAAGTAGGCGCCTTCAATGGCCTGCTCAAACGCTTCCAGCGCGGTGCTGGGGTGCTCCCGCTTCATGTCAGCGCCAAGGATTTCTTCTTCCTTCGCATACCAGGCACGCTGGTTGTCATCCAGCTCAATGCCGAACTCTTCTTCCAGCTGGTAGAAATACTGTTCCAGCCGATCAACGATGGTCACCATGGCGGTGTCCTCGTCGCTCAACCGATACCGAGGTTCGCGGAACCACGGGAAGAAGAAGAACTTGAAGTCCTTCCGCGTCAGCTTCTGCATTGCCAGCTGCTTTTTCCGGGCTTCCTCGCAGTATTCGAAGAAGTACCCGCCCTGCCCCTCGGCGGTGGATTCGATAAAGATCACACCGTCCTGCGCAGCTGGAAACGAACCGGTGACAATCTCTTTGGCGCGCTCGGGATACTTGCGGCAGATCTTCCCGAACTCGGAAATGTGCAGGTATTGATAGGTGCCAGACCGCATCGACGTGCCCACACGGATGCTGCTGCCGTTTTCAAACTCCAGCTTCTTGCCGGTGGCCCGCTTGGTGGGAATCAGCGCCCTCAACCATTCCGGCAGCTGCTCGTATGCAAATCGGATCTTGTTGTTGAACAAGTCGCTGGCTTCTTCCAGGCCGTGGGCCACAACGCCGCATTTGGTGTTCGCGTTGAACAGGCACTGGTCCAGCATGAAGATCATCACAAACGTGGTCATGCCCAGCTGACGGGCCTTCAGGATGATGCAGCGGAACCACATCATGCTGAACAGGAATTCCTGTGCCCAGTTCATCTTGAACGTGATGATCTCGCCCTTGGAGTTGGTGATCTTGTACAGGTTGTTGATGCGCCAACGCCAATCGCCAAGATTGTTGGCGAGGATATTTTTCAACTGCTCGTCAGTAAGCGCATCCAGATCCACGCGTCACCCGCCGCCCGGGATGCCAGTGGTCTTCCCATGAATCTGCTTGAGGATGTCGCGCAGCGTGGCCTGAGTCTCGTCGCCCAGCTCCACGGTCACGGCCTTGTACGCGCCCACATGCTTACCGATCCGGTCCAGCGCGGCGCCAGCCTGAGTGCCATTGCGGTGGTCCTTGGCCACCACCTCGCCTTCCTCATTCAGCAAGGTCGGCTGCATTTCCCGACACTCGCGATAAAACGCCACGTTCTCACGCAACCACCAGTCCACGTTCACGATGCAGCTGCGGTTGATCTGCTGCATCAGCAGCGCAATAACACGCTTCCCCTGCTCGGATCGAATCAGGTCACTCGCCTGCTTCTGAACGTTCTTCTTCAGCTTTTCCTGGTTGGTGGTCTTGGATTTGTCGCCGAACTTGGCCTTCACGGCCGCTTGGTACATATCGCCGCCGTTGCTGACGTACTCACGGAAAAAAACTGCCTGCTTAACGCTGGGCAGTTCCATCATGGCTTCGTCGATGCGGGTCTGCAGCTCGTCGTTCGTGAGCTTGTCCAGCAACTCGGCTTCGCGGGCGTCGGGCGGCGCTTCCTTGCTTTTACTCACGGAGCGCTCCCCGGCTGCTGGTGTGTGATTGCTGCCGTCTGCGCTGATGTTGGGTTGCCTACAACCATGCCCACCAACGCCATCAGCACCACACCAATCAACGCCAGCATTCCGCTCACAAACCATTTGCGGGCTTCCTGCAGGGGCGGTATTGCGGTTTCCACTACGGCCACCCTGTCTTCCAGTGATTTGCGCTCCTGCACCTCGTCCTTGATAGCGCTGAACGCACGCCCAAGAGCCTCCCGGCTCTCGATGTGCCGCTCTTCCACCCTCACCAACCTGTCGAGAATGTCCCTGATGTCGGTTATGACTTCATGGAATTCGGCCTGCTCTTTCTCGACAAGGGCGATCCGCATCTCCATATCACTCGGCATCAGCCACCTCGCGCCGCGCTGCGATGGATTTCTGCAGACTGATCAGCTGGGCACTGATTTCGTGGCAGGTGGAGTAGTTTTCCGCAACGGTGGCGGCAACGGCTTCAACTTCGACGGGGGCCGCATCAGCAATTCGGGCGGGGTCGGGCACGTCACCGCTGGCGGTGGCGTCGTGGAACACGCGGAAACCACCAGGCAGATCGCAAGCAGCATCAGACGGAACATAGATGGGCACCTCTTTCACGATGGTTTTGGCTTTCTCGCGAACCAGCTGCACGCGGTCCACATATTCGGTGATCACCTTGGGGACGTTCTCGGCGTTCTGGGCGCGGGATTCGGCCAGCTGACGGGTGTGCTCTGCTTTTTCGGCTTCCCAGCGTCCAGCCTCTTGCTTGGCGCCCTGGTAATGGCCCCAGGAAAAAATGGCGTATGGCGCCCCGGCGATGGCCACCACCCGCAGGAAATTCAGAAGGGACTTAGCTGATGTCAGCGTCATCACTGCACCTGCTCCCCTGTTTGGCGGGAACTGATGCCGTCCGTCAGCGCATTACTGAGCCGGTCAGCACCAAACAGAACGCTGCACACAGCAACCCAGTTGCCGCCATCCAGCTTGTCGATCCAAAGAAAGTAGGATGCCAGCAGCAGGCCGGCGCCCATCATCAGGAAGAAGCCCAAGCGAAGAAGTACGGACACTCTCATTGATTGATCCCCATGGCCGAAAGCAAACGCGCGTAATAGTCCACACGATCAGCTGGACGGTCATCGTCAAGCCGGCCGTGCCCGATGGTGCCGCCGTTGATATTTTTGGTGACCTGCAGGAAGTTGCCGGCGTCAGCCAGCGGGCTCAGGTTGCGCGCGCGCCAGAACCAGCAGGCAGACTCAACCGCGCTGTCGTGATTCAGAAGCAGATCCGGCTGCGTCACCAGATCAAGGTTCAGGGCCTCGCCGCACTGCCGGTAATTGTCCTTGCCGGTGATCTGCTTCAGGCCGCGCCCGCGATAACGCCAGCCATCACCCGACTCCACGGGCCCGTTGCCCATGCGATTGGCGTAGACGTGATTGGCGATCGCTTCAGGCTGCTTGGCCAAGGCGCTGGCCAACGGGTTCGGAAATCCACTGGCCAACTTGAATCGGCTGGGCCACGTATCTGCCAGACCTTTTGCCGAGTAATTCAGATTCTCTTCAATGCGCGTGAAGTCACTCGACTCATGCGCAATCTGCGCGATGAATGCGGCCACGCGGGCTGGGGTATCGATGCCGTAATCCGGCATGTGCTTGATCAGGAAAGGCAGGTACCTCAGACAGGCAATCCGGCCCGCCGTGGTCACGCAAATGGACTGGAGAATGCTGGAGGTAATCATCTCGCCGCTTTATTCCCTGATGACGTTGTTGACTGGTTACAGATTGGCGAGACGACAGCAGAGTCACATTTGTGGGGTCAACAAAAAACCCGGCGAGCGCGAGGGCTGGCCGGGTTTGTGGTGTTGCAGTTTTGGCTTAACTTGCGGGGGCAATGCCCAGTTCGCGCGCTCGCTCGGTTGAAATGAAAATTGGGGGCGGATTCGTCATATTGATAATGCTGTTCTCTATCACCTTCGCTAATTTCTGCTTTTCCTTCACCGCGTGATAGGCCAAAAGCAAATAGAAATCAGCCTCAGACAGCCCTGCAAACCTTGCAATATTACGGCAATCCCTCACCAGCACATCACTCCGGCACATTTCCTTCAGCTCTTCCTTCATCTTCTCAATTTTCGCTGCCGTATCCTGGTCAACCATACGCACCTCCCCACTAATGTTAGGCTATTTTACCACTTTCTAGCCTGTGTGATATTTGATCAATTCGGGTTAATTCGGGTTATGGTCCCCGCCGTTCAAACTCCCACTTCGTCGTGCCGTAGCCGGTGCCAGTGTCGCGGCCCTTGGCATACTCGATTGCTTCAACGGCATCGCGCCCGTGATCCATCGCCGCCATGGCCCAGCAGCAACCAGAACCAATGGCGATACAGGGCGGCACTGGAATGGGCACAAGCAACTTCTCCAGTAGCACAGCCTTGCCTGTCGCCTTCTCGATTACCAGGATCTCCACATCACCTTCAATCCGTGGCTTGGTGTCAGGCTTCATCCCGTCGAGCACCCACGGCATAACCAGCAGCACAGATTGGACTTCTCCTGCACCCGCCGCGACATAATCACCACAGTCGTGGATCTTGTTTGTTTCACAGAAGCGGCCTCGCTCTCCATCCATCATCAGCGTGTCCGCTGCCAGTGTTTTCCCATCCCATGCAACTGTTGTCATTAGGTTTCCGCTCCCACCCGCCTCAACTCGTCGTACCCCACACACAAGCCATTGCCGCCAGGCATGAGATCCTGGCATGCCAGCAATCGATGCATGGCTTCAACGCCCGTACCCCTCAGTTTCGGAAGCGAAGGCCAAGGCAGCGGGCCGTGCTCATAAGGAAGCACCTCGCTCCACACCGAGACTCTTATAGGCCCAGACCCAAACCGCCGGTGAAGCCTCATTCCAAAAATCTTTCTGGGCTGGCCTTTCATCCGGTTTCCCAATTCAACCATTCGCAGCGGCTTCAATTCTCGTTCCAGTGGATCGGGATCGAGAACTCTGTCTGTTACACACACCTGGTCGGGATAAACGCCATGCAAAAAGCAATATTCGGTCTGCAATTCGATGATCGCATCAATGATGCTGGCTCCCTCGTCCACCGTTACCGATAGGCTGGTGCGGGCGCAATTATCTTCATAATTCCATTCACGAATCCGCGTCGACCTCAACGCCTTGCGCGTCTCATACTTCGCACACACCCGCTCCACCGCCTGGTCGATGCGATCCAGCCCAACGCGCACAATCTTCTGCAACTCGGTTTCAGTGTGTCTCATTTTTTCCCCTTGGCGCATGGAACGCGGCAAGCCGTGGATCACACGCGCTACATGCTTCAAACACATCGGCGCTATCCAGATACCACCTGGCGAGCTCGGGCCTCAATTTGTGTCGAATTATTTGCAGCCGCATATCGCCGCCGCAGGCCGGGCATCTCGCCCACATGGCCGCATGTACCACCACTTCCCCTGTGTAAGCGCTATAGTTGATAACCTCCTGCTCCAGCGCGCCGATGACGCCTTTCCCCAGCACCGTTTCGCAATATTCTCTACTGACCCCGGCCTTCTCACCGGTTTCAGTGAATCGTTTTGGCATTGACCACCTCGCCAGATTCAGAGTCCCACACCTTTCGCTTGTCGCCCGGGACGCCCTTGTCATTCATCAGCTGACCTGCCTGCAACAGATCATCAGGCCCTGGTGCTGGTGGAGCTGGCGGTGGGTCATATCGCAGCTTCGGAGTGACCACGCGCCCATTCTCCAAGTGCCGCTTAACTGCGAAAACCATCGCACGTCCACTCGGGTGGATGCTGGGCTCCATCACGGTTATAGCCAACACGCCCCGCCAGGTATATTCCACCGCCAGCTTGCCTTCACGCGCGATTGTCTTGGTTTGGGCATAGCGCTTGAGGTCTTCCCTGTCGATTTTGGCAGCCGGCGGCGGCTCCAGCTTCAGGGCGGCCATCAACAGCTCATCCTCGATGATGCCGTTCATGCTGGCCATCAACGCCTCCAGAACTTCCTCGGGCTTATGACTCATATTGGCCGCTCCCGACAGGTAATTCCCGCGCCTGGCCGTCCATGGGATGTGGTTTCACCCTGGTCTGGCGGGTGTGCTCGTTCATAAGAACGATGATTTTTGATTGCAGGTCGCATTCCCTTGCCGATTTGAACTCCAGTTCGTTGGCGTGTTGCAGGAGCTTGTTGAAGCGCTCTTCATACTTCTCCACCAGCAACACGGCCCGATTGCGCTGATCCTCCAACCGCTTGTTTGCCTGCTTCAGCGATTCAATCACCGCGTTCTGGCGCTCGTACTGCTCGCGCAGCAGGGGCACACGCAGCCACACACCCAACAGAATGACATTCACCCGCAGCTGCAGGGCTACCCACGCTTTCCGCGCCATCCGCTCCAGCCCCGCCTGCTCCAGCCACACCAGCCAACCATCTAGTTTCTTCAGCATGCCGCCTTCCCCTTTTCCAGTTTGAGTTTCACCCCGGCCGCCGTGTACAGGCCGCCCAGGTACGCATCAATGGCCTCCACTGCCGATTTCCACCCCCAGATCACCATGGCCAGGTATCCGACATCCACCATGCGATCGATCCACTCCAGCTGTTCCGGGGTGGCCCTGCCCTTGGCGGCCTTGAATTCAATCCACAGGCCGTTGCGCTCATTCAATGGCACCGGCAGGAATAGGTCGCTCACCCCTTTCTTAACGCCCTGCGCTTTCAACTTGCCAGCAATGGCTTTGGATCGCTTCCCACCATTCGGGATGGCAACCAGATAATCCAGCACCGGGCGCAGCGTGCCGTCGGTGTGACGGAAATAAGCCAACCCCATGAACTGGATCAGCCAGATCTGCTCGCGCTCTTCAATGTTCGCCGGCGGCTTCCTCTTCACCTTGGCCTTGGCCACCTTGATCCGCGCCGCGCCGGTGTTTCGACCGCCGTGCAATTTCCGCCCTTTCCTGATCGATAACCCCATACTCACCAATGCCCCTGTCTTTCGTCGCATCCAAAAAACCGTTCCAGTAATCCCAAGCCTCAGCCTTGTCTGCTGGTGGACTGGGGTCCAGATCCTTCAATCCCCTGCGGAACCCCCGCTTGTAGCTGTCAGGCTCCACGCCTTTGGCCTTCATGGGGTCACCCCCGCGCGCTGCAGCTGGTCTGCTGGTAATACGCCCCTCGCAAAAGCCAATATCACCTCCCCAGCATCGTGCAGTGGCTGCTTGGTGCGGCCGCTCGCCAGACTTGCCAGCCTGCCCGGCTGCAGGCCCAGATCTCTCTCAATCACACGGGTGGGGCGCCCCGCTGTCCGCAACAGGCTTAACAACAACGGCCAATCAATCATGCTGCAGCCCCAATCGCTCGCTCACGCAGGCGGAAAACCCCACCCAACTCCAGATCGAACAGTTTCATGGTCAGGCGGGCGATATCGGCCGTGTAGTTGTTGTTCAGGTTGAACGGCTCACCGTTGCTCATGCGCACGCCTTCGTACCGCATCTGCTCAATCACGAACTTGTGGCTGACGCGCTTGCCGCCCAGCAGCCGGCGGCGATTGACGTGCTGCACAAACGCATCCAGCACCGGCACGCTGGATTTCATGGTTGTGAAAAAACCCTCATACCAAGGCTCCGAACTGGACCGGCACTGCACCACTTCGATCAACCTGATTTTTTCGGCATCAGGAAGCCCCCACCACTCACTGACTGTCAGCATGCCTACCTCCCGACCGACATCAGGCGACGGCGCGACAGGATCTGCGGCAGGCGCTCTTCCCGGCAGCATTCGCAGTATTTCGAAAACTGCCCTCCCCTGTACTCCGCCTTGCACAACGGATTCGCGCACAGCTTGTGGTCGGGTTTTGCGAGCAACCCGCCATCACCACACTTCCGCTGCAAATGCTTCCGGCTGTGCTTGTGGCCCTGCGTTGCCAGAATACGAACCACATCAGCCCATGTGTTGCCGGGCTGCTTGTACAGCGCGGCCGCCCTTTTCAAAACTTCCATCGGAATGCTTGCCATGTAGCTATCCTCGCCTTGAAATTCGGGTTTACGATTTCCGGTAGCAGGCCGGCAGATACCGATCCACGTTGTTGCGCTGAGCCCACTCCAGCAATGTCGCAGGCGGCACCTGGGGCCAGTGCTCGAATCCCAATTGCCGCTTCAGGGTTTCCCACCCCCACATCGTGACGAACACAACACGCTGCCTGTCGAACCACGCCTTCCCCTCGCCAGGGCGCAAGCCGCTCTCGCCCTTCTGGTGCTGCAGCTGGTGCTCCGAGTTAAGCAGCGGGATCCCGCAGTACAACGGCTTGATACTGCTGCCGGCCCCATCCCTCACCCGCCGGACGTGGGCATAAACGATCTGATCGTCTCCGGTGCCGCGGCGACTGCTGTGCGCGCTGGGCTGCTTCTTCACCCACGCCTGGTAGTGCTCGTCACTTCCAATGGCCCGCCAGACCGCTGGTGCACTGAAAAAACCGGACAGGAACAGCGTCCTGGCCTCCTTCCCCCAATTGGCCGGCTTGTACGCCAGCTCAACCAGTCCAATGTTTGTCCCGAATTCCATCATCCGGGCGCTGAATCGATTTGCCTGTTCGGTCGGTATCACCAGCGTCAGCTCGATAGATCCGTCCGGCATGTACCGGCCGTTGTAGGTCGTGCCCATCACCGCAGGATTGTGTGCTAACCCCATGACTACACCCCCGCTTCCGGGTTGACGATCGGCTTGCGGAACGACTCGTACAGCTTGATCTGGTCTTCTCGGCTCATTTGCCCACCTGAAACTGACGCCTTGATTTTCGGTAATTCCCGCGCGGCCCTATCCACGGAATCTTGCCGGGTCGATGCCGGCAGGCGTTCCACATGGAACCGCTGGTATGAACTGGTCCAGGGCAGCTTGGGGCCACCCAAAACATAACTTTTGAATTCCGCCGGCGCAGGGGGCCAATCCGGAAACTTATCAAACAGCTTGCCCATCATCTTGCGCAGGTGAATGCGGGCTGCTGGCTCGCTGCCGTGACGCTTGCGCAACACCTGCAGCACCTGCAGCAGCTTCACGCCCCAGTTGAAAACATCACGGGACTTCGCGTCGAACTGCCCGTACTCCCGCTCCCACTTGCCACCGTACTCATCGATCATGCGGGACCAAAATTCGGTCACCAGCTCCAGAGCATCAGGGGGCAACGTTTTGGAAGTCGCCCGATGCTGGCGCGGGGAATTCGTCGTCAAAGACGCTTTGTTCGTTAACGCGCTTACGTGCTTCATCGAATCGGCTGGCTGCTGTCCCATGGTTTTGCCTCGCTACCTTTCGGCCTTCGTTTTGGATGGCCCGTTGTTGGACCTGCATGGTGGCTGTGCGGGTTTTACGGATGACCTGGTGCAAGAACTTGCCTTCCCACTCGTGTTGGGTTTGGCGAATGTTGTTGTCCGGATTGCCCCAGTGGTGAACAAATTCCGTCAGGATCAGCGGGTGATAATCCACAATCCCGGAAACTTTCATTTGGTAATCGATTGCCTTCGATGGCTTCCAACCAGCTCGCATGAGAAACCTCCCCTCAGAGTCAGCATCTGGAGGCGGCGCGTGCTGTTGTTGTTGTTGTTGTACAGAGAATACTACTGAGGTCTGTTGTTCATCCTGTTGGAGCAACAGAGTTTCATCCTGTTGTTCCTGATGTTGTTCACCCTGTTGTTCCTGACCTTCCATTTCCGAATTTATCTTTCTATTTCGGAAAGTTACGGGCGATTGCGCGTGTTGCTCATCCTGTTGTTCTTCGTGTTGCTCATCCTGTTGTTCATGCTGTTGGACATCGTGTTGTTCCTCATTCGCGCGGATTGATCCCGTCAGCGCCAATGGGAGTAAAAAAACCAGCTGTTGGTCGGGTATCGTGCGTATTAAACCGGCTGTTTCGAGTTGCGCCAGCATCGTGCGCAGTTGTTGCGTGGTGGCGACGTAGCCGCCTTTGGTGGAACCACGAGGGCGGTTAACCTCGGTGCGCTCTCGCATGGCCTGGTAGGACAGTCGATATGTTTGGCCCACCACCCCCGTGGTGAAGCACATGTGCCGGCGCAGCACCATCACATACAGCACGATGGCCGTGTGTGGCAGATACATCAGCGCCTGCGCCTCCCTGTTCGAGAGGAACCACCCAGTGGGCCGCTGCTTCACGCAGCACCCCCGCATGTGCGGAACCATCCAACCTGCAAAGGCTCAGGCAGCACCCACAGGTGGCGCATGTTGGCAACATTCACGAGATCAGCGCGGCGTGGAAAAATCTCGATGGCGTAGGAATCCGGATATCCAACCTGCTTTTTTATTTCCCAAAGCTCGTCCCAAGTAATCTGGTCAGCCCATTTGCTGCCTTTCCGCTTCGCCCGGTTTACGGATAGTCGACGGATACCGTTGCTTTCACTGAACACCTGTACCAGGAAATCTCTGCTAACCCAGACCTCCAGGCGCGCGGGATCTTGTTGCGAGGACGGCCATTGAGACCTGGGTACCTGTTGAAGTTGTTTCATGCCATCCGCCTTTGTTATTGGTATTGCCGGTTACCTGCTTTCGACAGAACGTCAGAATGTCCACACGAATGTCAGCGCGCTGCAAACCATGCCTGCCATACAAAAGAAGGCTAAAATGGATACTGCTGGATGCGGCTCATAATTGCGGACGACAGACTTCGTAGACTGATGAATCCACGCCAGCACCAAAAACCCAACGGCAAACGTTAATAAAAACTTAATAGAAATCATCTTCCCCTCGCTGGTGGCATGTTCCAAATTGGAACATGCCACTGTTGTTGTGGATGCCTGGCTCTACCGGCAGTCCCCTACCCCAACCGGATGAAATGGCCAATCTTTTCAGTCAGCTCCCTTTCGTAAAGCCTCACTTCCTCCCGCATCCCGGCAATCAGTGCTTCCGCATATTCGTCCGAGGTGATAACGCCCTTCGATATCAGCAGTCGCGCCAGAGCGTTGTGATCAGCCATGGCGGTGTTGATTCCAACACGCAAATGCTTGGGCGTTGATTCGTTCCCACCCATGCCCTGCTTCATCGCCACCCCCGTCTGCATAGCGTGGCAAAGCTGCATGTATTCCCTTTGCTGTTCTACATTCATCGTTCTGATCCTCGATATTGATTGTGGGTTGCCCGCCCTTCGCCGCACCTATTCACGACACCTCACGCGGGGCTACCCGTTACGTGGGTTATTCGGCGGTGCCTGGGCAGGAGTTGCCAGAGGGCTCCCATCACACGCTGCAGCTACGCCACCTGCGTGCAGTGGCCGGTTATTCGCCCCACCGGGCTGCTGGGGTCATGAATACTGTTCACACCTGCCACCTGCTTCCATTCAGGTTGGTCTGGCAGGGTTTCCTTTTTGCCGTCCTTGTGCTGGCGAGCGACGTGTATTGGTGGCGGGGGCAGGATTCGAACCTGCGACCTCCGGGTTATGGGCCCGGCAAGCTAACCACTGCTCTACCCCGACATTTTGTGAAGCTTTTGAATCGGTCTTCGGTGCGACTGAAATTGCGGGATGCCAAACAACTGGCGGCCCTCCCTCAACCTGCTGTCCTGGCGCAGCGTGCGCACCCGGGCCAGCATGTTTTCTAGTTCCGCCTCCTGGGCTGCCAGCAAGCGGTCCTTCTCTTCCATCTGCAGTTCCGGCGGAACCGACACGCCGTAAAACATGCACTCCAGCTGGAACAAATCCTTCATGCCGCTGCGCTGCTGGATCACCCACCATTCCTGCAGCTTGAAAAACTGAGGCTTGTCCGAGTTCAAGCACTGGCCGACACGGTCCACCTCGGTCTCCAGGCGGCGACGGCTCAACCCGGCATCAATCAGCCAGGAGGCAATTACTACTGCGGAAAAATGCTGTTTGATGCGCGCGATCGCTCGATTAACTGCGGCGTCCCAGTCGCCTTCCCGGGCCAGCGCAAAAATGACGTTTTCACTCATGCTCATTCCCTTTCCCAAGCAGTTTGGAATGCGGGCGCATCCCGTTTGTTGTGTAATGCCCCTCAAGGAAAGCGAGACGTTAAGGGTCAGGCTGCTACAGACTTCAGGCTGTTCAGCAGTTCTTCTTTGGTGAAGTTCAGCCCTATCGCCTTGTCGGCAAGGATCTCCGCGTAGTTGGTTTCACCCGTGTACTCAGTGCGCGGCAAGCGTTTGCGGGCCAGCCACTTGTAAACTGCCCGCTTACTAACGCCGCAGTGGGACGCGGCCTGTTCCGGCCCGCCCACGGACTCCACAGCTTGGTGCAAGGTGATCATCCTCGATCCTCAATTGGTACTTTTGGTACATTTTAGACACGAACTGAAAGTACATTCAAGAAATGATTAAATGAACTTATGGTTCTTGACGATGAAATCCTTCGAAAGCAATTCGCCGCCAGGCTTAACCAAGCCCTGAGCAGCTATCCCCCCACTGCTAACCCGCATGGCCGTGCGACATATGTCGCACGAAAACTAGGCGTCACCCCAAAGGCCGCATCCAAATGGATTCACGGCGAATCGATGCCCAGAGGCGCCAAAATGCAGGCGTTGAGCAATATGCTTGGTGTTTCAATTGCCTGGCTTCGGGATGGGATTGAAAATTCACTGTACAAAATTAATACAGATAGTAGTATCGACGATGCTGTACAGGAACCATACAAAAAAGTTAAGGCGGCAAACTCGCCACCGTTAGTAGCACAACTACCAATCCTGAACAGCGCTCAAGCCATCAACCCGGCTCTTTCAATAGCGGGTGATGACGTAGAAGGATACTTGGGGGCGCCTCTCGATATGAATTTGGGGAAAGATTCGTTTTACTTTCGCATTGAAGACACTTCAATGGTGTCGGCCGAGCGGCAAATGTTCCGCCCCGGCACGTTGGTTTTGATAGATCCCACGATCAAGGCCCAGCCGGGAATGTTTGTGCTGGCAAAAGTGGTGATCAAGGGGGAGCCAACAACCGTTTTTCGGGCCTTTTTTGAAAAAGAGCCCATTGACGACTTTGATGCGTTCGACCTGGTACCGCTGAATCCAACCATGAAAACATTCCGCGTCGCCAAACCTGAAGACGGGGAAGTTATTGGCGGCCTGGCAATGATCTCCACCCCCGCGACCGATCTGCGCTTTGGATAATCGGCATGGAAAACATCGATATTGAGCGATGGGTGGTGCTTGGCTTAATTGGGATCATGTGCACTGGTTGTGCGTTATATCTCATTCGAGAATTCTGGAGAGCAATCAAGCGAATACATAAGTGTTTAAAAAATGTGCAGCGGCCACACTTCCCAAAACTTAATGCAACAGGCAAGGCGGTGGTCGTGATTGTTGCGATCATGGTAGCGGGCGGCGGACTGTATGGGTTTCGCGAAGCCACTCGCACCGCTCGCGATTGTGTAATCGATGGCATGGGAGACGCACACACCACCGATGGGTACCGCCTACTGGTATACCAATGCAACACTCGATACCCTCGCGATCCAGCTCCCCCTCCTCGCTCACAACCAAGCTCACGACTGGATCGCATCTATCGTTGATTTTCTGAAGCCGCGCATCAAACCAGCACCTCCCCGCGTTCGAACGTAAGCACCCTCCTGCACCGCGTCAACAAAACCAATCGGTACTTTCACTTTATCAATTATTTGTACTTTTGGTTCTTGACTGATTTGTACTTTTGGTACATCTTTGTTTTACCGAAACAACCAAGGCATCCCCATGAACCGCCTGACCCTGATGGCCATGGAAATTACACAACTGATCGCAGACCAGCTCCGGCGTGACCGCGCATGGACCTGGCCCCTGTTGATCGCCACTTTCATTTTCCTGCTGGGAACCCTGGGGAGCGTACAGCAATGAGCGCAATGGGCCTGCCTATGATGGGCAAAACAGAACTGGCAAACATTCCACGCCTGCCGGGGACACTGAGCAGCGAAGCGGCCGAACGGCCGTCCTTCTTCGGCAAGGTATATCAGGCGCGTTCCGGCCAGTGGAGTTACTGCATTTCGGATGCCTGCGGGTATCCCTACCTCTGCGGTGCCGGCTTTGAAGACGGCTTCGATGCACTGGATGAAATGAAAGGCGAACTGGCAATGCTCAACCGCCCCAGCATGCCCGGCCACGAACCGGACGCCTATGCAGCCGAAGCGGGCGAGATTGAAACCATTCACCCCGTCGAGGGAACCCCATGTTCACTGATACCGAAATAATGCGCGCGATCGCTGCTGAGCGCCTCCCCATACCCAGCCCAACTGCGGTCTGCAGCATTTTCGAATCCGGCAACTGCTGGGGCTGGCGCATGAGAGTCGACGGAAAGGAATGCTTGTCCTCCGTGGGTTACTTCACCCCCGATGAGGCCAAATCCTTTCTGGCCGACGCGATGCTGGAAGCCCGCGCCAATGGCTTCTTCGTGGAAATGGAAGGCGAACCCCTGCCCACCGTGAGGGCCTGCCAATGACCCCGCATGCCGTTATCAGCCTGATGCAATCAGCAAAGCAGGTCGTTGACACCGTGGAACAGCACGTCAAGGCCGAGGGCTGGAGTATTTCCCGCCCGCACCTGGTGTTGGCCATGGCCCTGAAAACCGGTATCAGCCGCCCCACGAGTATTGCCAGCCACCTGGGCGTTACCCGCCAGGCCGTGCACCAGACCGTTTCGGAAATGATCGCGCAGGGCCTGATCACAACGGTGACCGATCCCGGGGACAAACGGGCCAAAGTCATTCAGTACACCCCCGCCGGTGAAATGCTCGGTAGTGATATCGAGAAAGCCGCTGGGAAATGCAAGTTGCAGTGCTGACCTAGCAGGCGCAGTACAGCCCCCCCAAGCTGGGCTGCGCCATTTTTTTAACCCAAAAAGTGGAGCAATCAATGAGCACAGTTGAAAACGTCACCGCGTTTCGCTCGATGGTCCAGCACCTCGGCGGCGTGTCGGAGGCAGACATCGATCGCGCAGTGCGGGAATGCCTTCAGGCCATCAACATGCACGGCGGCAAAGCCAGCATGACACTCAAATTCACCTTCAAGCGCCACAAGAACCTGCCCGATGTGATCAGCGTGAAGGCGGAGGAGCCAAAGCTGTCTCTGCCGAAGGAAGAGCACATGGAAACCCTCATGTTCACAAACGCTCACAACGATTTGCTGATGCAGCGCCAGGAACAGGGAACCCTGCTGCTGGAGGAAACGCAACAACAGCGCGGCGGCCTGAAGGAAGCACCCGTAACACTCCGCCCACAACTGAAGGAAGTTAACTAATGGAGAACATCACCGATTTCGAAGCGGCGTTTCGCCGTGGCATGGCCGCTGAAGGGCTGAAAACCGTCATGATCGGCGGCATTGAGCACGCCATGATCCCCGAGGGTTGTTCGGTTCAGAACTTTTCAAAACTGATGGACCGCCCGAACCGCATCCGGGCCGCGCACCAATTCCACGACATCGATTCGTATTCCCGCTACTTCAAGGAATTTTGTGGACGAGAAGAAAGCAGCATTCACTGCAGTATTTGACTGCGACCACAAAGACTCCCCCGCCTGGGGTGATCACAACATCACCCTGGCGATGGACACCGCGTCCGAGTGGACCCGCTTCACCAACATCAACAACAAGCGGATGGACCAGCGCGAGTTTGCTGAATTCCTGGAAGACTCCGTGACCTACATCGTCGGTCCCGGCGAATTCACTGGCGCTCGCCTGCTGGAAATGGCCCAGAACATCAACATCGAACTGAAAGGCCAGCTCCAGTGCGTTGAAACCATGGCCGAAGGCTTGCGGGTTCTGAACATCAAGGACGATTCCACTGCCCACGCCAATCTGGGCGGCCAGATCCTTAAATTCCCTACCGGGCTTGAGTTGGCCCTGCGGGTGTTCAAGGGCTCCAAGCTCTACAAGTTCCCCGTCCACCTGCGTCACCGCGCCCAGAAGGAGGGCCTGAAGTTCTGGATCACCATCCCTGATATCGAGCGGGTTCGTGAAGAAGCCTTCACACAGGTCATCGCCCAGGTGCAGGAAGCGTGTGGCCGTGTGGTTTACCGCGGCGCCTACGGATCGAAGAACTGAGCCATGGCCGGTGAATGTGGCAAGCGCCTGGAGCTGGTAATCAGCTGGCTCCAGGTCTGGACAGCGGTGGAGCGCAACCAAGATGTTGAGCAGAAGATTCAGCAACACATCGATCTTGTGGTTCGGGTCGAAAACGAAAAGCCCATCGAGGTTGCAAAGCGCCTCCGTGAGCGCATCGCCTTTGCTCGCTTCCGAAAGGAAGTGCCAGAAAACATCCGTCGATGCCGGCAGTACATCGACAGAACGGTGCGTAAATCCATCGGGATGGACTGACGAACAGCTGGAGTGGGTGGCCATTGTGTTCGGCCTGTTCGCCCTGGCAATGATTTTGGCGCGGGATTTTGCGACCTGATTGAAAAATGCAGGCCGGTTCGCCGGCCCGTATCGAAGTGGCCCTTCTCTCCCAATTAACTGAGCGGTTTCTTGCGCACAGGGAGGGGCCACCTCAATACGGAACAACAGCTGGAGGCAACATGGGTTATTCAAACGGCCCACACGGGATCGGTGTAATTGGTGCGCTGCTGATCATTTCTCTGCAGGGCGGCATGGCGATGGTGTTCTGGGCGATTTATAGGGGGCTGGCGCAGTGAGATACCGAACAACACCCCAGTTCCGCATGAACTTCGACGAACTGCTGGTGGATTCCTTCGCCGGCGGCGGCGGCGCAAGCACGGGCATTGAAAAGGCCATGGGCCGGTCCGTCGACATCGCCATCAATCACGACCTCGACGCGATCCGGATGCACACAGTGAATCACCCCGGCACTCGGCACTTCTGTGAATCGGTGTGGGATGTGGACCCGCGCGAAGTGTGCGGTGGTCGGCCTGTTGGACTGGCGTGGTTCAGCCCGGATTGCCGGCACTTCTCGAAAGCCAAAGGCGGCGCCCCGGTGTCGCCGCGTGTTCGCGGACTGGCTTGGGTGGTTTTGAAGTGGATCGGCACCGTGCGGCCGCGCGTGATCATGCTGGAGAACGTGGAGGAATTCACCACCTGGGGACCGCTGGTGGTCGATGCCAATGGCGATCTGCGGCCGTGCCCGAAACGCAAGGGGCACACGTTTAATTCATTCCTCAACGCCATACGGCGCCAGGGCTATCAGGTGGAAATGCGGGAGCTGCGGGCCTGTGATTACGGTGCGCCGACGATCCGCAAGCGCCTGTTCCTGATTGCCCGCTGCGATGGCCAGCCGATTGTGTGGCCTGAGCCGACGCACGGCCCTGGGCGTCTACCGTATCGCACAGCAGCTGAAATCATCGACTGGTCGATCCCGTGTCCCAGCATCTTCGAGCGGAAGAAGCCGCTGGCCGAGGCCACGTGCCGGCGGATCGCCGCCGGTGTCATGCGGTACGTCGTCAACACCCCGGATCCATTCATTGTCACTTACTACGGTGAGAAGCGAGGGGAGTTCCGCGGTCAAAGCCTGCACCAACCATTGGCAACGCTGACCACTGAAAATCGCCACGCGGTTGTGCAGCCGATAATTGCGCCGTTCCTGACCGAGCACGCCAACGCAACCCACCAGCGAAACTTTTCGGCAACCGATCCATTGCGGACTCAGTGCGCCAGCGTGAAGGGTGGCCATTTCGCATTGGTGTCCGCGTTCCTGGCCAAACACTACACCGGCGTGGTCGGTGCTGACGTGCGCCAGCCGTTGCCGACTGTCACCAGTGTGGACCACAACGCCGTCGTTACCAGCCATCTTCTGAAGCTGCGCAACAACCAGTTCGGCCAGTCTGTGCTGGAGCCTATGCCGACGCTGACCGCTGGTGGCGGGCATGTCGGTGAAGTCCGCGCGTTCCTCATGAAGTATTACGGCGAAGGCGGCCAGTGGCAGAGCCTGAACGAACCGATGCACACGATCCCCACCAGGGACCGCATCGGACTGGTCACTGTTCACGGCGAGCCGTACCAGATCGTGGACATTGGCATGCGCATGCTGTCACCCCGCGAGCTGTTCAACGCCCAAGGCTTCCCGCACGACTATGTTATCGAGCATGACGGGCAGGGAAAGGTGTTCACCAAAACCGCCCAGGTGGCGCGCTGCGGCAATTCGGTGTGCCCGGTGATGGCGGAAGTGCTGGGGCGGGCAAACATGGCGCAGCGACAGGCGGTGGCAGCATGAGCCTGACATATCACGCACCAACCAAACAATTCACCATGCCAGCTGCCCGCCTTGAGCGAGCGGCCCTCAATTTTATCCACGCTATCCGCTGCGTCCGTGAAGTGGCTGGGCTGCCGCTGACGAAGTACAAGCGCAGCGGGCCGCTTTCAGACGCAGATCACGCCATGCGAGGAATCATCGATGGCGCCAAAGAATTGGGCGTCGACCTGGGTGGCGACTGGGGCAACGAAATCGATGTGAGCAGGGAATCATGATCGCCGCCATCGAGCGAGAGCACCAGGTGGTGTGGGGCATCGGCAGAACGGCGTCCGCAGCGATCAATGACGCCAACCGCTGCATGAAGACGAAGCCGCAATTCAAGGTCGGCAAACTGGAGCTGGCAACGCTGTCGCCTGATGCCGACCTGGGCGCAGACGGCGAAACACTTTGGCAATGGGTGCAGGACAGCGCACCGGTACAGGACGGGCTTTTCTGATGAGCATTTTTACCAATCCTGATTTTCAAGGCAGGTTAAAAGCGGCGCTGGTTTATGCGTCCGAGTATATCGAAGCCGACGCGGAGTGCTTCAGGGAGTGCTCCACCGTGGAGGGCGGCAGCTGGCTGGACGCCGACGATCAGCGCCAGTACGAACTTGAAAAGCGCAAGGTCGCTGAAATTTCTGAGCTTCTTAAACTGATGCACGAAGGCCAAGACGATGAGTAGCAGCGCTCAGCAGATCAGCATGCCCTTTCTGTCTCCAGAAGTCGCAAGCCACACGTTCCCTGAATTCATGGGGGCCTGGAACAGCCTGAAATTTCATACAGGCGAGATCCGCACCACCGATGGCCGCACGCTGGCTGTATCGGCACGCCTCTTGGATTCGAGCGCCGTCACCGCGATTGTCAACGGCGAGGAATACGAGATTGGCCGCGCCCCCTTCGATGCATGGATTTTTCGGGGAGATAGCGTTGCCCAGGTGATCAGTGCCGTTGCTATCGGACAGAAGCCGGCCCTTTTTGCATATCACGAAGAACAGGCCGCAACAAAGCGGCGCGAAGAAGCGAAAAGGAACAGGCGGACGGTGCGGGAAGTCATTAGTGACACGAAGGCTCGGCTGAAGCAGAAAAGCGAGACCGAGGGGGAAGCATGAGCCAGTCGCGCAAGCACAGCTTAATGGAATCGATCCTCAACACTGCCAGCGCGTTTTTCATTTCCTGGCTGGTTCTTTGGCAGGTGGTTCCCCTGTTCTGGCCAGTCAGCGTAGGCCCAGGCCAGTCAATGGGCATCACGATGCTGTTCACTGCAATTTCCATTGTGCGCAATTACTTTTGGCGTCGGCACTTCAATGCAATCGGAGCAAAATCTAATGCCTGAACTCAACAAGCTTGGCCAAGAAATCAACGAAATCAACCGCGCCAACGGCTGGAACGTGATTCAGCCAAAGCAGTGGGAAGATCCGTACAAAATCCCCGCCCTGCTGGCCTTGATCACCAGCGAAACCAGCGAGGCCCTCGAAGCCTTCCGCAAAAATGACAAACTCAACTTCGCCGAAGAATGCGCCGACCAGATCATTCGCGTTCTGGATCTGACCGCCGGCCTTGGAATCGACATTGACGCCGAAGTGCGCCGCAAGCTGGAAAAGAACAAGCAGCGCGGCTACCGCCACGGCGGGAAGCGGGTGTAACCATGGGCGACAAAACTGGAATTCAATGGACCGACGCGACCTGGAATCCCATTCGCGGCTGCAGCCGGGTTTCTGAGGGCTGCCGCAACTGCTACGCGGAAACAGTGGCCAACCGATTCAAAGGCCCAGGCCAGCCCTATGAGGGGTTGATTGCCAAGGGCGGCCAGTGGAACGGCAATATCACCGTGGTGGATCACCAGCTGGACCAGCCGCTGCGCTGGAGAAAGCCGCGCCGGATCTTCGTCAACAGCATGTCGGATCTGTTCCATGAGACCGTCCCGGATGACGTGATCCATGCTGTATTCAGTGTCATGGCGCAGGCCACACAGCACACTTTCCAGATCCTGACCAAGCGGCCGGAGCGCATGCGGGACGTGCTTACCTTGTGGGACCGCATTGGTATTACAGGTAATTACTTCCACGGGCACCCATTGCCCAACGTCTGGCTGGGCGTCAGCGTCGAGGACCAGGCAACCGCCGACGAGCGAATCCCCCTGCTACTTCAGACGCCAGCGGCGGTCCGGTGGATCAGCGCTGAGCCGTTGCTGGGTAAGGTGACGCTGCCCCCGCTCTGCGATCTAAGTGCCTGCGGTGATCACGGAGGCTCGAGGTGTGACAACGCCACCTGCCACGCCCGCGTGCTGGATTGGGTTGTTGTTGGCGGTGAATCAGGCCCGCACGCTCGCCCGATGCATCCGGAGTGGGCGCGCAGCCTGCGGGATCAGTGCCGGGATGCTGGTGTGCCGTTTTTCTTCAAGCAGTGGGGCGAGTGGGCTGATGCAGATAACGGACCGGAAGATGACTCCGCATATCACGGAAAGCACGATTGCTGGGTGCACTTCAATGGTGGTTACCACACCGGGAAAATGGGTGTTGACTTCTTTAACTGCTACCCGATGTATCGCATAGGTAAAAAATCAGCCGGACGCCTTCTGGATGGTCGCGAGTGGAATGAATATCCGGAGGCGACCGCATGATCTCCCCTGCGCAACTGCACATCCTGCAGCACTCTTTGGGCGTCGATGAGTACGGGCACGGTCGGCAATACCGAAACCATTTTGTGACCGGCGAAGGCAGCACAGACTGGCCGCACTGCAACGCGCTTGTTGATGCTGGCCTAATGACGGTTCGTCGCAATCATCCGCTGTGTGGAAAATCGGACTGTTTTAATGTGACCGAAGCGGGCAAACAATACGTCGCCGAACACAGCCCGAAACCTCCAAAGATCAGCCGCAGCAAGGCGCGTTATCAGCGGTATCTTGAGTACCGCGACAGCTTCGATAGCTTCCGCCACTTCCTGGCGTGGGATGCCGATCCAGAACGCTCGCGGAATGGTGGTGCAGAATGACCTTCAGCAACCCCTTCTGCCATCAATCCGACCGCAACAACCCGAAGAAGCCGGCCTACCACGCCGGCGAGTCGAACGCCGTTTATCTCAGAAGCCAAAACATCAGGAGCACCATGAAAACCGAAATTTCCGCCAGCGATCTGGCAAACAAGGTGAAGGAGCTGGAAGCGAAGCTGGCCCGGCTGACGAAGGCTGCCAGCGCTATGCGCCAGGACATCATCAGCCGCATCGAGCCGGACGACGACGGGTTCCAACCGTATGACGGCAACCTGGTCGTGTGGAATGAATTCTGCCAAGCGATGGAGGCTGCGAAGGGATGAGCACCAGCGAATTGAAGCCTTGCCCGTTTTGCGATGGCATCGACATTCGCATCACCCGCCACCCCGGTGCCGGACGTGGTGAGCACCATGGCGAGGACGTTTACAGCATGGGCTGCTACGACTGTGGGGCGACGTTTCCGAACCGGTACCGCGGAGATTTGTTGGTTGTGAGCTGGAACCGCCGCGCGCCAATGGGTACCTGTTCGCCGCAGGTACCGCACACCCCAGCTGCCAAATGGCGCGAAAACGGCGAGCCGGACCCGCACGGCAGCAGCTACAACTGCGAACGCGCCGCGCTCCCCATGGGCGATATGACCGACGACGAGCTGGCCAACGCAGTTTTCATGCACGGCAATGAACGGCCTTCACTGGCGGAAATGATGGCTGGAAAGCCAATGCCGATCGCCTACCTGACGGCAGCAAAAGAACGCATCCGCTGGCTGTCGCGGAAGCTGATGGAAGCGCAGCGCGGCGCCACAACGGGAGAACAGCAATGACTGAGCAGACTTTCCCGGCTTGCCGGCTGTGCAAGCGCGAGCCTCTTATCGACACTAGGGGTTTTGTTTTTCATCTATCCCGCCGCTCATCCTGTTGCCCGATTAGATCATCGCTGGCATTCACACCCGCCCAGTGGACCGCGCTCATGGGCGCTGGCGGTGAGCCGGTGGGCGTAGTCAGCGAGTGGAGCATTCCGGGAAGCGGGCGCGGATTTAGTGTCGAATGGAATTCCGCCCCATCAGCAGGAATGAGGCTCTACACCCAAGCGCCTGCGGTGGACGATACCGGTTTTGGTGGCCAGCCCCTTGTTAATGACGATGAGCAGACCGCGCTGAACAAGCTGGAAAGGTTCCTGCAATACGTCCACCTGACAATCGACAGCATGGATTCGGCCAGGGTCACGCTTGGCGAAATACACTGCGAGGCTCGCGAGCTGATGAAAGAACTGAATTTGAACGGGGAAGGCTGATGGACTGCGCAGATCACAGAAACTCTGAGTTTGCACATTGCCCACAGTGCCTTGCGCTGTATTGGAAAACGCAATACGAAATTCTAGCCGCCGCCCCGCGCCCCGAGGCTGGGCAGCAGTCTGACGCGTTTCTTGTCTGGCTGCCCCGTCTCGTAGCGGAATATGAGAAGCAAGCAAAGCACAACCAATTCACCCCTGACGTGTCGCTGGACTTCGTAAAGCGCGCATTGGCCGAATACCAGTACGCCGCGAAACAGCCAGCCCCGCGCCCGGTGCCTGACAAAGCACTGAGTCACCTGCGCACGGCATGGCAGCAGCACACACAGAGCAACGTTGATCGCATGGACTGGGTCGACATCTGCGCGGAAATTGCATCGTTTCGGGAAGACTCGCGCCCGGTGCCTGATCTGCCGGTGGCGATAACGCCGGACGAAATGGCTTCACTGGCAAGATTTTGCGAAACCTGCGAGGACGGCCAGGAATACGATATTCCGGTCGAAATGATGCGCCAATTGGCAGAGATTGGTCCGGTTAGGCGGACAACGGGGTCGCGCTACGAGATAACCAATTTCGGGTTGGCTGTAACCGCTGGCAAGTTCAATGCACGGCCAGCCCAGCCGGATGCTACCGTAACTGATTACGGGACCATCAAGCAAAGTCATGATTCTGTTGGCAATGTTGATCAGCCCACCCCGATCCCGACCGGCCGCACGCACGAACTGAAAACAGACCCCATTGTTTTTGACGCTGTGCTGAGTCGTCGCAAGACCTTCGAGATTCGGTACAACGATCGCGACTACCACACAGGCGACACACTTATTCTCCGCCGAACGCGCTACACGGGCGACGAGATGCTGAGCGGCGAGCCATTGATTTATGTTGGCAATCCTCTGCCTGTCACCATCACCTACATGATGCACGGCCCAGCGTATGGCCTGGCGCCCGGCTGGGTGATCATGGGAATTGCGCCTGCACAGCCAGCTCCTATCAAGACGGGGCCATCCGGCAAGACGATGTGGACTGCAACCATGCCGGATCGCCGGAAAAAGCCAGCGCCGATCCCGGCAGTGAATCAGCGTTGCGAAATCGGAATTTACGGTAAGTCTTGGGATGGGCCAGAAGCTACCCGTGCCTACACACACGAGCATCAGCCGGACAATGTAGTCGCAAGCAGGCTTGGCAGGGCGGTATACAAGGCCAGGCAGCACACGCCCGGCGACCACATTGACCTGGGGCTTTATCTGCTTCGAGAGCTGATGGACGTCGGTTTCGGTGTGTTCGAGTTGCCCCGCCCTGCCGCGCATGGAGGTGAGTGATGGATAAGCCTGAAATGTTTCGAGAGGGCGAGGCCGTTGGAATGGCGTTGTGCCATAGCTCACGCGATTTCCTCGACCACTACCAAGCCGACGTTAAGCAGCGCGCTCAATATTGGGCCGGAGTGCTGTGTACCGTTGCGGGGTTCATGGCAGGAGATACCGATCCGGAGACCGCAAGACTGGTTTTGGACTTTGTGGAGAAGTCGCTGCCCGGCATCCATAGAGGCACGCTCGAATTGGTGCCGCCACCATGACCAATAGCACACACAGCCACAAATGGAGGTTCGTTCGGAATCTCTATTACGGGCACCCGTACCGAGGCAATTTTCGCGTAAATGGACTCTACAGGTGCAATTGCGGCGCGCTGAAACGAGGAAAGCCGGGAGGTGATGCGTGAGCGTGGTCTGGCACTACAAAATAAAACGAGGCATTGCATGCAGGCGTAAACTTTTCTGTCCAGCCCAAACGGAAGACAAGGACAAGGTAACGTGTGGCTCTTGTAAACGCACATGGGCCTATCAATGGGGTGGAAGTATGCCCGCTGTTCCAGCTACGCCAAAAGCAGATCCGGAGCCCCCACAATGACCACCGCCGACCAGATAGCCGAGATCAACGCCACCGCAGAGCGGGGGGAGGAAAACAAGCCATGAGTCTGACCTTGACCAACACCGAAATCGAAACTGTCACCGGCCGCAAAAAATTCAGTGCGCAGGTCCGCCAGCTGCAGCGCATGGGGATTGAGTGCAAGCGAGCTGCCGACGGCTCCCCCGTGGTATCCCGCCTTGCATTCGAGCAAGCCATGGGTGTAAGGCGCGACGCTGCAAACGATGTGAAGCTGCACCTGGATTTCCTCAATGCCTCCTAAGCAGCGCGACAAGAAGAACAAGCCCCACCCCGCCGGCTGGCGCTGGAAGAACGGCGCCTGGCGGTACCGGGTGCCTGCCGGCATGGAATCATCGTGGGACGGCAAGAAGGAATTCACGCTGGGGAAAACCGAGGCCGAGGCTTATCGAGTGTTCGCCGAGCGGATGAAGGAATATGAAAAAGGCGGCCTGGTGTACATGCCCCAGCTGTTGGACAAATACGAGATCGAGGTGCTACCCACAAAGGCGCCGGCCACTCAGAAATCCAATCGCCTCAGCCTGAAACGGCTGCGCCAGGCGTTCCAGGGCGTGAAGATTCGGGAGGTAACACCCCCCCTGATCTATCAATACCGGGACGCTGTGGCCAAGGGGTTGAGCCAGAAGCACTACAACCTGGATCACGAGGTGCTAAGCCACTCGTTCACGAAAGCCATTGAATGGGGCGCCCGGCTCGATCACCCCATGACTGGTAAAAAGGTGGTGAAATTCCCAGCCAACAAGCGCACGCGGTATGTGGAGGATTGGGAACTGTCGGAATTCCTCAACATAGCCCCGCCGTTGCTGGTCAACTACTGCCGTCTGAAACTGATCCTGGGCCAGGACAAGGGTGACTTGCTCAGCATCCAGCTAAGCGGCATTGGGGCAGAAGGGATCACCCTGGCAGCCAGAAAGAAGACCGCCAAAAAGCGCCAGACAGGGCGAACCCGGTTCTTCCCCTTCCACCACGCTGACGGAACCTCTACTGGCCTGCGTGAAGCGCTCGAGGCCATTCTGGCGATGCCGCGCCCGGTGGGATCGTTCTGGCTTTTCTGTACCCGGCGCGGGCAGCCCTACATCAAGGCCGACGGCACAACCAGCGGCTTCGATTCAATTTGGCAGCGCACCATGGTCGCGGCCCTGGAGAAAACAAAGCTCACCGAACGATTCACCGAGCATGACCTGCGGGCGAAAGCAGGCAGCGACATGGAAACCGACCAGGAAGCGCAGCGGCTGCTTGATCACACGAACGCAAGCCAGACCAGAACCTACCGCAGAAAGGCTGTCACGATGCCGACCGGAAAGGTTTTTGATTGGGACAAACGCTAGTCTATGGGACAAACAAAAAGGGCTGCATCGCTGCAGCCCTTGTATTTGGTGGGTCGTGCTGGATTCGAACCAGCGACCAATTGGTTAAAAGCCAACTGCTCTACCGACTGAGCTAACGACCCGAACGGGAGCGTATATTACTGATTAATTTTTAAATCACAAGCCTTTTTTACATTTTTATGGTCTTGATTTTCATCGATTTTTTTGCGCTTCTGGCTATCACGCCATCAACCCGGCAAAAACGTCTGAAAACATTGCGGTTTTTGTCCGGCCCAACCCAATAGCAGATCCTATTCAAGCGCTTATAGATACGCGGTAGGGTCCGGCACCCCTGCCTGCTCAAAACCCTGTCGGCGCAGACGGCAGCTGTCACAACGCCCGCACGCCTTGCCACTGGCATCGGCCTGATAGCAGGAAACCGTAAGACCATAATCCACCCCCAGACCCGTGCCCGTCTGAATGATCTGGGCCTTGGTCAGGCTGAGCAGCGGCGCCTCTATCCGGATCGGCTTGCCCTCCACACCGCGTCGGGTTGCCAGATTGGCCAGCTGTTCAAATGCCGCGATGAACGCAGGCCGGCAGTCGGGATAACCGGAATAATCCACCGCATTCACCCCGATAAATATCGCATCGGCATCCAGCACTTCCGCCCAGCCCAACGCGAGAGCAAGGAATACGGTGTTGCGCGCCGGCACATAGGTCACCGGAATACCCTCGCTGGGGCTTTCTGGCACCGCAATGGATTTATCTGTCAGCGCCGAACCACCGATGTCGCCCATGTTGATGTGAATGATCTTGAACGCAGCCGCACCCTGCGCTTTCGCCACCCGCTCCGCCGCGCGCAGCTCAGACTCATGGCGTTGTCCATATTCGAAGCTCATGGCATGGCACTCGTAGCCCTGGCTGCGGGCCAGCGCAAGACAGGTGGCCGAATCCAGCCCACCTGACAGCAGCACCACGGCCTTGCTCACACGTGTGTTCATCAGATCATCTTCCTGGAATCAGCGCCCGGGCTCGTCGGCCCACAACACTTTATGCAACTGGATCTGGAACCGCACTGGCAACCGGTCCTCCAGAATCCAGTCCGCCAGATCAGTGGGTGACAGCTGCTGGTGACTGGGAGAAAACAACACATCCTGCACGCGACCAGCCAGATCGAACTCATCCAGCTTCAACCGCGCCCACTGGTAATCATTGCGGCTGCAGAGAACGAACTTCACCTGATCGATCGGCTTCAATAACGGAATGTTGTCGTACAGGTTGCGATGGCACTCGCCGGAATCGGGGGTTTTCAGATCCAGCACCACACTGACGCGAGGATCAACACCCTCGACACTCAACGCGCCACTGGTTTCCAGCGAAACGTCATAGCCAAGATCACACAGACGGGTCAACAGCGGCAAACAATTGGGCTGGGCCAGCGGTTCACCGCCGGTAACTGTCACATAACGGGATTGATGACGGCCGACCTTATTGAGAATGTCGTCGATGGCGAGCAACTCACCGCCAGAGAACGCATAGGCAGTGTCGCAGTACTGACACCGCAGAGGACAACCGGTCAGCCGCACAAACACCGTCGGACAACCCACTGTCCTGGCTTCCCCTTGCAGGGAATGAAAAATCTCGCTGATACGGACCTGAAGCACGACTCTTACCTGTCTGCAGAAAGGGGGCACATGGTACCTGAAGCCCGCTTGCTAACTCAACAGAATGGCCGCGCGGGCACAGGTTCAAAGGGTTTTGAGCAGATCCTTGGCCAGATTCGCCGCCGGCTTTTCCGGATGCTTCTTGATCAGCTCATTCAGGGTACTTTTGGCCTTGGCATTCTCGCCCTGGGAAGCAAACAACTTGCCCAGTTTGTACATGGCATCCGGTACCTTGACGTGATCGGGATGATTGCCCAGCAGACTGATGAAGTGGGTCTTGGCCACATCCATCTTGGGCGGCTTGACCGCCATGTAGGTTTCACCCAGCCAATACTCGCAATAAGGAGCATACAGTCCGTCGGGAGAGCGTTTCAGCAGATCCTCCAGCACGGCGATGGACTCTTCATACTTGCCATCCCGGCGTAACTGGCTGGCCTTGTCGTAAAGATCCTTGTCCTCACCGGTGGATTCAACCGCCGGGCCTGCTGACGAACCAGCCTGATCTGCCGCTACTGCGGCACCTGTCGCTGCAGCCGTGCCACCACGCAACTGGTTGATGCGTGAATCCAAATCCAAATACCGCTCACGGGCCTGCTTCTGCATCATTTCCATTTCATGGGTCAGCTGTTCAACGGCACCACGCAGCTCCTGGACTTCCTGCTGCATCTGCTGCATCTGCTGCATATTGGAATAGGCATCCGAACCACCACCAGACGTATTGGCGTTACTGGCGGAACGGCTGGATTCTGCCGGCTTGGCATAATTCGAAGATTCACCGCCATCACCACCACCGGTGCCATATGTTTTTACGCTGGAACCGTACACGGTGCCCGAACTTTCGTTCTGGGATGGGGAATAATAAGGACTGGATGGATCGATAGAGCTAGCAGAAGAACTGCGTTTGACGGGTTCGTAAGGGGGAGCAGCTACCACCGAGACGGTGGTAGCTGCCATCAGCACACAAAAGGCTGCCAATCGCTGCATCAGGGAGCTTCAGAAGTGTACTGCAGTTCTGCGCGACGGTTTTGAGCCCAGGAACCTTCTTCATGACCCAGAGCAACCGGACGCTCTTCACCGTAGCTGATCACTTCGATCTGGCTGGCAGAAGCGCCTTTGGAGGTCAGGTAAGCAGAGGTTGCTTTGGAACGACGCTCGCCCAGAGCCATGTTGTATTCGCGTGTGCCGCGCTCGTCAGCATGACCTTCAACGCGCAGTTTGGCACCCGGGTGGGCAGACAGGTACTGGGCGTGGGCGTTCAGAGTGGCTTCAGAATCAACGCGGATGTCATAGCTGTCGAAATCGAAGTAAACAACACGGTTCTGCAGGGACGGATCAGTAGAACCGTAACCACCAGTAGTATCGGTAGTAGTGCCAGAAGTTACCGGAGCAGCAGTGGTGGGTTCGGTAGTTTCTTCCGGAGTGGAGCTACAGCCAGCGATGGATGCAGCAGCGATCAGGGCGATAAGATGATTACGGGTAAACATAGGCATAGCAAACTCCTAAGAGATGGACTCGTCGCGAATATTAAGGGTTCAGTAAAGCTTTTAAAACAGGCTGCAATTAAATTTTTTACAAAAACGGCGACCAGCTTGGCTCCCGCACATCTCCAAAGCGCGATGGTAGCTGCACTTTAACTCGCCCATCCAAAGATACAGCTCCCAAAACACCACGACCGCCCTTGAGCGTGGCGTACAGAATCATACTGGCATTGGGAGCGATACTGGGCGATTCATCCAGATCTGTTTCGGTCAGGACATTGAACGTGCCCTTGACCAGATCCTTGACCGCGATATGGAACACCCCGTTAGAGCGATGCACCATGGCCAGGAAACGACCATCTGGAGTCAATGCTGGACGCGCATTGTAACTGCCCTCGAATGTTAATCGTTCCACCTTTCCTGTTGCAATATGTTGCCGGTAAATTTGTGGGGATCCGCCGCGTTCCGACGTGAAAATCAGGTTTTGCCCGTCAGGGGACCAGGTGGCCTCCGTGTCGATGGCGTAATGGTTGGTGATGCGACGCAGACTGCCGCTCGCCACGTCCATGACATAGATTTCAGGATTGCCGTCCTTCGACAGTGTCATGGCCAGCTGACGTCCGTCCGGCGAGAACGAGGGAGCACCATTGAGGCCTGGAAAACCCGTGATTTTCTGCTGCCGGCCGGTGATCGTGTCCTGGATATAGATGGCAGGACGGGTGCTCTGGAAGGACACATAGGCAATATGACGTCCGTTGGGAGCCCAGGTTGGCGACAGGATCGGTTCGGGGGACTCCAGAATGATCTTCTCATTGAAGCCATCCACATCCGCCACATAAAGCCGGTAGCGCTGCTTGCGGGCCTGCATGTGCTCCATCGTCACATAGAGCATCCGGGTGGAGAATGCACCGCGAATACCGGTAATGGCTTCGTAGATAACATCGCTGATGTAGTGAGCCATCCCTCGCAGGTTGTTGCTGGTGACCGTACCCTTCTTGATGGGCCGCTGCTGGAACACGTCGAAAATTTCGAAGTCAGCGCGATACTGGCCACCACCAGCAGGCTGCATGCGGCCGATGACCAGGTATTCGGTGCCCAGGACTTTCCAGTCGCGGTAAAACACCTGGCTGGCTTCGGTGGGACGGCTGAGCATATCGGCCCGATCCAGCGGCTTGAACTGGCCCGAGCGGTGCAGATCTGCATGCACGATGGCAGCGACGTCTTCCGGCAGGCGGGAGGGCTGGTTCCAGCCAAAGGGAACAATGCCGACGGGAATGGCGTCATCCTGGCCCGAGTTGATGATGACCGTCAGCTCCGCGTTTGCCACCGAGGCAACACAGAACAGGAACAGGGCTAACAGTTTACGAACAAGCATGGCAACTAACATCTCCGGTGTATCAGTATTTCAAATCTTCAGGATTGAACTGCAGTTTCAGGGTGCGGAAATAGCGGTCGAACTTGACCGGATCATCCGGCACGCTGAAGCGTCCGGCTTTCTGCACCGCCACCATCGCGGAACGGTCGAAGCCGGCATTGCCACTGCTTTCGACCACGTTCACGTCATTCAGCTCACCCCCGGGCAGCAAATTAATGCGCAAGGTTACCACCATTCCTGTGCGGGCGGAGAGGGGACGCACCCAGTAGCGCTTGATGGTCTGCTGCATCAGGCCGATGTATTGCTGGATTTCGTCCTGCTCCTCGTCGCTGGTGGCCGTGGCAGCTGCCGGGGCTGCGGCGGGCTTGGCCGTCTTGCCAGCTTCAGCCTTGGGCTTCTGCTTCTCCAACTGCTTCATTTCGCTCTTGAGGATGTCGCTGAAATCCTCGGTCGGCTCCACTTTTTTCGGGGGCGTCTTTTTCGGCTCGGGTTTCTTGGGTTCCGGCTTTTTGGGCTCAGGTTTCTTCGCTTCGGGCTTCTTCGGCTCGGGTTTTTTGGGCTCCGGTTTGGGCTCGGGCTTCTTCACTTCCGGTTTCTTGGGTTCCGGTTTGGGTTCCGGAGGTTTGGGTTGGGCCGCCGGTTTGGGCTGTGGCTTCGGCGCAGTCTTCGGCTGGGGCTTTTCAATGACCATGGCCGTGATGTGCATGGGCATGGCCTTGGCCGTCACGACTTCATCTGCGGTTTTCCAGCTGACGAAGAACATGCCGATCACCAGCGCGTGCACCAGCAGCGACTTGGACAGGGCGGCCAGATCAAGGCGTTGGGAAACCAAACTTACGGCTCCTTGTGCGGGCTTTCGGTGACAAGGCCGACGTCATTCACGCCCACCTTCTGCAATGCCACCATCATCTGCACCACCAGGCCGTAGGACGCATTGTGGTCGCCTTCCATCAGCACCGGTGTGGCGGGCTTGTTGCGCTTGATCTTGCCCACCATGTCCGCCACTTCTTCCATGGGCCGGGGTTCCTTGGTATCGCCACCAACACTCAGGTAGTACTGGCCGCTCTGGTTGACCGAGACGATGATGAATTCCTCGTCCTTGGGCAGCTCGATGGGTTTGGCGTCAGCATCCGGCAGATCCACTTTCACGCCCGCCGTCATCATGGGTGCCGTGATCATGAAAACCACCAGCAACACCAGCATGACGTCGATGTAAGGCACGACGTTGATATCGGAAATGGGCTTGCGCCGTACGGTACTTTTTTTCTTGGACATGTCAGTCGCTGCTCGTCGCGTGCTTACTTGTCGTCCGCTTCGCCGGAATGGGCTTTGCGGTGCAGAATGCTGGAGAACTCGTCGGAAAACGTTTCATAGCTGTGCAGCAGGCGATCCACCACGGAAGAAAAACGGTTGTAACCCACCACGGCAGGAATCGCGGCGAACAGGCCGATGGCGGTGGCAATCAGTGCCTCGGCGATACCCGGCGCCACCGCAGCAAGTGTCGCCTGCTGCTGGTTGGCCAGATTAAGGAAGGAATGCATGATCCCCCACACGGTGCCGAACAGGCCGATGTAAGGGCTGGTGGAACCGACGGTGGCCAGGAACGGCAGGTGCAGTTCCAGTTTTTCCTGTTCCCGCAGCAACGCCACGCGCATGGCCCGCTCGGTACCTTCCATGACGGAATCCGGATCGCTGTTCAGGTTCTTGCGCAGGCGGGCGAATTCCTTGAAACCGGCGCGGAAAATGTTTTCCTGGCCGCAGTGAGGATTGGGATCGGTGTTGACCTGCACGAACAGGCGGCTGAGATCGATACCGGACCAGAAGCGCTCTTCGAAACTGGCCTGGGCCTTCTCGGTTTTCGACATGACGGTCTGGCGCTGCCAGATCATGTACCAGGACGCCACCGACAGCGACAGCAGGATCAGCATCACGATTTTGACCGGGATGGTGGCGTTGGCGATCAGACTCAGGATGGACATGGATTCCACGTGCAATTGTCTCCTTGGTTAATGCGAATTCGGCCCGGACGGCAGGCGCGCCTGGGAAAACTGGAGTTTGACCGGCGCGGGCAGTGCCGCCGGCCTTAACTGGGTGGTGTCGACACAGGCCACCTTGATATGCGCCTCACACAGGATCTCATCGCTGCGACGGACCTGCTGGTGAAAGACGATATAGGTGCGGGCCAGTTGCTCGACCACCGCCGTGACCGTCAATTCATCGTCCATGCGCGCCGGCTTGCGGTACTGGGCATCGACACTGTGCACCACGAACTGCAGTTGCTCGGCGCTGAGGGCAGCGAATTCGAATCCCAGACTGCGCAGCAGCTCGGTCCGGGCCCGCTCCATGAACTTCAGGTAATTGACGTAATAAACGATGCCACCGGCGTCAGTATCTTCCAGATAGACCCGGAGGCTGATGGAAAATTCATTCATCGGTAAACAGATCCTGTATCGGCGTGCCCATACGCGCCGGCGGGTTCAGGCCGAAGTGCAGCCACGCCTGGCGGGTGACAACCCGGCCACGGGGAGTCCGCATCATAAAGCCCTGCTGGATGAGATAGGGTTCCACTACATCTTCCAGGGTGCCGGATTCCTCACTCAGGGCCGCGGCCAGACTTTCCACGCCAACGGGGCCGCCGTCAAATTTTTCCATAATGGTCAGCAGCAGGCGGCGGTCCATGGTATCGAAACCGTGCGAGTCCACTTTCAGCATGTCCAGCGCCTTGCCGGCGGTGTCGACGTTGATGCGGCCGTCCCCTTTCACCTCGGCATAGTCCCGCACCCGGCGCAGCAGGCGGTTGACGATGCGCGGCGTACCCCGGCTGCGACGTGCAATCTCGGTGGCGCCCTCTGCATCCATCGCCACACCCAAGATGGCGGCGGAGCGGCAGACGATGCGGGACAATTCCTCCACCGAATAGAATTCCAGGCGCTGCACGATGCCGAAACGGTCGCGCAGTGGCGATGTCAGCAGGCCGGCGCGGGTGGTGGCGCCCACCAGGGTAAAGGGCGGCAGGTCGATTTTGATGGAACGGGCGGCGGGGCCTTCGCCGATCATGATGTCGAGCTGATAGTCTTCCATCGCCGGATAGAGGATTTCCTCCACCACGGGACTGAGGCGGTGGATCTCGTCCACGAACAGCACGTCGCCCTCTTCCAGATTGGTCAGCAGCGCGGCCAGATCGCCGGCTTTTTCCAGCACCGGGCCGGAAGTACTTTTCAGGTTGCCGCCCATTTCATTGGCAATGATGTTGGCTAGCGTGGTCTTGCCCAGGCCGGGCGGGCCGAAAATCAGGGTGTGATCCAGCGCCTCGCTGCGGCCCAGGGCTGCAGCAATGAAAATCTCCATCTGCTCGCGCACGGCATTCTGGCCGGTGTAGTCCGCCAGCCGCGTGGGACGGATGGCCCGGTCGTGGGCATCTTCCTTGCCGGACTGAGGGGAAATGAGGCGATCGGATTCGAGCATGATGGTCGGGGTCTGGGGCTCTGTTCAGCTATTTCGTTGTGCGTGTTCGATGTCAGCGCGATCGGGTCAGGATGCCTTCACCATGTTTTTGAGCGCCTGCCTGATGATGTCTTCGCTCTTGAGACCTTCCGTGTTCAGGACCGCAATGGCGCGGGCTGCCTCCTGGGGCTTATATCCTAGCGCAATCAGGGCACTTTCCGCTTCTGAAATTTCGATGCGCGCGGTGCGTTTTGTGCCGCCTGCATCCAGGGTAGCTGGCAGGGAAGGCAGCCAGTGGCTGAAATCCTTGAGGCGGTCCTGCATTTCCACCAACAGACGCTCGGCGGTCTTGCGACCCACGCCCGGCAGCTTGATCAGTGTGTTGATATCGTGATTCTGCACGCAGCGGACAAATTCGGCGCCTTCGATGCCGGACAGGATGGCCAACGCCATCTTCGGCCCCACGCCATTCACCTTGATCAGCACGCGGAACAGCTCCCGCTCGGTCTTGTCGAGAAAGCCATACAGCAGCTGGGCGTCCTCACGCACCACGAAATGGGTGTGCAGGGTGATCGCCTGGCCGGATTCCGGCAATTTGTAGTAGGCGGTCAGCGGCACTTCGATTTCGTAACCGACTCCGCCCACGTCCACCAGCAGACGGGGGGCCTGTTTTTCCAGAAGGGTTCCGTGAATACGTCCGATCATGGGCGCTCCTGTCGAGTCGAGGCTGTCAGAGTCGCAGCCGTCCACGCCGCACTTTGCGGGCGCCGGCAAGCCGCAACATGCTTTGGGACATATGGGTATGGCAAATGGCCACCGCAAGAGCATCCGCCGCATCCGCCTGGGGCGATTTATCCAGCCCGAGCAGATGACACACCATGCGCTGAACCTGGGTCTTTTCCGCCGCGCCGGTACCCACCACCGACTGCTTGACCTGGCGGGCGGAATATTCGGAAACAGGGAGTTGATGAGTGGTGCAGGCAACGATGGCGGCCCCCCTCGCCTGCCCCAGCTTGAGCGCGGAATCGGCGTTGCGGGCCATGAACACCTGCTCGATGCCCACCTGAGCCGGCAGATGCAGGCGAATGACCTGGCCGATGCCGCGAAAAATCATATCGAGCTTTTCGCTGAGGTCGACGGCGGACTCGGTGCGGATGCAGCCGCTGTCGATGTACTGGAGCCGGGAGCCTTCGGCACTGATGACGCCGTAGCCGGTGATGCGCGAGCCTGGATCGATGCCGAGCACGATCGCCATGCCTGTTCCATTCCAACTGTTTGATTTGGAAGCTAGTCTAGCAGCGCAAGCGCGGCTGTCACTTTATTTCTGCGCTAATTTCATAAGGTTGCAAGCGGGGTTTGGGGCGGGGACAAAAAAAGCGGCACCCGAAGGTGCCGCCAGGTTTTACGCCTGGGGGTTAGGCGTTTTCTCGCGAGCACCGACGAGTCCGAGTATGCCGATGGCCATGATGACGACCACCGAGTGATCCGCCAGCATGGGCAGCAGGTCTGCCGAGCGGGCGAAAACAATCAGAGTGCCGGCCAGAGCAGCGATAAGTCCGAATACGATTGCGTTGAGAGTTTTCATGTCAGTGCCCCTGGTGTTCGCGCCATCATGGCTGCGTTATCAATGGGCACAGTCTACGGATGCACTGTTTTTGTCGTTATGAAATATTACCAGCGCAAACCGGACACTCTGCCGGACGCAAAACCGGGCCAAATTGGCACACCTGCACCAATTCAAGTCCCGCACGGCCTCACCCGGCCTCCGTTGCTTCGAGATCCTCTTCACATACTGCGTACATTCAGGGTTCATTCAGGCTGAAAATGTTTAAACTGCCCACGTTAATTCCAAGACCAAGCAATACCTTCAAGACCTTCAAGATTCAGGAGCAGTGTTGACCATGAACAAATCAATGATCGCAGGTACCCTGTTGGGCGTGGGTGTGGCAACCGCAGGCGGCGCGATTTCTGGCTACCAGTTGCTGAAAGAGCCGGATCATGCCGTTGTTCTGCGCGCAGTACCGGTCACCCAGACCACCCAGATCCCCCATGAGGAATGCCGTGATGTGACGGTGACCCGTCAGCGCGCGGTGCAGGATCAACACCGGATTGCCGGCAAGGCGATTGGCGCGGTGATCGGCGGTGCGCTGGGCAACCAGGTGGGCGGCGGCAACGGCAAGAAAGCCGCGACAGTCGTGGGCGCCGTGGCCGGTGGCTATGCCGGTGACCGGGTGCAGAACAACATGCAGAAAAGCGACACCTACACCACCACCGAGCAGCGCTGCAAAACCGTGTACGAGTCCCGCGAGGACGTGATCGGTTATGACGTCACCTACCGCCTGAAAGAGCGGGAAGACGTGGTGCGCATGGCGTACGACCCAGGCACCGAGATTCCGTTGAAAGACGGCCGCCTGGTACTGGATCAGCCCCCCGCCTCTGCTGCGGCTGCGGCGGCTCCCAACTATCAGCCGGCTTCGCAATACCCGGCTACCACGCAGTATCCGGCGACCGCTCCGCGCTCCTGATCCTGTCCCGGATGGCGCCAAAACAAAAAGCCCTGCCAGTGTTTACTGCGCAGGGCTTTTTGTTGGGTGAGACATTTGCCGCTGAAGAACGTCTGCGTTGAGCCGCCGCCGATTTTTTCCAATTGCTCCGCAGCATCCATGCCGCAGAGCGTCCATATTGAAGGGGCGCCGGCGTTTGCTCGTTTCTTTTTACTTCTCTTCCGCCAGACGCAGGCGGATGCCCACTTCCCGCAACTGCTTCGGGTCCACCGGCGACGGCGCGGCTGTCATCACGCAGGCAGCGGTTTGGGTTTTGGGGAACGCAATAACATCACGGATGGAAGACGCACCTGTCATCAGCATGATCAAACGATCCAGGCCAAAAGCCAGACCACCATGGGGCGGACAACCGAATTTCAGCGCGTCCAGCAGGAAGCCGAATTTCTCGTTGGCCTCGTCGTCGGAAATTTTCAGGGCGCGGAACACGGCCTTCTGCATTTCCGGACGGTGGATACGGATGGAACCGCCACCCAGTTCAGTGCCATTCAGCACCATGTCATAGGCGCGGGACAGCGCGGAACCGGGATCGGATTCCAGCATTTCCACCGGGCAGGACGGCGCGGTGAACGGATGGTGGCACGGCGTCCAGCCGCCGTTGTCGGTTTCCTCGAACATGGGGAAATCCACTACCCACAGCGGTGCCCACTCGCAGGTGAGCAGCTTGAGGTCGTGGCCCAGCTTGATGCGCAACGCGCCGAGAGACTCGTTCACCACCTTGGCCTTGTCGGCGCCGAAGAAGATGATGTCGCCGTCCTTCGCTTCCAGGCGCTGCATCAACTCCATCACCACGTTGGTCATGTTCTTGACGATAGGCGACTGCAGGCCTTCAACACCTTTGGCCAGTTCGTTGACCTTGATCCAGGCCAGACCCTTGGCACCGTAAATGCCGATGAACTTGGTGTAGTCGTCAATTTCCTTGCGGCTGATGGTGGCGCCACCGGGCACTTTCAGCGCTACCACACGGCCTTTCGGATCATGGGCCGGGCCGCTGAACACTTTGAAATCCACCTGACGCATCAGGTCGCCAACATCTACAAGCTCCAGGGGAATGCGCAGGTCGGGCTTGTCGCTGCCGAAGCGGGACATGGCTTCCGAATACGGCATGCGCGGGAACGGGCCGAACTCGATGCCCAGCAGATCCTTGAACAGCTTGCGTGCCATGCCTTCGGCTACGCCCATGATGCCTTCCTCATTAATAAAGGAAGCTTCGATATCGATCTGGGTGAATTCGGGCTGGCGGTCGGCGCGCAGGTCTTCGTCGCGGAAACACTTGGCGATCTGGTAGTACTTGTCCATGCCGGCGACCATCAGCAGCTGCTTAAACAGCTGGGGCGACTGCGGCAGCGCGAAGAAACTGCCCTGGTGAGTACGGCTCGGCACCAGGTAATCGCGGGCACCTTCCGGCGTGGCGCGGGTGAGGATCGGGGTTTCCACGTCGCGGAAGCCCTGTTCATCCAGATAATTGCGGATGGCGGTGGTGACTTTGGAGCGGAACTGCAGGCGCTGCAGCATTTCCGGGCGACGCAGATCCAGATAGCGGTATTTGAGGCGGACGTCTTCGCCGACAAAGCTGTGTTCGTCGAGCTGGAACGGAGGTGTTTCCGAGGTATTCAGGATTTCCAGCTGCTTGCCCAGCACTTCGATCATGCCGGTGGGCATTTCGGTGTTCTGGGTGCCGGCGGGACGCGAACGCACACGACCAGTCACCTTCAGAACGAATTCGCTGCGCACCTTTTCCGCCAGGGCAAAGGCTTCGACGGTATCGGGATCAATCACCACCTGGGCCACGCCTTCGCGGTCGCGCAGATCCAGGAAGATCACCCCGCCGTGGTCACGGCGGCGATGCACCCAGCCGCACAGCGTTACGGTCTGGTCGATGTGGGATTCGTTCAGATGGCCACAATAATGGCTTCGCATGATGAAAATACCTATGTCCTAATAAAAGATTCTTTAACGGTTGATTACGCGCCAGGGGCGCTCGGCTTGGAGGAATCGCTGCCGGATTTGGCGCCACCGCTGTCCTTGTCCACCAGATTCTTCTTGCTGCCGGTCTTGAAATCGGTTTCGTACCAGCCGCCGCCCGCCAGCCGGAAACCCGGGGCCGAGATGCATTTTTTCAGGGCCGGCTTATGGCACTGGGGGCAATCGGTGCGTGGCGCATCGCTGATTTTCTGGATCGCTTCCAGGTGATGACCGCAGGACTGACACTCATACTCATAGATCGGCATGGTGGTAAAGCCTCCAACTCTAATGCTCAAACCATTGAAAAAACGCGGCTTTGGCCGGCCTGTTCAACAGGAATAGCCGGGCAAGGCCGAAGACGTGTGGAACCGGCACCGGGGACCGGGCCGGAAAAAGGGGCACATTATAACGGGTTGCCCGCCTTTTAGCAGTATGGGTCGGGGCACTCTGGCGGCAGGTGGCCACTATACTGAAGGAATCGACGGCACCATCCACTGGCACAGCCTACGCGCGGGAGAAGGACCATGACCAGCCCCAGACAGGACGACGAATTCAGCCGGGATCTGATGGAGGATTTCTTTCTGGATTTTCGCGAGGCGCACCAGTCCTGCGAAAACACCCTGATCGACCTGGAGCACGACCCCGCCAATACCGAGCTGCTCAACACCCTTTTCCGCTCGGTGCACACCATCAAGGGCAATCTGGTTTACGTGGGGCTGAAAGATCTGACGCCCCTGATCCAGAGCGTGGAGGATGTGCTGGATGCGGTGCGCAAACACAGCCTGACCTACGATGCGTCCCTCAGCGACGTGATCATGCTGGCGATGGACAAAACCAAGCAGATGGTGGAAGCGCGCATGGCACAACTGCCGCTGCCACTGGACGAGCTGGCATTGAATCAGCTCTGCCAGCAGATCAGCCGGGTGGCGGAGGTGAGTCTGACCGACCGGCCAGCGGTGGTGCGCGCCGTGCTGGCGCAGATGGACCCGACGATCCTGATCGAATCGATAACCACATCACAACCGCAGCAACCGGCACCGCTGGTGCTCCAGCCGGAAGAAAATGAAATCCTGCAGCACTTCGGCATCGCCCTGGGCGATGACATCCGTTTCCTGCAACATCTTATACAGCCGCTGGAGGAACGCTCCCACTACTGGAAGGGACGCAATGCGCGGCTGTTGCAGCTGGCGCTGGCGATGAATCATCACGCCGGCCAGCCGGTGGAGCCTGATCAACTGGCAGTGGCGGTGTATCTGCACGATCTGGGCATGGCCTTTCTGCCTATCAGCATCCTGCACAAGACCGGCGCGCTGTCGGCGAAGGACCTGGAGGCCGTGCGTCAACATCCTCTGGTCGCCACGCAGCTGATTGCGTCACTGAAGCACTGGGAGCAGGCCGGACTGATCGTGCAGGAACATCACGAACGGGTGGATGGCCAGGGTTATCCTGCCGGTTTGAACGGCGCTGCCATTTGCCCCGGTGCAAAAATTCTGGCGATCGCCGACACCTTCGATGCCTGCACGCACGAACGCGCGTACAGTGCTGCAATCAAGCGTCCTTTGGTGCGCGCGGTGCTGGAAATCAACCGCTGTTCCGGCACGCATTTCGACGCGGAATGGGTGGAAGTCTTCAACGAGGTAGCGCGGAGACTGCAAAATCAGGCCTGATTTTCAATTTTTTTGCAGTAAACCTCGAAAAAACCGGGAAAAATCGCGTTTTATCACTTGCGGGCGCGAATATTAGGATCAATAATTACCCGCGACTGTCCGGACCGGCTGGCGTAATCCACCGCAGAAAAACAGCGACGGGGTGACGAAAGTTGCCGGGCGATAACTAGAAATAAAGGAAGCAAACATGCCTGCAAAGAAGAAAGCCACCGCAAAACCTGCTGCTAAAAAGCCCGCTGCAAAAAAACCTGCTGCGAAAAAAGCGCCCGCCAAGAAAGCTGCTGCTCCCAAAGCTGCTGCGGCCCCGAAAAAAATCACCACCGTTACCGAAGCGATGACCAAGTCCCAGATCATGACCACCATCGCCGACGCAACCCAGCTTTCGCGCAAGCAAGTTCAGGCTGTTTTCGACGAGCTGTCTTCCCTGATCGAAGCCCACGTGAAGAAAAAAGGTGCTGGCCAGTTCACTGTTCCCGGCCTGCTGAAACTGAAAGTGATCGACAAGCCTGCCACCAAGGCGCGCAAGGGCATCAACCCCTTCACTGGCGAAGAAACCACTTTCAAAGCCAAGCCCGCCAGCCGCAAAGTCAAAGCGGTTGCCCTGGCCAAGCTGAAAGAGATGGTCAACAGCTAATTGCCATTCACTCTGGCAATGTGAAAACGGGGGCTTCGGCCCCCGTTTTTATTGGCGCTGACTGCACGGTGCTTATTGCACGTCCGTCAGCTGCCCCAGCCAATCCGCGATCTGTTGCACAACCCTGCCATTGTTTTTGACCCAGCCGTTATGACCAACAGCGCTCACGCCCAGATCTGACGGACTCAACTCCAGATGTGTCACCTGTGCCTGGGGCATTTTCGCCAACAGCCAGCGGGTGGCACTGACCGGCGCAAAGACATCATCAGTGTAGGACAGTGCCAACACCGGCAATTCCAGTTTTCCCAGCGCCGCCTCGTAATCGAAATCCGACCCCGCCGGACGATAACGCCCGGTCAGCGCCACATTGGCCCAATCGCGAATCAGCCCTTTTGCCTCGATACCGCCAAAGCCCACCTTGTCCCCGGGCAGATAACCCACCACTTCCGTGATGCCACGCAGCAACTGCGACTGGCCCAGGATTTTCAGCGACGCCGGAAACGACCAGCCGCGAAAATACACTGAGCCGCAGGCGGAAAAAATCAACCCCGCCACCGCCTGCGGATGCTGCGCCGCAAATAGCGCATTGAGCTGCCCGCCCAGGGAATGACCCAGCAGAAACACCGGCAGACCAGGAAACTGTTCGCGCACCACGGCAAGATTGGCGGGCCAGTCCTGTTCCAGCATCTCGCGGTAACCAAACCGGGCGCCCTGTTTTACCCGCACGCCGCTCTCACCGACACCCCGCAGATCCGCCGTCACCACATGCCAGCCCGCCAGCGCCAGCTGCACCGCCAGCGGCCGGTAGAACGACGCCCGCACCCCCATCGCCGGCATGCACAGCAGCACCGCGCGATCCTGCGCGGCCCGATACAGCGTGAGCCGGTTCAATACACCATCCCCGGAAATGACACTGAGCATTTCACCGTCGACATTGCCCGCAGGCGCGGCACCCTGCAACTTCTGTGTGGTCATCCCATCGCACTCCTGACTGGTTTCCCAACCCGTCTTTCATAAATCGCATGCCTTTATAAATAGCATGACCGGCGCCATTGGCCCACCCTGATTTCGCCGGGGCGCCCGCCGCTTGATTGTGAAGCGCCACGATAGCCCGTAAAATCGGGCAAATTTTCCGGCATCCCCTGCCCACGCTCTCACCGAGGTTGACCATTTCCATGAAAGCCACCGAGTTCCTGCTAGCCACCCTGCGCGAAACACCGTCTGACGCGGAAGTCATCAGTCACCAGTTGATGCTGCGGGCGGGCATGATCCGCAAGCTGGCGACCGGCCTTTATACCTGGCTGCCGACAGGCCTGCGGGTGCTGCGCAAGGTGGAACAGGTGGTGCGCGAGGAAATGAACCGCGCCGGCGCCCAGGAAGTGCTGATGCCAGTGGTGCAGCCGGCGGAATTGTGGGAGGAATCCGGCCGTTTCAATGCCTATGGTCCGGAACTGCTGCGCTTCAAGGACCGCCACGATCGCGACTTCGTACTCGGCCCCACCCACGAGGAAGTCATCACCGACATGGTGCGCAGCAACATCCAGAGCTACAAACAGCTGCCCTGCAATTTCTATCAGATCCAGACCAAATTCCGCGACGAGATCCGCCCCCGTTTCGGCGTGATGCGTTCGCGCGAATTCATCATGAAGGACGCCTACTCCTTCCACATGGACGCAGCGTCGCTGCAAAAAACCTACGAGGCCATGTACGACGCCTATACCCGCATCTTCACCCGCCTGGGCCTGGATTTCCGCGCTGTATTGGCAGACACCGGCAGCATCGGCGGCAACAGCTCCCACGAATTCCACGTACTGGCTCAATCTGGCGAAGATGACATCGCCTTCAGCGACAGCAGCAATTACGCCGCGAATATCGAGATGGCCGAAGCGCTGGTGATCGGCGAGCAGCGCCCTGCCCCCGCCCAGCAGAAACTGCAGGTGGCCACGCCGGACCAGCACAGCATAGAAGAAGTCGCAGCATTCCTGAAAGTTCGCGCGGACCAGATCGTGAAAACCCTGATCGTGCACGGCCGCCGCGAGAAAGACGAAAAAGCAGTGAAGCTGGTGGCACTGCTGCTGCGCGGCGACAAGGAACTGAACGAGATCAAAGCGGAGAAGCACCCCCTGGTAGCCTCACCGCTGCAGTTTGCCAGCGATGCGGAAGTGGAAGCGGTGGTCGGCTGCAAACCCGGCTCCATCGGTCCCATCGGCCTCACCATTCCGGTGATCGCGGACCGCAGCGTGGTGAACATGGCGGACTTCGTCTGCGGCGCCAACCAGGACGGCTTCCACCTGACCGGCGTCAACTGGGACCGCGACTGCACCATCGCCGAAGTGGCCGACATCCGCAACGTGGCGGAAGGCGATCCCAGCCCCGACGGCCAGGGCACCCTGGTGATCAAACGCGGCATCGAAGTGGGCCACATTTTTCAGCTGGGCGTGAAATACAGCACCGCACTTAAAGCTACGGTGCTGGACGAAAACGGCAAGAACCACATCGTGCCCATGGGTTGCTACGGCATTGGCGTAACCCGCGTGGTGGCTGCCGCCATCGAGCAGAATCATGACGAATTCGGCATCCGCTGGCCTGACGCCCTGGCGCCGTTCCAGGTGGCGATTGCGCCGCTCAACAACCACAAGTCCCCTGCCGTGCAGGAAGCCGCCGATCACCTGTACCGGGAACTGACTGCGGCCGGTATCGAGGTCTTCTATGACGATCGCAAGGAACGGCCTGGCGTGAAGTTTTCCGATATCGAACTGATCGGCATTCCCCACCGCATCGTTATCAGCGACAGTGGCATCGAGAAAAAAGCCTATGAATACAAGCACCGCCGCAGCGGGGAAAAGCTGGAAATTCCGGCCGATTCCGTGATCGCGTTCCTGCTGGGCAAGCTGCGCGACGCCTGATGCCGGTCTAAAATGACGGAGTATGAAAACGTCTAGCCGCCGCCTGTTCTTGTCGTATCTGGGATGCAGCCTGGTCGCCCCCGCCCCGGCGTGGGCGGCGACCACCGAGCACCCGGATGACAGCATGCGCGTTCTGCTGAAAGACACCATCGACCGCGCCAACAGCTTCAAGGACCGCTTCGACGCCGAAGTCTGGCTGGTGGACATGTCCGGCCGGCTGGCCCGCTTCGTGAAAGATCCGGACGAGCGCCTGCACATCCTGCGTCTGGCCCACGAGCAGGCCCGCCGCTTCAACCTGAAGCCAGAACTGGTGCTGTCGGTGATGCATGTGGAAAGCCTGTTCGACCGCTTCGCCATCTCCAGCGTGGGTGCCCAGGGGCTGATGCAGGTGATGCCGTTCTGGCGCAATGAAATCGGTGCGCCGGACGACAACCTGATCGACGTCGCCACCAACATCCGCTACGGCTGCGCCATTCTCAGCGCCTACCTCACCCGCGAGGACGGCAACCTGATGCATGCCCTCGCCCGCTACAACGGCAGCCGGGGCAAACTCTGGTATCCGGAAAAGGTATTCAATGCCTGGGAACGGTACTGGTATGTGAAAGCCTGAAACGTTTTCAGGTCTTCACCAACTCCTCGAACACCACCACCCGGTTACGGCCTTTTGCTTTCGCCTCATACAACGCCGCGTCGGCATGGGCGATCAGTTCTTCCGGATCGTGAATGGTGGGATTGAATTGCGCGATGCCCAGGCTGGCGGTGACGGGAATCTGGGCTTTTTCAAACGGCACCGGCGACGATTCGATGGAAGCGCGCAGTCGCTCCGCCACCACCCTGGCACCGTCCAGTGGTGTGCTGGTGAGAAGAATGCCAAATTCCTCGCCGCCGTAACGGCCGGCAATGTCGGAATCCCGCAACGCACTTTTGATCAGGGAAGCCACCTGCACCAGCACGGCATCGCCGCCCAGGTGGCCATGGGTGTCGTTGACGGATTTGAAATGGTCCAGGTCGAACATGATCAGCGTGAGCGGCGACTGGTAACGCCCTGCCCGGCTGAATTCTTCCACCAATCGCGATTGCCAGTGACTGCGGTTGAACAACTGGGTGAGGCCATCCACCCGGCTCACCATCTCCAGCTTTTTCATAGCCGCCTGGTGCATGGAGCGATAAATCGCGGTGTCAGTCACGTCGAACAGGATGATACAGACATTCTCCACCTCGCCAGCTTCATCCTTGATCGGCATCAGCGTCAGATCCTGACACATGAATTCCATGCCACCGGTGACCGGGCGATTGTGACGAAACGGAAACAGGTAGGGGCGCTGCTCCCAGGAGGTAAAAGCGAAATTCTTCAGCATGAACACGCTGCTGACTTTCTTGGCGAACCAGCGCTGAGGCAGATCGGGGAAACAGTCGAACAGCTTTTTTCCCACCACCTGCTGCTCGTTGACGCCGCTGTTGGCGGCCATGAATTTGTTCCAGAGTTTGACTTCAAGATCCTGATTGACGATGAACACGCCAACATTGATACGATCGACAATGAATTCCAGTAACCCGGGGGAAGGGGCGAATTCGCTCACTCAGAGTTCTTCCAGCAGGCGATCCAGCGCCGCCTTGACGACCAGGATGGATTCGCCCGGCATCAGCAGAAACATGGTGCAGCTGAAGGAGCGATCTTCGAGGGTGTAGGAAATTTCCACCAGCAGCGCGTGATCCCAGTTCACTTTCTGGTTTTCCAGCAGGCCGGAAATTTTCACATGCTGGCCCAGAATCGTCGGCGGGGAGAAGCCTAACTCCGCCTCCATCTGCACGCCGATCCCGTTCAGACAGGCACCGTTCAGGATATTGGTCACATCCAGCAGCAATTCTTTTTCCGCTTCGACGCCCAGCTCGCCGTCATAGGCCAGCAGGTCTGCCAGTTCCTTGAACGAGCTGTCGGTGAACACCACGATGGCCTCGCCGCGAATGCCGCGACCATTGTCCATCTGATAGAAACCCTGGGTGACGCCGGATACCCGCGTATCGGGCCCGCCCACCATGGCTTCCAGTTCGCGGTTGAGTTCATCCCGCGCCACCAGCCGGATGCGGGGCACCGACAAATTGATGAAGACTTCCAGAAACCGGGCCAGCGAATCCCCCGCCTGCCCCATGGCGACATTGACCACTTCCTGCAGACAATCCCGCTGATCTTCCGATAGCGCTAGCGATTCTTTCATATCAGTCCGTACTTCTTCAGCACATCCTGCAGCTTTTTGCCGTCCACAGGTTTCTTGATGAAATCCAGCGCGCCCAGCTTCATGACTCGCTCGCGGGCTTCCGGCTGGATGTCGGCAGAGATCACAATCACAATCGACTTGTGACCTTCGTTTTTCATGGATTCCAGGACACCGTAACCATCCAGTTCCGGCATCGTGAGGTCCAGAAACACCATTTCACCTCGCCCGGCACGGATGGCTTCCAATCCCTCGATTCCGTTGGAAGCCATAGTCACGTCAACATCCCAGCCTTCCGGCAGGGAACGTTTGACCTGTTTGCGCGCCATGGCGGAATCATCGCAAATCAACAAGGGTATGGACATGAAGCTCCCTTCGCGAACACCCGACTGAACATTGTTTAAGTTTCAGTATAGACCCTTATGGAAACCCGCAACGGCGGGATTCCGGCTAAACCAAGTCGTTTAGCATTATTGGAAGCATAGCCAAGTGGCTGAAAAGCGCTAACAAAAAGCCCGCACTGGATGCGGGCTTGGCGATGGGCGGGAGTGACGGACAGGTCAGGCAGTTTTGAGCGGAATCTTGCCAATCTTGGCCTGCCAGATTTTGGGCGCGGTGTCGTGCACCGACACCCCCTGGGTATCCACTGCCACGGTGACCGGCATGTCTTCCACCACGAATTCATGGATGGCTTCCATGCCCAGGTCAGCAAAGGCCACGACACGGGACTTGCGAATGGCCTTGGACACCAGATAGGCAGCACCGCCCACGGCCATCAGGTACACGGCTTTGTGCTTCTTGATGGCGGTAATGGCTTCAGGGCCGCGCTCGGATTTGCCCACCATGCCCAGCAGACCGGTCTTGGCCAGCATGGTTTCGGTGAACTTGTCCATGCGGGTGGCGGTGGTGGGGCCGGCGGGGCCGACCACTTCGTCGCGCACCGGATCAACCGGTCCCACGTAATAAATGAACTTGCCCTTGAAATCCACCGGCAGGGTTTCGCCCTTGTTCAGCATGTCCACCATGCGCTTGTGCGCAGCATCGCGACCGGTCAGCAGCGTGCCGGACAGCAGCAGCGTGTCACCCGGTTGCCAGCTCTGCACTTCTTCTGCGGTAACCGTATCCAGGTTCACGCGCTTGGCCTTGTTGCCGCCGGTCATGGCGATCTGCGGCCAGTCTTCCAGTTTTGGCACTTCCAGTTCCGCTACACCGCTGCCGTCCAAGGTGAAATGCACGTGGCGGGTGGCAGCGCAGTTGGGAATCATCGCAACGGGCAGCGATGCGGCGTGGGTCGGGTAATCCAGGATTTTCACGTCCACCACGGTGGTCAGGCCGCCTAGACCTTGCGCGCCGATACCCAGCGCGTTCACTTTCTCGAACAGCTCCAGCCGCAGTTCCTCGATACGGTTTTGCGGGCCGCGCGCTTTCAGTTCGTGAATGTCCACCGGCTCCATCAGCGACTCTTTTGCCAGCAGCATGGCTTTTTCCGCCGTGCCGCCGATGCCGATGCCCAGCATGCCCGGAGGACACCAGCCGGCACCCATGGTGGGAACGGTTTTCAGCACCCAGTCGACGATGCTGTCGCTGGGATTGAGCATGGCCATCTTGGATTTGTTTTCGGAACCGCCGCCTTTGGCCGCGATCTGCACGTCAACGGTGTCGCCTTCGACGATTTCGTAATGGATGACGGCAGGTGTGTTGTCCTTGGTGTTTTTGCGGGCACCGGCGGGGTCGGACAGAATCGACGCGCGCAGCACGTTGTCCGGATTGTTGTAGGCGCGACGCACGCCTTCGTTGACCATGTCGGTGACGCTCATCTTCGCGTCCCACTGCACATTCATGCCCACTTTCAAAAATACGGTGACGATGCCGGTGTCCTGGCAGATAGGACGGTGACCTTCCGCGCACATGCGGGAATTGATCAGGATCTGGGCCATCGCATCCTTGGCGGCGATGGATTCTTCCTTTTCGTAGGCTTCATTAATAGCCTTAATGAAATCCAGCGGGTGGTAATAGGAAATGTATTGCAGGCTGTCGGCAATACTCTGAATGAAATCGTCCTGGCGAATGACGGACATGGCAGGCACCTCTCTCTACTGACTTGGGCTTAAAAGCGCCCGCATTCTATCCCAACTGACTGGCCAATTCACCCGCCTGCCGGACCGGCCCCGCCGTATGTGCCCGCAGGAAAGTCAGCAACTTCCGGTTGACCAGCTCAGGCTTTTCCAGATGGCAGAAGTGACCGGCGCCCATCAACCGGTACAACTCCACGCCGCCGGCAAAATCCGCTTCCACCAGCCCCTCATCAAACAGCCGGGTATCCAGGCAGCCGTCACGGCCACCGCTGATCATCAGCGTCGGTAAATCCACCTTGCGCGCCAGCAGGGCACGGCCGGCACGGTTTTCCGGATCGAACAGACGGAACAG
>JABLXQ010000080.1 GCA_013178375.1 Gammaproteobacteria bacterium
TCTCAATGAAGCAGTGCCCACCGACCTGCTGAAAAACCTGCTGTTTTACGTCGCCCGCTGCAAGGGTGAGGCACCGCGCATCCGCAAGGTGAAGGAAGCCTTCAAGATGGATTCGGCACTGCCCTCGGAAGAAATGCTCGACCTGGAACGCCGCCGCATGGCAGGACCGGACCGTTCCGCCATCAGTTCAGTGGTGCGCGCGCTGCTGGACGAACTGGGCACAGTGAAAGATACCCTGGACCTGTTCATGCGCGGGCAGAATTCCGCCACCGCCGATCTGAAGCCGGTCATTCCCGTGCTGAAGCAGGTGGCCGACACCCTGGCGGTGCTGGGCATCGGCAATCCGCGCCGGGTGATCATGGAGCAGATCGATGTGGTGGGCCGCATCACGTCCACCAGCACCATGCCAGCGGACACCGTTCTGATGGATGTGGCTGGCGCGCTGCTGTACGTGGAAGCCACCCTGCAAGGCATGGCCGACGATGCCGGCCGCAACAGCGGCGTCGCAGCGGCAAGCAGCGAACCCGGCCATGTGTCACCGGAACATGTTGTCAAAGCCCGCGCCGCCGTGATCGAGGAATCCCGCGCCGGCCTGGAAAACGCCAAGGACGCGATTTCCGAATACCATGCCACCGGCTTCAACCCGGCGGCGCTGGATCTCGTACCCGACATCCTGCACAGCGTGCGCGGTGGCCTGCTGATGATTCCGCTGGCCTACCCGGGTGCGCTGCTGCAGAGCTGCATTGATTTCATCCGCGAGCAACTGATTGAAAAACGCGTCAAGCCTACCTGGCGCGAACTGGATACGCTGGCCGACGCCATCACCAGCATCGAATACTACCTGGAGCGCCTGGGTGACCGTTTCCCCGGCGACGAAGACATTCTGGCCATTGCCGAAGATGCCGTGGCAGCCCTCGGTTACCCCGCCGCGCGCGTCTCCGCCGAGCAAATGGCACCGACCCTGGGCAAGCCGGCGAAATCGCCAATACCGGAACCGCCGGTACCTGTGGTGGCGGAGCCATTTGCTGCCGCTGCCGCCGATGTCGACCAGGACGAAGACGAAACGGCCATCGAAGCCGAACTGACCCTGGTGCCCGGCGAAGACGAGGAATTCATTACCTTCAGCGCGGAAGAACTGGCGGAACTGGAAGCGGAGCCCACACCCGCACCGACACCTGCCACACCAGTGATCCAGGCCGCCGCGCCGGAACCGCTGGAAGAAGAGGAAAACGATCTGATCGACGATGAAGTGATCGAGATCTTCATCGAAGAAGCCGGCGAAGTACTGGAAACCATCAACGAAAACCTGCCCCAGTGGGCCGCCGATACCGAAAACGAGGCCGCTCTCAAGGAACTGCGCCGCGCCTACCACACGCTGAAAGGCAGCGGCCGCATGGTGGGAGCAAAAGTCATCGGCGAACTGGCCTGGTCGGTGGAGAACATGCTCAACCGCGTGCTGGACCGCAGTATTCACGCCAGCGGTAGCGTTATCCGTATCGTTGAGACTGTCACCGGCGTGGTGCCGTCGCTGGTGAAATCCTTCGAAGCCCGCACCAAACACACCATCAATGTGGATGCGCTGGCTGCCGTGGCCGACGCCCTGGCCAAGGGCCAGACCCCGCCACCGATTCCCGCCGATCTCAGCCTGGCCGCTGCCGCACCGATTCCTGTCTCACCAACCGCTGCAGCAGTTGCAGAGGAAGCGCCGGAAGAAATCACACTGGCCGCTGCGGAGCCGGCACAGGAAGCAGCCGAAATCGAAGCCGCCGCCGAAGAGTGGGGTTTCGCGCTGGAACAACCTGCTGCCGAAGCAGAGCCAGCTTTCGAACATCCTGTTTCTGAAGAAACCGAATTTGAACTGGCAGACGAATTTGCCGGCCTGGAAGACCGCGAGCACGCCGAGCCGACAGCGGAAATGGCGGAAGAATCCGGCCTGGAATTCGACCTGATGGAGCCGGAAACCGAATTGCCGATCCTGGAAGCGGAAACCGCTGCGGACTGGAGCGATCTCGGGTTCGTGGAAGAACAGGTGGAAGACACCGCTGCACGGACACCGGAAGCGGCCACAGAAGAATTCGTTCTGGCAGACAGCGCCGACGACTTTTCTCTGGTGGAGCCGCCCCTGGTGGAACCGCCGCTGGTAGAAGAAATTACACTGGTCGAGGAAATCCCCGCCGCCATAGAGGCAGAGTCGGCCTCCACTGGCATTGAAATCGATCCAGTGCTGGTGGACATCTTCAGCCAGGAAGCTGCCGCGCACCTGCAGACCATCAAGGAATTCCTGGCGATTGCCGGCGAGCGCGAGCCACTCACCGAAACCCTGCTGCGCGCCCTGCACACGCTGAAAGGCAGCGCTCACATGGCCGGCATCAAGCCCATCGCCGAGCTGGCCACCCCCATCGAGCGCTTCATCAAGGAATGCCACCTGCAGGGTGTGCCCGCCGACGAACGCATCAAGCTGCTGCTGGATGATGTGGTGCGCCTGATCGAACAGGGCCTGGTGGATCTGAAATCCCATCCGTCGCAGCCGCTGCACGGCAGCGAGATCGTGCTGCAATGCATCGACCAGATGCGCGAGGAAAAACTCAAGCACGCCCGCGAAGCGCAAGCGGCGAAACTGGGCCGGCCCGATCCGGCGCTGGTGTCGTTGTTCCTGGCAGAAGGCATGGACCTGATCGTGGACGCCGGCGACGTGCTGCGGCACTGGGAGGAAAATCCCATCCCCGGCACCCAGCTCGACAACCTGCGCCAGGAACTGCGCATCCTGGCCCGTGGCGCCAGCGCGGCCCAGCTGTCGGAAGTGGTCGTGCTGTGCATGACGCTGGAAGAACTCTACAACGCCGCCGCCAGCGGCATGATCACCCCGGATTCCCATTTCTTCCGCACCGCCCACAAGGCCCACGAAGAACTGGTCAACATGATGGATTACATCGCTGCCGGCCAGCCCATCGCCCCGGCGGACGCCATCGTGTCGGAACTGCAGGCACTGATGGACCAGGCGCCCCAGGTGAGCGAACAGATCGAGCAGGCTGCCCAGTTGCACGTGGAGCAGGCGCCCGCGGCTGAAGCCGAACTCCTGTTCGAAGCGATCGAGCCAGCCGAAGATATCGAACTGGGCGAACCGGTCGCGGAAGAAGTGCCACTGTTCCAGTTTGAACCGGAAGCCGAAGCGCAACCCGAACCCGTCAGCGCCGCAGCAGAAACAGCCCCGTCTGCTGCCGAAGAAGAGATGGCATTCCGGCTGGAGGAAGAAACCCCGGCGCACCTGTTCGAAGAACCCGTGCTGGAAGAATTCAAGTTCGAAGAACCCACCTTCGCGGAACCCACCTTCGAAGAGCCGGTGCTGGACAGCCTGCCCGCGTTCGAAGCTGAGGAATTCGTGCTCGACAACACCGAGGACGCCGCTCCACTGGAAGAAGCCGAGGAACTGGATCAGCTGGAGGAAGAAATCTCCCCCGCCCTGGCCAGCGCCGGCCCCGCCAGCGATTTCGATCCGGAACTGGTGGAAATCTTCCTGGAAGAAGCCGGCGACATCATGGAATCCACCGCCAACCAGCTGCAAAGCTGGATGGAAAATCCCGACGATCTGGCAGTCGTGGCCGCGCTACAGCGTGACCTGCACACCCTGAAGGGTGGCGCCCGCATGTCCGACATGCGCGAGATCGGCGATCTGTCGCACCACCTGGAGAACCTGTACGAAGGCCTGTGCGAGCGTCGTTTCACTGCCGTGCCTGCCCTGTTCGACCTGCTCAACCAGTGCCATGACCGCCTGGCGGTGATGCTGGAAAAAGTGCAGAAAGGACTGGCCCCGGCCCCCGCTCCCGACCTGATCGGCAAGATCGACGATTTCGTTCACGGCCGACTGGGCGCCGAGCCCGAGCACGTGGCACCGGAAGACCACGCAGAAGCGCAGGCCACCTACGCCATCGCCGCCAACGAGGCGGAGCCGGAGGAGGACTCCCACGCCCTGCAGGCCCTGTCCGGCGAAGGTATCGACACCGAGATCCTGGAGATCTTCCTGGAAGAAGCCGGGGAACTCACCGAAGGCATCGACAACACCATCAACGCCTGGCTGGCAGACCGCGACAACCCGGCCTACCTGGAGGAAATGAAACGCCTGCTGCACACCCTCAAGGGCGGCGCCCGTCTGGCGGGCATGATGCACATCGGCGATCTCAGCCACCATTTCGAAAGCTTCCTAGTCCAGTCCGAAGTGGACCGGGTGCCGCAGAACGACGCCTACTTCGCGCGCGTCCAGGCCGAACACGACAAGCTGTTCGTGCAGATGGATCACCTGCGCAAGCACGGCGGCGGACTGATCACCGCCGCCGAAGTGTCGGCAGTGCCACAGCCGGAACCCGAAACGCCGGAACTGGCGGCACAGGCTGCACAGCTGGAGCCGGCGGCCGAACAACCCGCCATTCCCGACAACGTGGTGCCCATCGTCGCGCAGCCGCTGCCTGACTTTGAAACGCCGGATATGCTGCCCGCGTCCGCCTTCCACCTGGACGAACCCAAGCGCCGCAACGATGAAAGCGTGAAGGTACCCGCCGACCTGCTGGAAAACCTGGTCAACCTGGCGGGGGAAACCTCCATCATCCGCGGCCGGATCGAGCAGGAGATGACGGATTTCAGCACGGTCATCGGCGAAATCAGCCAGACCATCGACCGCGCCCGCGAACTGCTGCGCCGGCTTGATATGGAAACCGAAGCGCAGGTTCTGCACCGCTACCAGCAGGCCGCCACCGAAGGCACCGAGTACGAGGAATTCGATCCACTGGAAATGGACCGCTATTCCACCCTCAACCAGCTGTCCCGTTCGCTGGGCGAGACCGTGTCCGACATGACCGACTTGCGGGACTCGCTGGTGAACCGCGCCCGCGATGCGGAAACGCTGCTGATCCAGCAGGGCCGTATCAACACCGAACTGCAGGAAGGGCTGATGCGTTCGCGCATGGTGCCCTTCAGCCGCATGGTGCCGCGTCTGCGCCGCATCGTGCGTCAGGTGGCGCAGGAACTGGGCAAGAAAGCGGATCTGGAAATCGTCGGCGCCGAAGGTGAAATGGACAGAACCGTTCTGGAACGGATGGTGCCGCCGCTGGAACACATGCTGCGCAATGCGGTGGACCACGGTCTGGAAATGCCGGAAGAACGCATCGCCAAGGGCAAGAAAGAACAGGGCCGCATCACCATCCACCTGGCCCGCGAAGGCGGCGAAGTGGTGCTGCGCCTGACCGACGACGGCAAGGGCATCGCACTGGACAAAGTGAAACAGCGCGCCATCGAACGCAATCTGATGAAGGCCGACGCACCGCTGTCCGACAAGGAAATCATGCAGTTCATCTTCAAGCCCGGCTTCTCCACCGCCGAGAAGGTGACGCAGATCTCCGGCCGTGGCGTGGGCATGGACGTGGTGCACAGCGAGATCAAGCAGCTGGGTGGTAACGTGAAAATCCACTCCGCGCCGGGCGCCGGTTCCCAGTTCACCATCCGCCTGCCGTTCACCGTGTCGGTGAACCGCGCACTGATGGTGCGGGTGGGCGAGGACCTGTACGCGATTCCGCTCAACAACATCGAAGGTATCGTGCGGGTCAGCCCGTATGAACTGGAAGCCTACTACTCGCCGGATGCGCCCAAGTTCGAATATGCCGGCCAGTCCTACAGCATGCGTTACCTGGGCCGCTATGTGCACAACATCCCGATGCCGAACCTGGTTGGCCACTCGCGGCCACTGCCGGTGCTGCTGGTGCGCGGTGGTGAACACGCGGTGGCACTGCAGGTGGACTCGCTGGTGGGGTCCCGTGAAATCGTCGTTAAATCCGTCGGCCCGCAGCTGGCGGCGGTGAGCGGTATTTCCGGTGCCACCATTCTCGGTGACGGTAGCGTGGTTATCATCCTGGATCTGGGTGCGGTGATCCGTGCCGAGCAGGCCCAGTTCAGCCGGCAGGAAGCTGCCATCGCCGCCGCCGCGAAATTGATGCCGGTGCTGGAACCGGTGAACGCCACACCGCTGGTGATGGTGGTGGACGATTCGGTAACCGTGCGCAAAGTTACCAGCCGCCTGCTGGAACGCAACGGCTACGACGTCCTGACCGCGAAGGATGGTGTCGACGCCATCACCCAGCTGCAGGAATGCAAACCCGACGTGATGCTGCTGGACATCGAAATGCCGCGCATGGACGGTTTCGAAGTGGCCACCCTGGTACGTCACGACGAGCGCCTGAAAAATACGCCGATCATCATGATCACCTCGCGTACCGGCGAGAAGCACCGCGACCGCGCGCTCAGCATCGGCGTCAACCGGTACATGGGCAAGCCCTATCAGGAAACCCAGTTGCTGCAGAACATCGAAGAGCTGATCAGGCAGGGCAGGTAGTGTGGGTCAGAAGCAAAACCCCCAGGTGGGGGTGATTGCGGATTCAACGTTGCAGCGGCATGCCGTCTGCAAAGCCATCGAGGCGGCAGGCTACGGTGTCGCACTGACATTGCCGCCAGACAAGGTGGACGACCACATCATCAGCGACAGCAAAACCGATGTCTGGCTGGTGGATATCGAGGACGAGGACAAATGGTCAGACTTCATCGTCCACCTGTTCGAAGCCGCCAAGGTGCCCATCCTGCTGGGGGAAGGCCATGCCCCCAGCCTGAACAGCCTGCAATTCCAGCGCTGGGAAAAAAAGATTTTCGACAAGCTGCAGGAGATCGTCGGCGAGCCGGTGCGACCGCCGCTGGATCTGTCCACCGTGATTGCGCCCAAAGCCGAACCCCTGCCGCTGCCACCGCAACTGCAAGGCAAGCAACATGCGGGGGAAGCGGCGTCGTATATCTGGGTGCTCGGCGCGTCCCTCGGCGGTCCCAACGCGGTGAAGGAATTTCTTGATGCGCTGCCGGCCGGTCTGCCCATTGCATTCCTGATCGCCCAGCACATCGACGCCGGTTTTGAAGACACCCTCACCAAAGTGTGGGGCAAGAACAGCGCCTTCAGTTTCGTAAAACCGGACCTGGGCAATCGCCTCAGCCACGGCCAGATCATGATCGCGCCCCTCGAGCAGGTGATGTGCCTGAACCGCAACGCCGAGGTGATGCTGTTCGACGAACCCTGGGAAGGCCCGTATGCGCCGTCCATCGATCAGGTGATGAGCCTGATGGCAGACAACCTCGGCCAGCAGACCGGCACCATCCTGTTCAGCGGCATGGGCAGCGACGGCGCAGTGGCCGCGGTGAAACTGAAAGACATGAATATCCCGGTGTGGGCGCAAACCGCCGCCACCTGCGCCAACAGCAGCATGCCCGATTCCGCCCGCGCCACCGGCTGCGTCAGCTTCAGCGGCTCGCCGGTGCAACTGGCGCAACAGTTCACCCGCCATGCGGCGGAGCATTTCGTCGATATACTGAATATCTGAACCGTTTTCACATAGGACACGACCATGGCCAACCACCTGCCCGAACAGATCGCCAGCCTGCTCATCCCCATGGTAGGGCGCCCCCTGCTGCTGCCCAACGTGGCGGTGGCCGAGATCGTGCCCTGGCAGGAACCCGAACGCCTGGAAGGCAAACCGCACTGGGTACTGGGTGAGGTGGAGTGGCGCGGCATCAAGGTGCCGGTGATTTCGCTGGAACTGATGAACGACCCCGATCTGGAGGACGCCTACCAGGGCAACCGTCTGGCGGTGCTGAACGGCGTGGGGCAAACCCAACGCCCGTTCTATGCGCTGTCGGCCCAGGGCATTCCGCGTCTGGTGCGGGTGTTCCCGGATGAAATCGGCAACGAACAGGATGCCACCGAGGAAAAATCCTACGCCATGCACGTGCAGGTCAGCGGCGAGCGTGCCGTGATTCCGGATCTGGTGGCAGTTGAGAAGGAACTGGATGCGGTGCTTTAAGCCCGAATCGGCACCCATATCCCCCGCTTTCCCGCCCAATGATTGAGCTGCATCAAGCAGACTGTATATTCTCCAACCAGTCCCCCTGAGAACGATTATGCTCCGGTCCATGGAGCACGATTCGGGGGGATCTGCCATGTCACTTTCAATTTCTTTCTCACGTCTTGCCTGCACTATTGCCTGCTGCGCGCTGCTGATTGCCTGCGACAGCGGCGGCAGTGGCGGCGGCAGCACCAACCGTGGCACTAACCCGCCGCCACCACCGCCACCGCCGCCAGACTCGGGTACCTGGGGCACGGTATCGCTGGTGGAAAACCAGGGCAATGACGCCAGCCAGCCGAAAGTGGCGGTGGACGCCAACGGCAATGCCATCGCGGTGTGGAAGCAAATGGACGGCGGCCGTTACAACCTGTGGGCCAACCGTTATGAACCGGATACCGGCTGGGGCACTCCGCAGCTGCTGGAAAACCTGGACTATGGCAACGTCGATCAGGCGGACATCGCGATCGATGCCAACGGCAATGCTATGGTGGCCTGGTGGGAACTGGGCGCCGCCAGCAAGGCCAACATCATGGCGGCGTACTACACCGCAGGCGTGGGCTGGGGCGCGGCGACCCTGCTGGAATTTGACGACAGAGGCGATGCCACCACACCCAAGGTCGCCTTTGACGCCGACGGCAATGCACTGGTCGTCTGGTTCCAGTACGACGGCTCGCATTACTACGTCTGGTCCAACCGTTTCACCCCGGGAACCGGCTGGGCCGGCACCGAGTTCATTCAAACCTACACCGCCCAGTCAGGCTATTACCCGGAACTGGCGATGACGGCAGACGGCAACGCCGTGGCGTTCTGGCAGCAGCTCGATCCCGGTCTGACCAGCACCATGTGGTCCAACCGCTATACCGCCGGCGTGGGCTGGGGCGTTGCTGAGCAGGTGTCGAATACCACCGGTTTTGCCTACACCCACGATGTGGCCACCGACGCCGCGGGCAATGCCATGGCGGTGTGGGGTGTCAGGGAAAGCAATCTGTACAGTCTTTGGTACAGCCGTTATGACACAGTGGCGGGTTGGAGTACGCCGGAACTGCTGGAAAACCAGGATAGTCAAAATGCCTACGTTCCCCACATTGAAATGGACGCTGCCGGCAATGCCATGGTGGTCTGGCTGCAGGGTAGCGGAAGCAACTACAGCTTGTGGGCGCGGCGATACGCGGTGGGCTCGGGCTGGGGCCCGGCTCAGTTGATCGAAAACGATGACACCGGCGGTGTTCTTCGACCACAGCTGGCGATGGATGCCAGCGGCAATGTGCTGGTGGTGTGGCAGCAATACGATGGCAGCCAGTATCACATCTGGTCCAACCGCTACGTTGCGGGCAGTGGCTGGCGCACGGCGGAGTTGCTGGAAACCGGTGCAGGCGGCGCAGCCGCACCGCAGGTTGCCGTCGCTTCCAATGGCGATGGCGTGGCGGTGTGGCAGCAGCTTGAGGGCTCGACCAACCACATCTGGTCGCGCCGGTTCGAATAGCCGGTTGCCGGCGACCGCGTCAGAAATCCCCGCGCAGTTTGAACCCCGCCAGTTCCTTCGCCAGCGTACGCTGGAACAAGGCGGGCCCCACCCAGGTGTAAATGACGAAGGCGAGCCAGGCGAAGGATAGCCACATCGCCGCCGTGCCCAGATCCATATCCTTCAGCACCTGGGTGCCCACCCGGTACACCACGTACATCAGGATCATTGCCAGAATCAGGCGGGTTTCCCCCAGCCGCGTCATCATCGTGTTGAAGCGCCACCACAGGCCCAGAAACGGGTTGCTGCGCGCCTTGATGTGCGCCATCAGATGCAACGCACGCACGCTGGACGGGTCTTGCCTCAGTGCCCACAGGCTGTGCTCGCGGGCCTCGGAGATCTGGCCCCGGCGCAACAGCACATGGCCCATCAAAATGATGGCGCCGTGGCAGTCCGGATTGATCGCCAGCGCGTCACGTGCACAGGCTTCTGCGAGTGCGAGGTCGCCACGCTGCAAATGAAATTCCCCCAGCTGGGCGTGACAGTCGTCGTCGGACGGGTCCAGCGCCAGTGCCCGTTCCAGTGCCTGACGCTGGCGCGCCTGATCACCCAGCAGTTCATATACCTGCGCCAGACCCAGTTGGAACGCCGCCACGTCGGGCTGCAATCCCAGCGCCGTGTTGAAATGATCTTCCGCCGCCTTG
>JABLXQ010000081.1 GCA_013178375.1 Gammaproteobacteria bacterium
GCGCGTTGCCGGCGCCGGCGCCAGAGGATTATGCGTCGAATGCCTACGTGGCACCGCGCAACGCCATTGAAGAAACCCTGGTGAACATCTGGCGCGAAGTGCTGGGTGTGGAACAGATCGGCGTGTATGACGATTTCTTCGAACTCGGCGGCCATTCGCTGCTGGTGACCAAGGTTGCCACGCGGTTGAAACAGCAGCTGGGAGTGGAATTGCCCCTGCGCACATTATTTGAAGTACCCACGGTGGCCGCGCTGGCCGAAATATTCAGCGCCGTCAGCGCCACCAGTTCCGCGACGGATGAACTCGCGGCAGGGGATGAGGAGTTCGAGGAAGGTTCGCTATGACAGTATTTGAATTGATTTCCCGGCTCGGTGCAGCCGGCATCAAGTTGTGGGTGGAAGACGGGCAGCTGAAATTCAAGGCGCCTAAAGGCGCACTGACACCGGAGCTGAAAGATGCGCTGGTGGCTTGCAAGCAGGATGTCATCGATTTCATCAGTGGCACCCGCATCAGCGGCGGCGACGGCGATCGCATACCGGTGGTGGATCGCAGCAAGCCGCTGCCGTTGTCCCACGCACAAAACCGGCTCTGGTTCATCGAGCAGCTGACGCCGGGCAACAGCACCTTCCACATTCCGGCACCGCTCTTTCTCACGGGCATCCTGGATCAGTCGGCACTGGAAAACGCATTTCTGAAACTGCTGCAGCGGCATGAAGCCCTGCGCACGGTGTTCCGCGTGGTCAATGATGAACCCATGCAGATCGTGCAGGCGGTGGAACGCTTTATCGTGCCGGTGGACGATCTGACCACGCTGGGCGTCGGTGAACGCGATGCGGAGGCCCGCCGCCGTATCGAGCGGGAAATTCGCGCGCCATTCAAACTGGACCAGGGCCCGCTGCTGCGTGCCCATCTTTACAAGCTGGACGACAACCGCTACGGCCTGCTGGTGGTGATGCATCACATCGTTACCGATGGCTGGTCGATGGGCATTTTCGTACGGGAAATTGCGGCGCTGTATGCGGCTGAACGCATGGGCATGAATTCCCCCCTGCCGCCGCTGGACATTCAATACGGCGATTTTGCCCAGTGGCAGCGACACTGGTTGCAGGGCGAGGTGCTGGAGCGGCAACTGGGCTACTGGCGCACGCAGCTGGCCGGTGCACCTGAGCAGTTGATGTTGCCGTTCGATCGTGCGCGTCCGCCGATGCAGACGTCCAATGGCGCGGTGCTGGATGTTCACCTTGATGATGCCCTTACCGCGCAGGTCAAGGCAGTCGCGCGGCAGTTTGACACCACGCCTTATGTCATCCTGCTGGCAGTGTACAAGATCGTGCTGGCGCGCTGGGCGCGGCAGAAAGATGTCTGCGTGGGGATGCCGGTGGCTGGCCGCACGCGACCGGAAGTGGAAGGTCTGATCGGCTTTTTCGTCAATACGCTGGTGATTCGCACGCGGCAGGAAGGCAAGCCGTCCTTTGGCCAGTTCGTGGCGTTGGTGAAGGAGCAGGTGCTCGGCGCGCAGAGTCATCAGGACGTGCCCTTTGAAGCCATCGTCGACGATCTCAATATTCCGCGTAACCTGAGTTTCGCGCCCGTGTACCAGGTGGCGCTGTCGTTTACCTCAGCCGAAGGTTCATCGCAGAAATCCGTACTGGGCGGTCTGGAAATCGAGCCGATGCCGGTGGAACTGGTGGCGGCCCGCCTGGATCTCACCCTGATGCTGGCGGACTACGGCGATCATATCCGCGGCATGCTGGAATTCAACACCGATCTGTTCAATCACGCCACCGTTGGCACTTTCATCGAACATTTCAGCCGCGTGCTGGACAGCGCTACCCGCGATGTCGATCAGTGCGTCGACAGCCTGCAGCTGGTGAATGATGCGGAACTGCGTCGCCTGCTGGCGCTGGACGATAACGCCGAGGCTGTGCTGCCGCTGGCACCGATGCAGCGCGATTTCTGCCTGGACAGTGTGCGCGAACCCGACACCTTGCGGAACAGCATTGGCGACTGGCTGGCGTTGCCGTTTGCAGTCGATGAGGATAAATGGCGTCATGCGCTGCAGGCTGTTTTTGACGCCAATCCGTTCCTGCGGGCGAAGATCGTGGAAAGCAATCGCACCTGGATGGAGCCTTTCTATCAGGTGATCCAGCGTCACGCGGTTGCGTCGCTGGAAGTGCTGGACTGGCGTGACCGCGCGTTGACGGACGAAGAATTGCAACAGGCACTGGAAATCCTGGTGTTGCCAACCTGGACAGTGTTGGGCGGGCCGTTGACGCGGCATTTTCTGGTGCGGCTCACCGGGCAGCTGAACATCGCTGTGGTGGCGGCTCACCACTCCATGTTCGATGGCGTCAGCAAGCGCCAGTTCTTCCAGCAGTTGCTGGATGCGTATGCGGACAAGCCCATTGCGGCGACGCCGGTGTCGATACTGAAGAAGTGGGTGCAACAGCGCTCGGATGCCACCGACAGTCGGGCAGTCATCGATTTCTGGCGTGACGCACTGAGCCAGTCGGAATCGCTGGGCAATCGGGCGGCTCAGCCCGGTGCCGTCGTGGTGGATCACTGGGAGCTGGCAGCGGATGAACATGAGTTCCTGCAGACCTGGTGTCGCAATCGTGGTGTCAGCGTCACCAATTATCTGCGTACCCTGTATGCGCTCGCGATCCGCCAAACCGATTACCGCGACGAACGCATCGTGCTGATCGATGCCATGGCGGGGCGGGGTGGTGATCTTGAAGACGTTATCGGCTGCTTTTTCCAGTTCCTGCCCAGCGTGCAGCAGACCGGCCCCGGAATAGACACTGTCAGTGCGCTGCTGCAGGCGAACCGCCAGTGGCGCAAACGGATGGGCGACGCCTGTTTCCTGTCGATGCTGGAGCGCCGTCAGTTCCTTAATCCCAATGCGCTGGAATTCCAGTTCAATTTTCGTCTGCCCGCCGTCACCGAGGCTTTCGAGTTTCAGGGCGTTTCGTTGAGCACAGAGCCGTTGCAGCCGGACAACGCCGGCATGGTCAAGTTACTGGTCACGCCGCGCGATGAAGCCCTGCAGTTGCGGTTGAGTTTCCGCGCCAATGAATTCGTCGGATTGGGTATGCTCAAACGCATGCGCCAGGTGCACGAACAGATCATGGCGGGTCAGGAAAATCTGGCGCAGCTGGACTGGTTGTTCGACGCGGAAAAACAGCAGCAATTGCAGCAGTGGCAGGGCGCCCAGGTTACCGATTATTCCCGTGAAACGTTGCTAGATCTGCTGGCCCGGCAGGTGGATGCCACACCGGATGCCGTCGCTGTCATTTGCGGTAGTGAGGAACAAAATTATCGTGCCCTGGATGCCGCCAGCAACCGGGTGGCGCACTGGCTGAACCGGCAAGGGATTGGCCGTGGCCAGCGCGTGGCGCTTTGTCTGGGCCGCGGCCTGTGGCTGCCTTCCCTTTATCTGGGTGTGGTGAAATCCGGCGCTGCCTATGTGCCGATGGATGTCGCCTATCCCGCTGACCGTATTGCCTACATCGTGGAAGACAGTCAGGCACCGGTGCTGGTTACCGAGCGGTGTGTGCTGACGCGTTTGCAGGAAGCAGGTGTGACGCTGCCTGCCAGCACGCAGGTGTTGCTGGCGGATGATTGCGACAACCTGCTGAAGGATTGCTCCGATCAGCCGTTGCAAAAACTGCCGCAGCCCGACGACATTCTGTATTACGTCTACACATCCGGCACCACGGGCCGGCCCAAAGGCGCGGGCGTTTATCATCGCGGCGAACGCAATCTGCTGGAATGGTATCGCCAGCTGTTGCAATTGAACGGTCAATCCCGCGTGCTGCTGCTAAGCGCGCTCGGTTTCGACCTGACCCAGAAAAATCTGTTCATTCCGTTCTGCACCGGCGCTGCGCTGGTGATTCCGGATTTCGAGGATTACGATCCGGAACGGCTTGGCCACCTGATCGCGCAGCAGAACGTTTCCGTCATCAACTGCGCGCCGTCGGCGTTTTACCCGCTGGTGGAACAGGACAGTCATCCGGGTTATCCGTTTGCCTCGCTGCGCCATGTGGTGCTGGGTGGCGAACCGATCCGTCTGGGCAGCCTGAAGCACTGGTTCGATGCGCCCGCCGTGAACTGCACGCTCACCAACAGCTACGGCCCCACCGAATGTACCGACGTGGTGGCGTACTGCTCGCTGCAACAAATCGATGACATTCATCGCTCGATGCCCATCGGCCGCGCGCTGCCCAATACGCAGCTTTATATCGTCAACCAACAGGGTTCGTTGATGCCCACGGGTGCCACGGGCGAATTGTGCGTGGCGGGTATCGGCGTTGGCACTGGTTATCTCAACCGACCCGAACTGAATGAACAATCGTTCCAGCCAGCGCGTTTTGGCATTGGTACTGGCACTGGCACCTGGTATCGCACCGGCGATCTGGTGCGTTACGACGATGCTGGCGAATTGATATACGTGGGTCGCAAGGATTTCCAGGTGAAATTGCGCGGCCTGCGCATCGAGCCCGGCGAAATCGACAGCATCCTGAAAACACTGCCGCACGCGCGCGATGCGCTGACGCTGGTGGTGGACGACCGTCTGGTGTCCTATGTGATTGCGCCGCGTTCGTTCGACATTCCGGCTGGCCGCGACGCGCTGCGCAAAAAACTGCCCGATTTCATGGTGCCCGGCGCCATTGTGTTGCTGGATGCCTGGCCACTCACGCCCAACGGCAAGATCGACCGCAAGGCGCTGCCCAAGCCCGACGCACGGGACCAGGGCGCCCACATTCCGCCCCGCAACGACAGCGAACAGCGCATTGCCGATATCTGGTGTCAGGTGTTGAAGCTGTCGCAAGTAAGCGTCACCGCCAATTTCTTCGAAGTGGGCGGGCATTCGCTGCTGGCAACCCAGGTGGTGTCGCGCATCCGGCAGGCGTTTGGTGTGGAGCTGTCGGTACGCACACTGTTCGAATCGCCCACCATCGAAAAACTGACTCATGCCATCAGCAGCGCCGCTGCCGCCGGCTTCGTGGACACCGCGCCACCCATCGTGCCGCTGGACCCGCCGAATCGCGACACGCTGTCGTTCGCACAATATCGCTTGTGGTTCGTCGATCAGCTGAACCAGGGCAGCAGCGAATACAACCTGCCGTCTGCGTTGAAAATCACCGGCCCGCTGGATGTGGCGGTACTGGACCGCGTGTTTGGCGAGATCGTGCGCCGGCATGAAGTGCTGCGTACCAATTTCGCGGAGAACGATGGCGTGCCGCAATTGCGCGTGCGCGAGCCGGCTCCCTGGCATTCCACCGTGACGGATTTGTCCGCTTTCGATTCTGCAGCGCAGCAGAAGGAAGTGGAAAGGCTGGTGGATCAGGATGCCAACGTTACCTTCAATCTGGCGAACGATCCGCTGTTCACCACCCGCATTGTGAAACTGGCGGCGCAGGAACACATCCTGCTGCTGAACATGCACCACATCATTTCCGACGGCTGGTCGCTCACGGTGCTGGTGCAGGAAATCCAGGCGCTGTACCTGGCATTTGCCGCAGGCCGCGCCTCGCCGTTGCCGGAACTGCCGATCCAGTACAGCGATTTTGCCGTGTGGCAGCGCAACTGGCTGCAGGGCGACACGCTGGACAAACTGCGCAACTACTGGAAAGACGCACTGCACGGCGCGCCCGATGTGCTGCGCATGCCCACCGACAAGCCACGCCCGAAAATTCAGACCTTCAACGGCGCGCATTTTCCGTTGTCGCTGGGCCCCGCGCTCGCCGGCAAGGTAAAACGTTATTGCGAGCAGCACGACCTGACGCCGTTCATGGTGTTGATGGGGGCTTACCATGTGCTGCTCAGCCGTTACAGCAATCAGCAGGACATCTGTGTCGGCATTCCCATCGCCGGCCGCAACCGCGCCGAGATCGAAGGGCTGATCGGCTTCTTCGTCAACGGTCTGGTATTCCGTTCCCGTCTGGATGGCAATCCCTCGGTGCAGCAGTATTTCCGCCACATCAAACAGGTGGCGCTGGGTGCCTACGCCCATCAGGACATGCCGGCGGATCTGCTGCTGGACGCGATCAAAATGGAACGCAGCGCCGACACGTCGCCCGGCGCCCAGGTGGGTTTTGCACTGCAGAACGTGGCTGAAACCGATGTGCAGGCCAGCATGGCCGGCCTCAGTATCGAGACGGTGCCGCGCGAGCACAAAACAGCGAAATACGAACTGTCGCTGATCCTGCAGGAAGGCGCGGGCGATATTGCCGGCGTGATGGAATACAACACCGATCTGTTCGTCGCCAGCACCATCGAGCGCATGCTGCAGCATTACCGGCATATCCTGGAACAGATGCTGAACCAGTCAGAAGTGTTGCTGGATTCGATTCACGTAGTAGAGCTGCAGGATCTGTACGGTCTGCTCCAACAGAACCCTGCCGAGTGCGAATTGCAGCGCCTGTCGCCCATGCAGCGCGACATGTATCTGGATTCGCTGCTGGAACCGGACTCGCTCAAGAACAGCCTGGGTTACCACTTCATTACCGACGGCGAATTTGATTTCGCGCTCTGGCAGCAGGCGTCACAACAGCTGGTAGACAGCCAGCCCATGCTGCGCGCGCAACTGCTGCGTGCCGATATTCCGTATGCGGATGTTGCCTATCTGCGGATCGCAAAACGCAAACAGGTGCATGTTGCCTTCGAGGATTGGTCCGGTCGCAGCACCAGCGACGAAGCGGCCGCCGCGTTCGCGCAAGGCAAAATCTGGCAGCCATATGATATTCACGGCGAACTGTCGCAGTATTGGGTTTACAAGCTGGATCGTAATCGCCACCTCGTCATTTTCCGCATGAACCACATACTGCTGGACGGCGCGGGCATGGCGGTGCATCTGCTGAACTCGATTGCGGCGGCGCACAGCATCAAGTCGGGCCAGCCCTACGTACCGGCGCCGGTGATCTACCCGGACTATGTGCAGGACAACACCCGCCGCACCGACACCACCGAGGTCATCGCCCATTGGCGCGAAGTGAGCCGTGCGGTGGAAGCGCTGGATTTCCCGTTGCCGCCGCAGGCCAAAGCGGCCGCTGGCGCTGGCAGCCGCGTGGAAAAACAGGTGCGTCTGGACGATGCCCACTGGGCCGCCGTGCAGCAGTATTGCGAGCAGCAGCGCATCACGCCGTCGCTGTATTTCAAGGCGCTGTATGGTTTGCTGATCAACGCCTATTGCCGGGGCGAAGCGGATTTCGTGGTGTCGGAAGTGGTGGGCGGACGCACCGGCCAGCACAAGCGCGCGTTCGGCAATTACTTCCAGGTGTTGCCAGTGGTGTTCCCGCAGTCGCTGTTCGCGCCGGGGCATCAGGTGGACGAACTGTTCGCCTACATCCGCAATTACCGCAAGTCGCTGCGCAGCAACGCCAACGTGTCGCTGCTCACCCAGCGGCGCACGCTGCCGCAAGGCCGCCTGAATTTCATGTTCAACTATTACAACTTCATTCCGTCGGTGGAACTGTTCGGCACCCGCGTGCAGCTGAAGGCCTATCCGCAGGTGCAGGACGGCCCCGTGCAGTTCGTGGTGCACGAGCAGGACGGTTGGATGGAGCTGAACCTGATCTATCTGTCGGACCTGTTCGCCGATCTGGATTTCCTGCCGCGCATGGCCGCGTTGAGTCAGCAGATCGTGTCCGGCGTGGCGTCGGTGGATGCGCTGGAACTGGTGCTGCCACAGGAAAAACGCCAGCAAACTGCAGTGTGGAACGACAGCGCGCAGACCCTGCCGGACCATGCCAGCATCCTGACCTGGTTCGACCAGCAGGCGCAGGCCACGCCGAACAATATCGCGGTGAAGCAGGGCAGTGCGCTGTTCACCTACGCCCAGCTGCAGCAGAAATCCAATCAGCTGGCCAACTGGCTGCTGCAAGCCGGCGTGCAGAAGGGCCAGAAGATCGGCATCTGTCTCGACCGTTCGCCCGACATGCTGGTGGCGGTACTGGGCGCGCTGAAAGCCGGCGCTGCCTACGTGCCGATGGATTCGGAATATCCGTCCGAGCGCCTGGCCTACATGCTGGAAGATTCAAAGGCGCCGGTGCTGCTCACGCAGAAATGCGTGGTGGATCGGTTGCAGCAGTGCAATGTGAATCTGCATGGCGTCAACGTTGTGCAACTGGACCAGCAGCCGGCCTACTTGCAGGCACAAAGCACAACGCCGTCTGTCAACATCGACGGCGACGATCCGATCTACGTGATCTACACCTCGGGTTCCACTGGCAAGCCGAAAGGCGCGGTGGTGCGTCATTCCGGCGAAGTGAATCTGCAGCACTGGTACATCAACGCACTGAACATTTCCGCGCAGGACAAATTCCTGCTGGTGAGCGCGTTCGGTTTCGATCTGACCCAGAAAAATCTGTTCGCGCCGCTGCTCACCGGCGGCACTCTGGTGATTCCGGCGATGGAAAACTACGACGTGGAAGTGATTGCTGACACGTTGCAGAAGGAAGCCATCAGCATCGTCAACTGTGCGCCCAGTGCGTTCTATCCGGTGGTGGAGGAAACCGCGCGCAAGGGTTATCCATTCCCGGCGCTGCGTTATCTGGTGCTGGGTGGCGAGCCGATCCGCATGAATGCACTGCAGACCTGGCTGGACCATGCATCCTGCCAGTGCAAAGTGGTGAATAGCTACGGCCCCACCGAATGCACCGACGTGGTGTCGTACCACATCAACCAGGACAACGCCGCCACCGTGCTGCCCATCGGCAAGCCGGTGTGCAATACGCAGCTGTACATCGTCGGCGCCGGCAATCATCTGTTGCCGGAAGGCGTAGTGGGCGAGCTGTGCGTGGCGGGCAACGGCGTGGGTCTGGGTTATCTGGACCGGCCGGAACTCACGGCGTCGGTGTTCCAGGACAATCCATTCGGCAAGCCCGGTTCCGCCGCGAAAAACCAGTGGTACCGCACCGGCGATCTGGCCCGTTACTGGCCCGATGGCAACATCGAATACATCGGCCGCAAGGACTTCCAGATCAAGCTGCGGGGCCTGCGCATCGAGCTGGGCGAAATCGAGCACGCCCTGCGCCGGCAGGAAGGTGTCAGCGACAGCCTGACCCTTGTGCGCGACGATCAGCTGGTGTCCTACGTGGTTGCGCCGAAAGCCTTCGATACCCAGGGCTGTCGCGTGAAACTGCGCAACGCGCTGCCGGACTACATGGTGCCGGCCCACATCCTGGTGCTGGAACGCTGGCCCCTCACGCCCAACGGCAAGGTGGACCGCAACGCACTGCCGTCGCCCACCGACACCGGCCGTGGCCCCTACGTGGCGCCGCGCAACGAGACGGAAGAAAAGCTGGCGGCGATCTGGAGTGAAGTGCTGGGTGTCGACCGCATCGGTGTGCACGACAGCTTCTTCGATCTGGGTGGCCATTCCCTGCTGGCGGCGCGGGCGGTGTCCAAGTTCCGTCATACTTTCAATGTCGACATTCCGCTGCGGGCGCTGTTTGAACTGCACACCATCGCCGACATCGCTCAGTATCTGGAAACCATGCAGTGGGCGGCCCAGGCGGCGGAAACCTCGCAGCAGGCCGGCAGCA
>JABLXQ010000082.1 GCA_013178375.1 Gammaproteobacteria bacterium
GGTCAGGTGACACACGAAACTGGAAGCCCAGCGGGCCTGTAAAACTCAATCCAGAACGAGATGAAATGATGGAGAAACTGGCAGCATAAAAACACGGTCTACGCAACAACTACGTTGGCAAACGCCGGCTGGCTCAGACCACAAACATGTTCCTCGAAGGATTCACAATCTTTATTAAATTCACAATCTTCGAAATCCGTTTCACAAACTTTATTCAAATCTGACAGATGTGGCTTTCATTGAACAGGCTGGGATTGCGGGCGCCGTGAAAAAACAGGAAGCGCTTCACCCAGTACAGGTAGGCATCTTCGGTGCGCAGGCTGTAATGGCGGGTGCGGATGGCATCGCGGACAAGTTCCAGAATCTGCATGACGGGCTTCCTCTGCACGGATATGTACAAAACGAATACTGTAAATATATACAGTATTATAGCATTCCGTCAAATGCCCGTTCTGTGCATTTTTACCGCAAGCATTCTGGCGGCGGGTGTCAGGGGCTGCGGCAATACGCGGAAACGACCGAGTGTGATTTAGTTCGCGTTCCGCTGGTATGAAAACCGCCAATCCCGGCCTGTGATTGGTTACAGAATCGTCAGCAGTATGTGGGTACTCTGATCCTGGCAGTCATGATTCACTTTTTTTCATTGGGGCAGGGAACGACACATGAAGCACATCCTCCGACTTACGTTGTTAACGCTGGTGTGGATGTCCAGTACGGCAGCAACCGCGACGGTGATGACAACGTTTGATCACGCGCGCGGGTACCCTGAATTTAAAATGCCGAAGTTTGAAGTAATCAAGTTTGAAGTAATGAATCCCCAGCATGCGCTGGGTTTTAACCTGGAACAGCTGGACCAGTATCAGCCCCCGCTGAAAAAAACCTTCCTGACCAAGTTCCTGAACCGCTGGCGGCTCGTACAGTTGCCGGTGTGGTCGCATCCCCCCGTGGTGCAGCCGGTGCCAGGCACAAAGCCCCCCGTCGCGGTGGCCGAGCCTGCGGTGCTGGAACTGATGACGTTGGGATTCGGCGTGCTGATGCTGTTGCGGATTCGCCTGTCGCGGATAAATGATGCCGGACAGAATCTGGCCAGCTGATTCCAGTTGCAGTATTTCCACCCGCCCCGCTCGCGGAAATGGCGGGTGGAAAATTCCCCGTTACATCAGTTTCTGCTGCTTCGCCAGATACTGCTTGATCCCCGGCGGCAGCATCGCCATCACCTGGCTCACGCCCTGATTCACCAGTCCGTTCACCAGCACCGCCTTGCCTTCCATTACCGCGTCGTAACCCTGCTCGGTCACTTCTTCTGCTGTCATCCACAAAAAGCGTGGCAGTCGGCTCACAGCCTTGCGCGTGCCCATCACGTCGTGAAATTCACTGAAGGTGAAGCCGGGGCAGATGGCGGTGCAGTGTACGCCGTGGGGTTTCAGTTCCAGATCCAGGGCCTGGGAAAAATCCAGCACGAAGGACTTGGCGGCGCCGTACAGATTGCCTCGCAACTGCGGCGCGAAGGCAGCGACGGACGCCAGGTTGATGATGCGGCCGTAACCGCGCGCTTTCATGCCGTGGGCGAACAGCCAGGTCAGGTGCACCACGCCGGTATTCAGCACCTGCAGAAAGGCGCGGTGTTCTTCCCAGGGCGTGTCGAGAAAATCCGTGTGCAGGGCGTAGCCGGCGTTGTTCACCAGCGCGTCGATCTGCAGGCCCTGCTGTTCGCACCAGTCGAAAATCATTTGTGGCGCGGCGGTATCGCCGAGGTCGGCGGGCAGCACATAAGCCAGCTGGCCGTGGGTTTTCTTGATGTCGGCAGCCACTTCCTCCAGCTTGTCGCGGCGGCGCGCTACCAGTACAACGTCGAAGCCGTTACGGGCGAAGATCTGGGCGAAGGCCTTGCCAATGCCGGCGGAGGCGCCGGTGATGAGGACGGTTTTGGGTTGGGCGGAATCCACCATATGCATGATCCTTCATTTGTGGGTGAACTGGATGTGGGGCAGTGCTCGGGGATGGTCGCTGCGGCAGAGACTGGCTTGCACTATGCCACAGATTTTTTACCACTGACTAGCCGGTGGTTGCCAGCTTGCTGCGTCGCCAGCCGCTGGGTGTGACACCGAACCAGCGGCGGAACGCACGGGTGAAATTGGCCTGGTCGGAAAAGCCCAGCAGGTAGGCGATTTCGTTGACGTTGAGCTGGCTGTCCTCGATGTAATTCTGTGCCAGTTCGCGCCGGGTGTTCTGCAGCAGCTCTCCGAAGTTGACGCCTTCCTCCAGCAGCCGCCGCTGCAGGGTGCGGGTGCTCAGGTGCAGCGCACTGGCGATGTCCTCTTCCTTCACCCGGCCCGAGGGCAGCCCCTCCACGATGCGCTGGCGCACCTGCAGCGCCAGTTGTTGCTGGCCCAGCTGGCTCAGGTGTTTCAGCACGATCTGTTCGTTGCAGCGGATCAGTTCGGGGTTGGACGTGGGCAGCGGGCGTTCCATGTCCTGGCGATCGATCAGCAGGCCCATGCGCTCGCTGCCAAAGCGCAGCGGTGCCCGCAGGTTGGTTTCCAGGGCCAGGGTGCTGGGGGTGGGGGCGAAGGTGAACTGCACTTCCGCCGGGCTGAAGCTTTCCCCCAGCAGCATCCGGCACATCTTCACTATGGCCACCAGGGCGGCCTGTTCCGCCACCGGGACAGCCCCTTGCGTAGCTTCTTTCAGCCCGCCGCTGAACAGGTACTGCAGGCCATGGGTCGTGAGGCTGAATTCGCTGCCGTCATTGACCAGCCGGCTATATCGGGCCAGACGGTGAAATGCCTGGGCCAGTGTGGCGCTGGCCAGCCAGGCGTAGCCGAGGGCGTGAAAGGTGGTGGCGTTCCAGCGCATGCCGGCAGCGATGCCGAACGCCGGATCGCCTGAGTGTTCCTCCGCCAGTTGCCACAGCCGCTGCATGCCCGCTACCGGGAAGCGCGCGTTGGGGTCCTGCAGGCGGGACGGGTCGAGGCCGGCGGCGACAAAAATATCCCGCGCGGCCAGTTCACGCTGCTGCAGTTCTTCCCACACCAGCAGTGCCCAGGAGGAGAGCGTGGTGGATGCCATGAAAATCCGTCCGGATAAGCCGTTGTCGGGGAAGGATAAACCCTTGGCGCCAAATGACAAGGCGCTGACAAGGGAGTGGCGGGGCGGGATCAGCGCCGCAAAAGGGGAGTTCGTAATCTGAACCTGTCGCCAAACATGACAGGAGAACAACATGATTACCCACTCGCCCAGCCAGTATTTTCAGCACACGCTGAACCGTTCCATCAGCTTTATCGGTCGCGGCCTGCATACCGGTCTGGCGATCCGCATGATGATCCAGCCGGCACCGGCCAACACCGGCCATGTCTTCGTGCGCCAGGACGTGCCGCTGGACCAGGCTGAAGTACCGGCGCGCTGGAACACCGTCACCGACACCCGTCTGTCCACCACCGTGGCCAACCGCTTCGGGGTGAAGGTGGCCACCATTGAACACCTGATGGCGGCGCTGCATGCCTGCGGTGTGGACAACGCCCGCATCGTGCTGAATGGCCCCGAAGTGCCGATCATGGATGGCAGCGCAGAGCCGTTCGTGCGCCTGATCCGTCAGGTAGGCCTGCAGCAGCAAGAGGAGGAACGCCGGGCGATCCTGGTGCGAAAGCCGGTGCGGGTGGAGGAGGATGGCAAGTCCGCCAGCCTGCTGCCAAACCCGCGTCCCTGGATGGACATGATGATCGAGTTTGATTCCGAGGTGATCGGCCACCAGCACCTGTCGGTATCGGTGGAAGCGGAATCGTTCGAAACGGAATTGGCCAACGCCCGCACATTTGGCTTCGAGGACCAGATCAATACCCTGCGCAAGCTGGGCCTGGCCAAGGGCGGCTCGCTGCAGAACGCAGTGCTGGTGAATGAGAATGGCGTGGTGAACGTTGAAGGCCTGCGTCATGCCGACGAGTTCGTCCGCCACAAGATCCTGGATGCCATTGGTGACCTGTCCCTGGCGGGCAATCCGATCATCGGCCGCTTCAACGGTTTCTGCTCGGGTCACGGCCTGAACAACACGCTGCTGCGCAAGTTGCTGCAGAGCGTCGACAGCTGGACCCTGACCACTATGCGTGGTGCCGAGGAGTACTGGAATTGGACTCGCGTTCAAAAAATGCCAAGCGGTTGGTAGTTGCTTCATGGGGGGCTGCAGTATCCTCCCGCATCCTAGGGGTGATGCGGGGGGAATAGCCCATGAACTACGACAATCAGAATATTTTCGCCAAAATCCTGCGGGGTGAACTGCCCTGCCAGAAAGTCTACGAAGACGACCACAGCCTGGCGTTCATGGACATCATGCCCCAGGCCGACGGCCACACCCTGGTGATTCCCAAGTATCCGGCAGTGACCCTGCTCGACATTCCCGCCGATCAGCTGGCGGCCCTGATGGCCAGCACCCAGAAAGTGGCGGCGGCGGTGAAAAAGGCGTTTGCCGCGCCCGGCATCGTGCTGTTCCAGCTGAGCGGTGCCGAAGCCGGCCAGACCGTGCCCCATCTGCATTTTCATGTGCTGCCCAGTTCGCTGCGTACCCTGATGACGCGAGCCCATGCCGCGCAGATGGAAGATCAGGCCAAGCTGGCGGAGTTTGCCGCGCGCATCCGGGCGGCGCTGGGCTGAGCGCGCCTGCTCCCATTTTTCATTCGTACTGCACATTCAAAAAAAGGAATTGGCCCCGGGCCAACGGGAACCATTATGGAAATTGACGAAACCCTGCGCCGGCAGCGGGTGGAAAAGGCGGCCGCCGTCTATTCGCCGCTGCTGCTGTCGGTGTATGACCTCTGGGTGTACAAGGTGGCGGCGCCGCGCTTTTTCCGCTGTCCGCTGCGTATCTTCCAGCACTTTTACGAGCAGAACGTGAGCCGCCACCACCTGGATGTGGGTGTTGGCTCCGGCATTCTGCTGCGGCACTGCCGGCAGAAAAACCTGCTGGATCAGGTAGCTCTGCTGGATCTGAATCCCAACTGCCTGGACGCCACCGAACAGGCCCTGCAACCCCTCAAGGTGCGCAAGTATTGCGCCGACATCCTGCAGCCGCTGCCGATTGCGAACGAGCAGTTTACGTCGGTGGGGCTGAATTTCCTGCTGCACTGCGTGCCCGGTTCGTTCCGGGAAAAAGGCGTGGCCTTCACTTTCCTCAAGCAGTTGCTGGCGCCGGGCGGCGTGTTGTTCGGCTCCACTGTGCTGTACCAGCCTGGGCTGGCCAATGCACCGGCGCGCTGGTTGATGAACCGCTACAACGCCGGTGGCGTTTTCAACAACCGGCAGGACACCCAGGAAGACCTGCAGGTGGTGCTGGGCAACCTGTTCGAGAACGTGGAAATGAGTCTGGAAGGCTGCGTGCTGTTTTTCCGCGCCAGCGACGCCGCCCTGGACTGAATTTTCCTGCTGCCCTGCCAGGGTGACGCCTCAGCGCACCTGCAGGATCAGCATGGCGTTGGTCTGGCCGTGGGCTCCCATGCGGGCGCCCTTGGTCAGCAGCACCAGATCGCCGCTCTGCACCCGGCCCTTGCTTTTCAGCAGATTGATCGCCGCTTCATTCACTTCGTCGTACGGATAGCCGGTGGGATCGAACGCCAGTGCCTCCACGCCCCGGCACAGGGCCATGCGACGGCGGGTGTGCGGATGGCGGGTGAGGGCGAAAATCGGCAGGCCGGAACGGATGCGTGACATCCACACCGGGGTATTGCCGGATTCGGTGAGGGAAACAATCGCCTTCACCCCTTGCAGATGGTTGGCGGTGTACATGGCCGCCATGGCGATGGCTTCGTCGGTACGGGCGAAAATGTCGTCGTTGCGATGGCGGGAACGGCGGGTGTCCGGGTGTTTTTCCGCGCCTTTGCAGATGCGGGCCATGTGTTCCACCACGGTGACCGGATTGGCGCCGGACGCCGTTTCCGCCGACAGCATCACCGCATCGGTACTGTCCAGCACGGCGTTGGCGACGTCGAACACTTCCGCCCGGGTGGGCACCTGGTTGGTGATCATGGATTCCATCATTTGCGTGGCCACGATCACCAGCCGGTTCAGGTGACGCGCACGCCGGATCAGGTGCTTCTGCACGCCGATCAGTTCCGCATCGCCGATCTCCACGCCCAGATCGCCCCGTGCCACCATGATGGCGTCGCTGGCCTGAATGATCTCATCCAGGATCTGGTCCGTCTCGATCGCTTCGGCGCGCTCGATCTTGGCCACCAGCAGCGCGTGCGAGCCGGATTCATCCAGAAGTGCGCGCGCCAGGCGCATGTCCTCGGCGTGCTTGGGAAAGGACACCGCCACATAATCGACGCCGATTTCCGCTGCACTGCGGATGTCGATCCGGTCCTTGTCGGTGAGCGCCGGGGCCGACAGACCGCCGCCCTTTTTGTTGATGCCTTTGTGGTTGGACAGGGGGCCGCCCAGAATCACCCGCGTTTCCACCCGGGCGCCGTTGATGGCCAGCACTTCCAGTTCGATGCTGCCGTCGTTCAGCAGCAGGATGTCGCCGCGCCGGCAATCCTGGGGCAGCGCCTTGTAGTCGATGCCCACGCATTGTTCGTCGCCCAGTTCGGTGCGGTTGGCGTCGAGAATGAAGCGATCATCCTTGCGCAGTAGCACCTTGCCCGCGGTGAACTTGCCGATGCGGATCTTGGGACCCTGCAGGTCCGCCAGGATCGCGATGTTGAGATCGTGCTGTTCCGCTATCGCCCGCACCTGCTCGGCGCGGCGGGCCTGATCGCTGCCGGCGCCGTGGGAAAAATTCAGCCGCACCACGTTCACACCGGACAGCAGCAGGCGTTCAAGGACGGCGGGATCATCGGTGGCAGGACCGAGGGTGGCAACGATTTTGGTGCGACGCATGACAGACTCCGTAACAGCGGCGGCAGGCGGGGGCTTTGACAGATTCATCAGCAAGGCTAGTGGCTTTGCACCGCTGCCGCAACCGGCGCAACGGTTGCGGAGTAGGGGAAGTTGTAACGGAATGCAGACGTGCGCTAAAGGCTCATCACCCGCACGGGCTTGACGTTGGTTTCCACCTGGGCGCATTCCGTCAGCGCCGACGGGGACTGGATCGCCACCAGTCGTCCCCGCAACCGGATGATGCCCAGCTGCTGCATGCGCGAGAGAATGCGGCTGACGGTTTCCACGCTCAGACCCAGGTAGTTGGCGGTGTCGTAGCGTGTCATCGGCAACTGGATGGGGCGGGTGAGTGGATGATCGTGGTTGGCGCGGCCGATGAAGTTGAGCAGCAGATAGGCCACCCGCGCCTCGGCGCTGCGCTTGCCCAGGAACTGCAGCAGTTTCTGTTCCTGCAGGATCTGGCGGCTGGCCAGCTGATAGGCATAGTGCTGCAGACTGGGAATGCGGCGGCACAACTGCTCCAGGCGTTCGAATGGAATCTCGCACACCTGGGTGCGGTCCAGCGCCTTCGCGGAGTTGGTGTGCTTCATGATGTTGAGACCGTCGAAACCGAAACAGTCACCGGTGGTGAGAAAGCCGGTCACCTGTTCGTCGCCATCTTCGGTCAGGCAGTACGTCTTGATGGTGCCCTGCAGAATCATGTAGATGGAGCGGAACGGGTCTGCCGCCATATACAGATGCTCGCCCCGGCGCAACGGTCGGCCGCGGTGAATGATGCGGTCGAACTGCTCCAAGTCTGCCAGGTTCAGGCTGGAGGGCACGCAGCGGGATTGCAGTGGGCAAGTATGACAGTGATGAGCGGAGGGAAGACTATGCAGGCCGGGGCTGGGCAGACTTTCCATGGTGTGCACCTTGTGATCAAGCTCGATCGAAACGGACATCCTGTGTCTAAGCAAGCCTAGCAGTGCAATGTGATATTACCAGTTCACTCCTTACTCCGGTTCAGTGGACACCGGCGCCCGCGGCGCCATCTCGATCGGGCACACCGGCCGGATCTGGGCGAAGTTCTTCAGAAAATGTTTCTGCACCCGCTTTATGTCCACCATGCCCATGCCGTTGGAAAACCCGAACCACACATACAGGCCGTTCAGATCGCGGAACATGGCCGGCAGGTATTTCGGCGGCTCGATCATGCCTTCCAGGTAGCGTTCATACAGCACCGGAATATCGTCCAGGGTGATCTTGCCCACGAACAGCATGGGGATCAGTTCCGGCAGGCCGGCAGCGATGGCACTGCGCATGAAATTCACGTTCTCGACGAAGCCTTTCACATAGGCCAGGTCCTTGGTGAAGGCCGCGCCGCCTTCGCACAGACCGCCGCGGAATACGCGCTGGGTGAGGGTGAAGGCATCGGGCTCGGACACGCCGCGATCGGCGAGGTGGCGGAACACCTGGATGAAATCCGCGCCTTCCTCTGCCAGGTGAATGGCGGCGACCCGGTCGCTGACGCGGCGGGCGCG
>JABLXQ010000083.1 GCA_013178375.1 Gammaproteobacteria bacterium
CTTGGTTCCGCGCAGGGACTGCAGGTGTTGATTCCGGGTGAGGCGGATCGTGAAACGGTTCACCGCGTTATTTATGACGAGCTTTGTCTGGGGCAGATCTCCGCTGCGTCCCGCTCGGTGTTCAGCCGGATCATGGCGGATCTGGTGGCCCGGGGTGCGCAGGGGGTGATTCTGGGCTGCACCGAAATTGCGTTGCTGGTGGATCAGACCGATGCGGCTGTGCCGCTGTTCGATACCACCCGCATTCATGCACTCAAGGCGGCGGACTGGGCGCTGGGGATGGAATAGCGTGGATCATGCCGTTCCACAGAATAACGGCTTTCGCGTCTTTGCAAGGCTCAATCCCGATACCCCGACTGCACTTCCGGCGGGTTGTCGTTGTCCGCCAGGGGGGTAAGCAGACGGGTGACCAGTACCTTGTCCACGCGGTTGCCATCCATGTCCAGCACCTCAAGTTGCACGTTGGCCAGGGTGAGCACGGTGGTGACTTTGGGAATGTGGCCCAGCACGGTCATGATCAGGCCGCCCAGGGTGGAGTAGTTGCCCTGTTCTTCCTCCGGCAGTGACCGGATGCCAAATTTTTCCTTGAACTCGCTGATGTCCACCAGAGCGTTCACCAGCCAGCTGCCATCCTCGCGCTCGATGAAGTCCGGTTCGTATTCCTGGTCGTCCGCCGGCATGTCGCCGACGATGGCTTCCAGCACGTCGTTCACTGATACCAGGCCGCTGGTCTGGCCGTGCTCGTCCACCACGATGGCCAGGTGCACGCGGGATTTCTTGAACTGCTCCAGCAACTGCAGCGCGGTGGCGGAGCTGGGTACGAACAGCGGGCGCTTGATCATGTCCGAGATATCCAGTGCCTTGCCCCCCAGCACCTGATTCATCACGTCCTTGGAGTGGAGAAAACCGATCACGTTGTCGATGCCGCCCTTGCACACCGGAATGCGTGAGTGGGTGGAATCCTTGACCTTCTGCAGGTTGTCGTCACCGCCGTCTTCAAGGTCGATGTAATAGACTTCCTTGCGCAGCGTCATGATGTTGCTGACACGCTGGTCGTCCAGCCGCAGCACGTTGCGTACCATGGTATGTTCGGATTCCTCCAGTACGCCGGCCTCGGTGCCCTGCTTCATCAGCGAGTGGATTTCCTCTTCGATGATGTCCATTTCCTCGGCCTTTTTGGTGCCCAGCAGTTTGAGGATGGCCTCGGTGGAAATGCTCAGCAGCACCACCAGGGGGCGGGCGACCTTGGACAGCAGGTTCATGGGGTGGGCGACGACCTTGGCGATGGCCTCGGGGTTGTGCATAGCCAGCCGTTTGGGCACCAGCTCGCCGAAGATCAGCGAAAAGTAGGTGATGATGATGACCATCAGGGTCAGCGACAGCGGCTCGGCCCAGGGTGCCAGCAGGTCCACTTCCAGTATGTGCACTTCGATGCGTTCGGCGATGGAGGCTTCACCCATGGCGCCGGCCAGGATGCCGATCAGGGTGATGCCGACCTGGATGGTGGACATGAAGCGGGTGGGTTCGCGGGAAAGTTTCAGGGCGGCTCTGGCGGTTTCACTGCCGGCGTCGGCCTCCTTTTCCAGCCGTACCTGACGGGAGGAGACCAGGGCGATTTCCGACATGGCGAACACGCCATTCAGAAGGATCAGCCCGAAGATGAAGAGAATGTCCATTAACCTTTGTCATGCTGTTGAGGAGGGGCAGAAGATAAAGGAAACGCGGGGATATTGGTATTGGTTTTTGATGACAGGGGCGGCGGATCGTTCAATTTTGTTGCAAATGAGAAATATTATTAATAGTATTTGCGCTGCTTTGACCATCCAATGGAGTTGTCTATGTCCACCCTGTTTATCCGCCGTCCACTGGCGCTTGCCGTGGCCTGTCTGGCGTCTGCCCCCGTGCTGGCCCAGGAAACCGAAACCACCGCCGATGCTGTGTTGGAGCCGGTGGAGGTTTGGGCTACGGAAGTGAAGGCGTCATCGGTGAAGCTGGATGGCGAAGCCATGGCCATCAAGCAGGCCGACCATATCAGCGACCTGCTGCGGCCGGTGCCGGGGGTGGACGTGGGGGGTGCGCATTCGCTGAACCAGCGCATCACCATCCGCAGCATGGATGACAAGGATATCCGCGTCAGCATCGATGGTGCCAATCAGAACACCTACATGTACCACCACATGGGCAACCTGCAGATCAACGCCGACATCCTGAAATCGGTGGAGATCGATGTGGGCAACAATTCGGTGGTGAATGGTGGCCTGGGCGGGGCGGTGCGGTTCGAGACCAAGGAAGCGAAGGAACTGCTGCGGCCGGGGCAGGATTTCGGGGCGCGGGTGCAGGCGTCCTATGGTGATAATTCCTATGTGGGTTCCGCCGTAACGGGTTACGGCCAGATCACCGAGAGGGTGGATTTTCTGGCGTACTACAACCTGATGCAGCGCGACAATTTTGAAGTGGGTGGTGGCGAGATCAAGGATGAGAACGATCAGGTGGAGCCAGGCACCGATGGCACTGTGCGCGGCCTGGAAGGCGATGTTGATGATGCGCTGCTGAAATTCGGCTGGGATTTCGCGCCGGGGCAGCGCATTGCGCTGGGTTACGAGACGTATCGGGATGAAGGGGATTACAGCTACCGGCCGGACATGGGATTGTCCACGGATCTTTCCATTGCGCGCGCCACCAACACGCCGCTGGAGTATCCAACCGAGTTCACCCGCGACACCTTCACACTGAATTACGATGGCGAGTTTGGTGAGAGTTCCGTGGTGAAAGCCACGCTGTTTGAAAATCAGAGCGATTTCTGGCGGGATGAAACCGGATTGGCGCAGTCCACTGTCGCACGGTTGCGGGCGTCGGCGGGGATCAAGGAAGGCAATGCCACCAACACCGGCCTGAATGTGTTGGCGAATACCGAACTTGATGGCGAGTTGACGCAAACCCTGACCTACGGCTATGAGCAGATTCGCTACAAGACCCAGTACGATGCGCTGTTCACTTCGGGTACCCGCGATCGCGCGGGCGAAGAGGCCAGCAACAATGCCCTGTTCCTGCAGGACCGCATTGGCCTGGGTGGTGGCGTAGCGGTGATTCCGGGCGTGCGCTATGACTTCTATGACGTCAATTCCCATGTGGTGAAGGACACCTACAACGAAGTGACGGGTGCGCTGGCAGTGGAATACGAACCGGTGACCAGTGTGTTGTTGCGGGCCAGTTCCACCCAGTTGTTCAAGGGGCCGGAGTTGGCGGAAGTTTATATAGGCGCCGGCGGCACGGATGAACCCAATCCCACGATTGAAGCTGAAACCGGTTACAACCACGAGCTGGGGGCGGCCTATGAAGATGCGGTGCTGGGAGCTGATCGTTTCTCGCTGGGCGCCACGCTGTTCCGCACCGAGATCGACAACTATATCTACGATTACGCGGAAACCGACACGTTCTACGGCAAGGACAACGTGGGTGACATGACCATTGATGGTTATGAAGCCTATACCGGCTATGACTTCCACGATCTGCGTCTGCTGCTGACTTATTCGGTGGCGGACAGCGAGCTGGATGCGTTTGACGAGTATTCCGGCCCGGCGGCTGTACTCAATGTGGATGGCGCGGCACTGGACCGTGTACAGGGCGATACCATCAGCCTGGACGTGGACTACGATCTGGTGGCGCTGGATATCACGCTGCACTGGGATGTGCTGGCGGTGGACGATGTGGATACCGAACTGGATCTGGACGGGCCCACGCTGGAAAACGCGAAGGATGGCTATGTGGTGCATAACATTTCGGCCCGCTGGATGCCGCGCAGCCTGGATGGACTGGAGCTGACATTGGGTGTGGACAACCTGTTCGACGAATATTACGCATCGCAATCTTCGCGCACGGGTTTGTCGGGGCATCCGTTGTTCGGCAACCTGTACCTGATGGACTACGAACCGGGCCGTAATGCCAAGGTTACCGTGGCATACCAGTTCTGATGAAGAGCATCCGTTTGTTGGGCACTTGCCTGCTGTTCCTGTTTTCCATTCCACTTCGCGCCGACATCCGCGTTACCGACATTGCCGGGCGCGAAGTGGTGCTGCAACAGCCTGCGCAGCGTTTTGTGCTGAGCGAAGGCCGTTATGTGCTGACTCTGGCGCTGGTGCGGCCGGGTAATCCGGTGCAGGGGTTGGTGGGCATGATGCAGACCATCGGCTGGACGTACCCTGATCTGGAGGAGCAGATATTTCGCCTGTATCCGGAAGCGAAAAATATCGCCCTGTTTGGTGCACGGGATGAGAGCAGTGTGTCGGTGGAGAAAATCATCGACCTGAAGCCGGACGTGGCGATTTTCGGCGTGCAGGATCATGGGCCCGGTACCGGCAATGCGGAGCTGTTGCGGCAGCTGGAAGCGGCGGGGATCAAGGTGGTGTTTATCGATTTCCGCATGGACCCGTTGCAGAACACGACGCGCTCGATTGCCATTCTGGGGCAGGTGTTTGGCACGGAAGCGCGGGCACAGTCTTTTATTGATCTTTATGCGGGAAAGCGGGCGCTGATTGAAAAGCGCCTGGCGGATGTGAAGCAGAGGCCGTCGGTTTTCCTGCAGGTGCATCCTGGCCGTTTCGACTGCTGCATGGCGATGGCGGACGGCATGCTGGGGCCTTTCGTGGGCGCGGCGGGCGGACGCAATATCGCCGATGCGGTGGCGCCGGGCCCTACATCGCAGCACACGGCGGAATTTCTGCTGGTGGAAAATCCGGATGTGTGGATTGGCACGGCGTCGGGCACCGCGATGGATTTCAATGCAGGAAAAAACATAGTAGCGCTGGGAGCCGGCATGACGGCAGAGACTGCGCGCAAAAGTCTGAACCGGTTTATCACCGCGCCGGAATTCCAGGCGCTGGATGCCGTAAAAAAAGGCCGCGCCCACGCGCTGTGGCACGACTTCTACAATTCGCCGCTGAATATTGCGGCGCTGGAAGCGATGGCGAAATGGCTGCATCCGGCGCTGTTTGCGGATATCGATCCGGAAAAAACCCTGGTCGATATCGACGCGCAATTGTTGCCGTTTGAGTTGAATGGCACTTTTTTTGTCAGCAACAATCCGTTGCAGTGAGCGATGCCTGATGGAAGCAACCTCGTTTGGAGCGGATTACCGTGCGCTTTTCTGGCGGCGGGCATTCATATTGCTGGGCATGGCGGCGGCGCTGGTGATGAGTCTGTTGCTGGATCTGATGGCGGGGCCGGCGGATTTGCGCGTTGAGCAGATCATTCGGGGTCTGATCGACCCGGCCAGCCTGGATCTGCGTTACCGCATCATTCTGTTTGATGTGCGGCTGCCGGATGCGTTGATTGCGTTGTCGGTGGGCGCGGCGCTGGGGCTGGCGGGGATCGAGACGCAGACGATTCTGAATAATCCATTGGCCAGCCCGTTCACGCTGGGTATATCGGCGTTCGCTGCATTCGGTGCCAGCATTGCGATTGTTTTTGTGCCGACCGCCGCGTTTGCCAGTCACACGGTATTGTTGCCAGTGCTTGCGCTGGTGTTCGCGCTGCTGTGCGGTTTGCTGATCCTGCTGTTTTCGCACTGGACCGGCGGCGCGCGCGAGAGCGTGATCCTGTTCGGCATGGCGCTGTTTTTTCTCGGCAATGCAATGACATCGGCATTGCAGTATATGGGCAGCGCCGAAGCCGTGCAGCAGATTGTGTTCTGGACCGTGGGTAATCTCACCAAGGCCGGTTGGACCGAATTCTATATCGTCACTGCCTGTCTGCTGCTGGTGTTTCCATTCAGCATGCGCCATGTGTGGGTGATGACGTTGATACGCGCCGGGGAGGCACAGGCCGTCAGCCTGGGTTTGAATTTGCCGCGCCTGCGCATGATCGTGATTCTGCGGGTGTCGATCCTGGCGGCGTTTGCGGTGTGCTTTGTTGGCACCATTGCTTTTGTGGGGCTGATCGGCCCGCATATTGCGCGCATTCTGCTGGGGGAAGATCATCGCCTGCTGGTGCCCGGCTCGGCGTTGTGTGGTGCGGTGATCCTGTCGTTCGCGTCGTTTCTGTCAAAGGCGTTGATTCCCGGGGCGATCATTCCGGTGGGTATTCTGACGGCGCTGATTGGCGTACCGGTTTTTCTGATGTTGATTCTGGGGCAGAAGAATCGCGTATGAGGAACCTGGCATGACACAACTGGCAGTGCAGAATCTGAATGTATTTTATGGCAAGGTGCAGCGCCTGTTCGACGTGACGTTGCCGTCGCTGCAGGACGGTGACGTACTGGGCCTGCTGGGCCCCAATGCGGCGGGAAAATCCACGCTGATGCGCACGCTGGCGGGGCTGCAGCACTATGGGGGCTCTATTGTTTATCGCGGTGCGGAGCGCCGTACTCTGTCGCATCAGCAGTGGCATGCGCAGGTGGCCTATATGCCGCAGACGCCGCCGCAGGAATCGTCGCTGCTGCCGGTGGAATTATTGTGGAGTGCGGCCAGGGCGCTGGATCTTGCGCTGGCGGACCGTGAATTGTCGGCGCTGATCGATGACTTGCTGCTGCGGTTGGGGCTGCAGGAATTTGCGTTGTCGCCGCTGTATTCGCTGTCGGGTGGCAAGCGGCAGCTGGTGGGCTTGGCGCTGGCGCTGATTCGCAACCCACATTTGCTGCTGCTAGACGAACCGACGTCGGCGCTGGATCTGCATTGGCGTATGGTGGTGCTGGATCTGGTGCAGGAGCGGGTGCAGCGCCATGGTGGAATGGCGATTGCGGCGCTGCATGACCTGGATCTGGCGGCGCGTTATTGCACCAAGCTGGTGTTGCTGGACGCTGGAAAAATTGTGGCGGCGGGATCGGTGTCTGACGTGCTGACCGCTGCCAACCTGGCGCGGGTGTTCAGGGTGGAGGCGCAGGTGATCACCGGCTATCGGGGACATCCGCTGGTGCAGGTGCTGGGTCCGGTTCGTGCTGGATGATGGTGGTGATTTCCCGGGTATGGCCGTTGCGATTGTCGTGGCTTGTCGTGTTTGCTACAAAGTGGGCCGATTGATTTTCCGCAGTGGATGATTGCCTGAACTTCCGGGATCCGTGATTTTTCAGGCAAATAGTCCGGCTTCCATGCAGTCTGGTATTCTGACCAGCACTGGCGAAAAAATTGCAATGACTCCGGCTGTTTCCCAGTGGCCGGATTCCCAGCATGCAATTGCGCGACCTGTTTGATGATTTCCCTCTCGACGATGCCGACGTGGTGCAGTTCTCGCTGCAACAGATCCTGCGGCAGCCACTCGATATCTTTGTCGATCCTGTGCGGACGGAACAGTTGCTGCTGCAGGCCCGTGATCTGCTGCCGGAGCGTCTGGAAGTGCGTGTCGCGCTGTACAAGTGGTACGCCTACAGTAACCGCTTTGATGAATCGCTGGCGTTGATCGATGATGTGCTGGAGCGGGCGGCGCAGGCCGGCGGATTTGCGGCTGACTGGCGATTGCTGACGCCGCAGAGTGCGAACTGGCAGATTGCTACCGGCACATTGCGATTGTATTTGTACAGTCTGAAAGCCACCGGATTTGTTTGCCTGCGCAAGGGGGATCTTGCCACGGCCTGTGCGGTGCTGGAAAAACTGCAGCAGCTGGACCCGCAGGATCAGGTGGGTGGCAGCGTGGTGGTTGGCATGGCGCAGCGGCTGGTGGAACAGGCGCTCGAAGATGAGCAGGATTGATTCAGGAACGGCAGTGTTTATGCGTCCAGTGTCGCACCACCATCCACCCGCAAATCGTGCAGCGTAATGTGACGCGCATGGTCGCTGGCCAGGAAGGCGACGGCGGCAGCAATGTCGTCTGGCGTGGCAATGCGTTGCAGCGGAATACCCAGGCGAAATTTTTCCAGCGAACCTTGCAGCACAGCGTTGTGCCCGTCCGGTTGCGTCCATAACTGCTGCTGCATCGGCGTGTCGGTGGAGCCGGGCGATACGATATTGCAGCGAATGCCGAACGGTGCCAGCTCCAGACCGAGGCAGCGGGTGAGCTGGTGTGTGGCCGCTTTTGATGCGGCGTAGGCACCCATGTTCATGCGCGGTGTGGTGGCGGCGTTCGATCCCACAGTGATGATGCAGCCGCGCCGCCTTTGCACCATGTGTCGCGCGACGGCGGTGCTGAGATTGAACACGCCGTC
>JABLXQ010000084.1 GCA_013178375.1 Gammaproteobacteria bacterium
CTGCTGCAATCGCAAAAGGACCGTCACGAACACGCGCTGGTGGTGGACGCAGTGGCCGCCGCGCTGCGCCCCTTCTGCCGCACGCTGGACGTGCCGGCCGTGCCGTCGGTATTGGCCACGCCCACCATGCTGCACCTTTCCAGCGAAATTCGCGGCGAGCTGATCGATCCCGCGCTGTCGTCGCTGGAACTGGCGCTGGCGTTGCACCCTACTCCCGCGGTGTGCGGCTTTCCCCAACAGCCGGCTCTGGATTTCATTCAGCACAATGAAGGTTTCGATCGTGGCCTGTTCACCGGCCTGGTGGGCTGGAGCGGTGCCAACGGCGATGGCGAGTGGGCCGTTACCATCCGCTGCGCCGAAGTGACGGCGGACGGTGTGACCTTATATGCCGGCGCCGGCGTGGTGGAAGGGTCTGACCCGGTGCTGGAACTGGCGGAAACCACCGCCAAAATGCGCACGATGCTGAGTGCGCTGGGCCTGGAACTGGGCCTGGAATCCGTGCTGGGAGCGCTGGCGTGAGCGAACTGGAATTGCAGGGCTGGACGCCCTGGCCCGAGGACTTCGCCCGCCTGTACCGCGAACTGGGCTACTGGCGCGGGCAAACCCTGGCGGATCTGCTGGCAGATCGCGCGCGACACCAGCCGCAACGTCTGGCGCTGGTGTGCGGTGAACGGCGCTGGACGTACCGGGAATTGCACCGGCAATCGTTGCAACTGGCGCTGGGACTGCATCGGCTGGGCATTCAACGACAGGATCGCGTGATCGTGCAGCTGCCCAATGTCGCCGAATTTTTCACGGTGTGCTTTGCGCTGTTCCGCCTGGGCGCGCTGCCGGTGTTTGCCCTGCCCGCCCACCGCCGCGCCGAGATCACGCACTTCTGCGAACTGGCGCAGGCGAAGGCCTGGATCGTGGCGGACCGGGATGGCGGTTTTGATTTTCGTGAACTGGCGCGACAGGTGGTGAATGCGGCGCCGTCACTGCAGCAGGTTGTGGTGTGCGGTGATGCTGGGGAATTTATTGCGCTGGATTCGTTGCTGGCGACAGTGGGTGAGTCGGATTTTTCGAGAACAGTTTTATCGGGAACAGATTTTACTGGAACAGCTTCGTCGGCAACGGCGCCGCAGGAAGATACTACATTGATGGAGCTGTCTTTGGCGGAACAGGCGCTGCCGAGCGGCCCTGCTGCCAGCGACGTCGCGTTCCTGCAGCTGTCCGGTGGCAGCACCGGTCTGCCGAAACTGATTCCGCGTACGCACGACGATTATCTTTATAGCGTGCGCGCCAGCGCCAGCATCTGCGAACTCGATCAGCACAGCGTGTATTTGTGCGCGCTGCCCGCCGCCCATAATTTTCCGCTGAGTTCGCCGGGCACATTGGGCACCTTCTACACCGGCGGCACCGTGGTGCTGGCACGCCGGCCCACGCCGGATGACTGTTTTCCGCTGATTGCAAAAGAAGGCGTGACGGTGACGGCACTGGTGCCGCCGCTGGCGATGGTGTGGCTGGACGCTGCCAGCAAACGCAAGAGCGATCTGCACAGCCTGCAACTGTTGCAGGTGGGCGGCGCCCGTTTCAGTGCCGAAGCTGCGCGCCGCGTCAAACCCGTGCTGGGCTGTCGCCTGCAGCAGGTATTCGGCATGGCGGAAGGACTGGTGAACTACACCCGCCTGGACGACACCGACGACATCATCGCCAGCACGCAAGGCCGCCCCATTTCCCCCGCCGATGAAATCCGTGTCGTCGACGACGAGGACCAGACAGTGCTGCCGGGGGAAACAGGCCATCTGCTTACGCGTGGCCCTTACACCATTCGCGGCTATTTCCGCGCCGACGAACACAATCGACGTGCGTTCACGGCGGACGGTTTTTACCGCACCGGCGACATTGTGCGGCAACTGCCCGGCGGCCATCTGATAGTGGAAGGCCGCGCCAAGGACCAGATCAATCGCGGCGGCGACAAGGTGGCGGCAGAAGAAGTGGAAAATCATTTGCTGGCACACCCGGCCGTGCACGATGCCGCACTGGTGGCCATGCCTGACGCTTTTCTGGGGGAAAAAACCTGCGCCTTCGTGGTGACTCGCGGAGACGCACCCCGCGCCATCGAGCTACTGCGTTTCCTGCAGGGGCGCGGTCTGGCCGGCTACAAGATTCCCGACCGCATCGAATTCATTGCCCAGCTTCCAAAAACCGGCGTGGGTAAAGTGAACAAGCGCGAACTGCGCGAACGCATTGCCCACCGGCTGGGCGCCACAGCGGAGTAAACCCACACCATGAGCATTCCCCGCATTGCCACTTATATTCTTCCGGACGCCGAATCCCTGCCCGCCAACCGCGTGAACTGGCAGGCCGATCCGCAGCGTGCCGTATTGCTGATTCACGATATGCAGGATTATTTTCTGGATTTTTTTGATGTGGGCGCCGAGCCGGTCAGTACGCTGGTGGAGAATATTTTACGCCTGCGCCGCTGGTGCGATGGCGCCGGTGTGCCGGTGATATACACCGCGCAACCGCCGCAGCAATCCGCGCAGGAACGTGGGTTATTGCAGGACTGGTGGGGCCCTGGCATCACCGCCGCACCTGAGCGCGCACCGATTTATTCCCCACTGGCGCCACGCCCGCAGGACACCGTGCTCACCAAATGGCGTTACAGTGCCTTCACCCGCAGCGATCTGCAGCAACGCATGCAGGGCATGCGGCGTGACCAGCTCATTATCTGCGGCATCTACGCTCATATCGGTTGCATGACCACGGCGGTGGAATCCTTCATGCATGACATCCAGCCGTTTTTTGTGGCCGATGCCGTCGCCGATTTTTCGTTGCTGCAACATCTCATGGCACTGGATTGGGTGTCGCAGCGCTGCGGTTTGGTGTTGTCCACCGATCAACTGATCCGTCAATTGTGCCCGCCTCCGCCGCTGCCACAATCGCTGGATGAATTGCGCGGGCAGGTGGCAGCGCTGCTGCAGCTGAATCCGTCCGATCTGCAGCCCGACGACGATCTGCTGTTGATGGGGCTGGATTCGATCCGGCTGATGAGTCTGGTGGAAAACCTGCGCCACGCCGGCGCGGAAATTGAATTTGTCGATCTGGCGGAACGGCCGACGCTGGCGGAATGGTGGGAGCTGTTGGGTGCGATTTATGCCTGAAGGCAACGCACGCCTGGCATTGACCGCTGCGCAGCTGGGCATCTGGATCGGCCAGCAACTGGACCGCAACAATCCTGCCTACTGGACGGCGGAAGCAGTGGAACTGCAGGGTGAACTGGTTGCGGACCTGTTTGCGCAAGCCGTGCAGAATACCGTGCACGAATGCGAGGCCCTGCATATGCGTTTTCACTGCGAGGGCGAGCAGGTGTGGCAGGAACCAGCGCGCACAACGCAGTCAATCTGGCAAATGCTGGATTTCACTGCCGCCGGTGCCGATGCCTGGCAGGCAGCGCAGGACTGGATGCAGACGCAACTGCAGCAGCCTGCGGATCTGGAACAGGGCCCGCTGTTCAGCAGTGCGTTGTTGCGGATTGGACCACAACAGCATCTGTGGTTTGTACGTGCGCATCATATAGTGCTGGATGGATTTGCCTTTGCGCTGCTCGCCCGCCGGGTTGCGGCCTGGTACAGCGCGTTGATTGCCGGTGATACCGCTGAAGGAATTGTGAAGCCCGCGCGTGCACCGGCCGCGTTCGCGCCGGTGATCGCCGAAGATCTGGCCTATCAAAAATCACCGGAGTTTCACCGCGACGGCGAATTCTGGCGCCAGCGTCTGCTGGATGCTCCTGCGCCGCCGCGACTGGCGCCATTGCAACCCGTGGGACATGCCGTGGTGCGGGTGCGCAATCATTTGCCTGCCGGCATCATGCAGCGTTGCCAGCAAATTGCTTCCGGCGCGGGCGTGGATTGGCCTTCCTGGATGCTGGCCACGATCGTCGCGTGGCTGCACGCTGTCACCGGCCGGACTGACATTACCCTGGGCCTGCCGGTCATGGGTCGCCTGGGCTCGGCGGCGCTGAACGTGCCCTGCATGCACATGAATATCGTGCCGCTACGCATTCGCGTGAATCTGAAAGATTCGATAACCGAATTAGCGCGGCGAATTGCAGCGGAGATGAAAGCCATCCGGCTCCATCAGCGTTATCGCTACGAACAGCTGCGCCGCGATCTGGGTTTTCTGAACAGCGACCGGCGCTTGTTCGGTCCGGTCATCAATATCATGCCGTTCGACCGGCCACGCACCTTTGCCCATCTTGCCAGTGTGACGCATCCGATATCTGCCGGGCCGGTGGAAGATCTGGCCATCAGCATCGCACCGCAAGGTGAACTGGTGCGGCTGGATTTCGAAGGCAACGGACTGGCCTGGAGCGGCACGCAGCTGCATCTACGCCGCAACGAATGGCTGGCACTGCTGGAGCGCGCGTTGCAACATCCCGCGCTGCCGTGCGCGCAACTGCTGCAATCAGTGGAGATTGAATCGTCCGCTTCTCTGCTGCGCGGCCCACCACTGCTTCCGCCACCACAACCGGTTACTCAACGCTTTCTGCAACAGGCGCTGGCCAATCCTGACCGCGTGGCACTTGAACAGAATGGCGGACCAGCGCTGACTTATGCGCAACTGTTGCACGCAGTGCAATGTCTGGCGGAACAGTTGCGCGGACATGGCATCGGCACACACAGCCGCGTGGCATTGCTGTTGCCGCGCGCACCCGACACCATTGCCGCCATGCTGGCCGTGCTCTGGACCGGCGCTGCCTACGTGCCGCTGGACCCGGCAGGTCCACTGGAGCGACAACAGCATGTGCTGGCTCACGCGAAACCGCATCTGCTGCTGACCCGGCCAGCCGGGCTGGATCGCGTTGCACCAGAAATACAACAACAGTGCGCCGTATGGGCTCAGGAAAATTTCATCGCGGATTTTGTTTCTGATGCTGGATGTACACAAAAAAATATTCCGGCGCTGCGCGAACCGGTTACCACAGACAGCGGGCAACCGGCCTACATCGTCTACACCTCCGGCTCCACCGGCACACCCAACGGCGTGGTGATCAACCAGACGGCCTTAGCGCATTTTATTGCCGCCAGCACGACCCGCTACCCGATGCAGCGCGACGACCGCGTTCTGCAATTCGCGCCGCTGCATTTCGACGCCTGCGTGGAAGAAATATTCCTGCCGCTATGCACGGGCGCGCAACTGGTCCTGCGCACGGACACCATGCTGGAATCCATTCCGCATTTCCTGCAGGCCTGCGCACAGCTGCGCATCAGTGTACTCGATCTGCCCACGGCCTTCTGGCACGAACTGGTGTATTGCCTGGACACCACCGCGCACCCGTTGCCGGACACCTTGCGCCTGGTCATTATCGGCGGTGAAGCCGCTCTTCCCCAGCCTGTGCAACGCTGGCGTGCGCGGGCAAATCCGTCAGTGACACTGCTGAATACCTACGGCCCTACCGAAACCACCGTGGTGTGCGCAACCGCCGTGCTGGCCGGTGCCCACTGCGTTTATTCCGATGATGAAACCATTCCGGTCGGAGCCCCCTTACCCGGCCTGGATTTAATTATTGTTGATGAAAATATGCAGCCTGTTGCGCAAGGCGATGCCGGTGAAGTGTGTGTGGTGGGGCCGACCCTGGCACTGAATTATTTCGGCAATCCGGAACTGACTGACACCCGCTTCACCGAGCTTGATTGCCTGCCGGATTCGCCTCGCGCCTACCGCACCGGCGACCGCATGCGCTTGAATGCCGACGGCCAACTGCTGTATCTGGGCCGGCTGGACGACGAACTCAAACTCAGTGGCCAGCGCGTGTCGCCCGCCGAAATCGAGTCAGCCCTGTCCCGCTGCCCCGGCATCGGCGACGGTGTTGCGCTGGTGGTAGACAGCATCACCGGCGAAAAGCAGATTGTGGCCTGCGTCATTCCTGTTGCGGACGCACCACCGGACATCGCACAACTGCGCCACTGGCTGGCACAGCATCTGTTACCCGCCGCCGTGCCCCGTCATTTTCTGTTTGTTACGCAGTTCCCGAAAAATGCCAACGGCAAAATCGACCGGCGCCAGTTGCGTGAACACTGGTACACACAACAAGGCTCCGCTGATACCACCCTCATCACCGACGCCACTTCGGAACTTGAACGCACCATTATTCGCGTCTGGCGCGACATCCTCGGCGGTGTGCAGATCGACCGCCACAGCGATTTTTTTGCCCTCGGCGGAAAATCCCTGCAGGCCATTCAAGTGATCAACCGGCTGAGCCGACAGCTGCAACGGGAACAGGCGGTGTCGGCACTGTTTCAGCATCCATCGGTCAGCGCGTTGGCACACTATCTGGAAAACACCGCCATCCGCATTTTCGAAGCATCCGCATCCCGCATGCAGGATCTTGCGCCGCTGATTCAACTGCAATCCGGCCAGGGACAAGCTCTGTTCTGCGTGCATCCGGCCGACGGCGTGAGCTGGTGTTATCTGGGATTGCTGCGACATCTGCCCGCGATTCCCGTGTACGGTTTACAGGCGGAAGGACTGACCGGCGCGTTGCCCGCGGATTTCGACGCCATGATCGAGCGCTATTGCGAACGCATCCGCACGCAACAAACACAGGGCCCTTATCGATTGCTGGGCTGGTCCTCCGGTGGCGGTATCGCCCACGCCATTGCAGCGAGGTTACAACAGGAAGGCCACACCGTTGCGCTGCTGGCCATGATGGACGCCTACCCGGCTGTGTGTTGGGCGGACGCGCCCGCGCCCACACGCTGCGACGCCATCCGCATGTTGCTGGATGACAGCGCAAACGCATTTGACGCCGATGGCAATGTTCTTGGTGAGACACAGCTGCTGGCACAGGTTCTCGCCAGCGACCATGCACTCGCGGCATTGGGCGAAGCGCAGCTCAATCGCATGATCGACACCACGTTGCATGGCATGCAACTTTACCGGCGCGCACTACATCCCCGCTTCAACGGCGACCTGCTGTTTTTCAATGCGGCCCGCCGCCTGCCCGGACAGCCGGAATGGACCTCGTGGCGAGATTACATTGGCGGGCAAATCCAGGTGGTGAATATCGACAGTGATCATTTCGCCATGCACCTGCCGCCAGCAGCCGCACAAATCGGCGCCGTGCTGGCAGGCAGGTTGTCGCACGCACAATTGGCAGAAACGGAAAGCATCTGATGGAATTTGACGACAAAATCGTGCTGGTGACTGGGGCCGCGCAAGGCATCGGCGCAGCCGTGGCAGAGAACTTTTCCCGCGCGGGCGCCCGCGTCGCAATGCTCGACTGCCAATCCAATATCACCGCCTGCGCCACTCAACTGTCCCGCCTCAGCGGTCGCATCGCGCTGGGACTACCAGTGGACGTCAGCGACGCTGCTGTCGCCGCAACCGCAGTACAAACCGTGGAAATGGAAATGGGGCCCATCGATATTCTGGTCAATGTGGCGA
>JABLXQ010000085.1 GCA_013178375.1 Gammaproteobacteria bacterium
CGTTTTTGCGGTTGGGCGCAGGATCGTTCTCGATATGCTGTTCCAGCTCCGCCTTGAGGGCTGCCTCGGTGAGCTGTTTGATCAGCGGTGTGAGAATACCATTCTCGCCATTCAGGTCCTGGCCTGAGCGAAGGGCTTTGAGAGCTGTGTCAAAATCAAAATTGATTGCCATATGTCAGTTCCTTTTTGGGTAGTGTAAGGAAATGATACAGATTTATGAACACTACCCAATACTTCTATTGGGACATAGGCCGGTTCGAAATTTGCTGGCTGAGAAATTTTAACTGCATGTGACTAACAACGTGACGCTGAAGAGGGACCTTATTAAATGCTGCAAGACAATATTGAGGTGTTTAGGCAAAAACTTGAAGCGGATGGTTACGTTGTTGTTCCTGGTATCTTCGCCACCGACGTTGTGAATGTCGTAAAGGAAAAACTATCCGACGCTATACTGAGTGTGCTGGAGCGTGAAGCACCGGAATATTTTGATACTTCGATTATTGCCTCAGAGAGGGATGTACAACTGTTACTGACCAGAGTTAAGGTAAATGCACCAGAGTTGGCGAAACAGTTACGTCGGCGTATTATTTCAGTGGTTGGCTATGAGATTCCTAATGTACTGAAGGAAAATGATACACTTTCCTTTGTTGTCGAAAAGATATTAGGTATTAGAGATTTTCAGTTAACGTTGTTTTTGATCAGTATTTGCCTGCCGGAAAGTCGCGATATTTCAGAAGGCCTGTTGGGATGGCACCAAGACCTTGGCGGAGCGGGAAAATACACCATCTGGTCGCCTATATTTGATCACGACAGTTTTCATGGAGGTTACCTGAAGTTTCTTCCCGGTGATTTTGGCCCCTTACCACATACAGTGCTCAGCGAGGACCGTAATGATGTGAATACAATATCAGAAGCGCTTTTGCCAAACGGTGAACCTGTTTCAGTTAGCTGCAGGAAAGGTGATGTGATTATTTGGCATGATTTGTTGCCGCACAAGACCGGCAGCAATGATTCAGGCATATCCCGCTACGCATTCATATTATGGGTAGATAATGCGGCCAAACAGCCGTATGCTAAGCAATAATAAAAAAATACAATGCGCCGCCCTAGTGTCCTGAGTTAGAAATTCATCGCATTATATAGTCTCCGAGTTGGCCTGAATGCTTCACGATTTCAGGTAGTGTTCCGCTATAATGGCCGGCATGCAGATAGCGGGCCCTTCCACCACCCTCGACGAACTTCACCACTGTATTCACGGACTGCGTGAAGAGATTCGCGTGCTCAAGGAACAGTTGCGTTTGGCCTTGCACCGTCAGTTTGGCGCGTCCTCGGAAGTCTTCTGTGCCGATCAATTGTCGCTGCTGGAACTGACCGATGTTGCCGTGGTGATCACAGAGCCCGAGGAATCCAACGACACACCATCTCCACGCAAATCCAGAACAACCCGCCAGGCGGTGATCGTCAACCGGGACACACCCGTGGAACGCATCGAGGTGGATCTGGATGAAGCGGCCAAAGTCTGCAATTGTTGTGGTGGCACTCTGCATCGCATCGGCGAAGATTGCAGCTATCAAGTCGAGCTCATTCTGGCCCAGACCAAAGTCATTGAAACGGCGCGGCCCAAATACGGCTGCCGTGGGTGCGAAACCGGCGTCAAGCAAGCGCCCCTGCGAGGCTGTAAATAAAACTGTGTAAGCGGTTATCTTATATCTCAAGGAGACGAAGATGACCAACCTTACCGAGAAACAGCAAGCCCTGCTTGACGAGCTGCTCAAAGACTTCAAAGGCGACGCCAAGGATCTGCTGGGGCAGCATGGCTTGATCAAGCAGATCACCAAGCGCGCCTTGGAATCGGCCCTCGAAGGCGAGCTGACTGACCATCTGGGTTATGAGCCCCATGCCCCGACCGGCAAGAACTCCGGCAATTCCCGCAACGGTCGCAGCCGTAAAACCGTTAAAACGGCCGAAGGTGAAATCAGCCTTGAGGTGCCCCGCGATCGCAACGGCAGCTTCGAGCCGCAGATCGTCCGCAAACGCCAGCGCCGGCTGGAGGGGCTGGACGACAAGATCATTGCCCTCTATGCCCGCGGCCTCACCACGAGGGAAATCCAGGACGAACTCACCGAGATGTACGGCACCGAAGTCTCGCCCACCCTGATTTCCAACGTCACCAACAGCGTGTTGGAAGATGTCCAGGCCTGGCAGGCGCGACCACTCGATCGGGTTTACCCGGTGCTCTATTTCGACTGCCTGTTCGTCAAATCCCGTCAGGACGGCCCAGTGCGCAACAAGGCGGTGTATCTGGCGCTGGGCATCAACCTGCAAGGCGAGAAGGAACTGCTGGGCATGTGGATCGCCGAAACCGAGGGCGCCAAATTCTGGCTATCGGTGTTCAACGAGCTCAAATCCCGCGGCGTGGAGGACTGCTTCATTGCCTGCGTGGATGGGTTGAAAGGCCTACCCGAGGCCATTGAAGCCGTGTATCCACAGACGCGGGTCCAGCTCTGCATCGTGCATCAGGTGCGCAACAGTTTGAAATACATGTCCTGGAAAGATCGCAAGGCGGTGGCCGCCTCGCTACGTTCCATTTATGCGGCACCCACCGAAGCAGCGGCCCGTGCAGCCCTGACGGCTTTCACGACTCAATGGGGAGGTCAGTACTCGGCTATAGTCCCGAGCTGGGAAAACAACTGGGATCGCCTGACAGCCTTCTTCGATTTTCCACCCGAGGTGCGCAAGGTGATCTACACCACCAATGCCATCGAGTCACTGAACTACAGCCTGCGCAAAGTCATCAAGGGGCGCGGCGCATTCCCGCATGACGAGGCCGTGCGGGAATTGCTGTATCTGGGATTGCGCAACGTGGCCAGAAAATGGACCATGCCGGTGAGGGACTGGAAAGCGGCGTTAAACCAGTTCATCATTCTGTACGGCGATAGAGTGCCGGTTTAATTTGAACTGCCGCTTACACAGTTATTTTTATACCCTCGCCCCTGCCGGCGCAACCTATTCCAAAAAGCATGGCGTCGGCCAGTTTGCTCGCCTATCTGATCGTGAGCAAATACGTCGATCATATCCCGCTGAATCGGCTGGAACAGATCCTCAAGCGCCACGGCATCATCCTGCCACGCAGCACCCAGTGCGACTGGCTGATGGCCTGTGCAACATTGCTCAAGCCGCTGGTGGCGAGTATGCGCAGCGATCTGCTGAAATCACTGCAGATATTCACCGACGACACTATTCTGCCGCTGCAGAACGACCAGGCATCGCGCAACAGCCTGATTTATAGCCACCCAACCTCGAACCGGTCCACCGATAGTGCTGTACGATTTTACCCGCACGCGGGGGAAAAGCGGGCCGCAAACCTTTTTGTGCGGCTACCGGGGCTATGTGCAAGCCGACGCCTATGGTGGCTATGATGGCCTCTATGCAGTGGGTGCGAAGGAAGTGGCGTGCATGGCCCGTTGTCGGCGCTACTTCTTCGAGGCCAGTGAAAGTGAAGTCACACCAGGACCTGCGCATCACGTCCTCACGCAGATCGGAGAACTGTACCGGCTGGAACGCGCCATCAAGCATGACCGCTGCAAGCAGCGCAAGAAGCAGCGACGTCTGCACGCCAAACCGGTGCTCAAACGGCTATACCGCTGGCTTCAGGCGCGGCGGAGTAAACATCTGCCCAAAGGCAAATTCGGCAAGGCTGTCCACTACGCGCTAAATCATTGGCAAGCACTGACGCGCTACTGCGAAGCCGGTTACTTGGAAATCGATAACAACTACAGCGAGAGGAAAATGCGACCGATTGCCCTGGGGCGAAAAGTTATCTATTTACCGGTTCAAGAACGGGGTGGTGAAGCCGCGGCGATCTTCTACAGCCTGGTAGAGAGTGCCAAGGCCAACCGGCTTAACCTTTGCGCCTATCTCACGGATGTGTTAACGCGCATGCCCGCAGCCAAGACGCATGATTTGAACGCATTGCTACCCTATCGTTGGCAGCCGACGGAGTAAACGATGGACTATTCGCAGATCATTGATGCCCTCAATCATGCCAGCGGCTTTGATTTATACCGCCTGCGTAGCGCCCTCGAAAACATGATCGACGAACCAAGGCGGCTGATCGAAATCAGGGCGCTACTGCGTGTGGGGCAACGGGTACAGTGGTTTGATGTAGGTCGTAATCGGCTTTGCGAAGGTACGCTGATCAACATAAAGCAAACACGGGCGGTCATCAGCAACCCAAGTGACGGAAAGCGCTGGGACATTCCGCTGTGTGCGATCAACATCCATCAGGTCGACACCCAGATCGAGTCACAACGCCCAGTAGCTGCGCTGACCAAAAATGAAATCCAGATCGGGGAGCGGGTGGGATTTGTTGATGGCGACGGCATCGAACGTTCGGGGGAAATGATCCGATTGAACCAGAAGACAGCCACCGCTGTGAATCATGCTGACCGCATATCCTGGCGAGTAAGCTATGCGTTGCTGTAATGACCCAGCCCTTCCTGCACAGGTCAGGCCGCTAATGCATGCGCCTCAGCGGGTGTTTTCATTCCCAGCGCCTGATGTGGCCGTTGGGTGTTGTAGAACTGAATCCAGTCGCTGATTACACGGCTGGCGTGTTGCTGGGTCTCGAACCGATGTCTATGCACGCACTGCTCTTTCAATGTCCGGATGACCCGTTCCACCATACCGTTTTGCTCCGGACAATGCGGCGTGATGAATTCCTGTTTCAGCCCGTAGCTGCGCACCAGGCGGGTGAAGGTGCGACTGGTGAAGACCAGACCGTTGTCCGAGCGCAGCAGGAAGGGTACCGGTACCCGACCCAGTGTGCCGAAGCGGGCAATCAAGGCCTGCTCCAGTGCCGCCTGCGCCGTGGTGGCCTTGCCACTACGCGACAGGTGCCAACCCAGCAGTTCCCGGGTATGGCAGTCCATCACCAGCGCCAGACTCAGCCAGCCGTCATGGCCACCCCAGACGCGGCACAGGTCGGTTGACCAGCGCTCGTTGGGTTGCTGTGCTGCTGACGGCAGCGCTTGAATGCGAGGGCGAAAGCCCACCGCCCGTTTGCGAACCTGCCAGCCCTTCAACTGGAAAATGCGCTGGACCGTGTTCTTGTTCATGCCCAACAGACCGGCCACTGTGCGATAACCGAAGGACGGTTCCTGCTCGATCAGCGCCTTTACGGGCGCCACCAGCGCTTCGCGCAGTTTAGGCGTCGCCTGGGTTGGTCGGTAGTAGAACGTCCGCCGCGGCACCTCGAACCAGCGGCACAGCTGGCTGATGGAGACCTCGAAACCGTCTTCCTTGAGTCCCTGCCGGATCGTTTCGATCAGCTGTCGTCCTTGTCCAACAGGGATTGGAGCTTTTTTCGGGCGCGCAGCTCCAGCATGGCCTCGCCATAGGCTTCCTGGAGGTTCTTGAGTTGCCGTTCATACTGCTCGCGAACATCCTCCGGCTTGGCGCGCAGGGCGTTTTCCATGCCGGCTTTCGCCTGCGCAACCCAGTCTTCGATTTCGGCCGGTGGCAGATCAAATTGCCTACTGGCCTCGGAAACAGTGACCTTGCCTTGAATGATGTCCAGGACCAGTGCCGATTTGCGCTTGGCGGTCCAGCGTTTGATTTCGTCGTCCATTGTCATGCCCATAGGTACCTCCGTCAGTGGATTGTACCTGAGCAGGAAATTACTGGGT
>JABLXQ010000086.1 GCA_013178375.1 Gammaproteobacteria bacterium
CTGACGGCGGCTGTGCCCGCTTCTCGAAACCCCAGCCTACCACCGGCATGAAAAAGCCGCTCAGCTTCACTATCACGTTCGGGCATTCCGCCAGATCTGCCATGCTGTACTGTCAGGTTTTCAGGATCACCTCGCGGGCCATGGCGTTGCGGCTGTAGGAAGCAAACGGACTACCCAGACCGATGGGTGTTCCCATATGATCGAGCACAAACTGCTGCTGCGGAAACGCCTTCGCCAGCCGGTGCAGTTCGTTCAGCTGATGGTGAAATACCCAGGCGTCAAAACAGAGCCCGAGCGGCTGCAACTGCGCCAGACCCCGCCGCCATTGTTCGTCACCCGCCAGCCCCTGCCGGTCGCAAAAGCGCATGATGCCCTGGTCGGTGTCGTACGCCAGCATCTGGCGGATGCCCCGCAATTTGCTGCTGGCTGCCCGATGCGCCGTGAGCAACTCATTCAGCCGCGGCGAACGCAGGTCGGCGCGGGCGACGATGCCGCCCAGCTGCGGCCCCTTGCCATCGTCGAACAGCCGGTCCAGCCACGCGGTTTCACCGGCAGGCCCCAGGGGCGAGCGGTCGCGCCACTCCGCCTCCACATGTACCACCTGGGTAATGGGCAATTGCCCCACGTCCTGCCGATACTGCTCTGGAAGATAATCCCAGGCCACATAATCGGTGCGGCCCACGTAATCGCGGTCACAGGGCTTGGCGCCCAGTTGCAGGGTGGTTTTGTACAGCCAGGGATTCCAGCCCAGCAGCTTGCGCGGCAGGCTGAGGATGCGCGGGGTATGCAACAGATCCCACTGGTGGATGTGCGGATCAATGATCGGAAAGGGAAAATCCACGGACGCGGCATCTCGTTCTGTTATTTGTGTACGATGGTACCAAATTCATCCCGCCGGGAGAACCCTGCTCACGCTTCCCGCAGGATCACCGCGCAGCGCAGCCGGGTCTGGCCGAACTGGAACATGCGGTCGAAACTGCTGCGGGCGATGGGAATATAGTGGTTGTCGAATTCGATCTGGCCTTCTTCGTCATTCACATCCGGATCATGGATGTAAACGAACTGGTCGTCCATATCCACCAACACCACCCAGTGCGGCACCTTGCGCTTGTCGAAGCGGTAGGTGCTGATCAGCACCAGCGGAATCGCCTGGTCATCCAGGGCCCGCTCCAGTTGGTAAAGCGTCAGCCACTCGGTGTAGACATCCACGTCCGCATCCTTCAGCTTTTCCAGGAAATCCTGGTGCACCAGCTCCAGGATTTCCTTCTTCACCGGGTTGCGCACGCCTTCCACAAACAGCGGGCCTTCCTGGTTCACGTACACGTCGGCGTGGAAATTGCGCTTGCTGGCGGCGTACGCCAGACCGTGGGGACCGCAACCACCATGGCCGGACGTCATGAAAATGGTGGTGGCCTCACGCCAGATCTGGAATTCGGTGCGCTTGTCCGGCGCCATGCCGGGCCGCAGCGCGCTCATGGCCATCATCAGCACCGCCGAGCCGCAGGTGAAGCCGGTGCTCTGCTGGTAATAGGGCACTTCCCGCCGGCCGCTGCTTTCGCCGTGCTGCACGATCCGTTTCTGGTAGCGCAGCGCGTCGGCGTGATCCTCGTAATAATCCGGGTAATAACCAAACTGGCGATAACCGCGCCGCTTGTACAGGGCGATGGCGGACTCGTTGTCCTTGCGCACTTCCAGCCGCATGAAAATCCGGCCTGCTTTCGCCGCCTTCTGTTCCGCCACGTCCATCAGCCGGTTGCCGATGCCGCAGCCGTGGGCCTCCGGGTCCACACAGATGGAGTACAGCCGCGCCAGGCTCACCCCCAGACGCATGAAAATCAGGATGTAGCCCAGCACCAGGCCGTTGTGATCCGCCACCAGCAGCAGGTTGTGATCGCTCTGGATCTGCATGCGGAAACTGCGCTTGCTCATGCGGTCGGTTTCGAAACAGAGTTCTTCCAGCCGCACCAGGCCGGGCAGATCGTCCTCGGTGGCGGGACGCATGTAGATTTCAGCAGGGTTGTATTTGGGGCTCATCAATTTTGCAGCAATCCTGTACAGGCCAGTTGAACCACCTGGCGCGCCCGCAGCAGCACCAGGGTCTGCCATTGGGATTCGCCAGGGTAGAAATGCAGCCGCAGGCGGTCGCGCACCCGGGCAGAGGCGGGGTCATTCCAGTCGTGGGGGCCGGGCTTGCGTACCGCGTGGTCCTCGCGCAGGGTGCGCAGCAGACCGGCAATGGGAAAGGTGCCGTACTCGAGTGTGACATAACAGCTGTTGCGGCCCAGTATGGCATGCCAGGCATAATCCACCAGGCCCAGTTTCGGCACCGAGCAGGAATTGCCTTCCTCCGGCACCGTCGCCGACGCGCCGAACCAGCGCCGCGCCGTGTGCAAACCCTCGCTGTCCAGCGGGTGGTCGCAGATCAGTTCGCCGTAACCGTAAGGCCCCAGACCGGTGTGCAGGTCGATCACCGCCACTTCACGGTCGGACCAGTCCCAGCGATTCAGCACCCATTCCAGATTGCGGCGCGCCTGCGCGGGCGCGTGGCCACCATAGAACAATCCGGCGGAAAATTCGTACTGGCCACCGCTCGCAGCCACTTCATAAGCGAACTGGCCGTGCTTATTCAGGTACTGCGCCAGCATCGCGTCCGCCCGCTGCCAGTCGCCATCGGCGGGAATCAGTGCGTCCGCCAGCGCGCGGTAACCGTCGTTACGCGGCAGCGGCTGACTGAAATCCACGAAATTGCGGTTGATGTCGATGCCCTGCTCGTCGACGCGGCGACACCAGGCAAACCCCCAGGGATTCACCGCATGGACGATGGCCAGCGCCAGACCGTCCGGCAGCTTCGCCTCGCCGCTGGCCAGACGCCGAAGCAGATCGGTCTGGATCGCCGAGCCGGCAAAACCCTCCACCCCGTGCACCGCCGACAGCAACACCACCACCTTGCGCGCAGCCTGGTCGCCCAGCCACAACACATCCGTGGCCAGGGTCTCGCCCTGCGGGCCACTGCCGACGTAATCGAGGGTCTGCAAAAACACCGGGCGGGGCAGCGCGGCCACCGCGTTGAGGAACTGCTGGCGGGCGCTGGCGTAAGTGTCGGAAAAGGCTGAGAGGGTCTGCTCGGACAAGAGGGGGGAGCGCATAGGCGGACTCGCACTGCCAGTAAAAAAACCAGGGTAGCGCCCACCCCGCCTGTTTGCCAGACCCGGTTCACTTTTTTCTTTTTTCATCCTTGTAATCCTGGGAGCTTGAATCCAAAATGCCAAGGCATGCCAAAGAGTGCACTTCTTCGTTCTTCCCGTCGGTTCAGGTACTAATGTCAGAGCTATTAGTCGTTGTAGATTCTCTCAAAGACTGGGGTCCCTATTACCCCACGGAAAACGTCATCACGTTTGAGGACTACCTCGCCCGTCAGGAAGAAAACAAAAAGTCGCGCACCCGCGTCATCAACCTGTGCCGCAACTACAAATACCTGTCGAAGGGTTACTACTGTTCGCTGTTGGCCGAGGCGCGCGATCATCACGTGCTGCCGTCGGTGCGGGTGATCAACGATCTGAACCAGCGCTCCCTCTACACCCTGCACCTCGACGACCTCGACGAAATCGACGCCAAGACCCTCACCCGCGGCAACGAAAACGACACCATCCACTTCCGCAGCTATTTCGGCAACACCAGCAATCCGGCGTTCAAGTCGCTGGCCAAGGAGCTGTTCGAAAAATTCCCCTGCCCGATCCTGGAAGTGGAACTGGCCTTTCACCGCCGCTGGGAAATCGAGAGCCTGCACGCGCTGTCGCCCCACGCGCTGGAGCGGGAAGAAGACGAAACCGAATTTGCCGAATCGCTGGACCAGTTCGCCCACAAGATCTGGCGCTCGCCCAAGTCGCGCAAACAGTACCGCTACGATCTGGCGATCCTGTGCAACAAGGACGAAAAACTGCCCCCCAGCGACAAGACGGCCATCAAGCGCTTCATCAAGGCCGGCAACAAACTGGGCATGGATGTGGAAGTGATCGACCGCAAGGACTACGTGCGTCTGGCGGAGTACGATGCGCTGTTCATCCGCGAAACGACGTCCATCGACCATCACACCTTTCGCTTCGCCAAAAAGGCCGAGGCTGAAGGCATGGTGGTCATCGACGACTCCACTTCCATCCTGCGCTGCTGCAACAAGATTTACCTCACCGACCTGTTCAACGTGAACAAGGTGCCCACGCCAAAAACCCTGATTCTGGCGAAAAACAGCAACAAGAAAATCCTGGAGCAGGCCATCGCCGACCTGGGTTTCCCCATGGTGCTGAAAATTCCCGACGGCTCCTTCTCCCAGGGCGTGTTCAAGGTGAAGGATGCGGACGAATTCGAACAACGCACCAACGAGCTGTTCAAGAAGTCCTCGCTGGTGCTGGCGCAGGAATACATGTACACGGATTTCGACTGGCGCATCGGTGTGCTGAACAACCGACCGCTGTATGCCTGCCGTTACTACATGGCGAAAAATCACTGGCAGATTTACAACCACGGCAGTCCCAGCACCCGCTTCACCACCGGCGGCTACGACACCAT
>JABLXQ010000087.1 GCA_013178375.1 Gammaproteobacteria bacterium
GCAACAGGCGTACGTCGAAGCCGTTGCGCGCAGCCTTGCGCAGCAGGTTCAGCAGCTTGCGGGCGGGGAAAAAATACGCAGTGCTGATCCAGATGCAGTTTTCGGCTTTTTTCATCTCGCTAAGCAGTGCGCCCATGATGGGCTTGTTGCCCAGGCCGCGGGTGGCGTTGACGCGGGCCTGGGAAATTTCCCGGTTCATGTGGTGTGCGTTGTAGGCTGGCTGGCGCCAGTGCAGGATGCGTTCGCGCAGGTGCTCGTTATGAATGGCTTCATGGTTGGCCCAGGCGCGCTCGAACAGAATCTGGCAGTCCTTCACCACCGGCCCGCGAATTTCCACCATCAATTCGCGCCAGGCACGCCGGCCAGAAACCTGCGGTGAAAATGCGTCGGTGATGCCGGCACCGCCAACGAATGCCAGCTGCTGGTCGACGGTGATGATCTTGCGATGGTCCCGCGACAGGTTGCGGAACATTTTGTGGCGTTCCACCCGGTTGAAAAACCGCAGATCGATATTGCGCTGTCGCAGCAGCAGCACGTCGTGCTGGTCCAGGTTGTAGGAGCCGAAGTGATCCAGCAGCAGGCGAATGCGCACGCCCCGCTCGACGGCCGCGCTGAGCGTGGAAATGAAACGGTTGGCGATTTGCCCGGACTCGAACAGGTACATTTCGATGTCGATACTGTGACGGGCCTGTTCGCAGGCGTCGAGAATGCGGGGAAAAAACTGGTCGCCGTCCGCCAGCAGCTCGATGGTGTTGCCAATGCGCCAGGGCAGTGTGCAGATAAAATTTTCCACGACATGTTCGGACATGAGCGATGCTGGAATCCCGGCTGGAACGGCGATGGAGACACGATTGTTTGCACTGTGATGATGCACTGTAAAAGAAAGCACCGGCGCGGGGCAAGCCGGTGCCGTCATTCGCTCAGTGGTGGTGGCCGCCTGGCACGGGGATCTGGCTCATGAGGGTCCAGATGCCGAAGGCGATCAGCAGCAGCGCGGCGAAAGTGCGGGTGGTCTGCGAGCGGGCGATGTCGTTAAGCAGGTAGGAAAATACGCCCATACCCAGCATCGCGGGCAAGGTGCCGAGGCCGAAATACAACATCAGCAGTGCGCCGGACAACGCATCGCCCGCGCCCACTGACCAGGCCAGTGCGCTGTACACCAGACCGCAGGGCAGCCAGCCCCACAGCATGCCCAGCAGCAGTGCCTTGAACGGATTGTTCACGGGAATGAAATGGCGGGTGAGTGGCGCCAGTTTTTTCCAGACGCGGGTGCCGGCCCGTTCCAGGTGGTTCAACACTTTCCACCAGCCGCTCAGGTACAGTCCCAGCAGGATCATCATGACAGCGGCGAAAATCCGCAGTGTCGAAGGTCCGTGTCCGCCCAGCAGATCGCGGAACTGGCTGCCCAGCAGTCCCGCGATGGCGCCGGCGATGCTGTAGCTGGCAATGCGGCCCAGGTTGTAGGTGAGGGGATAACCGAGCTGTCGGCCCAGGCTGTGCTGCGCGGGTGTCACCGCTGTGGTGAGCGCGCTGCTGATGCCGCCACACATGCCAATGCAGTGCAGGCTGCCCATGAAACCAATGGCGAACGCGGCGATGAAATCGAAGGAGGGGTCCATGGTTCAGCCCGGCGGCGGTTTCGGGGCGTCTGGTGGACTGGGTTTTTTGGGACGCTCGATGTCTTCATCGAACAGGATGCGGTTGGCTTCGCGATCCAGATCCTCGAACTGGTCGTGCTTCACGGCCCAGAAAAACGCCCACACCGCCGCCACGAGCAGTACCAGGGCCAGAGGAATCAGGAAATAGATCACATCCACGATGCTTGTTACCTGTCGGTGGTGGCGCGTTGGCCGTGGCGGTTGATGCGCAGCGCGTTCATCACCACGATCAGCGAACTGGCGGACATGCCGAGGGCCGACAGCCAGGGCGGAATCAGTCCGGCTGCGGCGACCGGCAGCGCTATCAGATTGTAGCCGATGGCCCAGGCCAGGTTCTGCTTGATGATGCGATAGGTCTGGCTGACGATGGTGAGCACCTGCAGCAGTGGCGACAGGCTCTGGCCCAGCAGCACCCCGTCGGCCGCCACCTTGGCCAGGTCGGTGCCATCGGACATGGCGATGGACACATTGGCCCCCGCCAGTACCGGCGCGTCGTTGAGACCGTCCCCCAGCATCAATACTTGTGCGCCGCTGGCCTGCAATTGTTTCAGGTAATCCAGTTTGTCCTGCGGCGAGGCATTGTCGCGCACGTCGGCAATGCCCAGCTGCCGGCCGATCTCGCGGGCATGGCCGCTGCCGTCGCCGCTCAGGATGTGGCAGCGCTTGCCGGTCTGCTGCAGTTGCTGCACCAGTGTGGCGGCGTCTTCCCGCAGGCGGTCTTCCACCCGGAACCAGGCCAGGGCTTTTGCGGCCGTGGCCAGCAACACCCACTGGCCGGCATCGGGCGCGGCGGGACGGCTTGCCAGCAGCGCACCGGCGAACCCGGGCTTGCCGATGCGGATCTCGGCGCCATTCCAGATACCGTGCACACCTTCATTCGGAATCACGCGAATACCGGCAACATCGCCGCTGGCGCCCAGTGGATGAAACGCGCGGGCAATGGGATGTTCCGACGCCTGCTCCAATGCTGCCGCCAGCGCTTCCACCTGGGCAGTGGAATCCCCGTCCAGCAAACGGGTTTCCACCAGACTGAAACGGCCTTCAGTGAGCGTACCGGTTTTATCGAATACCACATCCGTGATGTAACGCAGGCCTTCAATGGTGTGGGCGCGAGTGGAGAGGAAACCCTGGTTGGCCAGCGCCGCCGTGGCCGCCGTGATCGCCGTGGGCGTGGCCAGCGACAGCGCACAGGGGCAGGTCACCACCAGTACCGCCAGCACGATCCAGAAGGCGCGCTCCGGCTGATGGAACCACCAGAACGCAAACACGGCCACCGAAATGATCAGCAGTGCCGCCACAAACTGGCTGGAGATGCGATCCGCCACCAGCGTGGTGGACGGCTTTTCCGATTCGGCCCGGTCCAGCAAACGGCGCAGGGTGGACAGGGTGCTTTCCTGCGGATCGCGCTGAATCTCCAGCACCAGCGGCTGCTCGATATTCAGGGTGCCGCCGGTGACATCGTCCCCCGGCATTTTCGGTGTCGGCAGATGCTCGCCGGTGAGCATGGACTCGTTGACCGAACTGGACCCTTCCAGAATGCTGCCGTCGCCGGGAATCTGTTCCCCCGCCCGCACCAGCACGCGGTCGCCCTTGCGCAGTTTCTCGGCCGGCACCAGCTGTGGATTGCCGCCAGCATCCAGTCTGCGCGCGGTCTGGATGCTGGAATGGGACAGCCGGATCGAGGTGCGCTGGGACCGGTGCCGCACCCGCATTTCCAGATAGCGTCCCAGCAGCAGGAAAAACGCAAACATGGACACCGAATCGAAATACACTTCCGGTCCCTGGAAAAACACCGACCACCAGCTGGCGACATACGCGATCACCAGCGCCAGCGACACCGGCACATCCATGTTCAGATGGCGATGTTTCAGTGCGCGCCAGGCGTTCTGGTAAAACGGCACGCAGGAATAGAAAAACACCGGAGTGCAGACCACGCCGCTGACCCAGCGCAGGAACACCACGTGATCCGGGTCGATGCCTTCCCAGGCGCCCCAATACAGTCCCGCCGCGTACATCATCACCTGCATGGCACCCAGGCCCGCCAGACCCATGCGCAGCAGCGCCTGCCGATTCTCGCGCTTGATGACGTCTTCCTGCTGCACCGGATTGTAGGGTTCCGCTTTGTAGCCCACCTGGGCAATGGCGCGGATGATCCGGCTCAGGCTGGTGCTGCCGGGATTCCACACCACGCGGGCGCGATGGCTGCTCAGGTTCACCTGGCACTGCTCAATACCGTCCTGCCCATTCAGGTGCTGCTCCACCAGCCAGACGCAGGCGGCGCAGGTGATGCCGTTCACCATCAGGGTGATTTCGCGGTGGGTGGAATCAGGGGAATGCACGAACGGTTGCTGCAGTTCCGGATCATCCCAGTCCTGCAATTCGGTGAGGAATTCCGGCACGAGGTCCGGCGCCTGCGAAGTGCCGGGCGTGCTGGGTCCCCGGTGCTCGTAATAGCTGTCCATGCCGATGTCGACGATGGTCTGCGCCACGGCCTGGCAGCCGGGGCAACACATGGCGCGGGGTGTGCCTGCGATGGTCACCTGCAGTTTGCAGTCGGCGGGAACCGGCAGGCCGCAGTGGAAACAGGCAAGGCCGGTCGGCGGGGCGTTCATGGCAGCGAGGCTATCATGGCGGTAAGGTGTTCATGGGAGCCGGCTCAGTTCGCCAGCTCGACATCGTGCAGGGTGTTGCCGAAGTTCAGCTGGCTTTCGATTTCCCACTGCCCGGGTGCCGAGCGCAGCTTCACGTAATAGAAACCGGCCGGCGTGTGGTCGAGTTTGGCGAAGTAGGTGTTTTGCGGCGT
>JABLXQ010000088.1 GCA_013178375.1 Gammaproteobacteria bacterium
CTGCTGCTGATGCGCGAATTGATATCGGTGCGCTCGGTGAAGGTCTGGTAACTTTTTTCCGGATTGTTCTGATAGTCGCTCTCGCCCAGGGTTCCGCTCATGTCGGTGTACATGTTGGTGTAGCTGCCCACGGTCTTCACCAGCGAATAATCCGACAGCACATAATCCACCCGCGCGCTCAGCGAATCCTTGTCGCCGTCGCCGTACTCGCGCCAGCCGTCATTCACTTCACTGCGGTAATAGGAAAGCCGCGCGCCCAGATCACCTTCCGTGCCACTGGCGCCCGCATCCACCCGGCCATAACCCTGATCGCTGCCACGCAGTCCAGCCCAGGCTTCCGGCGTCAGGCTGGGCGCAGCCGACAGAAAATTCACCGCGCCACCCACCGCATTGCTGCCATACAGCGACGACGTGGGCCCGCGCATCACTTCCACGCTGTCCACGCCGGCAAAATTGATTTCATTGAGCGCGTTGTGATTGAACACGCCCAGGGGACGAATCGGAATATTGTCTTCCAGATACTGATACAGGGCGCCGGTGGTGATGGGCTGGCGAATACTCATGCTGTGCTGCTCGTTGCCCAGATCCACCATGTGCACGCCGGGCACGCGGTCGATCACATCGCTGATCAAACGTGGTTTGCTGTCGGCGATGGCGTCATTTTCCAGCCGGGTGATGGCCGCCGGTGTTTCGCCCAGACCGGTGGCGGTGCGCGAAGCCGTTACCACCACGGCTTCCAGTTCTGGCGTTGCTGGCTGTGACACCGCAACGTCCTCCGCCTGCGCGAATTGCGCACCCACGCAGATCAAACCACCCACAACCATTCCGCGCCATCCCGCCACTGCGGCGCGACTCCGATTCACTGCCATCCTGCCCTTCCCCACCGCAATCCGAAAGGCAGGATCTTAATGATTCAAGCACTTGCGCGGGATGTGGCATATTGTCGCACCCGCTGCCAATCGACCTGCGGCACCGCTCAGTGCAGCCCCCTGCGCGACCACCGGCACGGGCGATACGGCAGATTCAAAAAGCGCCCGATCAATTGCTCGCGCAGGTTTTCATCTTCCAGACACGACAACAACTCCGACGCGCAGGCCGCATCCTCGGTGCAGGAAAAACAGTCCAGGCAATCCCCCGCCATTTGCAGCGCATAGCGTGATTCACACAGATGCCCCATGTGCTGCAGCACGTTGGCCAGGTAAATCGCAGACAAGGTGACCTGCGCCATGGCGTCGGCGCGCACCTGGGCATTCTTCGCCAGCCGGATCTTGGCCAGATCGAACGCGCTGCCGACGAACGACGCCGCCTTGCTCCAGTCACCGCAGTCGTAGCAGACGCCGGCGGAATGCATCCAGGCATTCCACTGTTCCATCAGATGTTCATCCGGTTGCTGGTCGTAAATCCGTTCGTGCTTGAAGCAGAGAAATCGCATGGGAACCTCCTTGGCTGGGCTCTTTTAAATGATAATGATTATCATTTAAAAAGCAACTGCAAGTTATCTGCTTTTTGCGACCTGCTATCTCTTCACCTCCAAATTGGCGTCCGCCCGCCAATGCCTGCAGGGTGAAAAAGACAGGGTTGTGTGGTAGCGTTTTGCCGCCACAAAGCCCCCGTTTTTGAATCAAGGAAACCCATCCATGGCAACACAGCAACTGGCAGCACTCGCGGAATCGACCGGTGTCAAATTTGGCACGAGCGGCGTGAGGGGGCTGGTTGCCGCCATGACCGATCGCGTCTGCTATGCCTATACCGCCGCATTTCTTTCCGCCATCGCCGGGGACGCCGACACCATCGTCATCGGTCACGATCTGCGGCCCAGCAGCCCGGCCATCACGGCGGCCTGCATCGCCGCCATCCAGGCTGCCGGCAAAAAAGCGCTGTACGCGGGCGCACTGCCCACCCCGGCCCTGGCTTTTTATGGGCTGACCCTGAATGCCCCCGCCATCATCATCACCGGCAGCCACATTCCATTCGATCGCAACGGGATCAAATTCTATGGTGCAACCGGCGAGATATCGAAAGACGATGAAGCCGCCATGCTGCGAGCCGACATCGATCTTCCCGACACGGTCCACACCTCGCCGTTACCGGCCCCCGACACCCGCCCCTACAAAGAATACGTGGCCCGCTATGTCGACTTCTTCGGGTCGGGCGCGCTGAACGGAACACGTGTGCTGCTCTATCAACATTCCAGCGCAGCGCGGGATGTACTGCAGGACATTCTGGTGCAGATGGGCTGCGACGTGTTGGCACTGGGCCGCACCGACGGTTTCGTTCCCATCGACACCGAGGCCGTTCGCCCCGAAGACATCCTTCTCGCCCAGGAATGGGCCCGGACCCACCGCTTCGATGCCATTTTTTCCACCGACGGCGACGCCGACCGTCCCTTGCTGGGTGATGAAAAAGGCCAATGGTTGCGAGGTGACGTGGTGGGCGTTCTGTGCGCGCGTTATCTGGATGCAGATGCGGTGGTGGCACCCGTGAGTTGCAACACTGCGCTGGAGAAAAGCCAGTACTTCACACAGGTGGTGCGGACGAAAATCGGTTCACCCTATGTGATCGAAGGCATGGAGAAAGCACCAGATGGTTCCCGGGTAGCAGGATACGAAGCCAATGGCGGCTTTCTGCTGGGACACGACGTACAGCGCGAAAATCGCGTGCTGCGGGCACTGCCGACCCGCGACGCAACGCTGCCCATGATCGCCTTGCTGTGCATGGCACGGGATCAGGGCGTGACGTTATCGGATCTGGTGAATCAATTGCCGCCGCGCTTCACGCACAGCGACCGTCTGCAGGATGTGCCCACCAGCACCAGCGCGCAATTGCTCGCCGGCATTGTGCAGGACGAAACCCGGCTGCGCGCCATCGTCCCGCTCAAGGATGCCATCGACCGGATCGATCAAACCGATGGCGTACGCATCCACTTTGCCAACGGCGACATCGTGCATTTCCGCCCATCCGGCAACGCGCCGGAGTTGCGGTGCTACACGGAAGCCGACGATCCGCTACGGGCAAAACAGCTGTGCGATGAAAGCCTGGCACTGATCCGGGCTGCGATCTGATCACTGCGTGATGGCGAAGATTGAGAGGCGGCCACACAGGCCGCCTCTGCCAAACCAGAACACCAGTATCGGATCAGAACTTGTAGCGCACGTTGCCCAGCACGGTACGACGTTCGCCGTAACCGCAGTCGAGGTTGTTGCCACGACACCAGGAAACGTAAGTCTTGTCGCCCAGGTTTTTGCCATCCACGCTGAAATCCCAGCTGGCGTACTCATAGCCCACCATGGCGTCGAACAGCGTCACTGACGGCACCACCGGCAGATCACCACCACCCACCACGTCACCGGTGTAGCGGGCCCCCAGACCAGCGCGCATGCCATTTTCAAAACTGTATTTGCCCCAGGTGGACGCCATCGTCTCCGCAACCGATGACAGGCGGAAACCCGTGCTTTCATCCGTTGCCTCCAGATCGGTGTAGTTGGCCAGCCACTCGAAACGGTTCCAGGTTTTCTTCACTTCCAGTTCCCAGCCGTCCACCGTGGCGCCGGTCTGCTCCACGCCTTCAGGGCCCGACGTGGCCGTCACCACCCGCTTCTCCTGTTCGATATCAAACCAGGCGAACGCCACTGAAAAATCATTCTGCAGCGACAGGTATTTGATGCCCGCTTCGTTCTGCTTGCCGGTGGTCGGTTCCAGCAAACCCGTGCTCGCTGCTGTGCCCAGGTTGGGTACGAATGAAGTGGAATAGGCGATGTAGGGCGAAATGCCGGAATCGAAGCGGTACATCAGGCCGATGCGGCCGGTGGTTTCCTCGTCCTTGCGCTCACCTTTCGCGCCGGTGACCGGAATATTGATCGTGCGCGCGTTGTCCCGCCGCAGTGATGTGGACACCACCACCTTGTCGATTTCCATGTGATCGACGACATAAAAACCGGTCTGCTGGATTTCGCTGTCAGGACGATCGACCTGCGTGATCGCAGTATTGAGATTGCCGTAATCGGGATCATACACATTGATGGTGCCGCCAACGCCGGCCGAGAAGTAATACCACTCTTCCCACTGCGCGTCCTGCGTGTCCACGCCCAGGGCCAGCGTGTGTCGGGTTGCGCCCAGATCAAAGCGGCCTTCCACACGGGAATCAAAACTGAAAATATCGGTAGCGCGATTGGCGGTGTGAATCGTGCGGGCAATATTGCCCTGGTCATCCGGAATGGCACCCACCACCGTCCAGTGTTCGCGGGTTTCGGCTGTGGTGTCCGACTGGCGCACGGTGGTGGCAAAATCCCAGTTGTCGCTAAGGCGCTGA
>JABLXQ010000089.1 GCA_013178375.1 Gammaproteobacteria bacterium
CAGCGAGCCAGCGTCCTGCCCTGACCGTCACCTACCAGTAAAAACGGTGGCCATCACGCCGGGTGAAACCTGCTTTCGCCCGGCTTTTGTTTTGACGGAGGATCAGCATGCGATCACTGTTTTTCATCGTGCTGCTGGCGCTGGTGCCAGTGCAGTTGTCCGCCCATGGCCTGGTGCATGACCAGATCAGCAAGCTGAATCACGAGATTCATCATCATCCAGACCAGGCCGATCTGTACCTGCAGCGGGGCCGCCTGTATCTGGAGGAAGCGCGCGACCGTGAAGCGCAGCAGGATTTCGAGCGCGCCCTGCAACTGGACCGCAACGCCCGCGCAGCGCATTACTTCCTCGGGCAGTTGGCATTGAAACGCGATGAGCCGGATCTTGCGTTACGCCACGCCGAAACCTTTATTGCATCCCTGCACGGTGAGCGCGGTGGCCTGACCCGTGGATACCGACTGCTGGGTGAAATTTACAGCCACCAACAGGCGTTCGACCGGGCGGCGGATGCCTATCGCGCTGCCATTGTGCAGGCGGAGTCGCCGCAACCTGAATATTTTCTGGATCTGGCGGATGCCTGCCTGAACCAGGGCGCGGGTCACCTTGACGAGGCGATTGCCGCGCTGGACGACGGAATCCGGCGGTTGGGTCCGCTGACCGTGTTGCAGGACAAGGCGGTGGAGATTGAATCCCGCGCTGGCCGGTTCGATGCGGCCCTGCAGCGCCTGGATGCCATGATTGCCCAGGGACAGCGCCTGCCGGAGTTGTACGCGCGCCAGGGCCGGTTGCTGCTGGCGGCGGGGCGGACCGATGCGGCGCGGGAATCCTTTCAACTGGCACTGGCGCGGCTGGACAGCCTGCCAGCGGCCCGGCGCGAAACAGCAGCAATGCGGGAGCTACGCGGCAGCCTGCAGGCGCAGTTGTCGGGAACGTGACCGCTGCCGGGATTGGCCAGCGGAGCGAAAGTTTTCCTACTGCGGCTTGCTTGCCATCGGCCCGGCAATGGCCATGGCCTTCTGATAGGCTGGCCTTGACACGATGCGCTGCAGATAGGCTTTGGTATTCGGCAGGCTGTCATCTACCACGCGCGCGCCAAAACCCGCCATCGATGTCAGATTGAAAGCCGACATGATGTCCGCGCAACTGAATTCGGCCCCACCCAGATACGCTGCTTCCCCCAGGCGACGCTCCAGTGCAACGTACAGACCATCCACTCGACGGCTCATGGTGACAAAAATAGGATTTTTTTGCGCGGCTGCAGGATCGCCTGCCTGGAATGATCTTTTGATGAACAAAGCCGCCTGTAAATTATTGTTGAACTGCATCCAGTAGAGATAATGGGGATAGTCAGGGCTTGCCACCGGCACCGAGAGCCGACCCTCACCGTGCCGTTGCGAAATGTACTCAACGATCGCAGTTGACTCCGCCATCACCAGATCGCCGTCTTCGATGATCGGCGCTGTCCCCGCCGGGTGCAGGGCACGATACTCGGCAGGCGCCAGAAAATCCGGGCCTCGGTCATACCATTTAAGCTCGTAAGGCAAGCCGAGTTCTTCCATCAACCAGACGATGCGATCGGATTGGGAAATGCCGAGGTGGTGAACGATGATCATGGGAAGCTCCACAGTTAGAATTTTTATCTAGATAGATTCAAACCAAATACAATGCCTACGCAGAAAAACCCGAAAAGCAAGGCATTGACAATAAGAGGAATTTCTTTAGGAATCCCCCTGTTTTTAATACAAACAGCTACCGGTAGTAGAATGGCCATCTCTATAAGCAAGTTACGCCAAAAATAAATGTTCTGTAAATCAATTCTACCTGCGCTAGGCAAAATACCTATGCTTGAGCAAAATTTTTCAGAGTATATCGGCCATAAAAATGGGCTTTCATGTACACCGACAAAATAGTCCAGGGCCAGATGGGAAAGTGGCGCAAGAATTATAGACATCACGACAGGAATGCATAAATTTCGCGATATAATGATTTTATAAATAAACACGGATAAGAACGAAACCAACAAACAGAAACCAATTGAATGCGTGTATCGAGGTTCTATCTCATAGCCAATGAGCCAGATACCTAAATAATCGATATCAGGTGATATGGCTAGAAAAGCGAAAAAGGATAAAGAAATCGTCCTTTTCATAAAGCTGGAATTTCTTTCATCGCTACCAATTGAAATTCCAATTAGCGCATGACCTAAGAATGACGACATATAGATTCATTTATAAGTGGGTTTCGCGACTAGCACGATGGGTAACGTCCAATTTGTTTTGGAAAACAAATGCCATGCGACACGAAGCAAATCCGAATCATCACTTATCTCCGCCAATCCATGAAAGTGTCGTGAAAATCCTTCAGTTTTAACTATTTGACTAACGAGGGGGCCTCCATCCAGGTTCAGCGCCACCCGAAGCTGAAGAGGTCCTTCTTTCAAAAACTCCCCAAATCGATGCAGACTAAAAAAGCCAGTCTCGGTTGTGCCCAGCACTACGCGGCCTTCAGTATCAATACCAACAACGTTTCGTGAAGCGAGCCATGTCTTTGATTCAACAGCGCGATTCTTGCCATCCGGACTGATGAGAAAGGGATACGATACCATTGCATCAGAAAACGGGTTGATGGCGTTTGAAACATCGTGTGATTGCAGATCAATAATATCTACACCAGTACCATCAACGACAAACGCACCATGATTTGAATGGTATGTTGTAGGGCCCGCAGAGATGCCCGCTGTGCGCAATGGGGTTAGCGGAAGAAAGTCTGCGTCGAAGTAACTTCCGTTTACCACCACGACTGCATCTAACTCCTGCTGCCAGTCTTCGGCGGTGCGTTTGCCAGATGAATCCCAATGTACGCTGAATTTATAGTATTGAGGGTTGAGTCGAACCAACACCATCCTATCGACAAACTCCCCTTGCACCGTCAATGTCAACTCTGCAGTTTCGAGACCCTGGGCTCGCGACTGCCAGTGCAATGCCGAGGCTGTAGGCATAGGTACTACGTCCTGGGTGGCAATTCGCAACCATGCTGGACGAAAAGAAAAAAGTAGTGCCCAAGACACAGCCCCAATCATGACAGAGACTGTTGCTAAACGTCTCGCCCAACGTCTTCGCCTAATGGCTCCCACAAGAAACAGAATGATACACAGCGTCATCAGGACAACAAAAAAAACGAATGTGAAACTGACAGATCTGTTTTCCGGTAAGAAGCTCCACAACATAGATTGCAATGTCCACCACATATCCTATAACTCCATAGACTCGTAGAGTTATAAGGCTACGACGCAGATCTGTTTTTCTGGTGTCGCAATTATGATTGATTATGGCAAAGAACTAGAAATCTCAATGGAGTAGCGCATTTATCAATATACTTTGTGAATCCAGCAAGCTGGCCGCACCGTAATCGATACACAGAGAAAGGACCAAAAAATTTCTGTTCCAACATTTTCAGTCGAACGTCCGCAACCAGCTTTATGCGGGCCACATACGTTAAGCTTGCAACAAACGAGAAAGGCGCGGCATCCACTCCATTTACGCTACGTCCTCGATAACAACAGCCAGACGCTCAGTAAGCTCATTGCTGCCACAAGCCGTAATCAGCAGCTGCTCCATGGCGCGGGTCATAGCGATATACAGCAGGCGAACCTCGTGCTCCTGCTCCTCTTTGTCAAAGGCCTTCTCACCCACGCCAGCTACAATCACCGTGGAAAACTCCAGCCCCTTGCTGCTGTGCATGGTCAGTAAATTGATGCGGTCTTCTTCGTGTCAACACCGACTGAAAACTGACCCACTTCACCCCTGATTTGCCGAATTAAAAATGACCCACCCGGATTAGTCGGGTTTACGGTTTTGGCGAATGACGCCGGCTTTGCGTTTGTCTTTCAGTCGAT
>JABLXQ010000009.1 GCA_013178375.1 Gammaproteobacteria bacterium
ATCGACTGAAAGACAAACGCAAAGCCGGCGTCATTCGCCAAAACCGTAAACCCGACTAATCCGGGTGGGTCATTTTTAATTCGGCAAATCAGGGGTGAAGTGGGTCAGTTTTCAGTCGGTGTTGACAAACGCATCTTTCGGCAAAAAAGCATTGATGCAGGCTATACAAACTGAAGCGAATGAAGGCCTTTCAAAAGAGAGCTGAAAACCAAGCACCATATGTGAGTGGTGATCAATCAGGACGGTAATGTTTGGCCGGCCAAGCAACGTCTTGTGATCATCATGAAGAACATGGACGTCCAATAAAGTATGGTCTATTTCCACACGCTCAAGAATTCTTGTGGTTTCGATTCCGCTATGCGCGCTGGCAAGTTCCGCTTGAAAAGCCCGTATTCCCTGTCTTGCCTTTTGCTTATTCTGATAATTCCCCTCTAACACACGAGATTGCACGGTAAGATAACTAGGCGCCTTTATCTTCTCACCGGGATTGTCCAGGTTATGTGCTATGATTTTGGCTTCAACATTACGATAGATCGAAGCCATCGAAGGTTGACTCAGCTTGTAATAGCGCTTTGCTTCCTTTCTTATTATCTCCAGTACCTTTATATTTATTTTCGGTTCACGGTGCCCCTTGAATCGATGCTTGGGATATAACCCACGCATTTTGTTCCCTGACTCTACAAAGCTTTTATACCACCCTCGAACCGACTGCCAATGGGGCGGATTTTCATCTAACCCCATAGCAACCTCGCGTATTAGATTTCCAGCGTTTTTCTCGGTGATCTTACTGACACCGAGTTCCATCAATTTTTTGACGTACCGATACTTCCTGTTGGTCTCCAGCTGCTCTTTTTCTGTGAGATCGGAAAACTTTAGCTCTCCAAAATCTCTAGACTCTGCGAGAAGCCTAGCACCGCCCGTCGAATATATTTCATTGAGCTCATTTCTACTAATGGTTAGTACCGAGCCATTTCCTATATCCGCGAGAACAATCTCACTTTTCCCAACTGATCTAATAATTGCCCGCTCACAGGGAATCCCTTCAAAAAACTCAACGATTACACCTTCCATCCACAACTCAACAGACATCGAATCTCACCTCTGTTTTCATTGTCAGATGCTCTGCATTTATATCAAATCGCAAGTAGCCAAATGCCAGCCACGAATATATCTCTCTCAGATTGATCTTATCTCCAAGCTTAGATACCAGGTGTGAAAGAGGCATCGATAGGCTTACGCCTTCGGCACATTGGTGCAGATTTTTCATATTCAAGGAAGGTCGCTTTCTAAACTGGTAAAGCTTTTCATAGTTGGAAAGCAGCGGTTGACAATAAATTTCGCTCTCATCAACCAAAAGAAAGTCCGCTCCCGTATTTTCAAGCGAAGCCTCGAAGCAGGAAAAAAGACCCTGGTAATGTGCCGATTGAATCCGCTCCAGGGGCTTTACTTCAACGTACTTGAGTGCGCCAGAAACGTAGCGGACACCGAAGTCCGGTGTGTAGATCTTCTCGTCATCGCCAATAGGAATGTTAAATGTTCGTGGTTGAGGGAAATAAGTTTCAACGCTCGGATCGAATTCGAGGTGGAGGCAATACTTTGATTCCAGGAGAGACTCGACGAGGATTGTCTTCCCGCCGTTCGCCTTGATCGGCGGGAAGCGAACAATATTTTTGACTGCTGATTTTGTGAGTTTACGGGCAGGGGTGTTCATTTTAAGGCTCATCCTGAGCTTCCATGCTCAAAATATACGCCTTTTTATAAAGTTTTCCTAAATTTTCTATAGGTTATTCCTATAATTTTATAAACTTTTCCTATAATTTACACATCGCTCAGATAACTGCCAGATTACCCTTCGATTCCAGCCATTCCTTGCGGTCGCCGGCACGTTTCTTCGCCAGCAGCAGATCCATCGATTCATTGGAATCATCGCCCTGCTCCACCACCAACTGCACCAGACGCCGCGTCTCGGTGGCCATGGTGGTTTCGCGCAACTGCAACGGATTCATTTCACCCAAGCCCTTGAAGCGGGTCACCTGGATCGCGCCGCGTTTTTTCTCGGCCTTGATGCGATCGAGCACACCCTGCTTCTCCGCTTCGTCCAGCGCGTAATACACATCCTTGCCGATGTCGATGCGATAGAGCGGCGGCATCGCCACGTACACGTGCCCCGCCAGCACCAGCGGGCGGAAATGACGCAGAAACAGCGCGCACAACAACGTGGCAATGTGCGCACCATCGGAGTCCGCGTCCGCCAGAATACACACCTTGCTGTAACGCAGATTGCTCAGATCATCCGACGCCGGTTCCAGCCCGATCGCCACGGAAATGTCGTGCACTTCCTGCGAGCCAAGAATTTCGTTGGAATCCACTTCCCAGGTATTGAGGATTTTCCCGCGCAACGGCATCACCGCCTGGAATTCACGATCGCGGGCCTGTTTGGCGGAACCACCGGCGGAATCCCCTTCCACCAGAAACAATTCGGAACGGTCTGAATCCTGACTGGAACAGTCCGCCAGTTTGCCCGGCAGTGCGGGGCCGGCGGTGATTTTCTTGCGCACCACTTTCTTGCTGGCACGCAGACGTTTCTGCGCGTTGTTGATCGCCAGATCCGCCAGCGCGTCGCCGTCGGCCGTGTGCTGGTGCAGCCACAGACTGAAGGAATCCTTCACCACGCCCGAGACAAATGCAGCCGTCTGCCGCGACGATAGTTTTTCCTTGGTCTGGCCGGCGAACTGCGGGTCCTGCATTTTCACCGACAGCACGAAGGAGCATTTTTCCCACACGTCTTCCGCCGTAAGTTTGATACCGCGCGGCAACAGGTTGCGGTTCTCGCAATATTCGCGCATCGCTTCCAGCAGACCGGTGCGAAGGCCATTCACGTGAGTACCGCCCTGCACCGTGGGAATCAGGTTGACGTAACCTTCCGTCACCAGCTCGCCACCTTCCGGCAGCCACTGCACAGCCCAGTCCACCGCTTCGGTCTCCGCCTGCATGCTGCCGACAAAGGGTTCTTCCGGCAGCACAGTCCAGCCCTGATTGGCGGTCTGCAGATAATCTTTCAAACCATCCTGGTAACACCACTCCTGCACTTCACCACTGTTTTCATCGGTGAATTTTACTTTCAGGCCCGGGCACAGCACGGCTTTGGCGCGCAGCAAATGTGCCAGACGGGGCACGGCGTATTTGGTAGTGTCGAAATATTTCGGGTCCGGCAGGAAGCGCACCGCAGTACCGGTGCTGCGCTTGGGGCAGGTGCCGATGATTTCCAGATCGGTGGCCTTGTCGCCATTCTTGAATCCCATGCGGTAAATATTGCCGTCGCGCTGGATGGTGACTTCCAGCACACTCGACAGCGCATTCACCACCGACACGCCCACGCCGTGCAGACCGCCGGAGAACTGGTAATTCTTGTTGGAAAACTTGCCGCCCGCGTGCAGCGTGCAGAGGATCACTTCGATGCCGGGCACGCCTTTTTCCGGGTGGATGTCCACCGGCATGCCGCGGCCGTCGTCTTTCACTTCACAGGAACCATCTTTGTACACGGTGACTTCAATGCTGGTGGCATGGCCTGCCAGCGCTTCGTCCACGCTGTTGTCGATGACTTCCTGCGCCAGATGGTTGGGGCGCGTGGTGTCGGTGTACATGCCCGGGCGCTTGCGCACCGGGTCGAGGCCACTGAGAACTTCTATGGATTCGGCTGTGTAATTGTCTGCTGCCATGAGTGCTGCGTATTTCCGGTTGGCTAGATATTGAAGAAGGAAAAAATTGTCTGCAGATGCTGTTCAAAACCGTCGAAGCCGTGGGAACCGCCCTGCTCCACAATCTGGCGGCAGCCCGCGTACTTTGCCACGCCCTGCTGGTAATCCAGTACTTCGTCGCCGGTCTGGGTCAGCAGCAGGTAGCGTTGCACGTTGGTCACTGGCACCACGTCCAGTTCGCGCAGTTGCTGAATATGCTGTTCAGTGAAGCTGTATTTTTCCCCGGTGTAAATGTTTTCATTTTCCCCCAGGTAATCCCGCAGCAATTCAAAGGGGCGCACGGCGGGATTCACCAGCACCAGCGGCAGATCGAACTGCTCCGCAACGAAAGTGCCGTAAAACCCGCCCATGGAGCTGCCGATCAACCCGACGCGTTCCGGCAGGCAAGCGGCGACAGCTGCCTGCAAAATGGCAATGGCGCGGGCCGGATCATAGGGCAGCGTGGGCACCTGGTAGCGCACATGGGGCTTGTCGGCCGCGGCACGCGCCAGCAGGCGGGCCTTGGCGGATTGGGGCGAGCTGTTGAAACCGTGAATATAGAAAAGATGAAAGGGTACAGGCATGGAGCGAAAGGCTAATAGCCCTTCACGCTGTAATCAACCACAAAATCCACGCCGGTGACACGGGATACGCCGGTGTCGATGCCGCCGTTGGCATGCAGATCCAGCCAGCGATAACCGGGTGACTCGCTGTCCACCGCAAAATCCTGGCTCTGGGGTTTGAACTGCACGCAGGTGGACGGCACCGACATCAGCTTCACACCCTTGCGCACGGTTTCAAATACCTGGTGCACATGCCCCCAGATAATGGATTTCACGTTGGAGTAACGGTCCACCACCTTGAAGAAGTCGGCGGCGTTACCGACGATCTGCTGGTCCAGCCAGGCACTGCCCACCGGCACCGGCTGGTGATGCAGTGCAATCAGCACATGCTTGCCGGCGGATTCCCGCAGAGATTTGTCCAGAAAAAGAAGCTCGCCACCGGTGAAATTGCCGGGCACTTTGCCACGAATGGTGGAGTCGAGCATGATGATTTGCCAGTGGCCCATATCAATGACGCAGGGGCTCATGCGCTGGGCGACCTGGTGATTGGCCATGACATCGGTGAGATCGTGATTGCCCGGCAGCCAGTACACAGGGCAGGTGAAGCGCTGCATGTGCTGGTGAAAGCGGGCGTAGGAGTCGGCGGTACCATCCTGCGACAGATCACCGGTGGCCAGCACCAGTTCCATGGCGGGCTGCTCGGCCGTGACCAGGTCCATCACCTTGCCCAGGCTATGTTCGGTATTCAAACCCAACAACTTGCCTTCCGGATTCTTGAACAGATGGCAGTCGGATAGTTGAATGACGCGAATTGAAGGTTGGTTAGGGCGTGAGACCAAGAGTCAATCCATTAAATGGGTATGGAGATAACTTATAACCCACATCCGCCGGTGCCGCCAGTTGCAGGTTACCAGCTTTTCAGTATAACGGGTTTTATTCGCAAGATGTTAAGTCCGTTGGCGTTTTTGCCAGAATTGCAAGCCGGCATATTCACACCGGCAAAAACTGCGGATTCAGTCACAGGACTTGAATCGCACCAGTGCGCGGCCCGAGCGCAGGCAGAATTCCAGCCACTCCCCCAGGAAAGCATTCTGCTGGGCCTTTTCGTCGCGCTGGAACATCTTGTCGTTGGGATATTCGTAGCGTTCGCGCAGGTAACGGTTGCGCTGGAATGACAGCACTTCCGCCATCTGGGCATCGTGATATAGCCGCACGGTGATGGTGGGCTTGGGTACCCAGTCGTTGAGCAGGGATTCCTGGGCTACTGCCACGGTGGTGGTGTAGCGGCTGCGCTCCACCACGGAAATGCTGACCTGACGCAGCTGATCGGAATTGGCATCGACGCCGAACAGCCACTGATCCTGGTCGTCCAGGGCGGGCAACAGGCGAATCAGACGGTGGTAATTGATTTCGCAATCACCCAGCATCTTGCGCAGGTCCGGTGTGTAACGCCGTTTTTTTACTGCCATTTTTCCTGCAACCGTTGGTAGTTCATCTGCAGCCACTGCAACGCGATGATGGTCGCCGCGTTGTTGATGTAATTCTCCTGCAGGATGTTCCAGGCTTCCTCACGGGGAAACACCTGCACCCAGATATCCTCGCCTTCTTCCGGCAGACCGTGCACGCCGCCCACCCCACTGGAGTCGATACCACCGCAGTACAGGAACAGCTTTTCGTTGCTGCCGCCGGGGCTGGGGTAGTACTCGGCGATGTATTCCAGATCCAGTACGTCGCTACCAGCTTCCTCCACCGCCTCGCGATGGACCACGTCTTCCGGCTTTTCGCCTTCCTCGACGATACCGGCTACCAGCTCCAGTTGCCAGGGGCCTTCGGGCGCATCAAGGGCGCCGATGCGAAACTGCTCCAGCAGCACCACGCTGTCGCGGTAGGGATCGTAGAGCAGCACACCCACCGCCGGGCCACGGTCGAAGCACTCGCGCGTGATGATGCCGCTCCAGCCGCCATCAATCAGGCGGTGCTTTAGCCGGTACTTGTGCATCCGGAAAAAACCTTCATAAACAGTGGTTTTTTCAAGAATTTCTACATCATCGCCCGAAAAGCAGGGGCCGTCTTTCACGTCCATGAATTACTCCCGCCGCAGCGTGGGATCATCCTTACAGGCTAGCCACAAAAAGCCGCCGCCTCAATGCAATCCCGCTCGACCTGCAGTGCCCCGGCCGGGCTGGACATCCTTGTCCAATCAGACTTTATGATAGATTTCAGCGCCTTGTGCTTTGAACTCGGCAGACTTTTCCTGCATGCCCTGTTCGGCTTCCAGTGCTGCCTGCGCCGCCTGACTGGCCGCGTAGTCGCGCACGTCCTGGGTGATCTTCATCGAGCAGAATTTGGGGCCGCACATGGAGCAGAAGTGGGCCACCTTGTGGGCTTCCTTGGGCAGGGTCTCGTCGTGGTAGGAACGGGCGGTGTCCGGGTCCAGCGCCAGGCTGAACTGGTCTTCCCAGCGGAACTCGAAGCGGGCCTTGGACATGGCGTTGTCGCGGATCTGGGCGCCAGGGTGTCCCTTTGCCAGGTCCGCCGCGTGGGCCGCGATCTTGTAGGTGATCAGGCCCTGCTTGACGTCATCCTTGTTGGGCAGGCCCAGGTGCTCCTTGGGCGTGACGTAGCAGAGCATGGCGGTGCCGTACCAGCCGATCATGGCCGCGCCGATGCCGGAGGTGATGTGATCGTAGCCCGGCGCGATGTCGGTGGTGAGGGGGCCCAGTGTGTAGAAGGGCGCGCCATGGCAGTGCTTGAGCTGTTCTTCCATGTTGCGCTTGATCATGTGCATGGGCACATGGCCGGGGCCCTCGATCATCACCTGGGCGCTGTGCTCCCACGCCTTGGTGGTGAGTTCGCCCAGGGTGTGCAGCTCGCCGAACTGGGCCTCGTCGTTGGCATCGGCAATGGAGCCGGGGCGAAGACCATCGCCCAGCGAGAAGGTGACGTCATAGGCCGTCATGATCTCGCAGATTTCGTCGAAATGGGTGTAGAGGAAGTTTTCCTTGTGATGGGCCAGACACCATTTCGCCATGATGGAACCGCCCCGCGACACGATACCGGTCAGGCGCTTGGCGGTGAGCGGCACATAGCGCAGCAGCACGCCGGCATGGATGGTGAAGTAGTCCACGCCCTGCTCCGCCTGCTCGATCAGGGTGTCGCGGAACAGATCCCAGGTGAGTTCTTCCGGTACGCCGTCGACTTTTTCCAGCGCCTGGTAGATGGGCACGGTACCGATCGGCACCGGGGCGTTGCGGATGATCCACTCGCGGGTTTCATGGATGTTCTTGCCGGTGGACAGGTCCATCACGGTGTCGCCGCCCCAGCGGGTCGCCCAGGTCATCTTCGCCACTTCTTCCTCGATGGAAGAGGTCACCGCCGAATTGCCGATGTTGGCGTTGATCTTCACCAGGAAATGGCGGCCCAGGATCGCCGGCTCCAGTTCCGGGTGGTTGATGTTGGCGGGAATCACCGCGCGGCCGGCGGCCACTTCCTGGCGCACGAACTCGGGCGTGATTTCCTGCGGGATGCTGGCACCGAACGACTCGCCCGGATGCTGCTGTTGCAGCAGGCCCAGTTCACGGGCTTCCTGCAGCTTCATGTTTTCACGGATCGCCACGAATTCCATTTCCGCCGTAACGATGCCCTTGCGGGCGTAGTACATCTGGCTGACGTTGGCGCCGGCTTTGGCGCGGCGCGGAGCGTGCAGGTGGCCGAAACGCAGGTTCTCAAGCATGGGGTCGGCCTTGCGGCGGCGGCCATAGGCGGAGCTCAGGTCGGCGAGCTGTTCGGTATCGTTGCGGCGCGCGATCCAACCCTGGCGGATCGGAGCCAGCCCCTTACGCACATCGATGACGACAGACGGATCGGTATAGGGGCCGGAGGTGTCATACACAAACACCGGGGGGTTCTTCTCGCCGCCCATGTCGGTGGGTGTATCGTGCAGCGAGATCTCGCGCATGGGCACGCGGATGTCTGGCTGGCTGCCCTGTACGTATACCTTGCGCGAATTGGGGAAGGGTTGCACCGAGGCCTGGTCGACCTGGGCGTTCTGGCTGAGAAAATCGTTGGAGAATGCGCTCATCGTGCTGCTCACTTGGTCTGGCGTTCAACCGGTAAAACCACTGGAAACGCGCGGATTCGCCGGGAAGAGGGGAGTGGCGGGAACTATATACAGCGCAGGCGGGGGCAGCAACTCCAAAGGCGGTTCAGGTGCGGACCAGCAGCCGCTGAATATGGTAGAGAACCCGGTCCAGCGCGCCCCGGTTCTGCTCCATCACTGCGCGGCCCAGCCGGGCCAGGCGCTGCCGCTCGGCCTCATCGTCAAACAGCGCCAGCACCGCCTGCCCCAGCCCCAGCGGCGTGGTGACGGTGGTCAGCACGCCCTGCTCGGTCAGCAGGTCCGCCACCATCTGGAAGTTGAACACATGGGGACCAGTGATGGCGGGGGTGCCCACCGCCAGCGGTTCCAGCATGTTGTGGCCACCCACCGGCTCCAGGCTGCCGCCGATGAAGGCGACATCCGCCGCCGCCAGCAGCTTCAGCATCTGCCCCATCACGTCGCCGAGTACCACGCTGGTTTCCGGTGAAACCGGTTGCGGCTGGCTGAAACGGGCGGTTTTCCAGCCGTGTCTTTGCAGCAGGGCCGCAACGCTCTCGAAACGCTCCGGATGGCGTGGCACCAGCACCAGCAGGGCATCGGGCCTTTCGCAGTGAATCAGGCGGAAGGCTTCCAGCACCTGATCGTCCTCGCCTTCGTGAGTGCTGGCGGCGATGAAAACCTTGCGCTGCTCTCCCCACTGCTGGCGCAGGTCTTTTGCCTGCTGCAACAGATCATCGTCCACATTCAGGTCGAACTTGACGGTACCGGTCACCTGCAGCGACGCCGGCGGCAGGCCCAGCTCAATGAAGCGCTCGCCATCGGCTTCGGACTGGGCAGCGATGACGGAGATCTCCCGCAGCATGGGGCGGGTGAGGGTCAACACGCGACGGTAACCCTGGGCCGACTTTTCCGACAGCCGCGCATTGGCGATCAGGATCGGGATGCGGCGCTTGTGGGTGAAGTGGATCAGGTTGGGCCACAGCTCGGTTTCCAACACCACCAGAATGCGCGGACTGAAGCGGGAGAGGAAACTGTTGATGGATACGGGCAGCTCATAGGGCAGATAGACGTGGACCACCCGGCGGGACAGGATTTCAGCGGCGAAGGCCGACTGCACCCGCTCCGAGCCGGTGGGCGTCATGGTGGTGATGACAATGGGGGTGTCGGGATAGGCCTGCAGGAGCCGCCGGATCAGGGGCTGGGCGGCCATGAACTCGCCAACGGAGACAGTGTGGAGCCAGAGACTGGTCTCGAGTGGTGCAACACGGTACAACCCAAACCGCTCGGGAATGCGCTGACGATAACCCGGATTGACGCGGCCGCGCTGATAGAGCCGGAACAGCAGGAACGGGGTGGCCACGTAGAAGGCCAGGGTGTAGAGCCAGCGGGCGAGCATGGGGGAGTCCTTTACGGCGTTGTATTCGAATTATAGAGCGACCTGACCCGCCCCCACAGGCAACCGGCCCACAAATTTAACAGCCTTACTTGTCAGCGTCGGGTAATCGCCAGATACTTGCGCGGCTTGCCGGTGATGCTGTTCTCACCGGGGCTGAGAACTACCGAACGTCCTGGAATTTGCGGAAAATATCATGAGCCTGAATGCCTGGATCATTGCGCTAAACCCGGAGAATCCAGTTGCGCTGGAACTGAAGCGCACCCTGGAGGAACAGAATATTGCCGCGCAAATCCAGCCCGCCGTGGACGGACGCAAACAGATGCCAGCGCTGCAGGGACGCGAGCAGTTGTCCCAGGATAAAGCGGTAATCTACCGGCGCACACCGCTGACGTCAGCAGAAGTGGGCTGCTATCTGTCCCATTACCGGTTGATCCAGCGAGCCTACGAGCAGGGATTGTCCCACATCTGCTTGTTTGAAGATGATGTGGTGGCAGAACCGGGTTTGGGGGATCTGCTGCGCGGGATCGTGCAACTGGACGAAAATGCGCACCTGGTGCGATTAATGTCGCTGAAGATCCGCAAACGCAAGATCGTTCAGACTTTGCCGGCGGGGTATACATTAGTGCGGCCGCTGCGAGGAGCCGTGGGTACCCAGGGATACGTGCTGAATCGCGCAGGCATGAAGAAAGTGCTGGATTTCGGTGCAACGGTTTATATGCCTGTCGACAAGCTGTACGACAATTTCTTTTTGTACGGGTTGAATTGCTTCAGTGTGGAGCCGCACGCAGTGTACGAGATTTCCCGAGCGACAACCGTAACGAAATCGAAACTGGCAGCAAAGAAAAACTGGAAGATTGAATTGCGGTGGCGGATGAACAAACTTTCTCGTAGCGTCCAGAGAAGGATTCACTATTGGATTCGCTATGACGAATATCACCCAGCAAAGAGACCACAAAAGGCAATTGGGAAAAGCAAAAGAATTCGGTGAGCCAAGCTTCTCACTACACTTCCAATGGCGTCTCTAAAAACATGACGAAAGACTCAATTCAATCCATCTTGCTGGTATACATCTTTCTTACCATAACCACGCTTATCCTTTGGAACAAAGCAAAAATAAACGACGTCACTGGTGACGAGCCGCACTATCTCGTAATGGCAAGTGGAATAGCATTTCAAGGAACTTTCGAGCAAACCCAGCCATACAAGGAGGAATTTAAAACCAGAAAAATATTCACAGCCGGTCTTGCTCCCGAAGACGCGACACCCTCCCCGGAAAACACTCATTCCATCGCAGGCCCACATGGACTATTTAACATCCACAGCATAGGACTGCCGCTGTTGCTGGCTCTCCCATTTTTAGCAGGAGGAGTCATAGGCGCCAAATTATTCATGATCTTCTGTGGTGCAGCGGCGATTGTAATAACATGGAAAATTACAGAAATTTTTTCCGGAGACAAACGGCATCGTTATCTGTCCGTATTAGCCATGGGTATATCACTACCCCTCATTCCAGCATCAAACCAAATATACCCTGACATAATCGCGGGCTTTCTTGCATTAACTGGCTTGTATTGGTTTTTAACCACCAAAAGCAAACGCACATCAGAGATCGAAATCGCAATAATCAGCGCTATCGCTTTCTTACCCTGGCTTCAAATAAAATTCGCCGGCACATGCGCGTTACTTGTCGCAGCGACAACCCTCAAGATATATATCGAATCGAGAGACTACAAAAGAATCCTGAACATCTTGCTCATCGTCGGCATCTCCTGCGGATTGTTGGCCGCTTACAACTACTATGCCTTCGGAAAAGTATCCGGACCTTATCAGTCTGGAGCATTAGAAGTGAGCGAAAAAAGCTTTATGGTTTTACTGGGACTCTGCTTTGACCAAAACCAAGGCTTTCTGCTTCAAAATCCAATCAATCTAATTGGCGTTATATCCATTGGCTGGATTTACCATAAAGATCGAGCATTGGCCTTATTATTGACACTTACTTTGGCTTCTCTGATAGTTCCAAATGCGATGCATCCAAATTGGTATGGAGGAGGAAGCTTCTCTGGAAGATTTGGATGGTCAGCCGGGATAGTTTTCATGCTCCCCACCACTTACGGCTTACTCGCACTAGCTTCAACCAAAGAAAAGCTTTACCGAACAATAATCTGCCTATCAATAGCATTGCAATTGTACTTCTTCTATCGATATGCCATCAACGGAACAACCCTTTATAACAATGGCCCAGCAACATGGCTTGACAATTATTCCATCTTCTATTTCCCGCTCCACACGTGGCTACCCATGCTATATGACTCCTCATGGGCATATAACTACATCCCCAACTATGCATGGACCATTCTGATAATTTCGATTTTTTGCTTGGGTTTCGTAAAAACCAACAACCCCCGCAATGTCGCAGCATCCTGTATAGCAATTCCGCTCGCATTCATGCTGATTGCCGGCCTTTTCCCCCCAAAAAGAAACAATGAAATAACTTTTCTAGCCAAAGACCTGCCATCACAGACCGGAAAAACCACAAACTCAATCCGTATAGCACAACAAAGCCTGGACTCACCTGGATTCGTAAATTTCGGCCCATATTTTCCATTAAGAAAAGGCCAATACGAACTGGTGCTTAAATACAAAAGCGCGGGCCCGGAAGATCACAAAATTGCAGACTTCGACATCTACGATGCTACCTCAAGAAGGAAAATAGGGTTCTACCCCCTTTACGGGACGGCGAATAACACGCGGGAATTTAGAATCGGCTTTAAAGCCCCCTACTGGAACCCGCACCCCATGGAATTCAGGACCAACTGGAATGGCACATACGACATAAATTTATATGAAATAGTATTGCGCAAAATACGATAAACAGGACCTTTCACTTGCGCCGCTATACGGAGTCGTGCTCTATCACTAGTTGACCTTCACATCCGATGCGCTCGATGATGCATAATGGCGTCAATAGTCGGGCAGAATGAGCGTTACGTTTTGCGAATAAAAACAGCCTGCTGAAATTGCTGTATGCCGGCATGCTCAAAGCATCGGAGAAATGGATGCACCCGGCTCAAAACTGGAATCTTACGCTGTCACAGCTGGCGATCCATTTTGAATGGCAGACTGGACAATGTGCTGAAAATCTAGTGTCGCTTCACCCTACTATCGAGCGGTCAAAAATGAGCCTCAACACGACAAGCATTTTTGACCACCATCTATGGCTTGCCATCTTTAAATCTGGTGATTGCGCTCAATAGCTGAAGAGCCACATCATCCCAGCTTCTCAAGCTGGACCGGCGGATTGCAGCGACTTTTTCTGCAATGTGCGCCGGACTTGAAAGTGCAAGCTCCACTGCCTCAACAATAGAAGATATGTTGTTCGGATCTATATAGTCTATTGCATCGGCGCAGACCTCTGGTATCGAAGTAGCGTTTGATGCAATCACATATTTTCCGAACCATGCAGCTTCTCCTACCGGAAGCCCCCACCCTTCGTAATAGCTCGGATACATCGTAAAAAGACATTTTTCATACAAATAAGCGAGGTCTTTGTCGCTTGGGCCTATGATGGGGCGAATAACATCCTTAAAATCCGAGTCTTGTTCCATTTCCTGAAATATTGCTTCTGAATCCCAGCCTCTTTTTCCTGCCACCACCAGCATTGGCGGCTGGACACCTTTGCGCACAAGCACCTTCCAGGCTTTGAGCAAAGCTGAAATATTCTTTCTACCTTCAATCGTTCCTACGCATAACACGAATGGTGTTTTATCAAGAAAAAGCAGTTCGCTGTCGTCAGGCTTTGACCCTGTGTGATTTCGGGAATATCCGATGAATTCGTGCGCGAGGGGCACTACTAACGGATCGACATGAGTTCCCTTTAAGTCCAAATATTGTTGAAGATCTTTTCGCGTCCAGTCTGACACGCAAACGTAGTGAGTAGCGTGAACCTTATCCAGGCAACCACAAAAATTATCTGTAACGTAGGAGGGGAAAAATTCCTGCCCGTAATAAGGTATTAGATCGTAGATCAACTGGAAAACCGTTCCGCCGGCATTCTTGTGCGATTTTGCGAAATCCAGAATATTTTCGTGGCACCAGAACGCACCAAGGATGACAAAAACATCTTCTTTGTTCAGGCTATCGATCGGATATAACTGCGCAAGCTTGCCAACACGCGACCAATTGTCTTCAATGCCGAGACCTTGCAGCTGACTTCTTGCAAACACCGCCGCAAAATAAATTCTGATTTTTTTGATCGCCCTTTCCAGCTTGCCATCTCGAATCGAGGCCAGCGCGTGCTTGACTTCTTTCTTTGGGGGGATTCTCGGAATATGCAGAAGGCCCAGCTTGGCTCTGAATTTTATCGAATCAAACTCGGGATCACTGAAAAGATCGGCCGGGTCGCAGAAATACATCTCTTGCTCAGCCGCGTTCCAGAACGATATAAAAATCTTAACATTCTTTTCCCTGCTTTCGACCATAGAAGAGATCAGTCTGGCTTGCACACGCTGAATGCCAGAAACCCTTCGATTGTCCATTGAGTACTCTACGATATCAGTAATATCGAAATAAATTTTACGCATATTGGTTTCTTAGGCATGGTATTCGTGCTCCTGACTTGGCAACACTCAAACGTTACCAGTGTGTGTTTTGCGATTAAATGCTGCAATATGATCTTTTCTATTACCGCGCGCCAGCCTGCTTTCTTTGGTGAACTTACGCCAATTACCATCTGTTTCTCTGCAAGCGCCGGGCTTTTCTTTCTGCGGAACGAGAAAATTTCTCTGTCATCTTTTTGGGCAAGGGAGGCGAAAACCGTGACAAACCATTCAACACATGCAGCTCGAAGGTCCACCGAAGAATTCTAAGACTACTATAATTGTCATCTTCCGATGACAGGCGCCCCACACTCCAAGGCAACGAGCCAGCTAACCGATCCAGCAGAATTTGAGATAACAATGCTTTCAAATCAGAGTCAGCAATAGCGGAAATGCCGTGGATAATACTTTGATTATATTGCTGCAACTCTAAAGCTAGCCCGCTAAATAAATCCAGAATATTAATGGAAACGCCTTGATAGCGCATCATTTTGAAAAATTCCTGTTGTGCGACACCGGCATCCAGCTGTCCATTGATCCCCAGAAAAACGTCACCGGCGAAACATTCAACCGGATCATCGCCGAGAAACTTGTCTGGACACCCCAAGAACTGAAGGCAAAATTTTCGCGCATAGAGACATCCACCTTCGCGCGTGACATAGACAGGTTCAACGCGATAAACAGATTGCGAACTTAGAAGGAGCTCTCGCACAACATTAACAACAGGCGAAAAGGCCTTCACCTTTCCACGACGTTGCACCAACCCGGACACATCTACCAACAACTGTTTTGTTCTGACTCTTGGCGCTATTGTTAAGGCAATAGCTTGAGCCAAAACACCCACATCAGCCTTCTCTTGGCGCTCAATATTACCAACCTGCTTTATCAGCGCATTGATGTCGGTTTCGCTTTTCCGCTGAAAGGATTCTATGGCATCGAAATACTGCTTAGCGCAGGCCGCAGGATTGTGGTCCTCCCTGATTATCCGTTGCGCAGTCTCGCCCAGCTTTTTTCGGCGCTCTACATCCTGCCACAACGTAACAAGAGCGTTGCAGAGGTGCGCGTCATCAAATTCATCCGGTAGCTTCCACACACCATCATCAGATAAATCAGCCATGCTACCATTCGCATTTACGATGGTCGCCACACCGTGGTTCATGCAATCCAGAACCGCGGCGGACGTTTCTCCTCGCGACAATGTACGCAACTGCACGCCTACATCAGCCGCCATGAGATATTGCCGAAAGATATCCATATCCGCCCAGCCAGTAATTTTAATACGCGCGCCGAGTCCACTATCTTCCATAGTTTTCTGCAAGGCATCACCATAACCAGTTTGGTCTTTTTCTCCAACGAAAAGGAGCACACATTTCTCATCAAGTGACAAGGGTGATGCCAGCCAAGCTTCAAGCAGTCGGTGATTGAGCTTTGTTGGTCCAATCAAACCGAAACTGCACACCACAAAGTCATCCTGGTTTAAGCCGAGAGCACCTCGTACAACTGAACGATTTTCCGCATCCGACTTATAGGGCGTGCGCAGGAGAGGAATCACTCGCCAATCTTCAGCTACCTGTGTGCCATACCAATTTCGCGCCATTCTTTGCGAATTTTCGGAATGGACAATGATGCCTTGCGCTCCCTGCAGCACTTCATAGTTACAAGGGTATTTCCACAGCACATCCACATTATTTACGGAATGGTAACGCTCATGCACTGCTGCGTAACCATGACCGCTATAGAGAGCGTTAAGCCATTTCCCAGGCTCAATTTTTTTATACTCCATGTATGCAACGATGCCGGACAGAAAAAAGTCGTGCAACACAACAACGCCTGGTATTTCTGCCAGCAACGCAAACATATGCTGATGGAACGTGGAGTTTCCAAAGTGATAGACAACACGATCAAACTGATCCGCATTGTCGCGAAACCATTGCACCGAACGCACCGGGCAGTGCAAATTAATCCAGGGATCGGCAACGATTTCCTGCGCAACTACGACATCAATGTCGTAATAGGCAGCCAATGCAGGTAATAGCTCAGCACTGTAATCACTGATGCCACTGCGCTCTGAAGGCAAAGGCGAAACAAACGCCAATCGTGGCTTGCGTTCGAACGACACCACCCGATCATATTTTTTACTTTTGCCAACAATCTCTTCCATGGCACTGATCGCCAGCTGTGCACTTCGATCCCAAGAAAACTTGCCCGCTTGCTCAAGGGCACGGCATTCCAATTGCTGCCGAAATGCATCGTCGGTTAGAACCTGTTTCAATTTTTGCGTAATCGATTCATCATCAAATGGATCGAACAATGCTTCTTCATAACCAATAACTTCGGGCAAACTAGTCGTGTTGGATCCAATAACCGCGCGACGACAGGACATCGCCTCCAGAGCTGGCAAACCAAAACCTTCATGCCAGGATGGGAAAATAAAAATTTTGCACAAATTATACAGCGCTATTAAATCTTCCTCAGGAACATAGCCTGTTAAAACCATTTCATTAGGATTCAAACCACATTGATCAGCCAGTTCTTCGAGGCGTGCTCTATCACGAGCATGAATGGAGCACACTACTGCCAGCTGGTGGGCTTTACGCAATTCCGCAGGCAACGCTGCGTATGCACGAATCAAACCTTCAATATTCTTGCGGTGGTCAATCCCGCCCGTATACATGACGCACGCAAGGCTCAACCCATATCTTTCTCTCAGGGCGGCCTCGTGCTCAGGCCCAACTTGCAATGCTCTAAACTGAGGATCTGCCGCGGTAGATATATTCACAACCCGATCGGTTGGAATGCCCAGATGCTGTATAGCTTCTTGTCTCGATGATTCAGAAATGGAAAGCAGCAATTCAGCCTTTTTTAAATAATTGAGTTTGCTTTCGTACCATTTCGCAACGGCCGGATTCTCCAGGTATGGAACCGGATTGAGCAGTGGGATCAGATCGTAAAGAATGACTGCAGTGGGTATTGTCGTCCGGCCGAAAGAACAAATACTGGTTATGGCATTGTCCACACACCCTTCAAACAGGCTGCAAACAAGAACAACCGATGGATTCAGACTTGCAATAAATGCTTCGCGAATCAACTCAGCCGATTGGCGAGCTGAGTCGTTACGAGGCTCAATATAATTGACCGGACCAGGCGCATACCATACTTGAATATTTTCTGGTGGCAGCAAATCCGAAAATGCATCACGAACTGGCTCAATGGTCTCTGGGAAAAGCCCACTAAGCACAAGCAATATCTCATGCTCCCCGCAGTTTCTGACTAAAGCCTTGGCAATGGAAAGCGTGTAACGCCCTATACCACGATTGCGATTAGCCAGGGACTGTGCGCCCTGCATATCAACTATGATTCGCATCGGGCTCTATCCTTGATCCTCTTCTCCGCAACTGCTATCAATTTAGACTGAATCAATCGAGCGCGAGGGGTCATTGCTGCAGGCAGCTTCGGCGATAAACACATATTTCCATCCGAAGGCGAATCGTTGGTCTTTGACCTGTCTGCGCGTAGCGGTTTATGCAGCCAAGGAACGGATGAAACAAGCCGGCTCAGCCTGCTTTTGCGCTTTGATCTTGCTCGTTTGCTACGAGCTTTTCTTTTTTTTGATCTTTGAGCATGCTCAAACATAGGCTGGAAGTTTAGTCCGCTATTTCTACAAAGGGGGATAGAAAGAGTCTTCTTGAGATTCTACTCTGGACAGAACAAAAGAGAGCCCGTACTGAACAGCTCCACGCCGCCTCAACTTACTCAAACATTGACCTGATGGTGTCAGCGAATGAGTACATTGGCTGGTAGGAAATATATTTGACCAACTTTGAATTATCACCCTTCAAACGAGGAATCTCGTTGCTCCTCACGAAGGCAGGGTTGGTTCTAACTTCAATCTTATAGCCTGCAATTTCGCCGGCCCACTCGATAATCTCCCGCAGCGCATAAGCCCGGCCACTACACACATTAAAAACCTCTGATTCGGCTCTCGAAACCAGAAGATCACCATATGCACGGACAACATCTCTTACATCCGAAAAATCCCTGAAAACGTCCAAATTGCCCAATTCAATTACTTCTTCCCTGCGCTTGAAATGATTTACGATTTTGGGAACGAGAAAGCGTTCATCCTGACCCGCACCTGTGTAATTAAATGGTCGCACAATAACGATCGGCAACTTCTCGAACCATGTTCGAGTCATATATTCCATCGCGAGCTTGCTCATCGCATAGTGGTTTACCGGCGATGGATTGACTGACTCATCGATGGTCTCGATATTGGCGGGAGTTCCGTAAATATTGGCGCTACTGGCGATAAGAACTTTCTCCGGCTCTACACGCGAAGCGTACAACGCATCAAGCAAGTTCAGCGTGCCAAAAACATTGACGTTGTAAAACTCTTTCTCATCACTGTGGCCAACGAATGCCAAAGCCGCCAAATGCAAGACATATTGCGGCTTAATCGCCTGGACACACTCAAGTACTCGGGCTTTATCCGTCAAATCACACGAATATTCATCCGTGCCGCTACCCTTTTCATGCACCAAGCCGACCGCCTTAAAACCGCGCTCGCGCAACAATTCCGCCGCATACTTACCGGTAAAACCGTTATAGCCAGTGATCAGAACTGTTCCGGCACTCATTAAAACGAATACCCGTTCCTGTTGCGATTCAGATCTGCACAGACCATCATGCTGCACAGTTCATCCAGTGTTGTCGTTGACTCCCAGCCCAGTATTTTTTTTGCTTTCTCAGGGTTTCCAATCAATAGATCCACTTCCGCAGGTCTGTGATACTTTGAATTAATACGCACAACCACCTTGCCACTGGAAACATCAATGCCCGTTTCGTTTTCGCCCTGGCCTTTCCACTCGATTTGAGTATCTACAGCGCCAAACGCCAGGGAAACAAAATCACGCACAGTCTGCGTCTGATTCGTTGCCAGCACGAATGTATCGGGAATGTCAGTTTGCAGCATGCGCCACATGCCATCCACGTATTCCTTGGCAAACCCCCAATCCCGCTTCGCATCAAGATTGCCAAGCTCCAGACAATCCAGCTTCCCAAGACTGATTCTGGCGACGGCGTCTGTAATTTTCCGGGTAACGAATTCCTTGCCACGCAGGGGAGATTCGTGATTGAAAAGAATTCCGCTGGAAGCAAAAATGCCATAGGACTCCCGGTAGTTAACCGTCATCCAGTGAGCGTAGAGCTTGGCAACACCGTACGGACTGCGCGGATAAAAGGGTGTGGACTCCACCTGCGGTACTTCTTGAACCTTTCCAAACATTTCAGAAGTTGATGCCTGATAGAATCGAATCCGGGGGTTGACGATACGGATAGCTTCCAGAAGATTCACTGCTCCAATTCCGGTAATTTCCGCAGTGGTAATTGGTTGCTCAAAGGAGACCCCGACAAAACTTTGCGCGGCCAGATTGTAGATTTCCATAGCCTGCGCCTTTTCAACCAACCGAATACTCGCGCTCAAATCGGTCAGGTCGTACTCAACAAGCTCGAGACGGGGATGGTTTGCAATGCCCAACTCTTCCATACGCCAGAAATTCACCGAGCTGGTCCTACGGTAAGTTCCGAAAACCTTATAGCCCTTTTCCAGCAGCAACTGGGCAAGATAGGCACCATCCTGCCCTGTAATGCCGGTAACGATTGCGGTCCTGTTAACAGTGGAACTCATGACATCCTTCCCCTATTCGTCGCCATTTAATTTTGATAGATTTTATAAAATAAACGCTTAACTATAATAGCGCGGATTAACTGCGGATTTCGTGGTGTGAAACTGTTAGGATTATAACAGTCCGCGCGATGCGTCGCCATCCAACAGGTCATTGTCACCACAAGCCATCACCTTTACCGACCACGCCAAAGTGATTTGGCACTTTTCCACCACTCTGACGCGGCTATTCTCAATGCCGAGAAACCCCACAAGGGTGATCTGCTAGCCAGCAACTTGCGCTCCAACTGATGCACGCGCTCTTTCAGCTTCACTGTTTTATATGTTTCATACGAATCAAAAACATTGGGTGGCAACTTGAAAAAATCTGCCAACGCTTGCGATTCCTGCCGTATGTAGAAACGATTCAAACCATCAGAGTAGACGTGGAAATAGCCGTTTGACACCAGATGCTTGTCCCACTCTTCATGGGATTCTTCGCTGCTAAGCGGCAGCGTCGCTTCAATCACGCAAATCCAAGGCCGGAATTTTTTCCAATCGTTACTCATCAACACTGCGGCTTCGGCACCTTCAGCGTCAACCTTCAAAAAGTGAATTTCCTGGCCCTCACAATGCTCAGAGAGTACTTTAGCTAACGTTTTTTGCTGCACACTCAACCGCTCGCTGCCAAACCCATCACCCCTGTGAGTTTCAGCAATATCTTTATTTATGGTTGAAAGTCCGGTCCCTTCAATTACAAAAAACTCGACGTCATTGTCTTCGACACCACCCACCAGAATATTCAAGTTAATATCGCGCTTCCGCTCTGCACACAGCATCGCGTAAAACGATGGGTTGGGTTCAATATTTATTCCCCGCCATCCCTTGTCGTAAAACGCTGCAGTTACCGAATGATGTCTCGGCCAAGCTGCGCCAACGTCGACATAAAATCCCGCCGCCACGCTCTTAAGCGCACGCCAGAGCATCACATCTTCAAAATTTTGCGCGTATGATATGAAGTTATCTGTCATTTCTTTCGCCTGAAGGCTAACAAGAAGGGTCAATCACATTGAGCAAGGAATCCGCAACCTCATCCCACGTCCTGAGTTTGCTGCCGCGTATCAATTCTTCCTTCCTTGACACATAATCCGGATTGTCCAGTGCATATTCAATTTTTTTCAATATATCATCTGCGTCGTTCGGATCAATGTAATCGATGAGATCACCGCAGACTTCAGGCAACGATGTGGCGTTCGATGCGATTACGTATTTACCAAACCACGCAGCTTCTCCAACGGGAAGCCCCCACCCCTCATACAAACTGGGATAAATGGAAAACCGACTGGTCTGATACATGAACGCGAGATCCCGATCACTGGGCGAAGGAATAATAACCACTTTGTTTTGCAGCAGCGGAATGGCTTCAAGAAATTCGTTGAATTCATCAAAACTCCGCCCAGGCTTGCCTGCAAAGACCAACAGGGGAACGCGCCCTCTTCGCGCAACCAACTCCGCCCATGCTCTCAACAAGGTGGCACCGTTCTTCCGTCTTTCCAGCGTGCCGACACACAACACGAACTCCTTCCCTTCCAATGCCGCGACAGCCTTTGACTCGGGCTGGACGGCCATTTCGTTGCGGGAAAAGCCGTCAAACTCATGTGCCAGCGGTACAGTCTTTACCAACCGGTTAATACCGCGCGACTTCAGAAATTCGACAAATTCCTTTTTTGTCCACTCGGATATGCAGATAAACTGGTTCGCATAAGTGGTCGCCCTCGTCAAAAAAGATTCAAATTGCACGATGTGAGAAGCGCTGCAATATTCTGCCCCCAAGTAGGGAATCAGATCATAGATCATTTGTACGACCGAACCACCTGACTCGCTATGGCGCATTCCAAATTCTTGAACCTCCTGATGCGACCAGTTGGATCCCAGGAACACATACACATCAGAGACTTCCATTTTCTGAATAGGAATCAATTCCTGGCGCGGCTCGTCCCGATAATCATATGCCCGAACAAAACCCATTTCCTTGAAGCGCGAACGATCGACAACCGCCGAAACATAGATTTCTACTTTCCGCAGGGCACGCCTGATCCGCTTTCGCTTCAAAGGCACCAACGCCCGACGAATCTCTTTTTGGGACGGAAAAAAATTTCCTTCCAGCAAGCCTAGACGAGCCCTGAATCGGCCCGCATCAAACTCGGACTCATCAAAAACCGTAGCAGGATCGAAGTGAACCAGTTCGTTCTGGGTCGGATGCCAAAAACAAGCCCGCACTCTCTCGCCTCCGATTCTGCGCGCGAGCGATCCGATCAAGCGAGCTTGAACTCTTTGTATACCTGAAACACGATTATTGCCTGCGGTATACTGAACAATATCTGTAACGTCAAAAAAAATTCTAGTCATGATGCTTACACACAAAACTTACCGCTCACATTTTCAAAACGATGCAGCCCTCACCGCACAAGCTGCATAAATTTAATATCCCAATTTTTTTGTTCAGAGCACCGTTATTTCATTTCCGCCACTGCATTCAATATCAATGATTTCGTCCTGCTGTATGTTTTTTCCCAACTAAACTCCTGCGCCCGGCGACGAACAACGTCCTCCAATGACCGTCGCAACGGGGCATCATTGACTACTCGCAGCAACAAATCAGCTATGCTCTCCACAGACAGCGGATCAACCAAGGGCACATCGGTACCAATAACTTCCGGCATGGATGAAACATTGGAAGTGACACAAAATCGGCCGCACTTCATGGATTCCAATACGGGCAATCCAAACCCCTCATACATGCTGGGGTAAGCGGTACAGACACTGCCACTATACAGTGCAGGCAAATCGGCATCATCCACAAACCCGGTCAGGATGACCGAATTCTCCTGCGCAGCTCGCCCTTCCAGTTCACGCTGAAAGTCTGCCCCCCACCCCTTCCGACCCGCTATTACGAGCTTGGGATTATTCAGTTGCATGCGCTCATATATGTTTCCCCAAGCCTTTAGCAACCTCACATGGTTCTTGCGGGGTTCCACCGTGCAGAGGCTCAACACATAATCGGATTCTTGCGGAATGCCATACCTTTCCTTGACGCGCGCGATTTCAACGCTGCTTGTAACCGGAACAAAATGATCACTGCAGGATATCAGAACACTATGCACTTTAACGGGATCGATATGGGGCGCCAATCGAAGCAAATCCTTTCGGGTGTGCTCGGAATCGGCGATTATGATCTGGTTCTGATCGAGATCATCAAAAACCTCTTCAACAAATTCCGTTGAATCAAAATATTCCGGATGGATTTTTGCTATCAAATCATGCACGACCTGGACACGCATGGGTGGTTTGTTCACGCAAGAAAACGCAGACAACGACCTGCGCGGACCAAACAATACAGGGGCGTCCCCATCAAAATGGAATCTGCAATTTTTCTTTGCCAGCTCCCGAGTCTCTCGCTGGTAAAGAAACCGCAGCATTTCCCGGCGGAACTTATGTGCAAGCACATGCTTGTCCGCATCTTCCAATCGGGCCAGGCGAAACTGATCTCTGTATTTTCTAACAAAGTAAGAAAGCGAATCGCCCTTCTGAAATGAATATTTTTCGTAAAACTCTACATCTTCGGAAAACAAGGCATGCAAAGACGGAAGGAAACCTGCTGCTCCCAGCCCGCGCCCCGATACGAACTTGCAATCGACGGTCGAGTCCGCAATGAAGCGGGCCGCTATCTCCTTTGCATATCTGAATATTCCCGCAGGCGCGTCTCGAAAGACGTCAGAGTCAAAATAGAGATTCATGCTTACAGTCTTGTTCCTTGATAAAAATAACAATTATGTTTCGCACACCGAATATATGGCGACCCATCATGCCAACGAACCAGCCTATCAAGTTCCTGGCTGGCGAAGCCGTAACATCGGCTTTCCGGATCATCCTGCTACTCGCATCGCTTCCGCTTCATAAAATTGTTTGGTGCGCTTTGCAATTGATTGCCAATCCGAATCGGACAGATCCAGCACAGGTAGCTCCGGCCGGGATCTTACCCAGTTGATCGCATCCTCGAGGTCTGCGGACTTGAAGTCTCCGTCGTATAACCTTATCCAATCCCCGAACTGATCATGCAAATCCCTGAAGGCACCCAAGCGAGGGCCCAGTACCGGACGGCCAACCGACAAAGCGTAGAATGCAACACCAGAGTTAGCGACCTTGGTGTAGGGTAAAACCACCATATCCGAGGCCGCTGTAATCGCGGTTATTTCCGCCTCCGGCAGCAGGCGATTCATAAATTTGATTCGGGAATCCTTGGCAGCGCTTTGCTGAAGCTCCTTCAGTAGTTTTTTATCACTGCACTTCCCGGCAATCACGAGGCAAAGATCATCCCCAGGGATGGCCGAAAAAAAATCGACCAGCTTCCGTGTATTTTTATATGACCGGATGATGCCGCAATGGCTAAACACCGTAGCACCATCGTCGAGCCCAAGCTCCCTTCTGGCAGATCCTTTCGTTATTGACGACGATATGATGTCTTTGTAGTGACCATGCGGGATGATCGCATATGGCTTGCCTTTTATTGCCGGGTGCACCTGCTCATTTTCGAATCTTGTTGAAGGTGACATATAGATGCAAGCGTTCACCATCCTGACCCACAGAGCCAGATACCACTTCAGTATTCTTTTATTGACCTTGCTGTCATGAGGCCATGTGTTGTGCACAGTCCAGATTACGGGGATTCCGATAATCCGGGCCACCACCAGCTTGCACATAAAACCAGCAAGCAGTTTTACGTGCGACAACTTGGTCAAGGGCCGCAGAAAGTGTTCGGGCCAGTGAACATGGATCACCTGCACCCGCTTTTGCAGAACGTCTTTCCAGTTTATTTTGCTGACCGTCACGCCTTCTTGCTGCAGCGCGCTGCAGAGGAGGGAAATATATTGGTTGGTTCTAAGCTCGGTTACGGAAAACGCAACCCGGCAGATATCCATTTTTAAAGGACTCCATCTACGGCCAGAAGGGCCGCATACACCATATGCAGCTGCCATTCATTGCAGATGGTTTCACCGCCAACAATGAAAAAGGGTGTGATGCTTTATTTCTCAACTCAATTAGCCTTCTCGTATTCCGTATGATAAAGATCAGCATAGTAGCCGCCGCTTTTAAGTAACTCCTTATGAGTTCCGGATTCGACAATGATACCGTTGTCCATTACAAGCAATCGATCTGCCTTTAATATGGTGGACAGTCTGTGTGCTATTACTAACGTTGTTCTTGTTTGTGCCAGATCTTCTATCGCTTTCGTCACGATACTTTCCGATTCATTGTCCAGGGCTGAAGTGGCCTCATCCAAAATCAGAAAGGGTGAATTTTTTAGAAACGCCCGCGCCAGTGAGATTCGTTGACGCTGGCCGCCAGACAAGCGCAGACCATTTTCGCCAATCATCGTATCCAGGCCATTTGGCAATTCGTCGATAAATTCCTGGGCGTGGGCATTTTCCAGGGCATTCTTGATCTGCTCGTCTGTGTAGCCAGTATCTCCATAGGCGACATTATTTCTAATAGTGTCCTCAAATAGCGCTATGTTTTGACTTACAGCGGATACGTGTTTGCGCAGATTGGCCAGTTGATACTGGTTTATGTCTACTCTATCCAAAAAAATGCTTCCGTCGGATATCTCGTAAAGTCGTGTAATCAGGCTGGCCAAGGTTGATTTCCCGCTACCGGATCGTCCAACAAGCGCAATCATCTCGCCGGGTTTTATGCTGAAACTGATGCCCTTTAGAACTGCTCGTTCGGTTCCTGGATAGCTAAAGGTCAGATTGTTTACGTCCAGATATCCCTCAACAGTTTCAACCTGGTAGGTTCCTTCATCTTTTTCGGGCGGCGTATCAAGCAAATTGAATATCAGTTCAGCTCCGATAAGCCCATTTTGAATAGTGTTACCTATGCCGCTAAGTTGTTGGAAAGATTTTGGCAGGAGAGCTACCGCGGTCAGGTAACCGACCAATTCACCGGTCGAGCTCGTCAGGAGAAACATGGGATGCAGTAGCAGAAAAATAATAATTGCAACAGCGAATGCTACCACCAGCTGCGAAAGCGGAGTAAATATGGCTGAGACTTTTCGAACCTTTAGCTGCAATTTGAAAGAGCGGTTAAGCGCTTCCGCATACCGTCTTGTTTCGTAGCTTTCAGCGCCAAAACCGCGGACTACACCATAATTGCTAATCAATTCTTTGGAGACCTGTAGAAGTTGCCCTGCGTTGCCTTCGTTTTTCCGGGCAATTTTGCGCAGCCGTCCGGTTGAATATGAGACGAGCAGCGCTAGAAGAGGGGACAGCAATAAAAATACCAACGACAGCTTCCAGTTAAGATAGAAGACGTAGCCAAGCAGACAGATGATCGTTAATCCTTCACGAATCACAATTTTTAATGCATTTGTCACGGCAGCCTGAACTGAGCCTACACCGCTATGCAGGCTATGCAGTATAAAACCTTGAGACATTTCGTTATAAAACGCGGCCGGCAGTATCGTAAGGTGTTTGAATAGTTCGAGTTTAATCTTTCTTACGACGCTGGCGCCTACAAATTCGTTGTAGTAAACACCCAGGAATGTTCCTACTCCTCGCAAGACAAAGATACCGACCGCGAGCACGGGCAGAAGCCACCGTGCGTTGGAATCCTTTTGCTCGATCGAGTTGATGACCATTTCCATGAGCTTCGCCAGCAATGGCTGGGATGCTGCAAAAATTAAAAAGCCGACGATACTTAAAGCGAAGGGCGTGATGAGTCCCTTTAAATATTTTAAAAGCCGCATGTAGGTTTGTATGCTTGACGTGGCTTTACTCTCGTTCATGTTCTGGGCATTCATAGTTTAATCGCTGTAAGAGATATTGCTGGAGTGATGCAGCTTTGCTTGCCAATTTCAAAGTTCAATGTTGCGGTAGCTCTCAACCCGCGCCCCAAACACACCGGCAAACACACCTGCCGACTTGCAGGCCTTTAACCAGTTCTGATTCCGCGCCAGCTTGTTGCCCAGCAGCGCCATCAGGCCGCTGCGCATCAATGCAGACAAAACCCGCAACGCCGACGCCAGCAGTATGATCACCCGCGGCCGTCCCTTGCGCTGCTTGCGCCACGCTTCGGTAATCCCCGCCCGGTATTTTCGCTTCGCCAGCCACTTCAGGTTGGCCCGACTGGCGGGAATGGCTTCATGCACCAACGCTTCCACACATTTGCGGATCACTGCGCCACGGGCCACCGCCTCGTGGAAGAAGATAGTGTCGGTGCCACCCGCCAGCGGGTTGCTTTCATCAAAGCGCAACCCCCAGTCACGGATCATAGACACCGGCACCAGCACATTATTGGTGGCACAGCTTTCCACCCGCTCACCGGTGGTACGCGTCCTGATCTTGTAGACGCCGCGAATCTCTGGCGGGGTGGTGTCCGGCAACTCTGGAATGACCTCGCCGGATACAATAACGTTCCCGCCCTGGGCAACAGCGTACTCATAAATGACACGCAGCCAGTCAGGCCGCACCCATTCGTCGTCGTCGATGAACAGCAGGTAGTCGCTGCCCAGCCGGTAGGTTTCATCCAGGGCGCGGTTGCGCGCCAGCGGGATGCCGCGGCGGGGTTCGCAGACGTACAGCAGGGGGAATGGAAACTGCCTGGTCAGGGCATCAACGCTTTGCTCCGCCGAACGGCCAGGATCATTGTCAATTACGGTGACGGTGACATGCACGTCCGCTGGTACATCAACCCGGGCGACGCTCTCCAGACATTGAACCAGCAGCTTGTCCCGCTTGCAGGTACAGATACAGATATTGAGGGATGGCATCGGCGGCGTTCACCTGCTCCGGCGAGGGTTGGACCGGCGGCAAGTGTACACCAGCAGGTGTCCCAGCGGAATGCGCGGCTTCGGCGGGAAATTTGCAGGCATTTTCGGGCAACGACCCTGCTGATAGATTTTAGGGCCGATGCCGTTTATTCTTGGGCGGCCAGAGGTCCCGTATGGTGCCGGTTTTCCAGGAGGAAGCCGGGCCATTCCGCTCAGGAACAGCGTCCTGACACGACAGCAGCGGTCGTTCCGTTCAATTTCAAGTGCATCAGAAAAGGGAAAACCATCGATATGAAGATCACCGTATTCGGCACCGGCTATGTAGGACTGGTCACAGGCGCCTGCTTGGCAGACGTGGGCCATGATGTTCTGTGTGTGGATGTGGATGAAAGCAAGATCCTGAAGCTGCGGGAAGGGATCATTCCGATTCATGAGCCCGGCATTGATGAGGTGGTAGCGCGCTGCATCGGGGAAGGCACCCTCAAATTCACCACCTCTGCCCAGGAAGCCGTCGCCCACGGCACTCTCCAGTTCATCGCCGTAGGCACCCCCCCCGACGAAGATGGCTCCGCTGACCTTAAATATGTGCTGGCGGTGGCCAAGACCATCGGCCAGTACATGACCGGCTACAAGGTGGTGGTGGACAAGTCCACGGTTCCCGTGGGAACGGCGGAAAAGGTCAAGGCCGCCGTCCAGGCTCAACTGGTGGAACGCGGTGCCAACCTGCCCGTCGACGTCTGTTCCAACCCGGAATTCCTCAAGGAAGGCAATGCCTTGGAAGACTTCACCAAGGGTGCCCGTATCGTCATTGGCACCGATTCGGAGCAGGTGGTGGAGCTGATGCGTGAGTGTTACGCCCCCTACAACCGCAACCATGACAAGATGATGTTCATGGACATCCGCGCGGCCGAGCTGACCAAATACGCCGCCAACGCCATGCTGGCCACCAAGATCAGCTTCATGAACGAGATGTCGCAGCTAGCCGAGCGCCTGGGCGTGGACATCGAGCAGGTCCGCGAAGGCATCGGTTCCGACCCCCGCATCGGCTATCACTTCATTTATCCCGGTTGTGGCTACGGCGGCTCCTGTTTCCCCAAGGATGTCAAAGCCCTGACCCGTACCGCGCAATCCATTGGTTACGCAGCGGAACTGCTGGAAGCGGTGGATAGCGTCAACGAGCGGCAAAAATCCATCCTGTTCGACAAGCTGATCAAAGCATTTGACGGCAATCTGAAAGGCAAGACCATCGCGGTATGGGGACTGGCATTCAAACCCAATACCGACGACATGCGCGAAGCCCCCAGTCGGGTGCTGATGGAGGCGGTCTGGGCTGCTGGCGGTCGTATACAGGCATTCGACCCCGAGGCCATGCAGGAATGTGCCCGCATTTATGGCGCGCGCGCTGATCTGGTTCTGTGCGAAAACCGTAAAGACGCCGTGGCCGGCGCCGATGCACTGGTGATCTGCACGGAATGGAAAACCTTCCGCTCGGTGGATTTTGACTGGCTCAAGACCCAGCTCAAGTTCCCGGTGGTAGTGGACGGGCGCAACCTGTACCGGCCCGAAGACGCCAAGGCGGCCGGGTTCCTGTACTACGCGGTCGGACGCGGCGACTCGCTGGCCCGCTGATCCGCAAACCAAGATGGCCGGTTCCCGCCTGGGGCCGGCCTTTCCCTTCCCGCCACGCAGTCATTGATTCCACTCCATCACCCCGGATATCCGTCATGCCTGAATCCAGCCCAACCGACCGCCCACTCCGTATCGTTCAGGTGCTGCCCGCCCTCAATGAAGGCGGTGTCGAGCGCGGCACGGTGGAAATGGCGCGGGAACTGGTGTTGCTGGGTCACGAATCGATCGTGATCTCCAGTGGTGGACGCATGGTGGAACGGCTGCAGCGGGAAGGCACGCGGCACATCGAGATGCCGGTGCACCGCAAGTCCCTGCTGTCGCTGCGGCAGGTGAAGCCGATGCGCAAACTGCTGGCGGAGCTGCGGCCGGATATCGTCCATGTCCGCTCACGCATACCCGCCTGGATCGTCTGGCTGGCCTGGCGCTCCATGCCCCCCCAAAGCCGGCCGCGCCTGGTCAGCACCTTCCACGGCCTGTACTCCGTCAATCAGTACAGCGCGATCATGGCCAAAGCCGAGCACCTGATTGCGATATCCGATTGCGTCAACCAGTACATCCTCGACCATTACAAGGTGCCGCCCGGCAAGATCACCCGCATCTTCCGCGGCCTCGATCCCGGCGCCTTTCATCGCGACGCCTGTACCCCGGAGTGGAAATCCCAGCTGTTCCGGCACTACCCGGAGCTGAAGGACAAGCGCCTGATCCTGATGCCGGGGCGGCTGTCACGCTGGAAGGGGCAGGAAGCGTTCCTGGACATGATGGCAAAACTGGTACAGATCCGGCCCGACTGCCACGGCCTGGTGGTGGGGGACGCAGAACCCAGCAAGCAGCACTACCTGCAGGAACTGCGGGACCAATGCCGGCAGAAGGGACTGGATCAGCATGTAACCTTCGTCGGCCACCGCTCCGACATCCCTGCGTTTTATGCCCTGGCGGATATCACCTGCCATATGTCGAACAAGGCCGAGCCCTTCGGCCGCACCGTGCCCGAGGCACTGGCCTGCGGCTGCAAGGTGGTGGCCTTCAACCGGGGCGGCGCCAGCGAATCCCTGCAGCACTGTTTTCCCGAGGGACTGGTGGAACCGGACAACACCCTCGCGTTCGCCCAGAAGGTGGCGGAGCTGCTGGACCAGCCGGCGCAGATCCAGCTGCCGGCGGAATTTTTTCTGGAGCATCAGGTGAACGCGACGCTGGCGGTGTACCGAAGGCTGCTCGCCTCCCGGCCCTGATCCAGCAGCACTGCGGTATAATAAAAAATTGTCCGCGCCAACATCCAACCGCGAGATCACCGCATGAGAATACTCAACGTCGCCTATCAGCAACTTCGGCGCTATGGCCAGACCCGTGTCAGCTGGGCGCAGAAACTGATGTTCGGCCTGATCAAGAACGATCATTACACCGTATCGTTCAGCGACCGCGACGTGGCGGCCTTTGAAGCGCCGCTGGGCATCCGCGACCTGGGCCGCAAGAAAGCCAACCAGCGCCTGCTGGAAATGACAAAAGCGGTGGAACCGGATCTGGTAATCGCCGGCCACTGCGACATCATCACCAATGAAACCCTGCAGGCGATCAAAAAGCAGAATCCGCACTGCAAAATCGCCCACTGCAACAACGATCCACTGTTCGTGCCCAGCAACGTCGAGCGCATCAAGCACCGCGCCAGTGTGGTGGATGCGATTTTCATTTCCACCGGACGTCGCGAACTGAAAATGTTTGAGGGAATCGGCGCACGCGTCTACCACATGCCCAATCCGGTCGATGCTTCGGTTGAAAATCTCAACAACGCCATTCGCACCGATCTGCCCATCGACCTGCTGTTCTGCAGCAACAGCGACGACTTCACCAAGCGGCTGGAAATGGTGAAATACCTGAAAGACCAGCTCGCCAATGAAATGAATTTCAAAACCTATGGCAATTTCGGCGAGCCGCCAGTGTGGGGTCGCGACTATGACCGCGCCCTGAGCCAAAGCAAGATGGGACTCAACTTCAACCGCCAGGAAATCCATTACTGGTATTCCTCGGCGCGCATGGCACAGCTGGCAGGCAACGGTATCCTCCAATACACCCACGCCAATCTGAAATTCGACGAGCTGCTACCACCGGAATCCGTGGTGTATTTCCACGAAGTGGATGATCTGCTGAAGAGTATCCGCGAATTCCACCACGACGACGCCAAACGCCAGGCCTGGGCCACCCGCGCCCGTGATTTCTTCCACACCGAAATGAATTCAAAACTGTACGCCCAGTACATCGTGGAAGCGTCGCTGCAGATTCCGTTTTCCCACGACTACGTGTGGGCGCGGGACATCCACCTGGATGGTTCGATGAAATGACACTGCAACTGACGACGCTGGAACCATTTGCACGCGGAGGCAATCGCCTCTGTTTCGTGCATCCGGATTATCCGGACCGCGTCATCAAAGTGCGGCGACCGGATTTTTCCCTGGAAGAACGGCGGCGGCGCAAAGGCTTTCCGAAAAATCTGCGGCCACTGTCCAGCTTCGATGACAACGCCGAGGAAAATCGCACGATGTTCGCGCTGGATCGCCAGCTCGGTGCGCCCCTGTACCAGCACGTCAGTCGCTGCTTCGGCTTTGAAGACAGCGACATGGGCAAGGGGCTGGTGTCGGAACTGATTCGCGACGCCAGCGGCAAGATTTCCCACACGCTGAAGCAGTACATCTGGGACAACGGCTACGATGACAACGCCCGCGCGGCGGTGGAAGAATTCTGCGCCTGTTGGGAGACGCTGGGTGTGCCATCACGAGATCTGCTGCTGCACAATCTGGTGGCGCAGCGGGATGGCGGTGGCAAGATCGTGCGGCTGGTGGTGATTGACGGCCTCGGCAGCTCCAGCCTGATTCCGCCGCAGTTCTGGCCCCATAGTCTGTTGACCGGCAAGGCCAGGCGTAAAACCGCCGACCTGCACCAGCGCATCGAAAAACTGCTGTCGCAGCGCGGGCAGGACCAATTTCCCGGCTACCACGGCCAGCTGTTTCACGACGGCGTGAGCACCGGCGCGAACGCAGGCACACAAGCTGGCGACGATAACAACGCAGCAAACACTACTGGCCCGCAACAACCATGACGGACTTTCTGCATTCATGACCACAACACCCCTACGCATCGCCCAGGTGCTGGCCGGCGCGGAAAAAGGCGGCGCGGAGAATTTTTTCGTGCGACTCGTGGGCGCCCTCAATGAACGTCCTGAATTGCAGGAGAAGGCATTCATTCGCAATCACGCACACCGGGTTGATTTGCTGCGCAACAGCGGCGTGGAAACCGAAGGCTTCCGTTTTGGCGGCAAACTGGATGTGCTGGACGCCTGGGCCTATCGGCGTGCACTGCTGAACTTTCACCCCGACATCGTGATGACCTGGATGGGCCGCGCCAGCATCGCCACCCCCGCCGGCAAGGGCCGCTATATTTTGGTGAATCGGCTCGGCCACTACTACAACCTGAAATATTACCGGCATGCGGATTACTGGGTTGGCATCAGCCGCGGCATCTGCAAGCACATGGTCGATGGCGGCATGCCCGCCGATCGCGTGTTCTACATTCCCAATTTCGCCGACGAAACGCCGGTGCAGCCAATTCCGCGCGACAGTTTCAACACGCCCACCGATCGTCCGCTGATTCTCGCAGCGGGGCGTTTGCATGAAAACAAGGCATTTGAAGTGTTGCTGCAGGCGATGACGGATTTGCCGGGCGTCACCTTGTGGCTGGCTGGATCAGGGCCGGAAGAAGCCAATCTGAAACAGCTGTGCAACCGGCTGGGTCTGGATGAGCAGGTGCGCTTTCTGGGCTGGCGCAACGACGTGACTACACTGATGGCGTCGGTGGATCTGTTCGTGTGTCCGTCCCGGCACGAGGGGCTGGGGTCGATCGTGATGGAATCCTGGGCCCACCGCTGCCCCATCGTCGCTACTAATTCGCAGGGGCCGGGCGAGGCAATTACGGATGGTGTCAGCGGCCTGATCACGCCGGTGAACGATGCCAAAGCGCTCAGCCAGGCGATACGCAAAGTCATTGAAAATCCGGATTTGCGACAGGCGCTGATCGAGGGTGGCAGCCGGGTGTATGCAGAAGGTTATTGCCGGCAGCACATCGTGGAGGAGTATGTGAGGCTGTACCAGCAGATCAAGGCACGCGGCTGACGTCCTTCAGCGCAACAGCTGCAGCAACCACTTCGCCGCCCGGTCCGCTTCCCACAACCGCGTTGGCGACGGCGGCAACGGCTGGTGCAGATCCCAATGGGCAAAATCCCGTATCCAGCCCTCCTTCAGCAATTCATCCATGTTTTTTACCACCCGCGACTGGCGCAACGGCTTCAGGTCCAGCAGGCCCGTGGGCGCACCTGAAGTGATGCATTCATACACCATCGACACACTGTCACGGGTCACCCACAGCTGGCCGGTGGTATCCAGTTGCTGCTTGATGAAGCCGCGCGCGGTGTCCTTGTGGGAAATCAGCGTCAGGTTGGGCAGGTTTCTGGCTTTCAGTGCTGGCAGGAATGCTGCCGGTGAGCGCCTCGAATCGGTCAGCGTCCAGTGCACGCCGGACTGGGCACGGCAGATTTTTTCCACCTGATCGATGACCGCCCCATCGTCCCAGCCGTAATGCTCATTAATGCCACCGATCAGAAAGGTGCCGGTATTTTTATCACGGCCCTCATAACGGGGAATCACCGGGTTCATCACGCCGGTAGTGGGCAGCACGTTTTTGCGCTTCGGCGGATTGTCATGCAGCGGCGTGATGTTGGCGTCAAACAGCGCAGCCGGAAACGCACCCTTCATCAGCAGAATGGTTTTGGCGCGGAAGATTCGCTTCAGCATCAGGATCAGGCTGTGAGTACCGGCCCCGGCGCCCAGAATCCAGTCCGGCGCCGGCAGGTTCGGCATCACCCGGCGCCTCAGCACGGCAACGAGCAGACTGATCTGAATGGTATCGACGGGAAGCCAGTGAATTTCGAACGGCGCCAGGGCCTGCAGGCGCTCCACCAGGCCTTCCTGTTGGCTGCGATGGCCGGGTTTTTCGTCGGTGACAACCCAGAGGATGGTGGGCTTGGCGGCTTGGGCTGTCATGGCGGCCCCTTCAGGCAGGGTATGCGGTAGGACGTGGCCGCAAGGTGAGATTCCTGGCGGCCACGGGCAGACGGATCAAATATAGCTGATCCAGTCCTTGTGGGTGCTGGTACGACCCATGACGTGATCGAAATACAATTTCTGCAATTGCTCGGTGATCGGGCCGCGCTTGCCGGAACCGATGACGCGGCCATCCAGTTGCTGGATCGGCAGCACTTCAGCGGCAGTGCCGGTGAAGAAGGCTTCGTCTGCGACATAGACTTCGTCGCGGGTGATGCGTTTTTCGATCACTTCGTAGCCCAGTTCGTTGGCCAGCTGCATGACCGTGGCGCGGGTGATGCCGTCCAGGCAGGCGGTCAGTTCCGGCGTGTAGATCTTGCCCTTGTACACGGTAAACACGTTCTCGCCGCTGCCTTCGGCTACGTAGCCTTCGGTATCCAGCAGCAGGGCTTCCTCGCAACCGCAGGCCAGGGCTTCGTTCAGCGCCAGCATGGAGTTGATGTAGTGACCGTTCGCCTTCGCCTTGCACATGGAGATGTTCACATGGTGGCGGGTGTAGGACGAGGTGCGCACCTTGATGCCCACTTCCTTGGCTTCCGGCGACATGTAGGACGGCCATTCCCACGCGGCGACGATCATGTGCACCTGCAGGTTGGAGGCGCGCAGGCCCATGCCCTCGGAACCGAAGAACACCATCGGGCGCAGGTAGGCGTGGGGCAGTTTGTTTTCCCGCACGGCGGCCAGTTGCGCTTCGTTCACCTGTTCTTTGGTGAAGGGGATTTTCATGTTCATGATGTGGGCGGAGCGGAACAGGCGGTCGGTATGCTCCTGCAGGCGGAAGATGCCCGGGCCGTTCGCAGTGGCGTAGGCGCGGACGCCTTCAAACACGCCCATGCCGTAATGCAGGGTGTGGGTCAGCACGTGGACCTTGGCATCACGCCAGGGCACCATTTCGCCGTCAAACCAGATCAGACCGTCGCGGTCGGCCATGGACATGGTGAAACTCTCCTATCGATTACAGGCTTGTCTTTGAATGCAGCAAGTTTGAAAGCATTTAGGCCGCGTGTGCCGCGGCTGAGGCCGGCCACTATAGCACAAGTGGCAAGGCCTTTGACGAGGCTCAAACCAGGGTTTTATGCCAGATCGCCCGCACTTCCCGCCGCTCCTCCGCGAACCGGTCGCCGGTCACTTTGGCCGGTTCGTTGAGCAGGGCCAGCCGGTGCGACTCACTGCGGAAGGTCAGGTAGGCCTGCTGCAGGGCGGTGGCCTCTTCCACAGTCAATAACCCCTCGTCACGGGCCGCATCGAGGATGCGCATGTTGTCGGTCCAGCGGGCCATGGCGGGTTTCTCGCCACTCCAGCGCAGCACCAGATACTGGGCCAGGAATTCGATGTCGACGATGCCGCCGGGGTCCTGTTTCAGGTCGAAGGTTTCATCGGCCCGCAGCAGGGATTCGTCCAGATCCGTCGTGCCCTTGTGGCTGCTGAGCTGGCCCAGCATTTTCAGGCGCATGTCGGTGACGTCCTTTAGCAGCGCGGCCGGATCGCGGGGCTTGCCCAGGATGGCCTGACGCACGGCGTCGAATTTTTGCGTCAGCCGGGGGCAGCCCGCCAGCACGCGGGCACGCACCAGGGCCTGGTGCTCCCAGGTCCAGGCTTCGTCCTGCTGGTATTCGCCGAAGGACTTCAGCGAACTCACCAGCAGGCCGGAATTGCCGGACGGCCGCAGCCGCATATCGGTTTCATACAGTTCACCACTGGCCATGCGCGTAGTGAGAATATGGATGATGCGCTGGCCCAGACGGGCGAAAAATACCGCGTTGTCGATGGCGTTAGTACCGTCGGTTTCCAGCGCCGGATGGGCGTCATGAATGAACACCAGATCCAGGTCGGAGCTGTAACTCAGCTCCAGCCCGCCCACCTTGCCGTAACCGACGATGATGAAATCCGGATCGCAGGGCACGCCCTTTTCCCGCTGCGGGCGACCGTGCTTTTCCACCATCTGGCGCCAGGCCAGGTCGAACACGCTCTGCAGCAGGGTTTCCGCCAGCCAGGTCAGGTAATCGCTGACTTTCATCAACGGCAAGGTACCGGCCATTTCCGACGCGGCAACGCGCAACACATGGGCGTGCTTGAATTGGCGCAGGGCGTCCATCTGCCGTTCCAGATCGTCCTCGGGAATGCGCAGCAGCTGCTGGCGCAGTTCATTGCTGAGCACGTCTACGGTGAGCGGTTTCAGTAATGAGGCTTCATTGAGCAGCGTATCCAGCAGCAGCGGGTAGTGGCACATGGTATCGGCCACCCACGGGCTGGCGCTGAACAGCATGGCCAGCCGGTTGAGCGAGCGCGGATTCTCCACCAGCAGCGCCATGTAGGCGGAACGGCGGCGCACGGCCTCGATCAGTCGCAGCACCCGCTGCAGCGCAACGTCCGGATTATCCTGCTGGCCGCAGGCGTTGATGATCAGCGGCATCAGCTTGTCGAGCCGTTCCCGCGCCACTGCCTGCAGGTGTGTAACCTGCTTGCTGGATTTCATTTCGCGGAGCAGGCGCCAGGTGTCATCCACATCGCGGTAACCCAGCGCGCGCAGATCATCGAGCGCTTCCGGGCCGCTTTCGGATTCCATCCACAGACTCACCGCCTGATCGCGCACGCTGACGGCTTCGTCCTTGTTGGAATCGGCGATCAGGTTGGAAAAATGCAGACGTACGCGCTGGCGCACCGCTTCCAGGTGCGCGTAGAAAGCGTCCCAATCCACAAACCCAAGCCCGACGGCAATGCGCAACCGGTTGAGATCGTCGTCCGGCAGCAACTGCGTCTGGCGATCCTGCAGCGCCTGGATGCGATGCTCCACATTGCGCAGGAAAATATAATCGTCGCGCAATTCCTTCACGATGGTGTGCGGCAGCAATTCCAGATCGCGGATCACATTGAGCACGGTGAGCAGGTTGCGCTGTTGCAGCTCCTGTTCCTGGCCGCCGCGAATCAGTTGAAATACCTGGGCGATGAATTCGATTTCGCGAATGCCGCCGGCGCCGGTTTTCACGTTGTCTTCTTTTCCGCGCCGCAACACTTCCTGGTTGATCAGGTTTTTCAGTTCGCGCAGGGATTCGATGACGCCAAAATCCACGTAGCGGCGATACACGAACGGGCGCAGCGCCAGCAGCAGTTTTTCGCCGTCGCCCAGCGCAGTTCCAGTGCCGATGGCGCGGGCCTTGATCATGGCGTAGCGTTCCCACTCGCGGCCCTGGTCCTCGTAATAGTTTTCCATCGAGGCGAAGCTCATCGCCAGCGGGCCGCTGGCACCGAACGGGCGCAGCCGCATGTCGACGCGGAAGACAAAACCGTCGCCGGTATTTTCATCCAGCGCCTTAATCAGACGCTGGCCCAGGCGCAGGAAATATTCGCGGTGATCCAGGGAACGCGCACCGCCGCTGGTTTCGCCGTCGTGGGCGTAGGCAAACATCAGGTCGATGTCAGACGACAGATTCAATTCCTGCGCGCCCAGCTTGCCCATGCCCAGCACCACCATCGGCATGGGATCGCCGCTCTGTTTGTAATGGGGCCGACCCCACAGGGGTTCCAGAATGGGGTAGAGTTTTTGCAGCGTCTGGTCGATGCAGGCATCCGCCAGATTGCTAAGGTCGCGGGCGGTTTCGGCAAACGGCGCCAGACCGGTACTGTCGCGCCAGATGATGCGTACCATTTCCCGCCGCCGCAGCTGGCGCAGGATTTTCATCAGTACGGTTTCGTCGTTCACGTCCTGCAACAGCGTCTGCAAAGATGCGTGATAAGCAGCATCGTCATACGCACGCCACAAATCCTGTGACCGCACCAGTTCTGCCAGCAATTGCGGATACCGCTGCAATTGCGTCGCCACATAATCGCTGGCCACCAGCACTGGCACGATCTGCGCCTGCACACGGGGTTCGGTCAGGCAGTCGGCATCCGGTGCCGGCAGCGCACGCACTGCCTCTGCCAGCCGTTGCAGCAATTGATCGACGTGGGCATGCACAGCGGGGGACAGCGTTGCCAGGGATTCGAGAGTGAGCGACATGCAGCAGGGATTCCGCGAAACAGGGATCTTTTCATTTTACACCGCGTGGGAAATCCGCCGTGATCCACGGCAATGATTTCCGGCGCGTTTTCAGGGGGACGTGACGGCGGTGGCGCAGTTGTCCGAATCCAGCCGGATTTCCAGCGGCTGGCCCTTGGGCGGCAGCGCGCAGTCCAGCACCTTGCCGCCGGCCCAGTGGTAGAAACGGTAGGCGTTGCTGTCGAGGGGCTGGGCGAACTGGAAACGGGCGCGGGTGGGCACGCCGTCCCGTGCGTCCATCACGGTGACGATCATGCCGGACAGACGCAGGCTGTCGCCCTCGGCCAGCGGTGCCTGCGGACCCCGCAACAGGCCTTCCTGCACCGGGTCATACAGGCCCTTGTCGCTGGCCAGATCGAAGGCGCGGGTGCTGATGACGGTAAGGGTGAGCGGGCGCGTACCGGACGCCAGCAGCCAGGTCTTCGCCGCCACAGGCAGGCCGCGATAGGCGCGCACACCATTGATGTAGCCGCCTGCGCTGGACAGGGGCGGATTGAGCAGGATCGGGGTAGTGCCGTTGGGATCGTCCGGCAGGTCCCAGGCAATGGCGCCGCTGTTGATCATGCCGTCGCCCGCCAGCTTCATCGAGTAGGCTTCCACCGGCAGCAGCAGTGCTGACACCCCCAGATTCAGCGCGATCAGCAGGCCCGCGAACAGCGCCGTGGCCTGACGCAGGCCCGGCTGTTGCAACAGGCGGCGTTCGCGCCAGGCTTCCAGCCACAAGCCGAGGAATCCGGCTGCGCCAATGCTGGCGGCCAGCAGCAGACGGCTGTGCGCCACCGTGCTCGCCACCGGCAGCAGACACAACAGCGCGCCCACCAGCCAGAAACGGGCGCGGCGGTCCTGCCGCAGCAGCGGCCAGCTCAACGCGAGCAGCACACCGAACAGCGTGCCATACACCACCACCCGCGACACCGGCAGCGCCGATCCCAGTTCCGGCGGCACCGCAAAGAACAACCCACCCAGCAGATCCAGCCCGCGCTGACCCAGCATCTGCAAAAACAGCTGCGGCGTGGCCAGCGGATCAATGTAGTGACCGGAGCCGACTGCGCCATAACCCAACACCGCGCGCACCCCCAGCCAGATCAGCCCCACCAGCACATAGGGCGCCAGCGAGGCAACTCGGTCCTTCCACGACCCATTATCCAGGAACAGCACATACGCCAGAATGTAGCAGCCGGTGCTTACCGCCATTTCCCCGCAAAGCAGACCGGCGCCAAACAGCATCACCGCGCGCAGATCGACGATACCGCGCTCGTGCGCCCGCCACTGATGGTGGAAATACAGCGTCATCACCAGGAACAGGCACGCCAGCAACGCATTGCGGTTGGCGATCCAGCCCGCCGGCACGCCGTGACCATACGACAGAGCGAACAGGAACACCGCCCACCAGAGCGCACGCCCCCTTTCCTGCGCTATCGCCAGCCCCTGCCCTGTCGCCGGCCCCTGCAGCGCCGCAAACAGACGGAAGCTGGTCCACAGCAGAAGCGCGAAAAAAACCAGGCTGTGCACATGCATCAGCAGTGGCCACTGCGGCCACAGCAGGTAATCGATGCCATGGGTAAATTCGGCCAGCGGACGCCAGAAGGCGTATTTGACCTCGGGATTGCTCCACCAGGGCAGCAGGCCCAGGTTGGTCAGATCCAGCACCCGCCCCGGATCGCCATCCAGAAAACTGAACAGGCCGTAGGGACTGGCGGGGCTGTTGGTGTGCAGCACCGGATTCTGCTGCGTCACCAGTCCCCAGTGGAAGTAATCGTCCAGCTGCAATCCCACCAGCAGGGACGGCGCCGTCAGCAGCAGCGCCAGCCCCAGCGCCCAGCGGCAATAGCGGGGCAATGTCGCAGAGTTCTCCATGTCACTTCCGCAGGTTCATGATCGGACGTTCGATCAGCAGATAGAAAATCAGGGCACCGAAAATGGTGAGCGCCGTACTGTACGCCGTCAGGATGCACATCGCTTCCCAGTGGGTGTAATCATAGCGCTCCGGATACTTCTGCATGGCATTCACACCAAGAGAAACCATGGCGACGATGGGCAGCACATGCAACAGGTACATGGAATAGGACAACTGCGCCAGCGGATACCAGATCCGGTTGGCCAGGACCAGGTTCAGCACCCGGCTCATGTAACTCTTTTCCACGCACAGCAGGATCAGGTATGCCAGGCTGCCGGAAAACAGGTTGCGACTGAAGGTCTGGTACAGGATGTTGCCCCAGTACCAGTCATCGAAATCCCGCGACAGGACCGGCGTCACCATCAGCACCACAATACAGGCCAGGCTCAGCCAGCCCAGCACATGGCCCAGCGGCGTGTTGAGAAAGCGCTTGGTAGCCACTTCGTGATGGAAGTAATAAAACGCCGCCAGACAGCCGCACAGCAGTGCGCCGTAGCGTGTGTACAGGTTGTCATAGAGCACGCTGAAATGATGGGCATGGAAGCTGGGATCGGTCACCAGCACACTGCCGGGCGTGGCGCGAATCCGCTCATCCGTCATGATCACCACAAAGCAGATCACGAACGACAGCCCCAGCAAACCCCACAGCCAGCGCTCCGGACGGTCAAACCGCATCACGAACATCAGCAGCAGCGGGTACAGCAGATAGAACTGCTCCTCGATCGCCAGGGTCCAGGTCCAGTTCATGGCCTGTTCGTCATAGGGCAGGAAATTGTTCACGTACAGCACGTTGGCCCACAGGTTGTCGAGCTTCTGCATCTCGCGCCCGGCGTCGTCCAGCGTGTACACCCCGATGAGCACATAGACCAGGATCGCCAGCCAGTAGGCCGGGCTCAGGCGCAGAAAACGGCGGGAATAGAAATTCCACATGTGGATCTTGCCGTCGCGGTCGATCTGGCGCAGCAGGATGCCGCTGATCAGAAAGCCGCTGATGACGAAGAAAATATCCACGCTCTTGTCGGCATTCCAGGCCCAGGACCACGCGAGCCCGCCTTCCTCGATCATGTTGATCATTTCAACATCGGGGTGGGCGGCGCAGTAGATGGCGAAGGTGTGGAAGACCAGGATCATCAGCATGGACAGGGCACGAAAGCCGTCCAGTACCGGGAAGTTGCCGGGAGGGCGAACGAACAATTGCTTGATATTGCGAACCGGTGAAAAGGCCGACAGGAAAGCGTTCATAACAACCACTGCGATTTTTTGTTTTTGTTGCGGGTGCGGTCCCCTGCGGCCCAGTTCCGTTGGCCTGTGTCCGCTTATACCCGGTGAGTTTTTGTACAACGCACGGCCATTCTAGCAAGCGTTGATGCCGGGTTGGAACGAATGGTAATGAAAAAGATAAACAAATGGGCAGAAAAGGTTCACACAATCAGGAAAGCCCGGTGGTGGCCGGTGCCACCCGCAGCACTTCCTCCGGCGTGGTCAGGCCGGTGGCGACCTTGTGGGCCCCGGACAGGCGCAGGGTGCGCATGCCTTCCTTCAGGGCCTGCTTGCGGATGGTGTTGAGTTCGGCAGAGTGGGCGATCATGTCCTTCAGTTCCTGCGACAGCACCATGATCTCGTAGATGCCCACCCGGCCCAGGTAGCCGGTCTTGCGGCATTCCAGGCAGCCGACAGGCATCTTGATCTTCTCCGGCATCTTGCCCTTGAAAGGGCTGATCAGGGCTTCCCAGGCCTCGGGGTCGATGTGGGTATCACGCTTGCAGTGGGGGCACAGGGTGCGCACCAGACGCTGGGCCATCACCCCCAGCAGGGTGGCTGAGATCAGATAGGGAGCAACTCCGAGGTCCATCAGCCGCACCACGGCGGACGGCGCATCGTTGGTGTGCAGGGTGGAAATCACCAGGTGCCCGGTGAGGGCCGCCTGGATCGCCATGTTGGCGGTCTCCAGATCGCGGATCTCGCCCACCATGATGATGTCCGGGTCCTGCCGCAGCAGGGCGCGCACGCCGTCGGCAAAGGTCAGGTCGATATTGTCCATCACCTGCATCTGGTTGAAGGCGGGTTCCACCATCTCGATCGGATCTTCGATGGTGCAGACATTCACTTCCCGCGTGGCCAGCTGCTTCAGGGTGGAATACAGCGTGGTGGTCTTACCGGAGCCGGTGGGGCCGGTCACCAGCACGATGCCGTTGGGCTGGTTCACCATGTTCTGCCATTTTTCATAGTCCTCATCGGTGAGGCCCATCTGGGCAGCCGAGCGCACCAGCACTTCCGGATCGAAAATCCGCATCACCATCTTTTCGCCGAACGCGGTGGGCAAGGTGGACAAACGCAGTTCCACTTCGCCACCGTCGCCGCTCTTGGTTTTCAGGCGGCCATCCTGGGGACGGCGTTTTTCCGCCACATCCATGCGGCCGATGATCTTGATCCGGCTGGTAACGGCGGCCATCACGGCGGCAGGCAGTTCGTACACGTCATGCAGCACACCGTCGATGCGGAAGCGGATATAGCCGTGTTCGCGGCGCGGTTCCAGATGGATGTCGCTGGCGCGCTGGTCGAAGGCGTACTGCAGCAGCCAGTCCACGATTTTCACGATGTGCTGGTCGTTGGCGTCGGGGGAACCCAGCTCCCCCAGCTGCAGCAGCTGTTCGAAATTGGTGACGTTGGACTGGCCCGCATCCTTGCCGGTGGCACCCTTGACCGAGCGGGCCAGATTGTAGAATTCCAGCGTGTAGCGACGCAGGTCGGCGGGATTGACGATCACCCGCTTGATCTTCTTGCCGCGCAGGGTCTGCTCCAGGCCGTGCTCCCAGTCCGACAGGAACGGCTGGCCGCTGGCGATGGTGACGGACTCCTTGTCCACTGCCACCGCCAGAATCTCGTGGCGCTCGGCAAAATTGAACGACATCACCGAGGTGGTGGCGGTGACATCCACCTTGAGCGGATCAACGTGATAGACCGGCTGGCCGGCACGTTTGGACAGCCATTCTGTGAGCTTGTCCAGGGTCAGCTTCTGATGCTCGTCGTGCTGGTCGGTCAGGTTGAACTTGGCGACGAACTGCAGCGGATTCCAGTTCAGTTCGGTCTTTTCCCGGCGCTGGCCAGTGACGAAATTGAGGTCCCGCTCGGTGATGCGTGCATCTTCCACCAGACCGTCAAGCACCCAGCGCACGTCGATGCGGATGCTGGGCATGCTGAAATTGGCTTTGCCGGGTTTGGCGCTGGACACGGGGGGATGACTCCTGGCTGGGTGAGTGGCAGATGCAGCACTCTGAAAGGATTGTAGTCTCAAGCGCTTAAGGGCTCAAAATCCGGCCCCCGGAATCGTGACCCGGCCCGTAAAATCCGGTATCGTTCGCGCAAACCAACCTTCCCGGGTCGCCTGTTGTCGGGGCCACCCAGGTGCAGTCACGAGGGCTTGTCATGGAATCCGTCATCGAAAAAATCCTGTATGCCAGCCGCTGGCTGATGGCGCCGGTGTACCTGGGCCTGAGCGTGCTGCTGCTGGCCCTGGCGATCAAGTTCTTCCAGGAACTGATCCACATTTTCCCGGTGCTGTTCAGCATGAAGGAGCAGGACCTGATCCTGGCCATGCTGACCCTGATCGACCTGACCCTGGTAGGCAGCCTGATCGTGATGGTGATGTTTTCCGGCTATGAAAACTTCGTGTCGCAGATAGACATCGCCGAAACCGGTGAGAAGCTGGCCTGGCTGGGCAAGATGGATGCGGGTTCGCTGAAACTGAAGCTGTCCTCGTCCATCGTGGCCATTTCGGCCATCCACCTGCTGAAAGCCTATATGGATTTCAAACCCAGCGTCGCCATCGACAGCCCCGAGGAAACCAAGCTGATGTGGCTGCTGATCGTGCATATGGGCTTCGTGGTATCCACCCTGTTCATGGCGGTGATGGACCACATCGAGCGCAAGACCAAGCTGATGATGATGGGTCACTGAACCTGGCCCCGGTCTGCACCAAAAAACGCCATCATGTACTTCACTGAGTCGCGGGCTCCCCGCATCAGTGGAGGGCGCGGCCCCCTTCCAAAGCGAAACCTGCCAGTTCAAGCACAGCGCGATTGAACCAAGGTATCACCCCCCGCTCCAGCCCCGTTTTCAGCCTCTCGCCATCCGCTCCCCAGCCGCTTTCCATCCGATCAAGCCCCTGAATTCCGACGTTTGAGACTGATAAGTCTAATTGACTCAACTTAAATATTTTGTCTCAAATATTGCTGTGCATTTCTGACAGGCCAGCTATATTTTCATATGATGTTGCGTGACTGATGGGTTCTGCTGGTGCGTTGGCGACCGGGTATTTGCTGCCCGATGATGCATTGTTGCGCGCGCGACCCCTGATTACAGCTTCCGATCCGACCATAACAAACTGAACGGAGTCCAACTCTAATGGCCTATTCCAACCGCTTTCGCGTTACTGCCCTGGCCGCCGCCATTGGCGCCCTGGGATCAGTGGCCCCGGCGCACGGGTTCGAGTACACCAATGACGACTTCCGCCTGCAGGTGGACAGCACGTTCTCGCTCGGCGCGTCCTGGCGGGCCAGTGACGTCGATTACCGCAACGTGGGCCTGCAAAACGCCCTGGCCGCCCAGTCCAATGGCGACAACCCCAGCGGTGCACATCACAAGCACGGCTCCAGCACCTCCGATGACGGCGATTTGATGTGGAAGAAAGGCTCCACCTTCTCGGAAGTGGCCAAGCTGACCGTGGACATGGAATTGAACTACCGCAACTTTGGCGCCTTCATCCGCGGCAAAACCTTTTATGACAACCGCATCGTCAACGGCGATGGCGTCACCGACCTGCCCGAGTACTACTGGCAGGACGACCAGGGTCGCAACCGCTCCCCCGACCAGAGCTCCGGCGCCAGTGGCGACATCCTGGACGCCTTTGTCTGGGGCGACTGGGACATGAACGGCCACCCGCTCAACGTGCGCTTCGGCAAGCAGGTGATCAACTGGGGCGAAGGCCTGCTGTTTGCCAATGGCATCAACAGCATCAACCCGGTGGATGTGAGCGCGCTGCTGGCACCAGGCTCGGAAGTGAAGGATGCGCTGATTCCGCTGAATTCCCTGTACGGATCAGTGGGCTTGACCAACGCGCTGTCACTGGAAGCCTTCGTGCTGTTCGACTGGCGCGAAACCGAGCTGCCGAACTGCGGCACCTTCTTCTCGCAATCGGATCTGGTGGGACCGGGCTGCTGGGCCGGATTTGTGCCGTCGGGGATGGAGTCGTCGTTTCCAGGCGCAGCGTCCGTCACCCTGCCCCGCGGCGCCGACCAGACGCCTGACAGCGATGGCCAGTATGGTGTTGCGGCCCGCTACTTCGTGGAATCCATCGAAACCGAGTTCGGCGCTTACTACACCAACCTGCATTCGAACCTGCCGGTGATTTCTGGGCACACGCCGGATGTCAGCAAGCTCAATCCGGCCTTGACCTCACTGGAACAGGCCCGCGCCTTCCTGACCTCCCTGCCGGCCGGTCCCACACCACCCGCCAGTTTCGGCAACCCCCTGGCCACCATTGCACTGCTGCCCTATGGTGACTACTTCGTGGAATATCCGGAAGACATCCAGATGTTCGGCGTCAGCTTCAGCACCAGCCAGGATCTGGGCCTTCCCGGTGGCGCCACCGCAATTTCCGGCGAGATCAGCATGCGCAAGGATCAGCCCTTCGCCCTGGAAGACGGTGACGCACTTGCAGGTGCAGTGGGCCTGCCATCGCTGGCCTGCTGGGATGCGCCAAGAGCCTACGATTGCTACTCCGCATATGAGCCGGGGGAGTACAAGGCAGGCTATTTGCAGAAGGACTACTTTCAGGCCGAGATGGTGTTCATCCACTTCTTTGATCAGATCCTCGGCGCCTCGCGCTGGACGGCGGTAGTGGACATTGCCGGCTCCTATCTGGATCTGCCAGGCAAAACCCAGGCGTTGCTGAACAGTAACTACAACGCCACCCTGAACCATCCCTGGATACCCGACGTGCCTTATACCGTCCCGGGCCACGCTATTTATGGCGGCGTCCCTTTCCAGACGTTCATCGACGGCATCTGGGGCGCAACCGGCAACCTGACGGTGGCACCCGAAGGCGACGACTACTTCCCCACCTCCGGCGCCTGGGGCTACAAGCTGCGCTTCAGCGGTGATTACGAAGACGTGTTCGCCGGTATCAACCTGCGGCCCACCATCAGCTTCAGCCACGATGTCGACGGCACCACGCCCACCCCGATCGCCAACTTCCTGGAAGATCGCAAGGCCATCGGCCTGTCGCTGGAAGCGGTGTACCTGAACGACTACAGCGTCAATATCGGCTACACCGATTTCTACGGCGCTGAACCCTACAACAGCCTGGCTGACCGGGATTACTACTCCCTCAGCACCACTATCTCATTCTGATCCGGGGCCAATAAGGATATGAACATGAAAAATAACAACCCGCTGAAACTGCTGGCCGGCGCGCTGCTGGCCTCGTCGCTGGTTGCCGCACCGGCACTGGGCAAGGTGGATCAGGCCCAGGCCAACAAGCTGGGCGGCAGCGAACTCACGGTGACCGGCGCCCAGGTGGCCGGCAACGCCGACAGCACCATCCCCGCCTACACCGGCGGCCTGAAAGAAACACCGGCCTGCTACAAGGGCGGTGACTGGCTGTGCGATCCGTTCCCGGACGAAAAACCACTGTTCACCATCACGGCGGAAAATGTCGATCAGTACGCCGGCAAACTCAGCGCCGGCCAGATCGCCATGTTCAAGAAATTTCCCAAAACCTTCCGCATGCCGGTGTACCCGACCCATCGCACCTTCCGCATGCCGGATGACGTCGCCGCGCTGACAAAGGAAAACGCGGTGAAAACCGAAACCCTCGGCGCCACCGGCCTGAAAAACTACACCCCCAAGGCGTTTCCGTTTCCGATCACCGACAACGGTCTGGAAATGGTGTGGAACCACATCGCCCGCTGGCGCGGCACCGGTGTGGACCGCTTCGCCGGACAGGCCACGCCCCAGGCCAACGGCGCCTACAGCATGGTGATGTTCCATGACGAAGTGGTGATTCCCGCCGCCATGACCGACTATGTGGAAGGCGAGGATCCCAACGTCATGTTCTACGGCAAGCAGACGGTCATCGCGCCGTCGCGTCTGGCGGGCAACGTGCTGATGGTGCACGAGACCATCGACCAGGTGCGGGAACCGCGCCGGGCCTGGATCTACAACGCCGGCCAGCGTCGCGTTCGCCGCGCACCGCAGGTGGCCTACGACGGCCCCGGTACCGCTGCCGACGGCCTGCGCACCGCCGACAACTACGACCTCTACAACGGCTCGCCAGACCGCTACACCTGGACCTTCAAGGGCAAGAAGGAGCTGTACATTCCCTACAACTCCTACAAGCTGGACAAAAAGGGCCTGCCCTATGACGACGTCATCAATGCTGGCCACATCAATCAGGATCTGACCCGTTACGAACTGCACAGGGTGTATGAAGTGGAGGCCGTGCTGCGCGAAGGCACCCGTCACATCTACGCCAAGCGCGTGTTCCATTTCGACGAGGACAGCTGGATGGCGTCGGTGATCGATCACTACGACAACCGCGGCAACCTGTGGCGGGTGGCAGAAGCACACCAGATGCTGTTCTACCAGATTCCGGTGCAGGGCTACTCGGTGGAAACCCTGTACGACCTGAACTCCGGTCGCTACATGGTGCTGGGTCTGGAAAACAACGAATCGCAAGGCATAAAGTGGGATGCGAAATTCTCGAAAACGGATTTCCAGCCCGCGGCCGTGCGGCGGGCCGGGGTTCGTTGATCACAAACGTGGCTTGAGCCCCAGGGGTGCTTCGGCACCCCTTTTTTTGCCTGCAATGGCCTTGGACCAAACCGAATTTGCTGGAACGGAATTTGCTGAAATAGGGGAAAGCCGTGTCCAACCCTGCGTTTCTGTCGCAAACGCGACAATGGAACCCCGGCCTGACCCAGTTTTCTGTTCGGAGTGCGCCGATGTCACTGTTCCATGTCCAGCCGGGCGACCTGGTTTTTGCCGCCCATGCCATCCACAACGACGGCTCCATTCCCACGCTGGAAGACAATGCGCTGCTGGCGGCGCCCGGTGCGCGCGGCGTGGTGCTCAACATCGGCCATCTGGAACATGACGAGGAGAAAATCGTGTTTCTGGTGCGCTTTGAAACCGGACAGGAATCGTCGGAGCTGGGGCCGGCGGTGGGATGCTGGGAAGAAGATTTGAGCGCCGGGCCGCTGCCGTATCCGCGGGTGTAGTGTCAGGCCTGCTGTTCGACGGTGGTTCCACTTTTAGCCGATTCCCCCGCCGCAGACCGGCATTCCGGCGCCTGCGCGGTCTCGGGCCACCAACCCCGGGCGAGAAATTCCGTCGCCAGAAAATCCGCGAACACCCGCACCTTGGCCGCCAGATAGCGGTTGGCGGGATACACCACACACAGGGGTGGCATGTGCGCGGTGAAATCCTCCAGCAGGGGCTGCAACCTGCCCGCCCGCAATTCCCTGTACACCAGGGGCTCGGGCTCGGGCACCTGCACGATGCCAATGCCCGCCTCCGCCGCTGCGGCAGCCGCTTCGTATGAAGTCACCGCCAGCCGCCCCGCCGGCACAAATTCCTGCGACTCGCCGGCAACGCTGAATGTCCAGGGCGCCGGTCGCCCGGTAGCGGGGGAAATGAAACGGATGCAATCATGACCAGCCAGCGCCAACAGGTCCGCAGGAGTACCGTGCCGGTTCAAATACGCCGGCGAAGCGCAGGTGGCCCGATTCACCGGCGTCAGCTGCCGCGCCACCAGCAGTGAATCACCGGGAATCGCGGCGCCACGCACGGCGCAGTCGATGCCTTCCTCCACCAGATTGACGGCGCGATCCGTCAGCACGACTTCCACCGACAAGTCTGGATGCTGCCGCAAAAACGCCTCCAGCGCCGGGAAAAACGGCAGGCGCGCAAACGATTGCGGCACCGACACCCGCAACAGGCCACGCACCGTTCGGCGGGACAATTCATCATCCGCCTCGGCCAGTTCCCCCAGAATGCGCACACAACTGGCGTAGTAGCGCTGGCCTTCGTCAGTCAGGCTCAGGCGGCGGGTGGTGCGGTGCAGCAGACGGCTGCCCAGATGTTGTTCCAGCTGTGCCACCGCCGTCGTGACCGAGGCCCGCGACACCGCCAGATCATCGGCGGCGCGGGCAAAGGAGCCCTGTTCCACCACCCGGGTGAACACGCGCATGCAGTAGAGTTGGTCCATGACATCCCTCCGCGGATTGTTTGAAGATCATAAACAATCAATTCAGGCTTTCCAGCTTTATCCCGCCCCGCCCGGGCACTAGATTGCACCCGTTGCAGTTTCCAGCTGACATTTTCTTTTTTGGCACTCAGGGAGAACCCGCCATGACCAGCATTGCGTCCATCACCGAATCCGCTTCTACTCCCCAGCCCGACACCGGAGCCCTGAATCCCGCCGGCATTCTGGCCACCGGCTTCAGCTTCTGGAGTTCGAAAGTCCTGCTCACCGCCGTTGACCTGGGCGTGTTCACCCGTCTGGCAGGAACCCGCCTGCGCGGTGAGGAACTGGGCCAGATCCTGGGCCTGCACGCCCGTGGCATCTGGGATTTTTTCGATGCACTGGTGGCGCTCGGTTTTCTGCAGCGCAGCGGCAATGGCGTCGATGCGCTGTATTTCAACAGTGCCGAGGCCGAGCAATTTCTCGACCGCAACAAACCCACCTATGTGGGCGGCATTCTGGAAATGGCCAACGACCGCCTGTTCCGCTTCTGGAGCGATCTGAAGCCGGCGCTGCAAACCGGTCAGCCGCAAAACGAAGTCCGTCACAGCCAGAAACCCATGTTCGAAGTGCTGTACGAAGACGCGCCCCGGCTGGAGCAGTTCATGGGTGCGATGCGTGGCATCTCCGCCGGCAACTTTGCGGCCTTCGCGGAGAAATTCGATTTTTCCCGCTACCAGAATCTGTGCGACGTCGGCGGCGCCACCGGATTATTGTCGAGCCTGGTAGCACAGCGTCATGCGCACCTGCACTGCACCACCTTCGATTTGCCGGCGGTGGAACCGATCGCGCGGCAGTGGATTGCGCGGGCAGGTCTGGAACGGCGGGTGGATGTGGTGTCCGGCGATTTTCTTACCGGCACACTGCCCAAGGCCGACATCATCACCATGGGCATGATCCTGCATGACTGGAATCTGGAAAAGAAAAAACACCTGATCCGGCTGGCCTACGACGCATTGCCGGAAGGCGGAGCCTTCGTCGCCATCGAAAACCTGATCGACAACGAGCGACGCGAAAACGCCTTCGGCCTGATGATGTCGCTGAACATGCTGATCGAATTCGGCGACGCCTTCGATTTCACCGCGGCCGATTTTGAAGGCTGGTGTCGCGAGGCCGGTTTCCGTCGCTTCGACGTGCTGCATCTGAACGGCCCCTGCAGCGCCGCCATCGCCTACAAATAACGGCGCCACACCAGCGTGCGGTTGTTGGCGGGCATGGGGCAATCTTCTACCAACTTCATTCCCGCCTGCTCCGCCAGCTGGGCCACCGCTGCAAAATCGCGGATGCCCTGGTGCGGCGCCTGCGCTTTCAGCCACTGGTCGAAACGCGCGTTGCTGTCGCTGGTAAAAGCACCGTCGTAATTGAACGGGCCGTAAAAGAAGGCGATGCCGTCCGGTTCCAGCAGCGCCGGAATCAGACTGAAAAAACGCTGCACCGTTTCCCAGCTCATGATGTGCAGGGTGTTGGCGGAATACAGGTAGCGGGACGGGTTTAATGACGGCGCTGCATCCCAGACATCGAACGCCAAGGGCGGTGCCACATTGCCGAGCCCCGCTTCGGTGCGCCAGGCATCAATGCCCGGCAAATTCGCTGGCACATCCGTGGGCTGCCACTGCAACTGCGGCAGATGCCGGGCCATGAACACCGCATGCTGGCCGGTGCCGCTGCCGATTTCCAGCAACGTGCCGGGCACAGTCACATGCCGGCGCAATACTTCCAGAATGGGTTGCTGGTTGTTTTCACAGGCCTGCGAAAACGGTTTCGTCATAGAAGGTTTCTCACAAAACGTTTCGTCCTGAATATTTCGTCATAAAATCCCGCTGCGCCAGATTCGTTCACTCGATGGCGGGTTCCGCCGGCAGCGCCGCGTTGTTCGCATCGACCCCGTAGGGCGGATATTCGTAAACCTCGGGCGTCACCGCCTCCAGCTTCTGCGTCAGGCTGATGCCCTCCGGCGCAATCGACAGCGGCAGTGTCTGCGGCGACGCGATGATCATTTTCACCTTGTCCCAGTCCACGGTATAACGCGGTGGAGGCGGCGTCTTCGCAGGTTTGGCCTTGGGGTCCGGCAACGGCTGCACCGACGCCTGCAGGAACGGCGCCAATGCCAGCACCGCCCGCGTCATCAGATCCCGCGTGGTGCCATATTCCGCCACCGGCTCGTAACTGGCCAGATGCAACTGGCCATTGCTGACGCCAGCCACCACCGGCTCATCGATCACCCGCACGGGAATACCCGCCTTCATCAGCGGAAACAGTTCGGCCGCATCTTCCGGATAAAGGTGCAGGCAACCGTGGCTGGTGCGCATACCCACCCCCCAGGGCCGGTTGGTGCCATGGATGAAAATGCTCTTGAATCCCAGCTGGATCGCCAGCATGCCCATGGGATTGTCCGGCCCCGGCGGAAAATATTCCGGAAACTCCTCACCGGTATCAGCCTTGTGTTCCGCCTGGATGCTCTTGGGCACGAACCAGGCCGGGTCCTTGTGCTTGGCCACCACTTTGGTCACACCCAGTGGCGTCGACCAACCCTCCCGCGCGATGCTGACCGGAAACGTGATCACCTTCGCCGGCTGGCCTTTGGCGGCAGAGGGAAAATAAAACAGACGGCGCTGGGAAATGTTCAGCACGATGCCGGTCCAGGGCTTGGGCGGCAGAATGAATTGCGACGGCACCACCACACGCTCGGCATCGTCCGGCATCCACACATCCACGCCGGGATTGGCCCAGGTGATTTCGTGGTGCCCCACATCCAGCTTGCGGGCGATATCCAGCAGCGTATTGTCGCCGATGGGAATCACCACCCGGGGAGCGCCAACGACAGTGGAACCATCAGTGGGCAGATCGAACGTGGCCGCCAGCGCCAGATTGCATCCCGCGAGCATCGCCAAGCCGGGCAGCCATCGCCTACACTGCCTCATCATACTGTTATAAAAACCTGTTGTATTGCCCATGCCTACTGCCTGCTGCCGGTTAGCATTCCACCTGAAAAACCTGTGTTGCCACACCCTGGCGTTGCTGCTGTTGCTGATGATCGTTGGAGGTGCCCAAGCCGAAACGGTTCCGTCTGCTACCCCAAACGCTGCGCCGGTTGCAGCCAGCGCCACTGACCACCACACCTGGCTGCTGATCGACAGCGCCACTGCCACCCTCAGCCTGATGCGAGGCGACAAAGTGCTCGCCCGCTACGACGACGTAGCCTTCGGCCGCCTGGGCACCAAGCCCGTCCACTACAAGGGCGACACCAGTACGCCCACCGGGGAATTCCGCATCGACGGCATCAATCACGCCAGCCAGTTCCACCGCTTTTTCAGCCTGAATTATCCAACCGAGGCCCATGCCAAGAAAGCCCTGGACCAGCGCAGGATTACCTTCGAGCAGTATATGGAAATCCTGAAGGCGGAACACGCAGGACGCCGGCCACCCTATGACACGCCGCTGGGCGGGATGATCGGCATTCACGGACTGGGGCCCGTGCGCCTGGACCTGCATCGCAAGTACAACTGGACCCGGGGCTGCGTGGCATTGGATAACGGCCAGATCGACGCCCTGACCCCGCATCTTTATGTCGGCATGCGCGTGGTGATCCGCTAAAGAAAAAGGCACGGAGGCAAGCTGCCGCCCACCCGCCGTGCCTTTGCTTCCGTCCCGAGGGGGACGGCGCGCTTATTTCATCATCGACTTCTTGAACATGCGGTCGATCTTCTCGTTCACCTGATTGGCGGACGCCTCGGCCGCATCGGCCCTGGAGGCAGCGGCATTGGCAGCAGCCTCTGCAGCCTGCGCCTTGTCAGAGGCCTGGTTGGCCGCTGTCTGCGCATTGTCTGCCGTCTGCTGAGCGCGGGCAGCATCAGCCTGCGCCTGTTGCGCCATAGCCTTCACCGCTTCAAGATCGGACGTCGTGGCGCAACCCGCCAGTCCACATGCCAGCACCAGTGCCAGAATCAATTGTTTTTTCATGGTCAGACTCCCTCTTCACTTGTTTTGAAATGCAGCCAGAGAGTACCACCCCGCCCCGGCCCACCACGACGCCCAAAGGCCCTGAAAGCCCCATTTCGCACCGGTTTATGACCGGGATCAAATTCGCAATGGCACCTGCGGCAACAATGACTGCTGGGTCCAACTCCGCGTACCGGCCTGGCCATTATGCATCCAGGCATGCTGCGGGCCAGGACTGGCGAGGGCCGCAGACATCATTCACCAAAAAAATAGCGAGTATACGAATCATTGATTTCTTTTATGCCTATTCAATCCATAGAATGCGCCCATCTGTGGTCTGGGGCGTGCATAGCTGCACCGACTCGCCAACGGATCCGAGCGAAACCCGTCACCTCCAACTAGAGGATTCACCATGTCCAATTACTCCGCGTACATCGACCAGGCTGCGACCGTTGTATCGGCCAACGGCCCAAGCTGGAATGCGATCAGCCCTGAATACGTCGCCCGCATGCGTCTGCAGAACCGCTTCAAAACCGGTCTGGATGTCGCCAAGTACACCGCCAAGATCATGCGCGAAGACATGGCTGCCTATGACAAGGATTCTGCCAATTACACCCAGTCCCTGGGTTGCTGGCACGGCTTCATCGGTCAGCAGAAACTGATCGCCATCAAGAAGCACCACGGCACCACCAAGCGCCGCTACCTGTATCTGTCCGGCTGGATGATCGCGGCACTGCGCTCCGAGTTCGGCCCGCTGCCCGACCAGTCCATGCACGAGAAGACCTCCGTTGCCAACCTGATCGAAGAGCTCTACACCTTCCTGCGCCAGGCTGACGCCCGCGAACTGGGTGGCCTGTTCCGTGATCTCGACGCTGCCCGCGCTGCTGGCGACGCCGGCAAGGAAAAAGAGGCACTGAACAAGATCGAAAACTTCCAGACCCACGTTGTGCCGATCATCGCCGACATCGACGCCGGTTTCGGTAACGCGGAAGCGACCTACCTGCTGGCCAAGAAAATGATCGAAGCCGGCGCCTGCTGCATCCAGATCGAAAACCAGGTTTCCGACGAGAAGCAGTGCGGTCACCAGGACGGCAAAGTAACCGTTCCCCACGAAGACTTCCTGGCCAAGATCCGCGCGGTTCGCTACGCATTCATGGAACTGGGCGTTGATGACGGCGTAATCGTTGCCCGTACCGACTCTCTGGGAGCAGGCCTGACCAAACAGATCGCCTTCACCAAAGAACCGGGCGACCTGGGCGACCAGTACAACAGCTTCCTGGACTGCGAAGAAGTATCGCTGGCCAACATGAAGAACGGCGACGTGGTTATCAACCGCGGTGGCAAACTGCTGCGTCCCAAGCGTCTGCCGTCCAACCTGTTCCAGTTCCGCGCTGGCACCGGCGAAGACCGCTGCGTACTGGACAGCATCACCAGCCTGCAGAACGGCGCCGATCTGCTGTGGATCGAAACCGAGAAGCCGCACGTTGGCCAGATCAAGGGCATGATTGACCGCGTACGTCAGGTCATTCCGAACGCGAAGCTGGTTTACAACAACAGCCCGTCCTTCAACTGGACTCTGAGCTTCCGTCAGCAGGTGTTCGATGCGTGGCAGAAAGAAGGCAAGGACGTTTCCAAATACGACCGCGCCAAGCTGATGAGCGTGGATTACGACTCTACCGACCTGGCGCTGGAAGCAGATCGTCGCATCCAGAACTTCCAGAAAGACGGTTCGCGCGACGCCGGTATTTTCCACCACCTGATCACGCTGCCGACTTACCACACCGCTGCCCTGTCCACCAATGACCTGGCCAAGGGCTACTTCGGCGAGGAAGGAATGCTCGCGTATGTGGCTGGCGTTCAGCGCAAGGAAATCCGTCAGGGTATCGCCTGCGTCAAGCACCAGAACATGTCCGGCTCCGACATCGGCGACGACCACAAGGAATACTTTGCTGGTGAAGCGGCCCTGAAGGCTGCCGGTAAAGACAACACCATGAACCAGTTCTCCTAAGCATTATTGGTTCGTTGGGTTGAGAAAGCGGGGCCGCGAGGCTCCGCTTTTTTTTGAGCCGTAGATTTAGAGGGTTACAAAAGTCGCATTTACATTTCCTGCCGTTTCGGTAAAACAGGCAGCGGTTCCAGCACGAGGCTGAGTGCAGCGAGTGGCACCCCGGAAAGCGTCTTCATCCGGTAATAAATTCGCAGGTTCACCCGTCATTATCAGGATTCAATATGGAAGTTTTAGCCAACCAGGCTCCGCGCCACACCCAAACGGTGCACTCGATAACAACACGGATCTCCAGCTGTCTACATCTAGTAGTTTTTTTGCTGACAGCTACCTTCTTGGCCGGCTGCGGCGGCGGAGGCGGCAGCGCTGAAGCACCCTCAGGACCGCGCACACCCGGCGAAGGCATCAACATCAGCGGCAAGGCAGCTGTCGAAGGCACACCCCTGACCGGAGCCGTTGTTGCAATCAGCAAACTCGATATTACCCAGGCCAGCGAGACCACATCGCGTCGCGGCAAAATCGTCAGCGTCGGGCTCGAAAATTTCCAGCCGGCGGTGGCTGCAGATGGCGTCTTCAGCTTTCAGCTGCCGAACGATTTGTTGCAGGACGACATCCTTTACAGTCTGAGTTTGACTTGTCCAAAACCTGTTGCCAACGCATGCCCGCTGCAGGTGCCGTTGCATTTGGTGTTGAGTGGCAGCCGTTTAAAACAGAGCGGATTCACCGTCAACGTGCTGACGGAAGTGGTGTATCAGCGGTTGGGGTATTACATCGCGGTGGGTTTCAAGGCGCCGGAGCTGCAGCAGGAAATGAATGCTTTGGCGCGGATGTTGTTGGACGGGGATATCGACGGGGAAAATGGGGTGGATTATGAAGATGTATTGCGGTGGGAACCGGCGGCGACTGATGCGCTGGCATTGAAGCGTCCGGTGGCGGTAACCGAGATCACCACCCATTTGATCCACTCGGAAGATGCTGCACAACTAAATCTTTCTGTACAAACTCTTTTTTCTCCAATCGCGAGCAATCTCAAGACAATCGATGCTGCATCTCTGATCGCCGTTGAAGGCAATTACGCTTATGTTTCAGTTGGCCCTAGCGAGATATACGCCGTTGACATCAGCCAACCCTTAACACCTAAGCTGCAGATGAATAAGGTTCAAATTCCGGGGGCAATAGAAGAAATGACGCTCGTGCCGCCCTATATTTATGTGACCTATCATTCAAGCGTGACAGGGGGCGGCCTGCAAATAGTGGACATCAGCAACCCGCAGCAACCACTGCCGAGAGGAAACACCCCCTTGAACGGAACCCCGTCCAGTGTTCAGGTCGTGGATTCTTACGCCTATATCGCCTATAAACCCGCAAATGACAGCGACACCAACCTACCTTCCGGACTGCATATTGTAGATGTTTCCAATATCAACGCACCTCAACTGAGCGCCGATCTTAACTTGGATGATCCGGAAAATATGAACGATAGAGTAGTAGCGTGCGGTGTTGCCGTGGCGGGGAGTTTCGCCTATGTCACAGACAACATGGACACTATTCACACCATCGACATAAACAATCCAAAAAGCCCCAAGAATATCGATGCCACAGCCACTCTCTACGTTCCAGGCCGGCCATGCGAAATAGAGGTGAACAATAATTCTGCTTATATAGCCACTGAGCACAGAGGTCTCCAAATTCTATCGCTTGAAGATCCTGCACATCCTGTACGTGTTACGGAATTTGGAACGTTGGGCATGATCCGGAGACTGCTTATCAGTGGTAATTTTGTCTATTTGACTGACTCGGCAGGCGGCTTGATGATTGCTGACATTACCAATCCAGAAATGCCAAAGCTGGTCAATGCCATCGATACACCACACTCTGCAAATGATGTTGCCCTTGCGCATAATTTTGCCTACATAGCCGACGCTTATGGTGGCATTCAAATCATCGACTTCAGCACACAACCAGCGCCCCCGTTCGCCGGCAGCATCGCATCAGGTGGTGTTGACGTGGTTGCAAATGGAGACTTTGCCTACGTTTTGTCTGGCTACCCTGGTCTAAAAATAATCGATACACATGATATCCGAAACCCTGTCCTATACAGCGGAATCGAAGGATACAACGTAGCAAACTCCATCAATTTGAATGGCAACTACGTCTTCGCCTCAATTGGTGGACACATCGACATCTTTGACGTAAGCAATCCGAAAGCTCCAGAATACACAGGCAAACTGGATACCCCAGGACAAGGCAAAGATGTCGCGCTGGTGGGGAATCTGGCTTTTGTAGCTCACGGCCATGAAGGTTTACGAGTCGTTAACATTGCCGATCCCGCCAACCCCCTACCCCCTAAAGATCTGGACACGCCCGGCGGAGCACATGGTATCGATGTTACCGGAGAATATGCCTATATTGCCGACAGCGATTCTGGTCTTCGCGCTATCAAATTCAGCCTGTCAGGCGAAATGGAAGTGGTGCTGGAAAGTGCCGGCAGCGTCGACACGCCAGGATCAGCCAACGAAGTGGTCATATCAGGCAACATCGCCTACGTGGCGGATGATCAGGCCGGCTTGCAGCTGATCGATATCAGCAATCCTGACAAACCCAAGCTTATCAGCGGAGTGGACACGCCAGGCAAGGCAATAGACGTGGCCATCGTGAATTCCATAGCTTACGTTGCCGATGATTATGCTGGCGTCCAGGTCATCGACGTGCGCGATCCCAACAATCCCATTCTCATCGGCGCAGCTCGCACCAATTCAGGTGCCGTGGGCATTAGCGCGGCAGACAATCATATTTACGTTATCACCCACTACGATCTGGAAATCCTCCACGCCATTCCCACCGAATAAGCCGTCCCCCGCTCGCAGGCACTGCCACTGGCCAACAGCAGCAGTGCCTGCGAACCATACTCCCGCTCCCAACCCCTGACACCCCCGCCCCCCTGTGCCACACTTAACCTATTAAGTGTTTTATCCGGCATATCAACAGGAAGTAGCCCATGGCAGCCCCCCGCTGTAAGGCCCCCACCTCCCTGGGCCTCGAATTCCCCCTGAGCGATGACATTCTGGGCAGTTTCCTGCGCCCGGAAGAAGAACTGGTGCAGGAGCTGCTGCTCGGCTACACCCTGGACGCCAACACCCGCGACCAGACCCGCGCCTATGCCCGTGACCTGCTCAATGCCATCCGCAACGCCAAGCCCGGCCTGCGCATCGAGACGCTGCTGAAGGAATACGGCCTCGACACCAAGGAAGGGGTGATCCTGATGTGCCTGGCGGAGGCGCTGTTGCGCATTCCGGACCAAGAGACCGCCGAGCGCTTCCTGCAGGACCGGCTGGAACAGGGTAACTGGGCCGAGCATCTGGGCCACAGTGACTCGCTCTGGGTGAATGCGTCCACCTGGGGCCTGTTGTTCACCGGCAAACTGATGCACAACGCCGACCAGCCGGCGAAATCCCTGAAGGAATCCCTGCGCCAGCTGCTGCGTCGATTGGGGGAACCGCTGGCGATGGCGTCCATCCGTCAGGCCATGAATGTGATCGGCCACCAGTTCGTGGCGGGGGAAACCATTCCGGATGCGGTCAGCCGCAGCCGCGCTGAAACGGAAAAAGGCTACTTCCACTCTTTCGATATGCTGGGCGAGTCGGCGATGACCCTGCAGGATGCCGAGCGCTACGCCGAATCCTACCGCCGCGCGATTCTCGATATCCATACCCAGTTTCAGGGCCGTCTGGCGGCGGGCAGCCTGTCGATCAAGCTGTCGGCGCTGCATCCGCGCTTTGAACTGCGGCAGGGCAAGGCGCTGGACACGTTGCACGGCACCCTGCTGGACCTGCTGTTGCTGGCCCAGGAAAAAGATGTGGCCGTCACTATCGATGCGGAAGAATCCTGGCGCCTGGAGCCGGGCCTGATGGCGTTCGCCCGCGTCGCCAGCCATAACAAGATCCGCCACTGGGGCAAGCTGGGGTTGGCCGTGCAGGCTTACCAGAAACGCGCGCCGAAAGTGCTGCAGTGGCTGATGGATGTGAGCAAAACATTGCATTGCCAGATCCCGGTGCGGCTGGTGAAAGGCGCCTACTGGGATACTGAAATCAAGCAGACCCAGCAGCTGGGCCTCGACGAATATCCGGTGTACACGCTGAAATCCCACAGCGATCTCAGCTATCTGTATTGCGCGCAGATGCTGCTGGAAGGCAAGCATTTCCTGTTTCCGCAATTTGCCACCCACAACGCGCACACAGTGGCCAGCATCATCACGCTGGCGGAAGAAAAGGGCCTCAAACAATTTGAATTCCAGCGCCTGCACGGCATGGGCGAGGCGCTGTACGACCATGTCCTGTCCACGTTCGAAGATGCGCAATGTCGCGTCTATGCGCCGGTGGGAAATTTCCAGGATCTGCTGCCCTATCTGGTGCGACGGCTGCTGGAGAATGGCGCCAACACCTCCTTCGTCCGACAAATCCAGCTGGCCCAGAGCGACGGCACCTGGCTGATCGAGGAGCCCAGCGATGCCATCAAGGCGCTGGAGCGCTTTCGCAATCCGAAGATTCCGTTGCCACGGCGGGTGTTCTACCCCGAGCGGCGCAATTCGCGCGGGCTGAATCTGGAAGCGCTGGAATCCCTGCATCAGCTCAGCAAAGCGATGAAACCCTTGCTGAACCAGCGCAAGGATCTGCAGCCGGACATCACTGATGCTGATCGCCGCCGCGAGATCCGTTCTCCCGCCAATCCCAACGAGATCGTCGGCAGCTTCGTTCCCGCCACCCGGCAGGACTGCCTGCACGCGTTCGACCGCAGCCGGGAAGCCTGGCAGCAGTGGCGTTTTTCTGAAGTGGATGAACGCGCCACTCTGCTGGAAGAAACCGCGCTGCAATTTGAAAAACATTATGAAGAACTGATGCTGCTGGCGATGCGTGAGGCGGGCAAAACCTTGAACAACGCTCTGGCAGAAGTACGCGAGGCGGTGGATTTCCTGCGCTATTACGCCAACCAAGCCCGCAAGCTGTTCGATCCGCAGGAATTGCCCAGCGTCACCGGCGAGGAAAACAAGCTGCTGCTGGAAGGCAAGGGCCTGGTGCTGTGCATCAGCCCGTGGAATTTTCCGCTGGCGATTTTCACCGGGCAGGTGGCAGCGGCACTGGCGGCAGGCAACTGCGTCATCGCCAAACCGTCCACACTGACTCCGCTGATCGCCGCCCGCGCCATCGAACTGTTTCATCAGGCCGGCTTTCCCGACGATGTGGTGCAACTGGTCACCGCCAACGCCAAAACCATTGAAGACAGCATTTTGCAGGAAGCGGCGCTGCGCGCGCTGATGTTCACCGGCTCCACCGCCGCGGCCACCCACATCAATCGCCAGATCGCCAATCGCAATGGTCCGATCATTTCGCTGATCGCGGAAACCGGCGGCCAGAATGCGATGATCGTCGACAGCTCCGCACTGGTGGAACAGGTGACCCGCGACATCGCGCAATCGGCGTTCGACAGTGCCGGCCAGCGCTGCTCCGCACTGCGCATCCTGTTCGTGCAGGAAGATGTGAAAGAGCGCGTGCTGAATACGCTGTCCGGTTATCTCGACACATTCAAGATCGGCGATCCGCTGGATTGGGAAACCGATATTGGCCCTGTCATCAACGCCGATGCGCGCTCCGAACTGCTGCTGCACATCGAACGTTTCCGCAGCCGGAATCGCGTGCGTTACCAGGCGCCGTTGCCGGAGCTGCCGGGCCATTACGTGCCGCCCACCATCATCGAGCTGGATGACATCAACGAACTGCACGAAGAAATTTTCGGCCCGATCCTGCACGTGGTCAGCTTCAAGGCCGATCGCTTCGACGACGTGATCGAGCAGATCAACCGCACCGGCTTCGGCCTCACCCTGGGCGTACACAGCCGCATCAACCGCTTCTGCGAAAGCGTGACGAAGAAGGCGCAGGTGGGCAACGTGTACATCAATCGCAACATGATCGGCGCCACCGTGGGGTCGCAGCCGTTTGGCGGGCAGGATCTGTCGGGCACGGGGCCGAAAGCGGGCGGGCCGCATTATTTACTGCGTTTGGCCAATGAAAAAACCGTGTCGATCAACACGGCGGCCATCGGCGGCAACACGCGGTTGCTGACCGAGGATTGAGGTGGCACTATCGAAGCCGGAATTTTTCTTACCGGCCGGGAATGCATTGAACGAGTCCACCGCCCTTTCTGCTGCAACAAAACCACGCGCGCTGCCGGGCGATCTGGCAATGTGGTTTTTCATTCTGGCGGAACTGACGGTGTTCGGCATTCTGATCCCCGCCTTCGTCGTCACCGAACGGCTGCACCCGGCACTGTTCCATGCCAGCCGAGCGCTGCTCGATACCTCCACCGGCCTCATCCTCACCCTCAGTCTGCTGACCGCCGGCCTGCTGGCAGCGCTTGCCGTCGAGCAGGTGCGCCATTCCCGTCATCGCACCGGCGCATGGCTGCTGGCAGGCGCGCAACTGTCGGCCAGCCTTTACGTCATCATCAAGTTCAACGAATACCGGCATCTGGCCAGCCTGGGGCTGGATATCGAATACGATGCTTTTTTCCGGCTTTACTGGCTGCTCACCGGCTTTCACTTCCTGCATGTGCTGCTGGGGCTGGTGATCCTGGCCTTCATGACGTTCCGTTGCTGGCGCCAGGCCTACGGACCCGGCCAGAGCAGCAGCCTGGAATCGGGCGTGCTGTACTGGCACATGGTGGATCTGGTGTGGGTGATGCTGTTTCCGCTGGTGTATGTGATCAACTGATGGAGTTTTCACGCATGGGAAATTTGCGCATGTCGCCCATCGCGATTCTGATCGTCTGCTGGCTGGGACTGGTGCTGCTGTCGGTGACTACTGTCCTGCTGGGCAGCAGCGGCAGCAACGGTCTGCTCGTCACCGGCATATTGCTGGCGGCGCTGGGCAAGGGCTGGATCATCATTGACCACTTCATGGAACTGCGCCACACCCGCAGTTTCTGGCGCCCGCTACTGCTGGCCTGGCCGGTGATCATGGCCGTCATCGTGGGCGTGGGTCTGCTGATGCGGCCGTAATCTGTCCAATCCAGATCAGGCCGCTCCAATTCAAACCACTCCAAATCGGGCCGCTGCCGACAATTATCCCCGGCTTTCACCCTTTTTTCCTGCTCCCGTGAACATCCCGCCCGCCCGATGCACCCGCAAGCCGGCGCAGGCCAAAACTCCCCCTTGACTTTAAGTTACCGGCTGGTAAGTTACTCATATTACCAATGAGTAACTTGTGGCGGATGCCCTCAGAACAGTCCCATCCGCCACCTGATCCAACCGTCATTCAAACAGGAGGACCGCCCCATGGCGTCGCTAGTCACCGGAGGCACGGGGTTTATCGGCAAACGGCTGATCGACCGGCTGCTGGACCGGAATGAAACCGTTTTCGTGCTGGTACGGGAGCGATCCCTACCAGCCCTGCAGCAACTGATCGCCACCCGCTGGCAGCAGAAGGCCGACCTGATCCAGCCGCTGACCGGCGACATCTGCCAGCCGCTGGCGGGTATCAGTACCGACCAGCTGGAAACGCTGAAAAGCCAGCTGCAGCGCGTCTACCATCTGGCGGCGCTCTACGATCTCAACATGAGCGACGCCGAGGCGGACCGTATCAACATCACCGGCACCCGCAACGTAGTGCAGCTGTGCAACGCCCTGGGCTGTCCGCTACATCATGTGAGTTCCATCGCCGTTACCGGCGGCCAGTACCGGGGCCGCTTCACCGAGGCCATGTTCGATGAAGGCCAGTCCCTGCAGCATCCCTACTACCGCACCAAGTTCGACTCCGAAGCACTAGTGCGGGCGGAAGCGCAGGTGCCGTTCCACATTTACCGCCCGGGCATCGTGGTGGGGGATTCGCGCACGGGCGAGATGGACAAGCTGGACGGCCCCTATTACCTGTTCCCGCTGCTGCTGATGCTGCGGTCGCTACCGCGCCGGCTGCCGCTGATCGGGCTGGACGCCGGGCGGATGAATCTGGTTCCGGTGGACTATGTCGCCAGTGCGCTGGATGCCATTTCCCACCAGGATGACCTGCCCGGCAACTGCTTCCATCTGGTGGCGCAGCGCGATCTGAAAGTCTGCGAGGTGATGAACCTGTTCGCCCGCTCCGCCGGCGCACCCACTTTCGCCGCGCTGCTGCCGGAGCGTCTGTCGCGCCTGCTGCTGCGGGGTGTCGGCGCCAGCCTGCGCCACTCCCGCTACGGCCAGGTAACGAAGCAGACGTTCTTCGAAAAAACCCGCATGCCGGCCTCGGCGCTCGATGTACTCGACTGGTACACCACCTTCGACGCGCACGAAGCCGAAGCCGTGCTGCAACCGCTGGGCATCACGTGCCCCGACCCGGCGGACTATGCCGACACCCTGTGGCGCTACTGGCAACTAAATCTTGCGCCCAAGCGCCAGCACAAAAACAAACACCACAAAAAGCCGCGCTGGACACCGGAAATAAAAGGCAAGCGCGTGCTGATCACCGGCGCCAGCAGCGGCATTGGCAAGGCGCTGGCACTGCAACTGGCGCGCAAGGGCGCCACTGTGTTGCTGGTGGCCCGCTCGGCGGAAAAACTGGAGGACGTTCGCTGCGAAATCCGTCTGGCGGGCGGCAGCGCGTTTGCCTATCCCTGCGATCTGACGGTGGAAGAGGATGTGAAAAAACTCATCACGCAACTGGATGCAGAACCGCCCGTCGACATGCTGGTGAACAACGCCGGCCGCAGCATCCGCCGCTCGCTGTCCCATTCCTGCGACCGGCTGCACGATTTCGAACGCACCATGCAGCTGAATTATTTCGGTGCGCTGCGCATCACCCTGGGTTTGCTGCCACGCATGCGGCAGGAGCGCAACGGCCACATCATCCACGTCTCCAGCGTTGGCGTGCCGGTGCATTCACCACGCTTTGCCGCGTACCTCGCCAGCAAGGCGGCCTTCGACGAATTCAGCCGCGTCGCCGCCGGGGAAATGCGCCAGGACAACATCCATTTCTCCATCATCTACATGCCGCTGGTGCGCACCTCCATGATCGCGCCGACGGAAAGCTACAAACACACGCCGGCGCTGTCGCCAGAATCTGCCGCCAATCTGATTGTGCGCACGATCCAGCGCCGGCCGGCGCGGGTGATGAACGGCTTTTCCCGCAGCATGCAATTGCTGCACGGGCTCACACCCAAGCTGGGCGTGCGCGCGCTGAACCTGGGTTACCGCTACACCAGCGGTACCGCCGGCAGACCGGCGCAGGGCAATGCCGCGTCCGACCAGACCTGAACCGCATTCACTTCAATTCCACCACCAACAAACACAAAGGAGATCACCATGTCATTCAAACACCTCATCCTCGCCCTGCTGGTGAGCAGCAGCCTGTTTTTGCAGGGCTGCATCTCGTTCAACAGTCTGGCGGACGCCCGCGAAGGCAAGGGTAGCGGGCAAGTGAAGGAATACAGCGCCAACCGCGATCAGGTGTGGCAACAGGCGCTCACCATAATCGAAGAATCGGACCTGAACCTGGTGAATGCCGACGTCACCCAGGGCCTGATCCTGGCGCAACAGCCGATCGCGCCGCTGAGCCTGACTGCGGGCCAGAACGTGGCCATCTACGTGAGCGAAAGCCACGGCCGCACCCGGGTGGAAGTGATCAGCCGCAAAGCGCTGGGGGATATCGAATTCGTGTCGAAAGATTGGGAAGACTACATTCTCGAACGGCTGGACCAACGCTTCATCTGACACAACCACCGGAGCTCGCCACCCATGCAATGGCTGCTGGATGTCATCACCCTGAAATTTTTCATCACGCCTTACCTGATCCTGCTGATCTACTGGTTCGGCGCTTTCGTGGTGCCGGTGGCGGGCTGGCTGCTGTGCTGGTGGCTGCTGGCCAAGCTGAAGGAAAACGAGATCGCCTCCGCCGGCCTGGACGGGCTGGGCAACGGCATTGGCCGGCTGCCCCGCTCGGGCCAGTTCAAACGCTATTTCTGGATCGCCTTCACTCTGGTGTTCCTGTTCATGGAACTGTTGTGGCGGCTGCTGTTTGAATTCCTGATCGCCTACTTCCACATCCATGATGCGCTGATGCAGCTGTCACGCCAGTAGCCTCTCTCTACACACGCAGCACACACGCCGCACACCCGCTGCCCGGCATCCCCGGGCAGCGCACCACCGCCACAACCAACCCCGCCGCGCCCACTGACACTCCCGCCTGCCTGTGCCACACTGGAAGAGCAGCAAGACGTTTGCCAAACACGGAAATTTCCCTGTAGCTTATGCAGTTGCAATCCCGTTCACCCGGCCCAGGAGTCGCTGTCCCCACCCATGCACACGCAGGATTACGTCAAATGGTTTCGCGCCAGTTCGCCCTACATCAACGCTCACCGCGACAAAACCTTCGTCGTCGCGTTCGGCGGCGAAGCCGTGCAGCATGCCAACTTCATGCACGTGATACAGGACATCGTGCTGCTGCACAGTCTGGGTATCCGGATGGTACTGGTACACGGTGCCCGCCCACAGATTGACGCACGCCTGCAGGAAAGTGGCATCAGCACCCGGGTGGAGCAACATCGCCGCGTTACCGATCTGGCAGCACTGCCGGCCGTGATCGAGGCCATCGGCCGCACCCGCATCCAGGTGGAAGCAGGCCTGTCCCAGGGCATCGCCGCCGCGCATCTGCAGGGCAGCAAAACCCAGGTGGCATCCGGCAATTTCATCACTGCCCGGCCCTATGGCGTGCGCAATGGTGTCGACTACCAGCACAGCGGCGAAGTGCGCAAGGTGAACGCCGAGGCCATCCGCACGCAGCTGCACAATGGTGCGCTGGTGCTGCTGTCGCCACTGGGATTTTCCCCTACCGGGGAAGTCTTCAACCTGCTGTGGGAAGAAGTGGCGGAAGCCGCCGCCGTGGCATTGCAGGCGGACAAACTGATTTATCTCAACGCCGACACCGGCGTGCTGGGCGACAGTGGTGAACTGATCCGCGAACTGACCGTGCCCCAGGCGACCGATCTGCTGGGCAAGCTGGACGAACCGCGCAGCAATCCGCACTTCACCCTGATCAGTGCCACCCGCGCCCTGAAACAGGTGGGCCGCGCCCACCTCATCAGCTACCAGACCGACGGTGCCCTGCTGCAGGAACTGTTCACCGTGGACGGCAGCGGCACCCTCATCACGCAACAAAGTTTTGAGAACATCCGCAACGCCACCATCGAAGACGTGGGCGGCGTGCTGGAACTGATCGAGCCACTGGAGCAGGAAGGCATCCTGGTGCGGCGTTCCCGCGAGTTGCTGGAAACGGAAATTCCCCAGTTCACCCTGATTGAACGCGACGAGAAAATCATTGCCTGCGCCGCGCTGAATCCGTTCACTGCCGACCGCACCGGCGAACTGGCCTGCGTGGCGGTACACCCGGACTATCGCCACGGCAAGCGCGGCGACCAGTTGCTGCAGGCGATTGAACAAAGGGCCCGTGGGATGGGTCTGAACCGGTTGTTCGTGCTCACCACCCGCACGGCGCACTGGTTCATGGAGCGGGGCTTCACGGCGGCCACCGTGACGGAACTGCCGCAGCACAGGCAGTCGCTCTACAATTACCAGCGCAATTCAAAAGTCTTCATCAAGATTCTGGACCCGGCCTGACCGCCGCTGCGAGGGAAGTCTGAACCACTTATGCCACTGAGCCGATTGTTGATGCCCTTCGTGGCCAAACTGGCCACCAGCCCGAAACTGCGCAAGTTCCGTCGCGGCTGGTTCGAAATCAAGCGGCGTCTGATGCCGTCCCTCAACACCGTGGTGTTCTACCACCGGGTGAACGATCCCTATTCCTACCTGCTGCTGCAGGCGCTGCCACGTTTTCTGGAGGATTTCCGCGTCAATCTGCAGATCCGCTTTGTGCTGGATCTGCCGGCAGACGGCGTGCCACAACCACAGCTGCTGCAACGCTATGCGCTGGAAGACGGCAAGCGGCTGGCGGCGCTGCACGAACTGGTGTATCCGGAACATCCGGAAGCGCCGAGCCGGGAGGATGCCTTCCACGCCAGCGCGATACTGCTCAAGCATCAGGACCGGCCCAAGCTGCTGCACCTGGTCACCGAAGTGACCGGCGCCCTGTGGGGCTGCAGCACCACCACCTTCGAAAGCTGCCTGCGCCGCTATGGCACCCTGCCCGACCGCGAAACCCAGTCCCTGCTGGACAGCGCCAGCGCCGACCTGGTTTCCCGTGGCCACTACCAGTCCGCCATGCTGTATTACGGCGGCGAATGGTATTGGGGCCTGGATCGCCTGGGCCATCTGGCGGACCGCCTCAACAAACCGCGCCTGCGCCGCACCAGTGGCGACATCGCCGACTACCAGCGCCAGTACCGCCATGTGCTGCAAAGCTACAGCACGCTGCGCCCGCGCCCACGCCAGGTGCATCCGCTGGATTTCTATTTTTCCTTCCGCAGCCCCTATTCCTATCTGGCGGCGGACCGGGTGTTCAAGCTGGCGGAGCTTTACAAAATCCCCGTCACCATCAAACCCGTCATGCCCATGGTCACGCGGGGCATTCCCCTGCCCAAAGCCAAACGCGGCTATATCGTGAAGGACGCCAAGCGCGAGGCGGAAAAATACAACCTGCCCTTCGGCAAGATCTGCGACCCGCTGGGGGACGGCATCAACCACTGCATGGCGCTGTTCCTGTATGCGCGCTCGATTGGCCGCGAAAAGGAGCTGGTAGTGTCGTTGGCGTCAGGCATCTGGGCGGAAGGACTCGACGTGAACCGGCTTCCGCACCTGCGCCGGATGGCCACCCGCGCCGGTCTGGACTGGGATGCCGCCCAGGCCCGCCTGGACGACGAATCCTGGCGCGAACTGGCCCAGCAGAACCGCGAGGATCTGGACGCCATCGGCCTGTGGGGCGTGCCTGCCTTTCGCTATGGGAATCTGGTATTGTGGGGCCAGGATCGGCTGTGGGCACTGGAAAAAGCCGTGCTGGCCGGATCACCCAACGGCACTTGAACGGCACGTGTAAAGTCACCTCCCCGCCGTTGGACAATTCAGCGAAATTCACGTCACTTTTTACCAAACAAGGTTCCCCATGCGCGCAGCCCTGATCACCTTCCTCCTGCTGCTGGCCGTCACCGGCGTGCGGGCCGAAACTCCGCCGCCCGTGGCCACATCCGCTGAACAGGTGGATGCCCTGATTGCGGCATCCGGCCTGCAGCAACAGATCAACCAGATTCCCCTGGCCATCGGCAGCGCCGGACAGCAGCAGGCAGGCATGGCCCTGGCCTTCGTGCAACCCCTGATCAGCGCCTTGCAGGATGCCTTCAAACCGGACGAGCTGATCCAGACCCTGCGGGTGGATCTGATGCGGCAACTGGATGCGACCACCCTGGCGGACGCCCTGCGCTGGTACAACAGCGATGCCGGCAAAAGCATCCTGGCGGCGGAACAGCGCATGATGCAGCCAGAGGTGATGGAAAAAATCGGCCAGGCCATCAGCCAGCAACAATTGGCAGGGCTGTCGCCGGAACGCAAGAAACAACTGCAGCAACTGGACGTTGCCACTGGCGCCACCGACACGGCACTGGATCTGATGCTGACCATGCAGGCCGCCTTCCTGAGCGGATTTTCCCAGCTGATCACGCCGGACCAGCAGGCGCCGTTCGATTCATTGCGGGAATCCTTCAACGCCAATCGGGACGAATACCGGACCACCGTCAGCGAGCAGCTGTTGCTGCAGCAAGCCGTGCTGCTGGAACCGGTGACGGACGCCTCGCTGCAGGAATTCTCCACCTTTGCCGCCAGTGCGTCGGGGCAAAAGCTGTTCGCCGCCATGCGCATTTCCCTCGATAACACCCTGCGCACCGCCGCGCTGAAAATTCCCACAACGGTGAATCAGGTGTCCGACGCCCTGCGCATGGAAGTGAAGGTACTGCCGGGGGATGCCGCGCAAAGCACCGAGCCGAAGCCGGAAATCACGCCGGTTGTGCCGTGATTGTCCTGACCTGGATACTTTTCACGACCTGAACACTTTTTACGATCTGAATACTTTTTACGACCTGAATACGGGCGCCACCGCCTCCGGCGGCGCATGTTCCGCCAGATAATCCTCCAGCCGCTGCCCCGGCTCCGGCGTGAAGGTGGTGCCGGTGTTCTGCAGTTCCACCACCCGGTCCACCCGGAAATTGCGGAAGTCATTGCGCAGTTCGCACCAGGTGCACAGCGTCCATACCTGCCCCCAGAAAAACAGTCCCAGCGGCCAGATGCAGCGTTCGGTGAGTTCGTTGTTTTCAGCGCGATAGGTGAGCCACATTTTCTGCCGCTCGCGAATCGCCTGGCGGAAGCGCGTGATCCAGTGCACGGGATAATGGCCGCCGCCAGGCGCGAACAGGCGGTTGCGGTTGAGTTCGTCCTTCAGTGCAGCCGGCAGCACGCTGTGAATTTTGGCCAGTGCCGATTCCGCCGCCCGCATCAGTTCCGGATCGGCCCAGGCTTTCACCATGCGCGCACCGGTCACCAGCGCCTCGATCTCGTCACGCTCGAACATCAGCGGTGGCAGATCCATGGTGTGGCGCAGCACATAACCGACGCCCGCCTCGCCCTCGATGGGCACACCGGACAGCGACAGATCCTGGATGTCGCGGTAAATGGTGCGCACCGACACCTGCAGACGCTCCGCCAGCCACTGCGCCGTGGTCAGGCGGCGGCTGCGCAGGAACTGCACGATCTGGAACAGGCGGTCAGCGCGTCTCATGAAATCTCCGGCGGGACGAGAGCGGGATTCAGTGCCGAAGCACCGGAAAATCCCGCGAGTGTAGCAGCGTATTTGCCGGCGTTCACACCAGGCTGTGCAGGCCCACCTGATTGCCTTCGGTGTCCTCGATCAGGGCGATGAAACCGTGCGGCGCGATCGATGTACGGCCCTGCAACACCTTGCCCTTGCAGCCCGGCACCCGGGCGATCACCGCATCCAGCTTGCCTTCCACGTTCAGATAGACGCGGGTGGCGGTACCGGCACTTACCGGTTCTTCCGACGCGGTGATGCAGCCGCCGACGCCGCTGGCAGGATCATGGGGAAAGATGCCCATGGGCTGGCCCATGCCGGTCACCAGTTCCAGATGGGTATCCAGGGCCTTTTCGTAGAAATCGCGGGCGCGGTCGAAGTTGCTGACAAAGATTTCAAACCAGTTGATGGCGTTCATGTTCGTGCTTCCTTTGCTGTGGGTTATGGAGGCCCCATTCTGGCAAAGGGCTACTGACAGCCTTCTGTCAGTAGTGGTGCGGGTGAACCAACAGAATCTGGAAGAAAAAGTTACTGCAGATCGTTGCAGGGGTGGCCGGGCTGGCAGGTCTGCGCCATGTCCTGGCTTGTTGCCGGCTGTGCCTGGTTCGCGACCGGCGTTGTGGACTGGGCGGTGGCATCAGGGGTGGATTGAGGCTGGGTGGCGGTCGACGCGCGAGGCTTGGGCTTGGCGGCAGCGGCGGCAGCCGGCTTGGCCTCCCACTGGCTACGATCAATTTCGTAGATCCCGGCGGCCGAAGCAAAACCGCTGAGAAGACACAACGGCAGTACGTAATACAGTTTCATGCTGATTCCCCCGTGCAATCCCCTTCATATTTAGCACAGGCGTTTTTGGTACGAAAGTCTACTTTGATAAATTTCTCAATAAACTTTACTGAACGGCAGTCACCCGGCCCGACAGAAACCGCCAGGCATGTTGCGGATGCAGGAAGGCCGAATTCAGGACGCGGCGGACGTTTCCTGCGCGGCATCCGGCGCAGCAGGGCAATAGCGGGCAATTTCCTCATAAAAACGCGGGCGGCGGATCGGTTTTTCCAGGCAGGCGTTGAAACCATTCGCCAAGTATTGATCCACCTCGTTTGCCATTACGTTGGCGGTGCAGGCAATGATGGGGCCTTCATATCCGTAACTGCGCAGCAGGCGCGTCGCGGTGATGCCACTGATCACCGGCATTGAAACATCCATCAGGATCAGGTCCGGCTTGTGGCGCAACGCATACAGCATCGCCTCGGCACCGTTGCTGGCAATTTCGATGCGGGCGCCGGTGCGCGCCACCAGATTGCGCACCAGCTGCTGGTTCACCACGTTGTCTTCTGCGTACAGGATCGTGCCTGTCAGGTGCGGCAATTGCACAGAAGCAGCGGCAGTTTTTCCCGGGCAGACGTCTGCCAGCGACTGCAGCATGACCACACCCGCCAGTGTGCGCGCCGGCAGCGTTACATAAAACGTCGAACCGTGATCGAGTTCGCTTTCCACCCGCACGCTGCCGCCCATCAAAGCCAGTAGCTGGCGCACGATGCTGAGCCCCAGCCCGGTGCCGCCATATGCGCGCGCGGTGGAAATTTCCGCCTGGGTGAACGCATCGAATATGCGGCCCTGCTGCGCGGGCGTCATGCCGATGCCGGTGTCGATCACGGCCAGTTGCAGTTGGTCGGTGTCTGCACTGTAGCAAACGCGCAATGTCACGCTGCCACGCTCGGTGAACTTGAGCGCGTTGCCCAGCAGATTGTGGATCACCTGTTTCAAGCGGGTGGCGTCGGTGACGATGGTTTTCGGCAACGGCAGCTGCAGATCCAGTTTGAATTCCAGCCCCTTCGAGCTGATGCGCTTGCCGAACACGGACTGGATGTCGTTCACCAGATCCACCAGATCGGTGGACAGTGCTTCCAGCTGCAGCTTGCCCGCCTCGATCTTCGACAGATCCAGAATGTCGTTGATGATGTCGAGAAGGTGATGACTGCTGCGCACGATGGTATCCACCGATTCGCGGAATTCCTGGCCGCTGAGATTCTCGTCGCGCACATCCTCGGCAAAACCGATGATGGCAGTGAGCGGCGTGCGGATTTCGTGGCTCATGTTGGCCAGGAATGCGCTTTTTGCCGTGGTGGCGGCTTCTGCCTGCTGCTGCGCCAGCTGGGCCTGCTCCTTGGCTTTCGATTCGCTGATATCGTGCAGCACGCCGTCAAAACGGCGCTGCCCGTCCTTGCGCGAAGCCCGCAGCGACAGGCTGACCCACACATTGCGTCCGCCGGCGCCGTGCAACTGGCATTCAAAGGCGTGCACCTGGTCGGATTGCTGCAACAGCTGCTGCAAGCGGTCGCGCGCACGAACATCACAGAAGCGTGACCACAGCGGATCAGTCTGCGATCCGTCCGGCGCCAGATCCAGCAACGCGGCACAGGCCGGATTGCATTGCAGGATGCGGCCTTCCTCGTTCATTTCAAAAATACCGTCGAGTGATTTCTCATACAGGTCGCGATACTGCGCCATGTGCTCCACGGTTTTCTGCTGCGCGCTGATGGTGTCCTTCTGCATGTGACTCATGCGGTCCGACAGCGCCACCGACAATGCCAGCACCTGGATCGCCAGTCCGATTTCCGCCGCATGAATGGTGATGGGATTCATCGGCAGCGCACCCAGGGTGGCAAAAATCAGGATCACGCCGCCACCGAGAAACACGAACCAGCCCAGCACGAACAGTTTGGCCATCTGCATCTTGTTGAGCCAACAGTCGATACCGACGGCATATTGAGTGAGAAAGGCAATCAGCAAAATCCACAGCGCGAAATACAGTGACTGCTGTTCCGGCAGGATGAAACAGATCGCCGCACCGACCAGCGACAAGCCCACCCAGGCACTCAGGCAGCGGTGCAGCAACGGCGTGTGCACGCGGGTCTGCAGGAAATGCTGGGTGAACAGAATGGAAAAGATCGACAGAAAATTATCCAGCAGCGGACGAATCACCAGATTCACCTCCGGCCATTCCGGCCACAGGTACTGGAACGCGATGCCGGACGCATAGGCACGGTGCAACGCACCACTGCCCAGCATGCCCACGTAATACAGATAACTGAGGCTCTGCACGCGCCAGCCGATCAGGATGTTGTAGATCCCCATGATCAGGCTGAGGCCAAACAGCATGCCATAAAACAGCGTGGCCTGGTTCTGTTCGACATAGTACTGGCGCGGCGTCCACAGTCGTATCGGCAATTGCATGGTGCTGGCAGTGTCGATGCGAATCCAGAATTCGTGCACTTCGCCGGGCAGCAGGTGCACCGGCAGCACGAAAGAGGGACCAGGAAACGGCCGCTGCGCGAACGGAATCGTGTCGCCCATGCGGTACGTCGCCACCGCCTTGCCATTCACCAGATGATGCAGCTGGATGTCATCCAGGATGGAATCCATGATGTCGAGATACAGCACCGGATTGGCGGCGGCATCGAAATCCGCATCCACTTCCACCAGTACGCGAAACCAGTGCGCGGGCTGCGCCACGCCGGCATTGAATTCGTCCGGCGCGCGACGGAAGCGGTTCTGCACATAAAAACTTTGCGCCTGCTCCAGCGTAGCAGTGCGGCTCTCGTCTTCGAAATACCAGACGGGCGGGCGGAACTCGCCATCGGCGATGGCGGCGGTGGTCAGCGTGTAATTGCTGGCAGCCCACGCGAACGGCATCGGCGACAGCAAGCCGGCGATCAGTGCCAGCCAAATCAAAACACCGGTTCGTCGCAACATGGAGGGACTCGGAAATCAAAAATGCAGGCACGGGAAAGTGCACTAAAACCCTTGCTTTAACGCTAGTCAACACCACCCGGTCTGGCAAGCGTGTTTCAGCCCGGCGGCGTAGCGGATATTGCCGGCAGCTTCGGCGCATCCTGTTGTTTTGGCAGCACAAAAGAGGCCAGCACCGGCAACAGCCAGATCGCGCCCACCATATTCCACAGAAACATGAACGTCAGCAGCAGGCCCATGTCCGACTGGAATTTGATGCCGGAGAAAATCCAGAAGCCCACGCTCAGGCTGAGGGTCAGGCAAGTGAAGACAACCGAGCGGCCGGTGGTGCGCAGGGTCTCGCGATAGGCGCTGCGCAGATCCATTCCCGTCGCCAGAAACCGCATCAGCTTTGCGTACAGATAAATGCCGTAGTCCACGCCGATGCCCACCCCCAGTGCAATCACCGGCAATGTGGCCACCTTGACGCCGATGCCGAGCAATGCCATCAACGCCTCGCACAGCAGCGACGTCAGCACCAGCGGCAACACGATGCACACCACCGACTGCCAGCTGCGGAACGACAGCAGCACCATCACGCCCACCACGCCATACACCAGCAACAGAATGCGCAGTTGCGCCTCGGCGATGGTCTGGTTGGTGGCAGCCTCCACCCCTGCGCTACCGGACGCCAGTACAAAGCGCGCGATGTTGCTGTCATTTTCCCGCGCAAAGGCCGCCACTGCCTGCACCGCCCGTTCCAGCGTCGCCGCCCGATGATCATCGAGAAATACAAATACCGGCACCAGCGTGCAGGCCACGTTAGTGAATCCCGCCGGCAGATAGATCATGCTGCCGTTGAGAATGGCCGGCACCTGGGGCAGCGACGACCATTTCATATTGCCTTCATTGAAACCCGTCACCACATGCTTGGCCACCGTCACCAGCGACGCAGTGGAATCCACCCCTGCCACATTTTCCATATGACCCATGAAACGGTCGATGCGGCTCAGCACCGGGTAACCGGAACATTGCATCGGTGCGGTTTCCACCATCACCACCAGCACATCGGCGCTGACGGAATAATTCGCGGTGATAAAGGCGTTGTCGCGGTTGTAGCGCGAATCCGGATGCAGTTCCGGCGCGCCGGCATCCAGATCGCCGATCTGCAGATCCTGGCGGAAATACCAGCCCGCCGCCGCCAGTACCAGCGCCAGCAACAGCGACACCACGGCCGCTGGCCGCGTGGTCAGGCCAGCGATCAGCGGCCAGACCGGATTCACCTGCTGCGTTTTCTGCTGGCGGTGCCGCACCGCCGCCGGGCTGACACCGATGTACGACATCACCACCGGCGCGAATACCAGTTTGGTGAAAATGATCACCGCCACCCCCACACTGGCAGTGATGGCCAGCTCGCGAATCACGCCGATATCGACAAACCACAGGGTAACAAAGCCGATGGCATCGCTGATCAGCGCCAGCAAACCGGCCACAAACAGCGTGCGAAAACTGTTGCGCGCCGCGGTCATGTCGGATTCGCCCTGCGCCACCCGCGTCATCATTTCATTGGTGTACTGCACACCATGACTGACGGAAATGGCGAACACCAGAAACGGTACCAGCATGGAATAGGGATCGATGCCGAACTGGATCGGTTCCAGGGTGGGATACTGCTCGATCAGCGCGCGCCAGAGTTCACCCTGGCGGAATTCGCCCATGGCCTTGCGCAGCAGCGTGACGATGCCCAGCTGCCACACCACCGCCATCACCGCGCCGACGATGATCACCGCTGCGCTGCGCACGCAACGGCTGTCCAGCACCAGCAGGTGAAAAGTGATGAGCAGCATCGCCACGAAAAACACCAGCACGCCTTTCACCGCTTCGATCAGGTCGCCGATTTTCTTGGCGAATCCGATCACATGGATTTTGACGTCTTCGGATTCAAAGCGATCACGGATGCCGGTTTCGATCTGTTCCGACAGCAGTTTGTAATCAATTTTTTTGTCGTCATCGAGGCTGTCCTCGTCGAACTCGATCAAGGGCAGATAGATGATGGCGGAGCGCAGGTCGTCGGCCACCAGCACGCCAAGGTGATCGGATTTCAACACGTTCTGGCGCACCTGCTCCAGCGCCGCCGGCGAGCCGTCGTATTCCGGCGGAATTACTTCACCGCCGCGAATGCCATCCACATCCACTTCCGACCAGCGCACGTTGGCGGTCCAGAGGGATTTCATTCGCCCCTTGTCGACACCCGGCAGATAGAACGCCTCGTCCGACACCTGGCGCAGGATTTCCAGGAAGTCCTTGTCGAAAATATCGCCCTGGGTATTTTCCACCGCGATGCGGATGTCGTTGCCCAGGCTGAGATCGTCGCGGTGGCGGAAAAAATTGCGGATGTAGTCGTGGCCGAGGGGCACCATTTTTTTCAGGTTGCTGTCCACCTCGATGTCGAACACCTGATAGCCAAAAAAAATCGACAGTGCCACCACCACCAGCAGGATCGGGGCACGCAGGCCAAACACGATTTTTTCCAGCAGACTTTCAGTTTCCGACATGCGGGTTTCCGACATGCAGTTTCCGGGGCGCGAGCGGCCAACGGACAGACAGCGATTTCTCAAGCATAGCTGCCGGCCCGGGGCCCGGAACCAGGGCGTGGAAAAAAACTCAGCTCACTGCGGTTCCAGCGCCAGCGCGCAGATTCGGCCAGACAGACCACCGGCAGCGGTGACTGGCAGGTCGATGCGTTCATGGTCAAAAGACGCCTCTTCCACCAGAAACTGTTTGATCGCCTGTGCCCGTTGTTCCGCCAGTTCCTTCAGTTCCTGCTGGGCGACGGACTGGCGCGCCGCCACGTCCGCCCACATCAGCTGGAACACGGCCTGCTGCAACGCTGCATCCTGCAGATCCGGTTGGGATTTACGCAATTCATCCTCGCGATCATCCGCATCCGCCAGATCCAGATCGTCCGCCAGATCTTCCAGTTCGTCGCGGTTGTCTTCGTCGTCCAGCCAGTTCGCCGGATCAAACGAGTCCGCCGGCTTGCCCCGTTCGGCCGCCACCAGTTCCATTACCCGCTGCCGCTGCAGCGCCGGGCCGTCCTCCGCCATCAGCGCGTTACCGTTGACGTTGAGTCCGATCTCGGATCGCTCCGCCAGCGCCTTCGCCAGTTGCCGCAATTTTTCCTGCCCGGCGTCGTCCAGTTGCGCACTGCCGGCGGCAAATTCGATTTCACCCAGATCCTCGCGCCCGCCCGCCAGCGAACCCAGCAGCTGGAACGGCGAGGTAGCCGCTTTCACCAGAATATTCAGCAGCGCCTTGCCCACCAGACCGAACACGCTGAAACCCGGGTCATCCAGATTGCCGCTCACCGCCAGATCCAGATCGATCACGCCGCGATTGTCGCGCAACAGTGCCAGGCCCAGTCCCACCGGCGCATCCACTGCCAGCTCGCTGGCCACCGGATCACCCAGGTACAGATTGCGCGCCACGATATGGCTCTTGCCATTTAGCTGGCGCTCCTTCAGTTCATAGCGGGATTCTATAACCAACTTTCCGCTGCGCAGCGTGTGGCCAATGTAGGTGCCGGTGTAAGGCGACAACGATGGCATATCCAGGCCCTGCAAACGGTTGGTGATAATGAAACCCGGTTGCTGGTCCAGCGGCGCCAGCGTGCCCTTGATGCTCAGCGGTGCGTAGCGGTCCAGCTTGGCCTGCAGTTCAAACGGCACCGGCTTGCCGCCACTGCTGCGCAACTCGCCCAGGCTGACATCCATCGCCGTCAGGCTGGTTTTGAACACGGGGTTGATGCTGTCATCGCGCAGGCGGGTGTTGCCCTGCTCCACGCGAATCTGGCCGATGGAAAATTGCCAGGGTTGCTCCGGTTCTGCTGCCGGATCTGCGGTTGAATCAGCTTCTTTTTCAGCAAACGGTTTCATCAGCGTGGCCAGGTTCACCTGCTTGTCGGCGGCAATTTCCACAGTCAGATCCGGCTTCGCCAGCGTGACATTGTCGATGCTCAGGCGTTTGGCCTTCAGATCCAGCTGCAACGGATTCAGTGTCAGCGCCTGCCATTGCAGCAGGCTCTTGCCAGTGCGGGTGTCGTTGCCTGCCAGATCGCGCACATCCACTTTCATATTGAGGGTCATCGGCGCTTCGTCACCGGCCGGCATGTTCAAATCGCCGTTCACATCCAGTTCGCCGCTCAGCAATTGCAAATGGGTGGACGCCTGCACATAGGGATTGAACGGCAGCAACGACAGTGCCTGCAGCTGATACTGCAACTGCAGTGCAAACGGTGACGGCGTCAGGTTGCCGTTCAGTTGCAGCGTGCCACTGTCGTTCAATCGCGCGGTCAACGTCAGCGGCACCTGCGCGCCTTCTTCCAGACGGACGTCCTTCAATTGCAGCGATAGATCCGACAGGGTTTGTTGCGCGGCCATGCCGTTTGTTTGATCGAGGAAGGTCAGGCTACTGCCCGCCAACTGCACATCGGCGATCTGCACTTTCCAGGGATTTTTTTCCTGGGCGGGCGAAGAGGCCGGAGCAGTTGCGTTATCTGCAGCAGGCGCTGGCAACAGCGGCGCAAACCGCAACACGCCCTGCGCATCGCGCCACAGATGACTGTCGATGCTGTCGAACCGCACCTGCGCCACCTTCACATCCTGCTGCGCCAGATCCAGTTCGATTCCGTTCGCGCTGATTTTTCCGGCGCGCAGCAAGGGTGGCTCGGTCACGCTGTCATCCAGCGCCAGATCCGCCAGTTCCACCTGACCATCGCGCAACAAGACCTGCAGCACCCTCTCCTGTTGCGTCATCTGCAATTGCAGGCTGAAACCCAGCGTGCCGCCGGCCACTTTCAGCGGCACCTGGTTTTCCACGAAGTCAGCGAATTTGGCCAACCGGATGCCATTGGCCTTGAGTGCGCAATTCACTTGCAAAGGATCGACGCGATATTCGCCCGACAAATCGAGCGCGCCACCACCGGGGACTTTCGCGCGCACATGAAACGGATTGAGGCGGTCGTCGCCGGTGGCCAGGTACAGGTTCTGCACACCGATGTCGATATTGTCCACCTCGGACCGCGCCGGTTTACTGCCACTGGTGTCATCGATACTGAAGATACCGTCAAGGATGCGGATGTCGTCAATGCGGATCGCCAATGGCTTGCCCGGGGTTTCCTCTGCCGCCTGTGGTTCCGGCGCCGCACTGTTGGTGGCCAGCCGGTGCAGGATGTCGCTGAAATTGAAATCGGTTTTGCGCCGCTCGATGGCGATGTGCGGCCCGTCAAGTTGCACGCCTTCCAGCTTCACCTGCCAGCCGAACAGGGAACCCCAGGCCCCCAGGTCCACAAACACGCGCTGCCACGCCAGCAATGGCTGCTGCGGCCGGTCGGCGATGCTGAAATTTTCCACCGTCAGCGCCAGTGCAAACGGATTGAAGGCAATTTTTTCCACCGTGATTTCGCGCCCCAGCATCTGCGCCACATCGGTTTGCACCACATCCTTGAGCTTGCCGGGCAGATACAGATACGCCAGCGCCACATACAGGCCATACAGCAACACCAGCACCGCCAGCAGCCAGAGCGGCCAGCGGCGGCGGGTCAGAAAGGCAGGAAGGGATGGCACGGCGGAAAGTCCTTGTCGCAGCGGAAAGGACGCATTATACCTGCGCGATTTCAGTTCAGCCGGTCAAAAATCAAAACCCACACCCATATGGAACACCCACGGGTCCACCGTCACATCCACGGTGGCATCGCCCACCCGGGCCACTTCATAGGTGGGCAGATCCGGCGTTTCCACCCAGATATCTTCCACGGTGGCGGTGGTCTCCAGCCCGGCGATGTATTTCACGTCGGCGTTCACCCACCAGTCGCCCCAGAAGTTGTATTCCACACCGCCCTGCAAGACGAAACCGAACACGTCGTCGATTTCCAGCGACGGCTCCCCCACAGCAGTGAGCACCGGATTGGTGACTTCACCATCGTACGTGATCATGTAGGCAAGGCCGGCGCCCACATAGGGCCGCAACGACTGCTCCAGGCCAAAGCGGTACACCAGCGTCACCACCGGCGGCAGCACCTTGCTTTCACCGAATTCCTCACCCAGGGGCGGCACCCCGGTGGGAATGTTGCCCAGGGCATAAGGCGCGATGGAGTCGGTGGTCAGCGTGCCGGCGGTCTTGAATTCCACCGTGAACGGCAGCGCCAGGATGGTTTCCAGGGCCAAGTGGCCGTCGCCCCAGGGCAGGGTCCAGCCGATGATCACGCTGGGAAAATCCACATCCTCCACGCTGGCGCCAGAGCCTGCGATGGGGCCATTGTCCACCGCCAGGTCAGCGGGGCCGCTCACATCCTCCAGGTAAACTTCGCTGCTGGAGGAATCCGGAGCCAGCAATGTATAACCGGCGCGGAAATAAAACGGCTTTTCTCCCGGCGCAAAGCCCAGCCAGTCGGTCTTGATGTGGCTCCAGTAGCCCGCGTCCGCAGTGGCATCGTCAGCCTGGACGATACCGCTCAGTGCCAACCCGAACAGCGCCAGTGCGATTGATTGCATTTTCATGTTCATTTCCTCACCGCCGGCCTTTCAGCGGACTGCCGATCAGGCGCAGTTGCATGCCGCCGCCGGGGATGCGCAAATTGATATTGCCGGGAATGCCCAGCGCCGTAATGTTCACCGTCAGGTTGATGGGGCTCACAGTGGCCGGCTCGATCAGGATGCGGCCGTCCTCCAGGAAGCTGACCGGCCCCTTGATGACAACGCTGAGCGGACTGCTGTGCAGGTTATGGCTGACGATTCCGCCCAGAATCGCCATGTCCGGCGCATCCATGTACAGGTTCAGTTGCGCCACAAACTGCGGCTCGTCCACCCCCGCTTCCTGCACGATATAACCGGTGATCGGGCCACCAGTCTCCCGCAGGCGCAGCACATTGATGCCGGTATTCACCAGGCCGATGGAAATGCCGATGGCCGATGCGTTCAGACCGATGGAAGTGCCATACAAAATACCGGGATTGATCCGCACCGGAATCTGGCTTTCGCCCGCCAGCGTCATGCCCCAGGTGCTGCCGTCGATGCCGAGCGGTTCCGGCTGACCGACGCTCACAGGCAGCGAGCCGTTCAGGTAAATCGTGGGATCACCCACCAGCACCACGTTGCTGAGAATGCCGCCGAAGCCGGTCACCGTCACATCCGCGCGGTTGGCCGGCTGCGCCACCTCGCCGCCATTCACAAACCCGTTGCCGTTGCTGTCGGTGGACGGTTCCAGCTTCAGCGGCAGATACACATCGTCGTTGGCGGCCACGCCACGGAACCGGATCAGCAGATTGCTGCCACCGGCATCCGCCGCTTCGGCGCCGTTGAGCGGATCGGGATTCAGCGGCAGGTTGTTGCTGCCGCACACTTCAGTGGCCGAGTCGCAGGTGGCATTGCCGCCGCCCATCAGGGTCAGGCGGTAATCAGTGCCCGCCACCCAGGGCTGGGTCGGCTTGAAGCGGAACGACCGGGTGTCGGCCATCAGCGAACCTGCCACCACGCCGGTGCAGTTGCCGCTGCCGTCCAGGATTTCCACCCGCACCCGGCCGCTGTTGCAACTGCTGCCTGCCACCAGCGTGGCAGTATTCATCGCCTGGTTGAATTGCACATCCAGGTAACCGTCCGCCGGCATATCGAACGGCTGGTAATTGGTGTCGCCGCCCAGCCCGCCAGCGCAGTGGCCCGGGCTGGCATAACTGCTGCCGGTCAGTGTGCAGCCGGCACCGCCGTTGATCGAACTCACCATCGGCCCCACCGCGCCACTGGCAGACGGATTTTCCGTGGTGAACTGGATCATGCCGTCACCACCGGTGGCATCGGCGCCATCCAGCACCAGCAGATTGTGGTTGTCACTGATGTCGGTGAGCGCCCCCAGGGTGATGCGATACTGGTGGCCGAACGTCAGCGCCGCATCCGGTTTCAGCAGCACGGTGCTGCCGTCAAAGGTCAGCTGGAACGGCACCAGTGCATTGCCATTGCTCAGATCGATCAGGCTGATCTGGTCATTCGCCACCAGCCCGGCATTGTCGATCGCCTCGCTGAAAATCAGCGACAGGCCATCGCGGATCGGGAATTCGGTGGCGCCATCCGCCGGATAGCTGCCGGTAATGGTGGGCGCCTGCGCATCGTCAGGCTTGCTCGCACTCAGATCCGAATTGATGCCCAGCACCATATGCGCCGGCGCCAGATCCAGCCCCAGCAGATCCATGGTCAGGGTGCGCACGGTTTCAATCGTCAGATTGCCGTTCACGATCCTGGCGGTACCAGTAGCCTGCACATGGGGAATGGTCTGGTTCAGCACGGCGTTGCCTGCGCTGTCGGTGCCAGTCAGGGCCAGATCGAAAATCAGGTACACCGACACCGGCGCCTTGGTGTCGTCGGGAATGGTGTCGGCACTGCGGTAAGGATTACGCCCGAGAAAACCGGTGACATCCGACAGGAACGTCGCCTTGATGTCGCCGGTCTGCAGGTTGGCCGACACCTCGCCACCCAACTGCAGATCCAGCCCGGTGATGTTGAGGAAATTGCCCCGCCGGATCACGAACGGAATCAGGCCCTCGAAATTGCCCGGGTCCGCCAGTTCCGCCTGCACGGTGCTGTCCCGCAGATTGATATCGTTGGCACCGATAAGAGGGGAATACAAGTCGATGCTGTTGAGCGCGTGCCCGGTGGTGAAGGACGTGGCCGGGAATCCCGCTTCGCCGAACGCCACCGTGGTATTGAAATGCTGAGTGATCACACAGTCGCAGGCATTCGCATCCTCGGGCACCAGTTCGTAGGTGACATCCGCCAGGGCTTCGCCGTTGAGATCCCGCACCGCACTGGTCAGACGCACCCGGTAGGTGGCGCCCGGGATCAGATCCTCGTCCGGATCGAAGCTCACGTGCTGGCGCCGCACCATCAGGGAACCCACCACCGGCGTCTCGGTAGCGCCATCCACGGCCAGGAACTGGAAGCTGCTGCCGGCCTGCACGGTTTTTTCATCCAGGGGCTCGGTGAACTCCACCCGCACGGTGGCAAAATCCATGAACGGATAACGGCCGGACTGGGTGCTGCCCGGCAGATACACCGCCGGCTGCTCGCCATTGATCGCCCGCACCGCCGGCACCGATCCGCTGACCGGATCATTCTGGCTGGTGGTAAAGGTCAGCAGGGGCGCGCTGGCGGGCAAATTGGTGTCGCCGCCCCCAATCACCGCACTGCGCATATGCAGCGCGTACTGGGTGCCCTGCAGCAACTGGTCCGTCTCGAATTCCACCACCTTGCCATTGACCACGGGGCTGATCGCCACCAGGCTGTTGCCGGGGCCCACCAGACAGAAATTGCCGCTGACAGTGCCACCGCCGTCCACGCTGCAGGTGGCATCCACCGCGCTCTGGCTGGCATTGCGGCTGAATCCGACGTAGAACCGGGTGCCAGTGGGCACATCGGTCTGGCCGGAAAAGGGATAGGTAAAGACCACGCCGTCCGACAGGACCGGTGGCTGGTAGGGATCGCCGGAGCCGCCCCCGTCACAGCCCGACAGGGCGCCCAGCAGAGCCAAGGTAGCCAGCCGGATTCCCAGGCCACCGGGAACAGAAGTGAATTTCATGCAAACCTCGTGATAACCGTCGCGTCGTCAACCCTGACCCCGTCACCACTCCCGGCGCTTTTTCCTCCAATTCCTGGAGTAAATATGGTCGACAGATCAACGACTGACCAGTCATTATGCAAGGATTTTCCCGATCCTGGACACAGAGCACCCTTGAACCGCTGCCGGATTCAGGGGAAACTGGCGCCCCTGTAGACAAAACAAGAACAACAAGAGGGGTTTGCATGAAACACAGCTTCATGAAGCACAGGTTATTGACCGCGCTGATAGTGGGAACCGGGTTGCTGCTGTCGGCCTGCACCAACACCATCAAGTACGACACCAAGCCGCTCAAGCCCGTCGTGAAGACCAACGTCAACATGCCGGAATTCCAGAAGGCCACCCAGTCCATGGTCAGCGCCATGCTGCAGTCACCCCAGGTGCTGGAGATCACCGGCAACCAGCGTCCCAAGCTGGCAGTGTTCGGACTGGTGGATTTCACCGGCGAAGACATCGACATTTCGGCCCTGAACAACGGCATGTTTGCCCAGATCGGCCAGTCGGCCAAGTTCAACTTCGCCGACCCCACCGCCCTGACCAAGGCCGACCAGGCCCAGTCCCCCAACCGTTATGACCTGCTGGAAGACGCCACTGCCTCGAAGGCCCTGAGCCAGTCCGTGGGCGCCGACTTCCTGCTGATCGGCGAAGTCAGCAACGTGGTGCGGTCGCAACCGCAGCAGAAGGAAGTCTGGTACCGGCTGTCGCTGAAGCTGGTGGACGAGCGCAGCGGCCAGTTCCTGTGGCAAGAGCGACGCGAATTCCTCAAGAGCCAGAAGAAGGTTATCTACGGCATCTGATGCCGGCTTTGAACCAGTGAAATCCTCCTCTCAGATAGACAGCGGCGGCGGCAACTCCGCCGCCAGCTCCCCGCCAGTGACGCAAGCCGCAGTTTGAACTCTCCAGCCTTTCACCGCCGCCCTATTCCCTTCACAATCGGGCAATTCACGATCAACTGACAGCGGGGCGGCCGCCACCGCCGGCGCGGGCCATTCGGGCGTCTGCACCGGTACTGGCGCCAGCACCCGCAACCCGAAAACCAGCAGGGCACAGCCTGCCGCCAGTTGCAGCAGGGTCAGGCTGATTTCGTTCTGTCCGTGGGTGAATTGACTGTTCTTGACTAGTCTGTTCATGGCAAGCCTCCGCCGGGGATTGGATGGGTACCCTGCCATTACGCCGGCCATTTCGGGCGGCAAACCGCCGCAATCGAGGCAGACTGCCGCTGAATCCTGATCATTTGTGGCAGTGCACTTTCTGCGCGCCACACTTGATATACACTGACGCCATTGCACATCCGCACCAGCCAGCCACGAGATTTATGGCCAAACACATTGCACTGATCGAAGACGAAGCGGCGATCCGCGAAAACTACAAGGCCTTCCTGCAGCGTCAGGGTTACCAGGTCAGCACCTACGATTCGCGGCCGTCGGCCCTCAAGGCGTTCCACCAGTCGCTGCCGGACATGGCGGTGATCGACATCGGCCTGCAGGATGAAATCGAGGGCGGCTTCGACCTGTGCCGGGAACTGCGCCAGCTGGCGCCGCAACTGCCGATCATCTTCCTCACCGCCCGCGACAGCGAACTGGATGCGATTTCCGGCCTGCGCCTGGGCGCCGACGACTATCTCACCAAGGACATCAGCCTGCCCCACCTGGCGGCCCGCATCATCGCCCTGTTCCGCCGGCTGGATATCCTCAGCAAGCCCTCGGCCCTGTCCAACAAGCTGGAACGGCAGGAACTGATGCTGGACCTGGACCGCATGTACGCCACCTGGCAGGAACAGAACCTGGACCTGACCCTGACCGAATTCTGGATTCTGCACGCCCTGGCCAAACACCCCGGCCACGTGAAGAACCGCCAGCAGCTGATGGACGCCGCCAATGTGGTGCTGGACGACAACACCATCACGTCCCACATCAAGCGCATCCGCAAGAAATTCAACCAGATCGACGCCAGCTTCGACGCGATCCAGACCGTGTACGGCATGGGTTACCGCTGGCACATCCCGGACGCCTGATTCGTGGGGCTGCGTTCGCAACTGCTCGTCGTTTCCCTCTGCACCCTGCTGCTGCCCTGGGCGGGCTGCCAGTACGTGCAGGAAATGGAAGGCGTGCTGCGGGAAAACCAGAGCCACGCCATGATCGGCCAGACCGCCCTGCTGGCCCGCATGCTGAACCAGACCGTTGACCTGCCGGAACCGGTGAAGGGCAACCTGTTCTACACCCCGGTGCGCTACCAGCCGGTGGAAATGGACGGCTATGACGACGACTGGCAGGGCCACAGCGCCGACACACTGGAAAACGCAGCCGCCTCGATGGACCTGCGCCTGCAGAAGGGGCTGCACGGCAACGACCTGTATTTGTTCCTGCAACTGCACGACACCCGCCTGATCTACCACCACCCGGGCCAGAGCTTCCGCCGCAGCGACCACATCCGCGTGCGCACCGGGTCCGGCAAGAACGAATTGCAGTGGCTGTTCTTCACCAGCGGTCCGGGTCAGTTGCAGGTCTATGAAAAACGCACCGGCTACAAGCGACTACGGGCACGCCCCGAGATCGATGCCTGGTGGCAGGAGACCGGCACCGGCTACCAGCTGGAAATCCGCATTCCCCGCAAGCTGATCCGCACCCATCTGGACATCCAGGTTTATGACCGCGATCCCTACGAGAAAAAAACCCGGCTGGCCCTGTCCACCCGGCGTGGCGGCGATGCCTCGGTGTGGGTCAAACCGCTGGGGGATCTGCTGCCAGCCCTGCAGCCCTGGCGCACCCACGACACCGACATCACCCTGGTGGACCCTCGCGGCTGGCCCCTGGCGCCCCAGAAAAACTGGCTCAACGACGACAGCCCGCTGGACAGCAACGTCACCCTCGACCAGGGCCTGATCGACAAGACCATCAGCCGCTTTTACCGCTTCCTGGTGGAACACCTGACGCCACGCTCCAGTCACAGCCTGTGGCCGCTGCCCACGCAGGCCCTCAGCCGACTGCAGCAACGCATTCCGCTGGAAAAGCTGGACACCGCCAGCAGCCGCAACGCCAGCGCCGACTGGTTCCGCTGGCCCAACACCGACCGCGCCGCCCTGCTGGTGGTGCAGCCGGTACGGCAGGAAGGGGAACTCAAGGGTTACCTGCTCTACACCCAGACCGGTGAAGCCCTGGTGAGCATGACCAACAATGCCCTGCGCCGGGTCACCCACCGGGCCCTGCTGGTGATGGCCATCGTCGTGGCCGTGCTGATCCTGTATGCCTCATTCCTGTCCTGGCGTATCCGCCAGCTGAAAACCCGGGCCGAGGCCGCCATCACCAGCGACGGCAAGGTCAACCAGTTCATTCCCTCAAAACAGGAAGACGAGATCGGCGACCTGTCCCGCAGCTACCACAACCTGCTGCAGCGGGTGCGCAACTACACCAGCTACCTGGAAACCCTGGGCGGCAAGCTGGCCCACGAACTGCGCACGCCGCTGGCCATCGTCAAATCCTCGCTGGAACTGGCCCAGACCAGCCCCGGCAACAACGCCGAATACCTGCAGCGGGCCCAGGAGGGCAGCGAACGCCTGCGCCTGATCCTGTCTGCCATGAGCGAGGCCAGCCGGGTGGAACAGACCATCCAGCAGAGCGATTTCCAGACCTTCGACCTGCGCTCGCTGGTGCGGGACATGGCCCAGGCCTATGGCGACACTTACACCAGCCACCGCTTCCAGAGCGAACTGCCGGATGTGCCGGCCTGGGTGCGCGGCAGCCCGGAACTGATCGTGCAGATGCTGGACAAGCTGGCGGACAACGCCCGCGACTTCGCCCCGCCCGACAGCACCATCGAGATCGCCGTCAACAGCTTCAAGAACAAATGGTTGCTGACGGTGAGCAACATAGGCCCCACCCTGCCTCCAAACCTGGAAGGGCAGCTGTTCGATTCCCTGGTGTCCCAGCGCGATGCCGACCACAAGGGCCAGTCGCCCCACCTGGGGTTGGGCCTGTATATCGTCCGCCTGATTGCCGCCGCCCATGAAGGCCAGGTGGAAGCCCACAACCGCGCCCAGGGCGACGGCGTGGTGTTCACCGTCACCCTGCCTGCCGCCAGCGCGGAGCGGAACTGAGTCCGTCCGGCTGCTTTTGCAGCAACTGGCCAAATCTGGATTATGCTGAAAGGGCAGCGGCGGGATTTGCCGGCTTGCAACCGGCTCCCGGACTGAGCCACTATTGATCAAACAACAACCAAGCCGGATACCCGCATGAGCACTGACGACGAGCGCCGCCGCGCCCCCCGCGCCCCCATCGACGACACCCTGTTCATCAAATCCATTTCGTCCCGGCAGGTCAGCATGCTGGAACCGGGCAACATCGGCGCCGCCGCCAGCACCATCAACGCCTCGGCCACCGGCCTGCAGGTGGAGCTGGAATTCGACGTGTTGCAAGGCGCCGAAATTGCCCTGTGGATCAACGCCGAATCCGGCACCCGCACCCTGATCAGCGGCGTGATCCGCTGGAGCCGCCCTACCGAACGGGACAGCTTCCTGGTGGGCATCGAACTGGACGCCGAATCGGGTCCGGCCATCAACGACTGGCTCGACAACATCCACTGAGCCTGCCTGCCGCGAGGGCCGTTGCGCCCTCCCTCATCAATCAGCTTGCGCACAGCCTTGCAGTTTCGCCACAATAACGCTGCAAGGGGCCGGAGCCGGCTCCTCCGATAACAACAATCGACAACAAAAAATGAAGCCATCCTGGCCAGCGCGGCCAGGCCGAGGGAAGCGCCATGAGAAGTACCATGAAAAGCCTTGTCCACGCCGTAACACTGGCCGCCCTGCTCGGCGGCTGTAGCTCGTCTTCCATCATTCCCCAGCAGGAAGACCCCATCATCACCGAGCTGAAAGGCAAGAACACCGATTTCGTCACCAACAAACTGGGCCTGCCCAACCAGCGCGAAGAAACCCGCTCCGGCGGCGTGATCTGGGTGTATCTCGACAAGCGCAAAGGCATGAGCGCCAGCGAGTGCAGCGTGACCCTCTCCATCCGCCAGAACAATGTGGAAAGCGTCGTCATCAAGACCGAAGCGCCATCCCTGCTGTCGGCGGTGAACAGTTCCTGCGAAAACATCCGCAAGTCACTGACCAACCACTCCTGATCCGCCTACAGGCCGGGCCTGTCGCTGGCCCGCGCCCTGCCCCTTGATGGATACTCCTTTTGAACGTTGTCACGGGGATGCGTTTTGCATTTCCATGACTGCCGCAGCCCCCGTTACCAAATCGGCATGGACTTCGGGAAACAGCGTGATTAACCTGCGCAGCGTTTCGTCCTGCCAACGCAGGCTGCTTCTGTTTCGCTGACACGTTGGGGAGTCTGTCGTCATGAATCAACGGATCGCTGCTTTTCTCGTCCGCTACCGGCTGTGGCTGTTCCTGGCCAGCCTGCTCATGGTGGGCGTGGCTGCCACCGGTTTCTCCCGTCTGGAGTACGTAGCCGACTACAAGAATTTCTTTGCACCGGACGATCCGCACCTGCGCGCGTTCGAGGATCTGCAGGACACCTTCAGCCGCGTGGACAACGTGGTGTTCGTGCTGGAACCGAAAAACGGCAAGGTGCTGTCGCCGGAGGGCATCCGGGCCCTGCAGTGGATCACCGAGGCCGGCTGGAAACTGCCGTTCTCGATCCGCATGGACTCCCTCGCCAATTTCCAGCACACCCGCGCTGAAGAAGATGAGCTGATCGTGGAAGATCTGGTGCCGGCGGATTTCGACGGCAGCGCCGCCAGCCTCGACCGCATCGCCCGCATCATCGCCAGCGAACCCACCGTGAGCAAACGCACGCTGACGCCGGATGGCGCACTCACCCTGGCCATGGTGACACTGGAACTGCCGCAAGATCAGACCACGGCGCTGGAACAGCTGATGGAAGGCCCCGGCGGCGTCAACGAGCTGGTCGCACAATTCCAGGCTGCCCACCCGGAGGTCACCGTCCATGTCACCGGCGTGTCGGTGTCCAACTATTACCTGGGTATCGTCTCTGCCCGCGACATGAATGTTCTGATGCCCGTACTGCTGCTGGTGGTGCTGGTACTGGTGGGCGTCATGACGCGCTCGGTGGCCAACACTTTCCTTACCCTGTTCGTGGTGATCGTGTCCGTGGTCACCACCATCGGCTGCGTCGGCCTGCTGGGTTTTCCGCTCAACAATGTAAGTTCCGTGGCACCAATGGTGATCCTGACTCTGGCGGTGGCGGAATGCGTGCACCTGCTCTGCTATTACTCGATCAAGTTGCGGGAAGGTCACAGCAAGGAAGACGCCATGCGGCTGAGCCTGGAAAGCAACCTGCGCGCGATCTTCTTCACCAGCTTCACCACTGCGGTGGGCTTCATGGGCATGAACACCATCGATTCGCCGCCATTCGTGCAGTTCGGCTACATCGCATCATTCGGCATCGTCATGGCCTATGTGTTCGGCCATACCATGCTGCCGCAACTGGCGATCTGGCTGACCCGCGCCCACACCGGGCCGACCGAGCAGCATAGCGACACCGTGCACAGCGCCACCGCCGACTGGGTGATCGCCCATCCCCGGCGAGTGTTCTTCGGCACGCTGCTGGTGTCCTTTGCCATCAGCGTCAGCATGGTGCTGAACGACATGAACGACGACAACGTGGGTTATTTCGACCGGGACATGCCGCTGCGCGTCGCCATCGAACGGGCGGAACAGCACGGGATGGGTATGAACTTCATCGAATATTCACTGGATGCCGGCGAGAATTACGGCATCACCGATCCTGCCTATCTGGCCAAAGTGGAAAAATTCATCCAGTGGGCCCAGCAGCAACCGGAAGTGATCAACGTATCGTCCTTCACCAACGTGCTGAAGCGGCTGAACCAGAACATGCACGGCGACGATCCCGCTTACTACATATTGCCGGAATCCCGCGAGCTGGCATCGCAGTATCTGCTGATGTACGAAATGTCGCTGCCAGTGGGCATGGACCTGAACAACCAGATTGACACCGGCAAATCGGCGCTGCGCATTACTCTCAGCACGCGCATGATGAAAGCGAAACAGAACCTGGCGCTGGAGCAACGCGTACAGGACTGGATGGCCGCCAATATTCCCGAACTGCAAACCCACGGCGCCAGCCCCACCATCATGTTTTCCCATATCGGCCAGAACAGCATTCGCAGCGTAATGACGGGCTCGCTATCCGCCATCGCCATCATCTGCCTGTGCATGATGTTTGCGTTTGGTTCCCTGCGGCTGGGCCTGATGGCACTGCTGCCGAATATTTTTCCGTCCACCATCGCGCTGGGCCTGTGGGGCCTGTTCGTGGGTGAAGTCAACATGGCGGTGGCGGTGATCTTCACCATTTCGTCCGGCATCATCGTCGACGACACCATTCACCTGTTCTCGAAATTCTCCGACGGCCTGCGCAAGGGCCTGAACGTGGACGACAGCATCCGTTACTCATTCGCCCATGCCGGACGTGGCGTGGTGATCACGACGGTAGTGCTGTGCGCCGGTTTCGCGATGCTGGGTTTCTCGGATTTCATCGTGAACAGAACCCTTGGCATTCTGGTGGCCGGCACCATCGCGATTGCGATCCTGTTCGATCTGCTGTTCCTGCCGTCGGTGCTGAAGGTGTTTCCCATCGACACCGCACGGTTTTACCAGCCTCCCGCACACCCGGCGACGAACGGTGCCGGCAGCGCGGAAGCTTACCGCCCGCAACCGGAAAAACTGGCGGAACCGACCGCCTGAATCAGGGCGCACCGGCAGACCTGTGGCGCTGCCGGTGCGCTATTTTGTAAGAAATCATGAGCCCCACCCCCATCCCCTTCCGCTCAACTGGCCTTTGCCCCCACCCGCCTTTAGAATGTGAACCCTGCTGAATTCGCTTCACTCATCAAGGATTGCATCATGGTCATCCACCCGAAGGTAAAAGGTTTTATCTGCACCACGGCACATCCGGTGGGGTGCGCAGCCAACGTCAACGAACAGATCCGGTTTGTGCAGGGCCACGGTCCTATTGCAAACGCACCCAAGCGCGTGCTGGTGATCGGCGCGTCCACCGGTTACGGCCTGGCATCGCGCATCACTGCCGCATTTGGTTGCGGCGCCGCGACCCTCGGCGTGTTTTTTGAAAGGCCCGCCGCCGGCAAGCGCACCGGCACCGCTGGCTGGTACAACTCGGTGGCCTTCCAGAATGCAGCGGAAAAAGCCGGCCTCTATTCGAAGAACATCAACGGCGATGCGTTTTCCAATGCGGTAAAGGAAAAAGCCATCGAACTGATCAAAGCCGATCTGGGCCAGGTGGATCTGGTGGTGTACAGCCTGGCATCGCCGCGCCGTCAGCATCCGGACACCGGCGTCGTGTATTCATCCACGCTCAAGCCCATCGGCAAGGCAGTCACGCAAACCGGCCTCGACACCGATCGCGAGATCATCAAGCAATTCACGCTGGAACCGGCAGCGCAGGAAGACATCGACAACACCGTGACCGTGATGGGTGGCGATGACTGGGAACGCTGGCTGGCGGCCCTGAGCAAGGCCGGCGTGCTGGCGCCGGGTTGCAAGACCACGTCCTACACCTATGTGGGCGAAAAAATTACCCGCGACATTTACTGGGACGGCACCATCGGCGCGGCGAAAAAAGACCTGGACCGTGCCGCCACTGCACTGCGTGGCAAGGGCTTCGACGCCACCGTGTCGGTGCTGAAAGCGGTGGTGACACAATCCAGCGCGGCGATTCCGGTGATGCCGCTGTATCTTGCGCTGCTGTTCCGGGTGATGAAGCAGGACGGCTCCCACGAGGGCTGCATCGAGCAGGTTTACCGCCTGTTCAGCGAGTGCCTGTACAACGCCAATCCGCGCAAGGATGCAGAAGGCCGCAACCGGGTGGACGAAAAAGAGGTGCGCCGTGAAATTCAGGGCGAGGTGGAAAAACTGTGGCCGCTGGTAACCACCGAGAACCTGAATGACATCAGCGATTTTCGCGGCTTCCGCGCCGAGTTTCTGAAACTGTTCGGCTTTGGCGTGAACGGCGTGGATTACGATGCGGATGTGGATGCGGAAGTGCAGGTGAATAATCTGGTGGATATGACGCAGTAATTTTTACGCCGCGTCAGTCGCGCAATAAAAACGCCGGGCTGTGATCACACAACCCGGCGTTTTTATTGAATCGTTTTTTTTCGGAGGGTCCGGCCTCAACCACCCGCCTTCTTCAACACCGCCTTGAACCGCTTGCCGAACTGCGCCCGCAGAGCCGCTGCCACCGGCCCCACCAGACACCACTCCACCTGAAGCTGTTCAATCCGCTCGGCATCGCTGAGCGCATTGGCCTGCCGCTGCTGCAATCCGCTCGACAGCCGGTTCACCTGCAACTCCATGCGTCGCTTCTGATCTTCCTGCGGCGATTCCACACCGGCAAGAATTTCCAGCCGGATGCACAGGTCGTGCAGCTGGCTGGCATTCTTTTCCAGTTCAGCCGCTGTCGGCTTGTCGGCTTTCTGCAGACGGGCAATCGCACCTTCATAGCGCGCCTGCAATCCGGCCTGCGCTGCGGCTGGCACATCGCGATCGCTGCTCCACTCCGCTTCCGGCGCAGCGCCAAACAGGTCGCCCTGGGTGGATGCCAGCAGCGTATCTTCCAGTTCATCGCAGACACCGGCGCGGCGCCACAGCTCGACAAAATATTCCTGCCGATGCTGGGCCTGGGCATTGGTCAGGCCTTGCTGGAAATGGGCACACACGGCCTTGAAGCGCTTTTGCAGCGTATCGTGATGCTCGCGCGGCAATTGGCCCAGATCGGTAAAACGTTGTTTCAGTTGCTGGAATTCCTGCTGTGCCGCCGCCAGATCCTGAAAATCACTTTCCGCCAGTTGCTCGATCTGTTCGCACAAATGCTCCGCATGCACCACGTTCTGCTCGCGCTCTTTCTGCGCGGCCACGCGCTGCTGGTCGCGACGCTCGAAAACGCTGTCGCAGGCAGCGCGAAAGCGTTTCCACAGGCGGGCGTCATCGCGACGCGATACCAGCCCGACTTCTTTCCACTGCTTCTGCAGTGTCTTGACCTGATCGATGGTGTCGGTGGCATCACTCTGCGCCAGGGCCTCGGCGCGTTCAATCAGTTGCTCACGACGGATGCGGTTGCGGTTGAATTCGTCCTGCAGCTTGCCGCGCAACTGGTCCAGCAGACCGTTGAAGCGGTCCTGGATCTGCTTGCCTTCCTTGCGCTCCACCGGCGTGTACAGGCGCCACTCTTCCTTCGCGGTTTCATAGACTTCGTTCACCGCTTTCCAGTTGGCATTGGCCCAGTCGTATTGCGTCAGGTACAGCTGCAGCTGGTCGCAAATGCGCTGGCGGTCCGCCAGATTTTTCTGGCGCACGCTGGCCAGTTTTTCAAAATATTCGCGGCAGGGTTCGTAGGCTTTTTCGGCGGCAACGCTGAAGCGATCCCACAATTCCTTGTTGCGGCCCTTGTCGGCCTCGCCTAGAGCGCGCCACTCATCCTGCAGACGGCGGATCTTGTTCGACAGCGCCTGCGGCTCGACGGCGGCGCCCACCAGCGTTTCCATCTCGTGACACAGCTCTTCTTTTTTCGGCGTGGACACGAAACCCTGCCAGTCGCGCAGTTCGTTCACCTGGATGGTGAGTTCCCGCAGCTGCTTCTGGTAGCCGGTGGCGGTCTTGATCGGCAGGTGTTTCACCAGGTGGCTGGCGTCCCGCAGCAAACGGTTGGCGGACTTCAGCTGACCCTGTTCGATCTCTTTTTTCAGGTCGGCGAAGATGCCCTTGATGTTGCTGATCGCATCCTGCTCCAGCGTGGTGGCTTTCTGTTGCAGATGCTCGCAGTGGTGCTGTGCCTGCTGGAGCAGTTTCAGCGATTCGGGCCAGGCCAGTTCTTCCGGCCACTGCAGGTCGCCGATGGCATTTTCGAGCAGCTTGCGCATTTCCACCAGCGTGGTCATGGTGGCTTCCTTCACGTCGAGCACAGTGTTGGCGGCACGGACGATGGACTCCTGGTGCTCCGCCAGTTTGCGTACGGCGTCCAGCGCCCGTTGCAGCAACGCGTGGATGCGCAGGAAACGCTTGCGTTCGTCGGCAGCCGGTTCCACCACGCTGGCAGCTTCATCCCAGCGGATTTTCTGGGTGCTGAGCAGGGCCTGTAGCGCGGGAATGTCCGACGGCTGCAGCACGGCGTTGAAGCTCAGCTGCTTGACCGCTTCTTCCAGCTGTTCGCAGGCGGCCATGCGTTCGTGCAAGGCATCGCGCCGGCGCTGCACTTCTTCCTGCTGGCGGTTCTGTTCGTTGTGAATATCGTCGACGGTGGCCTTGCACAGGGTGTAGGCGCGATTGAAACGGTGGCTGGCTTCGTTGTCGGCGTGATGCTGCAGCCGGTGCCACTGCTTCTGCAGATGTTCCAGTTTCGGTGCGTACAGATTGTCGTAGGGCAGCCGCGAGAGCATTTCGATGCTCTGACACAGCTCGGCAATCTGCTGTTCGATGCCTGCCTCTTCCTGCTGTTCGCTGCGGATCAGGTTCAGCTTGTCCTTGCAGATGCGCCAGACACCCTTGTCCTTGCCTTTGCTGGCCTTGATCACCCGCTCCAGCGCCGCTTCGCGGTGCAGCTTCTGCGCCGCCGCCTGCCGCATCTGCGCCAGCGGCAGGTTCAGCGCATAGCCTTCCAGCACCGTTTCGTCATTCACCAGTTCCAGCGCCTGCAAACCGAGCGCCACATTCTGGGTCTGCTCGATGATGGCAACCAGGGCCCTGGTATCCAGCCCCGCCAGCATGGATTTCAGATCGCTGTCGGCGCCGCTGGCAGACTGCGTCAGCACATTGATCAGGTGTTCGATGGCACGGTTGCGCACGGTGCCATCTTTTTCCTGCTGGATCAGGGTAATCAGTTTGTCGCGCTGGGGAATGCGCTTGAGCGCCGCCAGCCGCACTTCATTTTCGGTATCGCCCTTCGCCATCAGTTCGATGATGTGAAAATCGTTGGCGTCATTGACGTTGAGATTCTGCAGGGCCTGAATCCGCACCTGGGGTTTGGCGCTTTGCCATTTGGGCTTGAACAATTTTTTGAACATGGTCGTTTAGGATCGTCTGCGTTGATAGGTCACAATGCTGAAAGCAATTGCGGAATCCGCCCCCGCGGCCACATCCTGGCGTTCGGTTTCCTGCCACTGCTCAACGTCGAGCGGCGGAAAAAACGCGTCGCCTTCCGGCGACAGATGCACTTCGGTGACGTAGAGCGTGTCAACCAGCGGCAATGCCTGGCGGTAAATCTCGGCGCCGCCAATCACCACCACTTCGTTGCTGGAAGAATCGGTTAACCGTTGCGCCTGTGCCAGCGCATCCTGCAGCGAATGCGTCAGATGGCACTGGTCGGGCAACGTCATGTTGTTGCGGCTGATGATGACATGGGGCCGGCCCGGCAGCACGCGGCCCAGGGACTCAAACGTCTTGCGGCCCATGATGATGGGCTTGCCCAGGGTGCGTGCCTTGAAATGCTTCAGGTCGGCCGGCAGATGCCAGGGCAACTCATTGTTACGGCCGATCACGTTGTTGTCGGCCTTGGCCACGATCAGCGAAATCATGCAGTCGAATCCCTCCGGACCGTTCCGGGTCAGATCGCCACCGGCGCCTTGATGGCCGGGTGAGGATCATAACCCTGCAATTCGAAATCGTCGTAGGTGAAATCGAACAGGGATTTCACCGCCGGATTCAGTTTCATGACCGGCAGCGGGCGCGTCGCGCGGCTCAGCTGCAGATCGACCTGCTCCATGTGATTCAAATAAATATGCACGTCGCCGAAGGTGTGCACGAAATCACCGGGCTGCAGACCGCACACCTGCGCCACCATCAGCGTCAGCAAGGCATAGGACGCAATATTGAACGGCACGCCGAGAAACACATCGCCGCTGCGTTGATACAGCTGGCACGACAGCCGGCCTTCCACCACATAAAACTGGAACAGACAGTGGCACGGTGGCAACGCCTGTTTTCCCGCCGCGGCATTTTCCTTCGGCGAGAATTTCACGTCCGGCAGCACCACCGGATTCCAGGCGCTCAACACCAGACGGCGCGAATCCGGATTGCGTTTGATTTCATCCAGCAGTTGTTGCAACTGATCGACGGTTTCACCATTGGGGCCTTCCCAGCTGCGCCACTGCTTGCCATACACCGGGCCCAGTTCGCCGTTGGCATCGGCCCATTCGTCCCAGATCGAAACGCCGTTTTCCTTCAGGTAGGCGATGTTGGTTTCGCCGCGCACGAACCACAGCAGTTCGTGAATAATCGATTTCAGATGCACTTTCTTGGTGGTGACCAGCGGAAAACCGTCCGCCAGATTGAAGCGCATCTGATAACCGAACAGGCTGGTGGTGCCGGTGCCTGTTCGATCACTTTTGGTAACACCGTTTTCTTTGATATGGCGCAATAGATCGAGATACTGTTTCATGGATCGAACGCGGCCTCAGATCTTGGAATTGGAATACGAAGAATGACGCCCGTAAGCGCAATAAAGCAGGACCAGTCCCACCGCGATCAGCGGCAGCGACAGCAGCTGGCCCATGGTGAGCCAGTCAAAGGCGACGAAGCCCAGTTGCACATCGGGCTGGCGCGCAAATTCCACGATGAAACGGAACAGGCCGTAAAACAGCGCGAACAGGCCGGATACCGCATAACGGGGCCGCGGCTTGCGGGAAAAGAACCAGAGGATGCTGAACAGCACCAGTCCTTCCAGCGTGGCCTGATACAGCTGCGACGGATGCCGTGCCAGATTGTCCACGTGCGGGAACACCATGCCCCAGGGTCCATCGGTGGGGCGCCCCACCAGTTCGCCGCCGATGAAATTGCCGATGCGGCCCAGGCCCAGTCCGATCGGCACGATGGGCGCGCCGAAATCCAGCACATCCCAATAGTGTTTCTGCGTATTACGCGCGAACAGCAGCACTGCGATCATCACTCCCAGCATGCCACCGTGAAACGACATGCCGCCGTTCCAGACCTGGAACAGGGTGAGGGGGTTATCGAGAAAGGCGCCGAAATTGTAGAACAGTACATAACCGATGCGGCCACCCAGGATCACGCCCAGGGCGCCGTAGAAAATCAGGTCGCTGACCTGTTCGGTGGTCCAGCCGGACTGGGGCTGGCGGGCACGCCGGTTCAGCAACATGAAACCGGACAGAAAGCCGGCGAGGTACATCAGGCCGTACCATCGGATGTCGAGAGGGCCTATGGAAATCGCGACCGGATCGATCTTCGGGAAAGTCAGCATGGGCAAAACCTTTAGGGAATCTCGGATGCGAATGCCGGCGCTGGCGCCGCGAGCATTCGCGCGAGCGAAGTAGTGTACACGATTGGGTGCGGGAGGGCATGGGGTGGGCGGCGGTTACGGCGCCAGCAGGGCCTGCAGCGCGCCGTAATCCACCTTGCCGTTGGCGTTCACCGGCAGGCGCTCCAGGGTCAGGATCTGGCGCGGCTGCATGTAGGCCGGCAGGGTGGCTGTCAATTGCGCAAGTACCTCTTCCTCCGGCAGCCAGGGCTGCACCACAAACCCGACCACACCGGTGAACAGGCCATCCGCACTGCGCGGCCAGGGCACCACGGCCGCCAGCTGGGTACCCGCCACCTGGCGCAGACAGTGTTCCACTTCCTGCAATTCCACCCGGTAGCCGTTGATCTTCACCTGGCGATCCAGCCGCCCGGCGTAGAGGATGCCGAAGTCCGGATGGACGGTGGCGCAATCACCAGTGCGGTACCAACGCGTTTCATCGCACCCGGCAAACCACTGCTGCACGAACACGGCAGCGGTTTTTGCGGCGTCCGCCAGATAACCCGCACTGAGCTGCGTGCCCGCCAGCCAGAGCTCACCGCTTTCACCGGGCGCCGCCAGCGTCGCGTCCTCACGCACCACGCGGGCCTGCTGGCCGGGATAGGGCCAGCCGATAGGCACCACGCTCAGCTGGCGCCAGTCGTCGCGATCGCGCTGCAGCTCGAACGCGGTGATGGCAATGGTGGCCTCGGTGGGGCCGTACAGGTTGGCGACGCGGGCGTTGGGCGCCGCATCCAGCCAGGCCAGGGCGCTGGCGGTGGGCAGCGCCTCGCCACAGAAAAAAGAAAATTGCAGCGACGGCAGCACGCCCGGCCGCAACAATCCGCTCTGCTTGGCGATGCTGGCCATGGAGGGTACGGAAAACCAGACCTGGATCTGCTGCCGGCGCACGAACTGCAGCGGCATCAGCAGATCCTGGGCGGTGGGAATCACCAGACAGCCGCCCTGCTGCCAGCACACGAACAGATCATGTACCGACAGATCGAAGGTGAGATCAAACATCTGCGAGTAACGCAGGCCCGCCGGCAGGGGATACAGGGCGTGGAAATTCCGCAGGTAGGCGAGCAGGTTGCCCACGCTGACCGGGATGCCCTTGGGCACGCCGGTGGTGCCCGAGGTGAACAGCAGGTAGGCCGGCAGGTCGGCGGCGAATTGCGCCAGCGGCGGTGACTGATCCGATGGCTGAATCAGGCGGGCGTCCGGCACGGCCTCATCCAGCGCCAGCACCGACTGTAAATTCGCGTCTTCCGCCAGACGCTGGCACTGGTCCGCCGCTTCCCCGCCCGCCACCAGCACCCGCGCAGCGGACAGCGTCAACATGCGCTGGTTGCGGGCATCGGGAAACGCCGGATTCAGCGGTACCCAGGTAAAGCCCTCGGCCGCACAGGCCAGGATCGCCACATACGCCACCAGGCTGCGGCTGGCCAGCACGGCGACGGGATCGCCGGTCTGCACGCCGCAGTCGCGCAATGCAACACGACAGCCGTTGACCCAGAGCCCCAGCTCGCGGTAAGAAAAAGTGCTGCCCTGCACACAGAGGGCGGGCGCATCCGGTGCGGAAAGGAAATTGCGGGCAAAGGTGTCGTGGTAAATATTCATGCAGAATTTCGCTTCGTTTCCTGCCGGTTGACTACATTAAATTACCAGACCACAGCACTCAAAACGGACCGGTTTCATTACAATTCCCGCGTCTGTTTTTTCGACCACTTCAACTTTGTCGATCACTTCACCGGGCCTGTTTGCGATGGAAGAATCAATTGTCAGCACCTTTCTGATTCCTGGTGTGCTCGCCGCCATGATGGTGGGCATGGGCATGACGCTGCAACCGCTGGATTTCCAGCGTCTGTATCTGTATCCGAAAGCCGTTATCACAGGCCTGCTGGCGCAGGTGCTGCTGTTGCCGGCACTGGGTTTCCTGATCGTGTCACTGGTGCCGATGGCGCCGGAACTGGCGGTGGGGCTGATGATCATCGCGCTGTGTCCCGGCGGAGTCGGCTCCAATCTGCTGACCCTGTTGGCACGGGCCGACAGCGCACTGTCCATTACACTGACCGCCATCAGCAATGTGCTGATGGTGATCACGCTGCCGGTGTTCATCAATTTTTTCCTGCGCCATTTCATGGGCCAGGGTACCGACATCCAGCTGCCGGTGCTGCAGACCATCCTGTCCACTGCGCTGCTCACTGTTCTACCCATTGCGGTGGGGATGGCGCTGCGGCGCTATGCCGGCGATCTGTCGGGACGCATAGAAACGGGCTTTCGCCGGCTGTCCGTGGCCGTACTGGTGCTGTTGATGCTGGGCATCGGCTGGCGCAACCGCGAGGTGTTCCTGAATTCGCTGTTGGATCTGGGACCCGCCGCGCTGGCACTCAATCTGGGTTCCATGGCGCTGGGTTTTGCGCTGGCCGCACTGGCCCGGCTGGAATTGTCGCAACGTGTCACCATCGCCATTGAAACCGGCTTCCAGAATGCGGCGCTGGCCATCCTGGTGACCACCACCTTCCTGCACAATCCGCAAATGGCACTGGCACCGGCCTTTTACGGCGGCACCATGTTCATCGGCGGCTTTTTGCTGATTGGTCTGCTGAAACTGAAAGCCCCGCTGGCAACGACCAACGCCACAACCGGCTGAGTCACTGACAGCTGAGCCACTGCCTCCGCAAAAAAAGGCAGCGCTCAATTCTGTGTCAGCCGATCCACCCAGCCCTGCAGCAGATTCTGCAGCATGGCATCATCAGGACGCAGGAACGGATGCAGAGCAAGTGTCAGTGTCAGGCAACCATTGAACGTGGCCGCCGCCGCACCGATCGGTGCGGTGCGCGTGCAGGGTGGCGTAAAAAATAAATAGGGTGCCGCACTGGCATCCCAGTTCCACACACCCAGGTTCGAAAAAGTGCCCATCTGGCTGTTGTTGCTGCCGTAATAACGCTGCACCTGCTTACGCACCAGACCCGGTCCGAACCGGCAAATCGTGGTGAGAAAATCCCAGCTGCCCCAATGGTGACCGGCATCGAACAGGCCACGAATAATCCGGTGCACCTGCGCGGGGGAATCCGCATCTTCAAACACCACCGTCACGATGGAGGACTGGTTTTCCTCCACGCTGTCGGCCCGCACCGCGCCGCGCAGATTGATGGTATTGCCCCACGCCCGCGGCGTGACGGCAGCCGTAAGCTGCTGCGCCGCGACACCGCTCAATGCCCACAGCAGAAAGCTGTTCAGTGTCACCTGCTGGCGCTTGGAGTTGGCGAGAATCGCCTGGGTCTGCTCCACACTCAGCACCCGCCCCAGACGCAGCGTGGACAGCTTGGCAACGCGGCCATCCGGTGTCGGTGTCCACTGCCTCCACTGCACCGGCTGCGGTGTGCGGGTGCGGAATTTGCGCCAGGCATAGCGCACCCGCTGCAAGCGCCCGGGCACCACGCCCGCATAGCGCGGCACATCGATGCTGACGCCCTGCTGTTTCAGCGCATGCAGGAACATGCCCATGCCATCCACTTCCTGATGCCGCAGATAATGCCAGTGCACCGGATCGTCGTTGCCACGCACCGGCGCATAGGCGATGTCCGGATCGTCACCGAATTCCTCCAGAATATCGAACAGGCGGTGAATGTAGTGCGCGGGCATCGTTGCTCCTCAGGTGGCAGTGCGTTTCAGGCGGCAGAGCGTTCGGCCGGCAGCAACAGATTGCCATCAGCATAGTGGGCTTTCCACTTTTCCGTCAGCTCACGGGTGTCTTGCTGCCAGGGATGAAAATCACGGCGGTAGAAATCGAGAAAATCCCGGCGCAACACCGCACACAGACCACCACGCCCGAACAGGAAGCGCATTCCCTCGCGCCACATGCTGCCGCGCCAGAGCAGCCCGTCATGGCGCAGCATGTGCACCATCCGCGTGCTGATGCGGAAACTGATCAGCGCGATGGCAAAGGTCATCCACACCACGCGGGTGCGATAGGCGCCGTCCAGCGTTGCATACACATCCCAGGCCACCGCCTTGTGTTCGATCTCTTCCACCGAATGCCACTGCCACAGCGCTTTGACATGGGGATCAGCCTGCGTCATGAATTCGCCCCGCAACAGCGCCGCCGACAGAATCGACGTGAGATGCTCGCAGGAAATCGTCACCGCCAGCGCCTGCATCGGCCGCAAAAAACGGCGCAGACGCCCGGTCATGCGGTTCATGGAGCGGTCCATTGCGTCGATGTCATAACCCCAGCGCTTCATCAGCTGGTTGTACTTGGCATGCTCGCGGGAATGAAAGGCTTCCTGGCCGATGAAAGCGCTGATCTGCTTCTGCAGCTCTGGATCAGCGATCTGCTCGCGCACCTGGCGCAGGGAAAAAATGAACAGGTCCTCGCCCACCGGCAAGGTGGTGGAGAACGCATCAAAAAAATGACTGATAAACGGTGAGTCCGCGTACCAGAAGCGTGGCGTATCAGCGGGAAAATCAATGCTGACCGGGCGCGGTTTTATTTCAAGATCCTGCGGTGTTTTCATGGGGCGCTTCTCCGCCGCTGATCCCTGCGGCCCGGGTTTTTGTTATGGCACCGGCGCTCTTTAGTTTGCGCTGGCGGTCTTCCTGCGACACGGTATGAATATCCCACACCCAACCCAGCTGCTCCGCCACTTTCAGCACGCCGTAGCCGTAATCGATTTGCCACCAAGCGTGGCTGTTTTTGCCGGACTTGGGAAACGCATGATGATTGTTATGCCAGGCACCGCCCAGCGTGACCAGAGCAAAACCGGCATTGTTGCGACTGTTGTCCTTGCTGTTGTAAGGCTGCGTGCCCGCCAGATGACACAGGGAATTGATCAGGAAAGTGCCCTGCTGGGTGGCGAACAGACGGATCACACCGCCCAGCAGAAAACCACGCAGCGCACCTTCCCAACTCATATCCCACAGGCCGCTCAGTGCAGCAGGCAACGCCAGCCCCAGCAGCACCCAGCCATAATAGATTCGCGTTTTCGACAGCCGGGTAATGATAGGATCGCGATACAGCCACAACGCAAACTTGTCCGGCAGTGGCGGCCGGTACGACCATTTCCACAACACCTGCGCGTGCAGAAAACCTTTCAGGCGACCCAGCACGCCTTCGCCACTGTGCAGTGGTGTGTGCGTATCCTGTGGCTGGTCGCTAAAGCGGTGGTGATGAATGTGATTGGTGGCCCAGGCGATCACCGAGCCCTGTCCGCCCATCGACGCAAACACCACCAGCAATCCTTTCAGCCAGGGCCGCACCTGAAACGCCTGGTGGGAAAAATAGCGGTGATAACCCAGCTCGATACCCACCACCGTGACGAACCACATCAGCAACAGACCCACGAGATCCACCGCCTGCACGCCGGTACGCGCGAGCACGACGATGCCCAGCAGCGCGCCCAGAAACGGCACCACATCCAGCAGAATGAAATGCCGTTTTTGCATGGCGGAGATATTCATGGCGTTTCCTCCAGCAGCGACGCTGCGATCAGGCCAGCTTGGCCGTCACTACATCCAGCAACTGGGACACACTGACGACGCCATCCAGATCTTCCTGCACCAGGGTGATATCAAGCTCTTCCTGCAGCTCCACCACGGTTTCGATCAGCACGAAGGAATCCGCCACCAGATCGGTGAGGCGTGCATTTTCCGTTACCCGTGCCGCGTCGATCTTCAGCAGTTTTGCCAGCAGGGCGGTCAGTTCATTGCGTTGCATTTTTCGTTACTCCGATATAAAAAAATTTGCTGAACGATTAAGGATGCGATTGCCCATCAAGAAACGCTGCAAGTACACCCCTGTAAGCTCGACAGCGGCCTTCCATGGCCGCTGACATTCTTGATGGGCAATCGCATCCTTGATCGTTCAACAGCAAATATTCAAAACGCGTAATTCTGCTTGTCGAGAATATGGCCTATCCGTTCACCGTGTTCGGCGATCATGCGGCCATAGACTTCCTCATCCGCCTTGCGGAAGCGCTCGCAGGTATTCTTCACCCGCTCGGCGCCAAATTTCTCTTCCATCTGCTTGAGTGCATCGCCCACCCACTGGATGTGCCACTTCTCATCTTCCATGATGGTGTTGAGCGCATGCTGCACCGCCGGATGAATGTCGCGCACACGGGAATGACGGGCGTACTGGGAAATCACACGGCGTTCGAACACCATGGTCAGCGCCAGAATCTCCATAATGTTGGTGGGCATGCCCGCCGCTTCCAGGTAATGATCCTGGTAGGCGAACGTCATCTTGATCGGGTCCAGATTCATGTCGCCCAGGGCCTTGGTCCAGTACCAGGCGTGCTGGCTTTCGTCGGCAAAATGCTTGGTGAGGTCGAACTGGATCGGCCCCGCGGGCAACACCCGCGCCAGACGGCTGAAAAACTGCGCGCCGGAAATTTCGGAATTGCGGTAAAAGCTGACGATCCAGCGATCGTTGTCATTCATGGTCCATCTCCTTATCCGTTGTGCAGGGCGAATGCCGCTGACAACACTCCTCCGGGAATTTCGATACTGATGTAACGGAAATGCTGCACCCGGCCACCGGCGCGCACACGGGCGGTGCCGCTGCGACGGTTCGGGTAATCTAGTTCGTACGCGGTAACCCAGCGCTGCTGACCACCCAGATCAGCCTTGAACAGCGCTTCTTTCACCGTCCAGATCCGCAGCAGGTCACGGCCATTCGCCGCACCCAGTTGCGCATCCTCGCGCCGGGTCAGCATCAACCGGCGATGACGTTCATCCAGCGGACGCCAGGGTTCGAAATCCAGCCCGACGCCACGATAGGGCGATTGCCGCAGTGCCAGCGCAAAAGTGCGATCGCCTGCATGCGTTAGCGAATGGTCGGCCTGGGCACTGCGCAGCGGGCCTTCCGGTGCACGCCCCAGCCACTGTCGAGCCGCGCGCAGCAAACGCGCACTGCCGCCGCTGGTCGCAGCTGCGTGCGCCGACCACAACCGCGCATCCACATCCGCGAAGTGCGTCAAGCGTTGTTCCAGCGCACCCAGCCGTTGCAGCATCAGACTTCTCTGCCCCACTTGGTATTCACCAGGTACTGCACCGTGTTGCGCACCAGCGTTTCCGGATCGGGCGCACGATAGCGGTCGATGGACCCGCGCAATTGATCATTATGAAACTGCTTGGTGACAAACATCTGCGGCGCAAACGGGCGAATGCTTTCCACCGCCTGGGACACCACCTGTCCCGACAGCCCGCTCAACCCTTCCGCCAGCAGCTCAAACGATTCGAAATCCGTAAACAGCGGCCGCAGGATGCGACGCTTGCGAAAACCTTCGTCGTTGCCGAACACTTCAAAACAGATATCCACCAGTCGTCCGATGGGCAGCGATTCCTCGCGGCGATGGCAAACGTGGAAGAACTGGCGCTCCGGCACCGCCTTCACACTCAGCTCGGCAATCGCATCCGCCACGAATTCGCCGGTCACCAGATAGATCGGCGTTTCCTCGGTACCGGGCAGCATGGAAATCAATCCATAAAACAGCAGCCGCATGGTGTTGTGGAATACGTTGTACTGGGTGACGTCGCCGGCGTCGTTGTGGGCCAGCACAGTGGCCACGCGGTAGATGTGCCAGGGCAGATCGCCGTATTCATTCTGCAGAATCGCTTCCGCCTCGCACTTGGAGCGCTCGTAGTGATTGGCAAACGGGCCTGCTGCGGGCAACGGCTGCTCCTTGATATCGCCTTGCACCAAACCAGCAGCATAGGCCGTGCTCACATAACAGAAGCGCCGCAACTGCGGACACTGGCGCGCAAACGCCAGCATCTTGCGGGTGCCGTCCCGGTTCACGGCATTGGCTACGTCTTCCTTCACATTGAAGGCGGTGACAGCAGCGGCGTGCACGATGCGATCCACCTGCTGCGGATTCACCGTGGCGAACGGCGCATCGCCGTACAGATTGCCGGTATGAATTTCAATGCGGGCACGCTGTGCCGCATACTTCTGTTCCAGCTGCGCCTGTTTGCGTGCAAACTCTTCCGCGTCGTTCGACCGCACCCACAGCAGCAATTGCGCATCGGTGTTGGCCAGCAGGCGATCGCAGACCATGCCGCCGATATAGCCGTCGGCGCCGGTTACCAGAATCCGTTCTGACGTCATTTCACACCGCCTCGGCAAAAAATGCGGCGCAGATGGTATTCACGGAATGGAAATTTTCCGGTTGCACCTGATCGATATCCAGCGGACGTTCCTGCAAATGTTCCAGAAACAGAATCAGATCCATGATCTGGATCGAGGTCAGAATTTTCTGTTCCAGCAACGCGGTGTCATCCTGCAGCGCAGCGGCATTCACCTGCGGGTTTTTGGCCAGAATCCAGTCTCGAATCCGGGTTTTTACGGTGCTACTCATACAGCAGGCGCCTCAGTCATCATGCGGTTTTCCAGGAAATAATCGATGCAGCTTTTTGACACAGCCTGGCGGTGGGCACGACACACTGGCGCATCCCACGCTTTCTGATACAGCGCATAGCCATTGTCCAAACCTGCGTCTGCGTACACCGCCGGGTTGTAATACTCACGCCAGGTGGACACCATGTAATTGGCAAGATACGACTGCACCCCCGCCACCGTCTCCGGTTTCCAGGTGGGCGCCCATTGCTCGAACAGTTTTTTCGACAGCTCGCGGCCAAACGCCAGATGACGGGATTCGTCGTTGTGGTGATATTGATTGATATGCTGCGCCAGTGGATGCAGTCGCTCGTCCTTGCCCATCGCCAGATTGTAGTGATCCACCAGTTCCTCGAAGATCACCACCTTGGCGAAAAACAGAAAATCCGCCTCGCCTTTTTCATACTTGCGCGGAAAACTCAGCTTCTTGTCCGGATACACCTTTTTGCCGTAACGATGGCAGAAGGTACCGAACACTGTCATGTGCTTGTTTTCTTCATCAAGAAAATGGTGCAGGTATTCCGACAGCTCCGGCGACCAGTCCATGTAATACAGATGCTCGGCCAGTCCGCCGATCAGCGCTTTTTCACCGTGAATATTCAGGCCGAAAAAATTAACCGTTTCCCAGAATGCCAGTTTTTTCTGCTGCGCCTCGCTTAAAGCAGCAAATTCTTCCAGGCCATAAATGGAAATGAGTTCCGGGGAAAAATGCCAGTCATCCAGGCTCAATGCATCCGGCCACTGGAATTCCTCATAAGGGCTGTTATAGCGTTTGACGGAAGCGTCACTCAGCTTGCGGGCGATTTTGGCGAGGCGTTCCATCAGTCAGCTACCTTTTCCAGCAGAATACAGGACCAGTTCAAACCGAATCCTGCCATCGGCAGCAGGATCTTGTCGCCGGGCTGAATCTGGCCCTCGGACTGCACGGTTTTCAGATTGATGATGTTGTCGCCGGAAATGCAGTGGCCGGCAGTACCGATGGTGGGCATCAAAATGCGTTGGAAATCGAAGCGCAGCACGCTGGACAAAATGCGCCACGCCTTGCGGTTGGTGTTCTGGGGCACGATCCACTGCACATCCGCCGGGGTGATGCCGGCCTTGCGGCACAGCTCGGTGATCATGCGGTGGCTGTAGCTGAAATAGAAGCCAGCGGTTTCCTCGTCATTGGCCGTGGCCATGGCGCCGTTGGTGATGTGGTGGGCGCCCAGGAAGCGGTAACCCCGCGCCTCACGGCTGACGATACAGGCGGCACCGCCGTCGGAGATCAGGTTGTAGGCCTGCTCATAGGCAGCGCCTTGGGGAAAACGGTCGGCAGTGATGCAGAGGATATGCTGCATGTCCGGTTCCGCCTGCAGCATTGCGCTGGCCACGCGGATCGAACCGAGCATGCCGGTGCAGGCCTGCTGGTTGATGCCCATGACATAGGCGTTGTCCATGCCAAAATCCGCCTGTAGGCGGCTGGCGGGAAAATCCATCAGGTGTTTGACGTCGCGGCTGCTCTCAAACTGGTGCACATCGCCGTTGTTGCCGTTCAGGGGCAGGCAGGTGACATACAGGATCAGATCAATTTTGGGCAGCAGATCCCGGGTTTCCGGGTAAGTGGTGAGCATGTCATCCAGAGCACCCCGCGCCAGATCGTAGGCGCTTTCGCCCTCGGGGCAGACATGGTGGGTACCAAAACCGGCATCCTCCAGCGCACTGGCAGCCGAGAACAGGCCGTTGGCCGCCTCGGCTTCCGCCAGGGTACGACGCTGGCTGCCCAGCCGGAAAGCGGGGAAATTCAGATAGATGTCCTTCATGTACTACGTCCTTTATACGTCAGAGACCGCTTTTGCTCATCGCCGATCAAGCACTTGAAACGAACAAAATCGAACGCGATTGGTTAATAATAGTGCAATTCCCAACATGTTGTTCAAATATTAGCCATATCTGGGAGTGGCAAGTGCAGATGTAGCCAGCGGTGAAACGCCCGGCAATGTTCGTCATTTCCCGACCGGCAGTCAATTAACGGTAAAAAAACGCTACAAATCCCAGCCTAAACAAAACATTGTGGCAGCATCATGAAATCCGCTCCCGTTACAATGGCTAACAAATCACTCAAGAATATGCACAAGTCCCGCCACGCAAGAATGGATATCCTTAGACACTCAACTTTCATTGATTGACCATTTTTTGGGCGGATAACGACATGGATCGTTCAATTTTTAGTATCAAAAAGGAAAGTCCTGTTGCGGATTCCCTGAAATCATTTTCGTTTTCGAACCTTTTGCAGGCCGCCGCAGTTGAATATGGCCGCTTTCCCGCCTTTTCTGACCGCAGCGGGGGCCTCTGGCGCAGCCTGGACTTTCGCAATTGCGCCCGCCGCAGCAATGCCATCGCCTACTGGCTGGAGCAGAAACGGCTCAATACACGCTGCATGATCTTTGCCGAATCCCGTCTGGAGTGGCCGCTGGCCTTCTTCGGCATCATGAATGCCGGCGCCGTGGCCATTCCGGTGGACGCCAAGTCCACCGCCCAGGAACTGGCCACCTTCATCCGCCACACCCAGCCGGCCGTGCTGATGCTGTCGCCCAAGCTTCAGGGCGTGGCGGAGCAGGCGGCGGAACTGGCACAGTGGCAGGGTCCGCTGGTGCTGCTGGATCTGGACAACCAGCGCGACAGCCGCGCCATCGGCACCTTCGAAACCGCCCCCGCCAGTTTTCGCCCCCATTCGCTGAGCGCCAATTCCACCGCCGTGATCGCGTTCACTTCGGCCACGTCAGGTCAGCCCAAGGCGGTGGAGACAAGCGTGCGCAACCTGTTCCACCAGATGCAGTCGCTGCGCGACCTGTTCGGTGTGAAGCCCGGCGATGCACTGCTGTCGATCCTGCCGCTGAGCCATCTGCTGGAATTGTCCTGCGGCTTTCTGGCGGCGTTCGCCAGCGGCGCCCACATCAATTACCTGAATTCGATCCTGCCCAACGAAATCAAGGATGCGCTGAAGCAGCGGGGCATCACCCACATGATCGTGGTGCCGCTGTTGATGGACATGATTCGCAAGGGCATCGAGCGCAACTTCACCACCAAACTCGGCACGCGGGGCGCAACCGTGCTGCAGGGCATGCAGCTGGCATCCAGCCTGGCGCCGACCAATCCGATGCGGCGTTTTCTGAACCGTTTCATCCTCAGCGAGCTGGGGCCGAAACTGAACACACTGATCGTGGGCGGCGCCACACTCGACCCGTCCACACTCACCTTTTTCAACAACCTGGGCATCAGTTCCTGGCAAGGCTATGGCCTCACCGAAACCAGCCCGGTGGCGGCGGTGAATTCACCCGGACAGATCAAGCGTGGCTCGGTGGGTCGCGCCATGCCGGGCTGCAGCATCCGCATCGAGGCGGCGCCGGGGGAAAAAATCGGCGAGATCCTGATTAAAGGCCCCTGCATCATGAACGGCTATTTCAATGACCGCGCCTACACCCGCGAGGCAATCGACCAGCAGGACTGGTTCCACACCGGCGATCTGGGCTATGTCTGCGACGACGGTTACCTGTTCATCACCGGCCGCAAGAAAAACCTGATCGTGCTCGATGGCGGCAAGAAGGTGTATCCGGAAGAGGTGGAGAAAGCGCTGTCCGCCAGCCTGCTGTTCCAGGAGCTGTGCGTAACCGGCCTGAAGGTACCGCATCCATCCATGCCGGGCAAACTGACCGAACAGGTGAGTGCGGTGATCGTGCCCCAGGCCCAGCTGCGGGAATCGAAAAATCTGGCGGATCTGCAAACGTTGTGCGAACAGGAAGTGCAGCGCCTGTGTCGCGAGCTGTCGTCTTACAAGCGGCCGGTGCAGGTGATCGTACAACTGGAAGAACTGCCCAAAACCCGCACCGGCAAGGTGAAAGCGCCGCTGGTGCAGCAACAACTGTCGGCTTCGCATTCGTAATTTCGCATTCGTAACGGTTAATCATCATAGGGAAGGAGTACTGCGTGGAATTGTCTGCGGTCATATTATTGACCTTTAACTTTTTATATATCGGCGCCACACCGGCGTTTTTCTTCCGCAAGGACGGCTCGTTCAACCTGATGTGGTTCATCACCGGGTTGCCGCTGTTTCTGTGGCCGGTTTCCCTGTTCGGTGTGTACTGGGGCTATCTGGAGCCGAACCTGGCCCTGGACAGCGAAATGTACGCCAGCATGAAAACCCTGGGCGTGCTGCTCAGCTGCGGCTCCATCGCGCTGATCTCGCTGACGATGGGCACGCACCGCATTCCGCTGGCCCTGTGGCATCAGGACAACGACGCGCCGCGCACCATCGTCACCTGGGGCGCTTACCGTTTTATCCGGCATCCGTTTTACACGTCATTCATCATCGCCCACACCGCCGCGCTGATGATCGCGCCGCACTGGTTCCAGTTGCTGCTGCTGTCCTACCAGATCCTGATCCTGAATCACACCGCCGCGCGTGAGGAACGCAATCTGAGCCAGTCCAGCTTCGGCGCGGAATACCGTGATTTCATCACCCGCACCGGCCGCTTCTTTCCCAAACCCCGAGCTGCGGCCTTCATGGAAACCTATCTGGTGTGGGTCACCCAGTATCGTCATCTGGTGCTGGGCCTGCTGGCCGGCTTCACCATTTTCTTCAGTGTGTTTCTCGTCAACATCGGCATCAACGCCACGCCGTATTTCATTTCGCCGGACCATCCGGTGCGCGTCACCGAGTCTGAAATCAAAAGCATTTTCACCAACACGGAAGAACAGGCCTTCGTGGCGCTGGTGGATGAAAAGAACGGCATTTTCACCACCGCCAATCTGGAACTGGTGCAAAAACTGACGCAGCAGCTGGAACGGATTTCATTTGCCAGCGACAGCGACCTGGAACGCTTGCGCAGCATCGCGGGCGACGACGCCGAAGCACAGGCCATCGTGGCCAGGGTTGCGGAAAACGGCATCGGGCTGGACGACGTGGAGCCGCTGCGTCAACTCGCACAGCACGGCAAAACCGCGAAGACCCTGACCGCCCAGGAACTGAAAAAAATCGACGACATCATCGTGCGTGCGCGGCCCGTGAAGCGCGTGCGCAGCCTGTTCACCGTGGAAGACATCCGGGTGGACGGCGACGATCTGGCCATCGATTCCCTGATCGAACGGATTCCGTCGGACAGTGCCGGACTGCAGGCGCTGCAACAGCACATCATGGCCAATCCGCTGCTGGTGGGCGTGATCGTGTCGCAGGATGGCAAGGCCACCAACATGCAGGTGGAACTGAATATCGCCGAAGACGACTCGCCCAGCATGCAGGCGGTGTACGCCGCCATTGAAAAACTGCTGGCGGAAGCCGGCGGCGATGCGCAGCTGCATTTTTCCGGTCCGCCGATGGTGACTGCCCAGATCGCGCAGATCATCCAGCAGGACAACATGCTGTTTTTCCCGCTGGTGTCCACGGTGATCTGTCTGATCCTGTTCATCAGCTTCCGCCGTCTGCAAGCGGTGGTGCTGACCATGACGGTGTGCACGCTGTCCACGCTCTGGACCATGGGTTTCATGGCCATGTTCGGCATCGACGTGAATATCGTCACCGCCAGCCTGCCGGTGTTCCTGATGACTATTGCGGTGGCCGATTCCATTCATTACCTGACAGAATATTACGGCCTGCTCAACACCCATGACCGGGTGGAAGCGGCGAAGGTGGCACTGCGCCATCTGATGAAACCGATGTTCATGACCAGTCTCACCGATTTCTTCGGCTTCATCGCGCTGGCGTACACCAGCCTGGTGTTCGTGCGCGAGTTCGGTATTTTCATCGCCGTCGGTGCGGTATTCGCCTTCATCATTTCCGTCACCCTGCTGCCCGCCATCCTGCCGCTGCTGAAACAGCCGGCCAACGCCAGCGAGAACAAGCAGAGCGCGCTGATGAATCCCGTCAACCGTGGTTTCGGCAAACTGTACCTGACATTGGGACGCGCACCGCTGCTGGTGCTGGCGGCCACGGCTGCCGTCGCTGCGTTCACCACCTATCTGTCGAGCGAAGTGCGCGTGGACAACCACAACATCGTGCAGTTCAGCGAGGACACCCGCATCCGTCAGGACGACGAAATCCTGAATCGTCACTTCGGCGGCACCGTGCCGATCAACGTCTGGTTCAGCGCGGCCGATGAACGCCGTTTCACCCAGCCCGATGTGATCGTCGCCATGGACCAGATCGCGCAGCGGTTTGAACAGCACGAGATCATCGGTTACGTGGGCTCGCCCAGCAATCTGGTGAAGCGCATTCACCAGCTGCTCAACGACACCGACTACGCCCTGCCGGCGGATATGTCGCCGGAGCTGATTGCGCAATATTTCCTGCTCTATGAAAACGGTAACGGTCAGGAAATCCGCGACTCGCTGGATGAGAATTACCAGAACGCGCGACTGGTGGCACTGTCCCATACCGACCAGTCCTCGAAAGTACGCGCCGTGCTGCAGGATGTGGAGGCATACGCCAAAACCGTGCTGCCCGCCGACGTGAAAATGCAGGTTGCCGGCTTCGGCCAGATCATGGTGACCAGCACGGATGAAATCGTGAATGGCCAGATCAGCAGCCTGACCATTGCCACGCTGCTGATCGCCGGCGTGATGATCCTGCTGTTCCGCTCCTGGTGGACCGGCGTGCTCAGCGTCATTCCGCTGGCGCTGACTATCCTGATCAACTTCGGCACCATGAACGGGCTGGGGCTGGATATCGACATCGGCACCGCGCTGATCACCGGCATCGTGTTCGGTATCGGCATCGACTATGCGATCCATCTGCTGTCGTATATCAAGCGCGCCACCGGCGAAGGCAAGCCCCTGGCCCAGGCCATCGAAGCCGCCATCGAGCATGCCTCCTGGCCGATCATGGTGAACTCGGTGTGTCTGGCGCTGGGCTTCTGTGTGCTGGTGGCGTCGCACTACGGCTCCACCGGACGCCTGGGCCTGCTGATCGCCGGCACCATGATCGTGTGCGCGTTGCTGACGCTGATCGTGTTGCCGGTACTGGTGAAACTGTTCAAACCCAAGGCACTGCAAAACTGAAACAACCACACCCACCCGCGCGACAGCCAACTGCGCGCGGGCCGGCGTGTATAATGCGGGCAATCCCACCCGCATCGATCCTGTCGGCGCGGACCCGATCTGGCAGGAGACCCCCTGGTCCACCCCATGAAACAACCGGTAACCCTCGCGCCCCCGTCCTGGTGGCAGGCTCCCCTGCAACGGGACAGCCTGCGCTACCTCACCTGGTACATGTGCATCCTGCTGGCCGTGATGCTCACGGCCAGTCTCGCTTTCCACCTGCAGAAAATTGAACTGCCCGCGCGCCTGCACTGGCTGCTGCTGCCGACCCAGACGCTGCTGACCGTCGCCACTTTTATCGCCTGGCGCCGGCGCGCATCGGTACCGGAGGCGCTTTACCTGCTGTTGCTGTTCTGCTCCATCGGCCTGCTGGGCTGGTTCCTGCACGACGCCGGTGGCCACACCAATCCGGTGATTTCCCTGCTGCTGGTGCCCCTGGCCATGGGTGCCGCCCTGCTGGGGTGGCAGGCTACGGCACTGATCGCCATCAGCGTGCTGCTGCTCTACACCGCGCTGACTGAATATTTCATTCCACTTGATATGGGTAGCAATATGGCCGGCCAAGCGCACCACAACCACGCCGGTGCCAGCGACCATTTCATGCAGCTGCATTTGTTGGGAATGTGGATCACCTTCGCGGTGTCGGTGCTGCTGATCGTCGGACTGGTGCTGCCGCTGGCGCAGTCCATGCGCCGCCAGCGCGACCAGATCGCGCGCCAGCAGGAAAAAATCCTGCAGGACGAAAAGCTGATCGCCTTGGCGACTTTCGCCGCCAGCGCCGCGCATCAACTCGGCACTCCGCTTTCCACCCTCGCGGTACTCACCGACGATCTGAAAGACGCGCTGGCAGACCGGCCCGACCTGCAGCAGGATCTGCAGCTGATGGCGCAACAGATTCACACCTGCAAGGCCACCCTGCACGGCATGATGCGCAAGGCTGATAATTTGCGGAACGACGTGCGCGAACCGGTGGCCATCGACCAGCTCACCCAGCGCCTGCGCCAGCAGTTCAACCTGCTGCACCCGGCGCGGGAATTGCGCGTGATGGGCCAGCCGCCTGCCTGCACCGTTGTCGGTGACGAAACTCTGGACCAGGCCCTGCTCAACCTGCTGGATAACGCCGCCCGCGTCAGCGCCACCGATCCTGAACTCGCCTTCGAACAGCAGGGCAACAGCATCTGCCTGCGCATCACCGACACCGGCCCGGGCGTGCCCGACGCTGTTCTGCCACAACTGGGGGAAGCCTTCGTCACCTCGCGCCAGGACGGCCTGGGGCTGGGCCTGTTTTTGTCCCACGCCACCATCAACCGGCTGGGCGGCACCCTGCGCCTGCTGCCATCCACCCGCCCCGGCGCCAGCGGCACTGTGACCGAAGTGCGCCTGCCACTGGCAGGAACGGAAACCCCATGACCGCCATCCCCAGCTTGCTGCTGATCGACGACGATTCCCTGTTCCTGCAGACACTGGGCCGCTCCCTGCAACGGCGCGGCACCGAAGTGGCCACCGCCCGCGACAGTGCCAGTGCCCTGCACACGCTGCAGCACAAACGCTTCGACCTGATCCTGCTGGATCTGAACCTGGACGGCGAGAGCGGCCTGAAACTGCTGCAGCAGATCCTGACGCTCCAGCCGGACGCCCGGGTAGTCATGCTCACCGCCTACGCCAGCGTCGCCACCGCCGTGGACGCCATCAAGCGCGGCGCCGAAAACTACCTGTGCAAACCGGTCACCGCCACCGACATCCTGGCCCTGCTGCAGGACGACGCCGACAACACAACCGACAGCAACGCCCTGCAGGAAAACCCGCTGTCGGTAGACCGGCTGGAATGGGAACACCTGCAACGGGTGCTGCTGGAACACGACGGCAACATCTCCGCCACTGCCCGCGCCCTCAACATGCACCGCCGCACCCTGCAGCGCAAACTGCAGAAACGGCCGGTGAGCAAATAGCGAAAACGATTGCCAATTCAAATCCTTGCGTCACACCTTCGGTACACCCGCCCGCTGGCCGTTGCAAACCCATTGTCACGGACTAAGCTTCAAAACGAATGCCCATCGCACGAGGAGTTCCACTATGATCAGGATGTTGAAAGTTGCCCTTCTTGCTTCACTTGCCCTGCTGCCTGCCGTCTCCCAGGCCGAAATGGCCCAGGCCGAACTGCAGAAAATCCTCAAACCCCGCATCGACGGCCTCATGTTCCTCACCAAGAACGCCATGTTTCTCGACGCCATCCGCGAACAGAACCGCGCCAACGCCAGCCTGGAAGAAATCCAGAAAATCGACGAGGAATGGAAGGCCGGCAAATCGCCGCTGATCCAGGAATTGCAGGACAACAAAGTGGGCGCGTTTCTGAAAAATATCATCGTGCAGCAGTCGGATGTGTACAACGAAGCCTTCGTCACCGATGCCAAGGGCGCCAATGTGGCGGCCTACCCCGCCACCAGCGATTACTGGCAGGGCGACGAGGACAAATTCACCAAGGCCTTCGCCGGCGGCAAGGGTGAAATCTTTATCGGCGACGTGGAAGAAGACGAAAGCACCAAGCAGACTGCGGTGCAGATTTCCGTGCCCATGCTGTACAACAAGGAAGCCGTCGGCGTGCTGGTGATCGGCGTGAAAGTGTCGGTGTTGGAAGCGGAAAAACTGAAGGCAGGAAAATAGCGCGGCAGATTGTTATAAACGGATCGTTCAAACCTGTCGCGGCAATACCGCCGCGACACTGATTGGCACCGCCGGCACTTGTATTACGTCGTCGGCTCTTTCGCCGGCCCGGGAAAATGCATGGGCCGGATAAAGCTGCCCAGCCCCGCCCTTTCCATCATCAAATCCATGTGGCTGCGGATCACCTGGGCATTGTCCATGGTCCACACCTGCTGCAGGATTTCCTTGGCCCGCGCCAGGCCAATCTTGCGCAACACCCATTTCACCCGCAGCAAACTGCTGGCGCTCATGCTCAGCGTGTCATAACCCATCGCCATCAGCAGAATCGCCCCGCGCGGATCGCCCGCCAGCTCACCACAGATCGACACCGGCTTGCCCTCGGCCTTCACTTCCGTCACCACCGTCTGCAGCGCGCGCAGCACGGCGGGATGAAACGCGTGGTACAGATTGGCTACTCGACGATTGTTGCGATCCACCGCCAGAATGTATTGCGTCAGATCGTTGCTGCCCACCGACACAAAATCGCACTGCTGCACGAACTCGCGGCACTGGTACACCGCGGCGGGCACCTCGATCATCACACCCACCTGCGGCATCACCACATGGGCACCCTCTTCCAGCACCTCCAGATAGGCGCGGTGGATCAGGTGCATCGCCTCCTCGATCTCGGTGATCGAACTCACCATCGGCAGCATGATGCGCAGGTTGTCCAGGCTTTCGCTGGCCCACAACATGGCGCGTATCTGCACCAGGAAAATTTCCGGATGGTCCAGCGTCACGCGAATGCCGCGCCAGCCCAGGAACGGGTTGTCTTCATGAATGGGAAAATACGGCAACGCCTTGTCACCGCCGATATCCAGCGTGCGCATGGTGACACTGGCGGGATGAAACGCTTCCAGCTGCTGGCGGTAGATTTCCATCTGCTCCAGTTCCGACGGAAAACGGTCGCGCACCATGAACGGAATCTCGGTGCGGTACAGGCCCACACCCTCGGCACCGCGCTGGATCGAAATGCCCACGTCCGCCATCAGCCCGGTGTTCACGTACAGCGTGATGCGGTGGCCATCGGTGGTGATGCAGGGCAGGTCCGCCACCACCTCCAGTTCCTTCGACAGCTGCTTCTCTTCGTCGATGATGGCCCGGTACTGGCGCAGCACTTCGCCGCTGGGCGACACGATCACTTCGCCACGATGACCATCGACGATCAGCTCCAGCCCTTCCAGGCGCGACAGCGGAACATCACCCACGCCCACCACGGTGGGAATACCCAGCGAACGCGCCACGATCGACATGTGGCTGTTGCTGGAGCCATGCTGCGACACGATGCCGAGAATGCGGTCGCGGGGAATATCGACAAAGATGGTGGGCGTGATGTCATCGCCGACGATGATGGTGTTCGGCGGCACGGTGGTGTTCTGCGGCTTCGACTGCTGCAGATACGCCAGAATGCGCAGGCCCAGATCGCGCACATCGGAGGCGCGGGCGCGCAGGTAGGAATCCTCCATGGATTCGAACGCCGCCACGTGTTTCAGCACCACTTCCCGCAACGCGCCCTGAGCCCAGTTGCCGGCTTCAATGCGGGCGCGGATCTCGCCCGCCAGTGCGGCGTCATCCAGCATGCGTTCGTACACCTGGAACAGCGCCTGCTCTTCCGGCGGCAGCGTCAGCAACGCCTTTTCACCCAGGGCGCGAATTTCGGTGCGCACGGATTTCAGCGCTTCATTCAGCGCACGCAGTTCCTTCTTGATGTTCTTGGCGGCACGATCGGGCACGGATTTGAAATTGGCGGGCGGATACACCACATGGGCACGGCCAATCGCCACCCCGGTGCAGCCGGCCACACCATCGAATTTCGCGGTGAGTGTGCCTTTGTTGCCGAAGATGCCGTCGATGGCACCGGTGGCTTCCGCATGGGCCACCACCGCCGCCAGCTGGGCCGAGATGGTCACCAGAAACGCTTCTTCCTGCTGATCGAACTTGCGGCTTTCCCGCTGCTGTACCACCAGCACGCCCAATAGTTTGCGGTGGTGAATGATGGGCACGCCCAGAAAGGAATGGAACGGCTCTTCGCCGGTTTCCTGCAGGTAACGGAATTTGGGGTGGCTGGGAGCGTCGTCCAGGTTGATGGGCTCTTCCCGCATCCCCACCTGGCCCACCAGGCCCTCGGAGAAATGCAGGGTGGCATTACCGACAGCGGACTTGTTCAAGCCCTCGGTGGCCATCAGGTAATAGCGGTTGGCGCCGTGGTCGAGCAGATAGATGGAGCACACCTCGGTGCCCATGGATTTGCGCACGCGCGACACCATGACTTCGAGGGCCGCCGACAGATCGGGGGCGGCGTTGACCTCTTGAACGATTCGCCTCAGGGTTTCCAGCATGCTCGCGCTCTCTCGTGCCAGTGCAGAAGCCTCACGGCCGTGCAGCGGCAAATTCCCGTTTTTAATCGTTATGCGGTCATTCCGCCAAACGCTGTCCCACCACTGCGTGCAAGGAAGGCGCGAGCTCTTTCAACGCCTTGCGGTACACCTCACGCTTGAAGGACACCACCTGGTTCAGCGGATACCAGTAACTAACCCAACGCCAGTCATCGAACTCCGGCGGATTGCCATAGGCAAAACTGACCTGGCTTTCATTGCCGGTCAGCATCAATAAAAACCATTTCTGTTTCTGGCCAATACACAGCGGACGGCTGCGGTAGCGCAGAAAACGCTTTGGCAGACGGTAGCGCAACCAGCCTTCAGTGCAGCTGACGATCTCGACGTCGCTGTCCCTGAGGCCGATTTCCTCATGCAATTCGCGATAGAGAGCCTGTTCCGGGGATTCGTTCTCGGCAATGCCGCCCTGGGGAAACTGCCACGCGTCCTGACCCACCCGGCGTGCCCACAGCACCTGGCCCTGTCGATTCGCCAGTATGATCCCGACGTTTGGCCTGAATCCATCCTCATCTATCACGTTGCCGTTTTCCGAATCTGTTTATCGGTAATAAATACCTTAGTCCGTGCCGCCGCACAACTGCGCAATCGGGCAACAGATTCCCGACAGATGCCGATGGCTCCACTATACTATAGACATATTCATTTGATTTTTCTAAGTTTTTGAAAGCCCTGAAAATGAACGTGCATTTTCCCTGCCACGGCAAGCTGATACACTGCGTATCATCCTGCCGTGATTTGCATTCGCTCCCCTTTCGCGCACTGACGAGGTACCGATGAGCCTGGCCATATTCGATCTCGACCACACCCTGCTGAACGGAGACAGTGATCACGCCTGGGGGGAATTCCTGGTGCGGCAACAGATTGTCGATCCGTCCTTCTACCAGCGCCAGAACGATCATTTTTACGAGCAGTACAAGCAGGGCACCCTGGATATCCACGAATATCTGGCCTTCGCGCTGGAACCCCTGACCCGCTTTCCAGTGCAGGAGCTGGAGCTGATGCACCGCCAGTTCATGCGCGAATTCATCACCCCCATGCGTCAGGCCAAGGCCGACGGGCTGCTGCAGCAACACCGCGAGCGGGGCGATTTCCTGCTGATCATCACCGCCACCAACCGCTTCATCACTGCGCCTATCGCCCGCTCCATGGCCGTGGACGACCTGCTGGCCACCGATCCGGAAATCCTGGGCGACCGCTACACCGGCCGGGTGAAGGGCATCCCCTGCTACCGGGAAGGCAAGGTGCAACGGCTGCACCAGTGGCTGGAAGACACCGAGCACACGCTGGACGACAGCTATTTCTACACGGATTCCATCAACGACCTGCCGCTGCTGGAGGAAGTGACCCACCCCTTCGTGGTGGATGCGGACGAGCGCCTGCAGGACGAAGCCCGCCGGCGCAACTGGCCGCTGATGTCGCTGCGCCCAATCTCCTGACGCTGGCGTTTACAGGGCCGGACTGATCCGGAACAGCATCGCCTTCAGGTACTGGGTTTCGGGAATGGCGGGGTGGATCGGATGATCCGGGCCCTGGCTGCCACGGAACAGCAGCTGGGCGTGACGGTCCACATGGCGGGCAGCGCCGCGCACCGTGTCCAGCAAGATCTCTTCCGGCAAATGCATGGAGCAGGAGCCGGACATCAGAAACCCGTTCTGTTCCAGCAACCGGATCGCCAGCGTATTCAGCTTCTTGTAGGCACTGAGGCCGTTGTTGAAATCCTTCTTGCGCTTGATGAACGCGGGCGGATCGATGATCACCACGTCGAACTTGTGGCCGTCTGCCAGCAGCGCTTCCAGCACATCAAAGGCGTTGCCTTCCAGCGTGGTCACCTTGTCCACGATGCCCTGGCGCTCGGCGTTGGCCTGCAGCTGATCCAGCGCAGATTCCGATGCGTCCACCGCGAACAGCTCGCTGGCACCGGCAGCCATGCACTGCAAGCCCCAGCCGCCGACGTAGGAGAACACGTCCAGCACCTTGCGGCCTTTCACCCAGCGCATCAGCTCGCGGCGGTTTTCGCGGTGATCGTAGAACCAGCCTGTCTTCTGGCCTTCGCGGCTGTCCACCTGGAACTGCACGCCGTTTTCTTCCAGCACCAACTGATCAGGCCATTCGCCCGCTGCCACTTCCACCGCCAGCGGCAGGCCTTCCTGCTCGCGCAGGGGGCTGTCGTTGCGCCAGAGCACGGCCTTGGGCTTCAGCACCTGTTGTAGGGCCGCCAGCAGCGGCTGCTTCAGGCGCTCCATGCCGGCGGTGTTGAGCTGCGCCACCAGATAATCGCCGAAGCGGTCCACCACCAGGCCGGACAGGCCGTCGCTGTCACCGTACACCAGCCGGTAAAAAGGTTTGCTGTACACGGTTTCGCGCAGGGACAGCGCCTCCTGCAGGCGCTCCGCCAGCAGCTTCTGGTTCAGCGCACACCGCCAGTCGCGGCTGAGCAGGCGGCAGCAGATCAGCGAGTGCGGGTTGGCATAACCACGTCCCAGGGGCAGGCCGCCGGCAGTTTCCACCACCACTTCGCAGCCGGGTTCCAGGTCTTTCAGTGGCGTGGCGGCGATATCCACTTCGTTGCTGTAGATCCACAGATGTCCACCCTTCAGGCGGCGATCTTCCTTGGCTTTCAAGCGGATACGGGGGAGTGATTCTGGTTGCTGCGATTCTGGGGACTGCGATTTTGAAGACACGGTGCGGACTCGGCTGGGCAAAGGGCAATGCAGGGGACGGCTGCTACACTGAATTGCAGTGCTTGAATTCAGGAACGGGCAAGTATACCGGAATGAGCGACCCCACCCCACTGGACGACGAGAAAATCCAGCGCATCCTGCGCGGGATCACCGTGCCGCCGCAGCCGCAGATCATTGTCGACATTCACATGGAACAGGCGATGCCGAACCCGGACATCAACCGGATCGGCAAGCTGATCAGTCACGACGTGGGTCTGGCGGGCACCATCCTCAAGGTGGTGAACTCCAGCCTGTTCGGCCTGAAAAACCGGATTACCTCGATTGAGCAGGCGGTACGCATCCTGGGCCTGCAGACCATCATCCGCATCACCGAGGGCCTGTCGATCAAGGGCGAGATGGACGACGAAACCATCATTGCCATGGGCGGCTTCTGGGACAGCGCCATGGACATTGCGTCCGTCTCTGCCACCATCGCCCGCAACATTGGCTACCAGTCGCCAGACAAGGCCTATTGCCTGGGCCTGTTCCACAATTGCGGCGTGCCACTGCTGATGCGCGCCCATGCCGACTACCCCGACATCATGCGCGAATCCTATTCCCATCCCGGCGAGCGGGTGATCGACACCGAGAACCGCAAGCTGAAGACCAACCATGCGGTGGTGGGCTATTTCGTGGCGAAATCCTGGAGCCTGCCGCCGGACCTGTGCGAAGTGATCGCCGAACACCACAGCAGCGAGGACATTTTCCGCGAGTCCACCCGCGCCACTTACGACGGCGGCAAGAAAACCCTGCTGGCAATCCTGAAGATGGCGGAGCACATCTGCGGCCTGCACTCGACCCTGGGCGGACAGGCGGAGGATCACGAATGGAACGCCATCTGCCACGATCTGCTGGCCTATGTGGGCCTGAGCGACCTGGATTTCGACGACATGGCAGCACGGCTGGAACACCTGGGCGTCAACAGCCAGGACACCTTTCACGACTAGCACCCGGCGATCTCCAGACAGTCAATTGGCTTGCAAAATTGCCACGCAATAGTCCTATGGTTAGACTACCCGCCACGTCGGATCAGGGAATTGGGGCTGAAACCGGTCATGCTGTCGCGTCATCGTTTGGCGAACCTGCTGTTCGCACTGTTATCCGTATTGCTTCCTGCCTCACTGGCCTTCGCGGCGGTGAGCGGCGTCACTGTGAGCCCGAAACAGGGCACGCTCGATGTTGCCCAGGGCGGCTCACTCACGTTGAAATGGGTGGTATCCACCAGCCCGGCCCACGCGGGCGGCGCATTTTCGGCCCAGGGCCTGCTCACTGATCCGGTCACCGGCGCCATCCTGCACACGGTGGCCACACCGTTCAACCGCACCGAAGGCTCCGGGCCTCTGCATTTCGACGAGGTGCTGGCCCTCACGCCAGCGCAACTGCAGGAATGGGAGGCGAAAGGCATTTCGGCCGTGTCCTACCAGCGCGCATTCGGTTCCAGCGCCAGCGATACCGGCAACAAGACCGCCGCCGCCAGCGCCAACCTGATCATCACCCTGACCGGTGCCGCCGACCCCACCACGCCGCGCACCCCTGCCGCCGGCCTGTTCATCCACAAACTCAACCTGCGCTTTGCCAACGCCCGCAACAAGAAGCGTTTTTCCCCCGGCAGTTCCCTGCGCGCCAAGCTGGACCTGCGCTATTCCGGCACCGGCCTGCTGCAGGGCACCTGGCAGATCGCCAGCGAAGTCGGCACCGGCGCCAAACCGGTGTTCACCACCCTGGCACAGGTGCGCCGGCAGCTGAAACTGGCGCAACGGGAATTTCTGGTGAGCCCGGAACTGCCCACCCAGGAACCGGGCAATTACCGGCTGCGGTTTTGCGTGCAGCCGCTGATCGTGGTGTCGGACCAGTTGCATATCGATGGGCAATGTCCGGAACCGGAACTGATGGCCGAAATCGATTACCGCATCGACGGCAAAGATGCGCCCCGCACCACGGTGGAGATCGAACTGCTCACGGCCCTCTCGATGACGCTGACGCCACAGACGCCGCTGAAATGGAACAAGCTGAAAGGCGCGGTGGCGTATCAGGTGCAGATTTTCAAATCCGGCAACGATGATGTGGAAGACGCGGTGGACGGTGCAGAATTTGTGGTGCGCATGATCAGCAGCCCTGATCGCACCCAGCTGTATCTGTCGGAACTGGCCCGCCAGCAGCTGCAGCCAGGTCAGCAGTACCGCTGGCGCGTCACGGCGCACGATGAAAACGCGCTGCTGATCGGCACCAGCGAATTCGCCGAATTTACCTATTTGCCCTGAGGCGGGCTGGTTTTGACCCGCGCATCCAGCGTGCGCAGCTGATCCAGCACCTGCTGCATCTTGTCGTGGGTGCGCAGGTCCAGTCCCAGTTTGCCATCCATGGTTTTCACCAGCGGGTAGATGCTGTTTTCCAGCGTGTCGGCCAGCGTTTTCAGCATCAGGTCGATGCCGGGGACAGGCTGGTTGATCACCTCCACTTCACAGCGCATCTGCGCTGCGGCTTCTGCGAAGGCTTGCAGCGCTTTTTCGATGCGTTTGCTTACCTGCTGCTGGTTCTGCTCCACGCTGTGCACCAACGTTTTCAAATGCTCGTTCTGTTGCGCAGTGCGCGAGTCGTTCAACGTTGCACTGACCTGGCCAACCGCTTCCCCCAGCGCATGCAGCTGCATCACCACGCGGGTGCCAACATCGGCCTCGTCGCCACCGGTTTGCTTCAGACGCTGGAATTCCTTTTTGATCGCCTGCCAGCGTTGCTGCTGCGCTTCCTGCATATTGCCACGCAATTCCGCCAGCTTGAGCAGGTTGGCCTCGGTGCCGGATGTGAGCAGCTGCGCTTCACCCAGATAGTGATCGTCGATCAGGGTGAGCAGCTCCGCGTCCGTCATCACTGCTGAAATCTTTTCCGCCATCTTGTTCATGTTGCGGTAACTGCCCTGCAGCTTGAACGGCGGCTCGGTGCGGAATTTGTCGTCCTGCGCGGCGGAGGCGATGTACTGCTGGTTCACTTTCAGCACCACCTGCTGGATGCGGAAAAGTTTCTGTAACGTCTCGATGATCTCGCGGGATTCAGCGGCGGAATAGGGATGTTTCAGCTCCACTTCGTTGAATGCGCGACCGCGGGCGGCATCGACAAAGCAGTAGAAATCCGCCATGTCGCGGGTGGCCAGCGGCGCCAGCACCGGATTCGAGGTCATGCTGTTTTCGATGTAGCTGAGCGCGAAGACTTCCTCCATGCCACCGAGCACGTCACCCAGGTTGTAGATGTCGGCGCGGTTGGCCAGCATGTCGGGAATCTTGAACAGCTCGCCGCTTTCGGTATACGGGTTGCCCGCCATGCCGACGCAGAATTTCTTGCCACGCATGTCGTAGGTTTTGGTGACACCTTTCCACACGCCTTCAATGCGGCGCGTGCCATCGCACAGGGAAATGAATTTCTGCAGGAACTCAGGATTGGTGTGCTGGATGTCATCCAGGTACAGCATCACGTTGTTGCCCATTTCCAGCGCCAGGTTGAGCTTTTCCAGCTCCTGCCGCGCGGTGGCGTTCGGTGCCTGCTGCGGATCAAGGGAATCCACCTGATGGCCCAGCGACGGGCAGTTGATCTTCATGAAGATCAGACCGAGACGGTGGGCGACATATTCCATCAGCGTGGTTTTGCCGTAACCCGGCGGCGAGATCAGCATCAGCAGACCCATCAGATCGGTGCGCCGGTTCTCGCCCACGGTGCCCATCTGCTTGGCTAGGTTGGCGCCGATGATGGGCAGGTAGGATTCGCTGATCAGCTTGTTGCGCACGAAGGACGAGAGCGGGCGCGGCTTGAACTGGTCCAGCCGCAGCCGGCGTTTTTCCTGCTCGATGATGCGCTGGCGGGTTTCCAGAAACTGCAGATAGGTCGGTACGGTGTGATCGGCATGCTGCTGCAGGCGCAGCAGAAATTCATCCAGCCGGATGGGCAGATTGCCCTGCTGGATAGTGGCGTGGGACGACAATAATTTTTCCACGCTGAACTGCAGGTTGAGTTCGCGCGGCTGCCAGCGCAGGCGGGTATCCACCAGCAGGCGGGCAGCGGCTTCTTCGGCATAAGGTGTCAAGGTGTTATGTGTCGACGCGCTGTCGGCCTGCCTGTGCAGCCACGCCTGCACCCAGCCCAGCACGAAGCGCCAGGCGGCACCGGGCTGTTCCTGCAGATTTTTCACCGTTTCATCAAAAGTAGCGGCGGCGTTGGCGGTATTGAGCGCCATGCGCAGCTGCTCCACCAGCGTGAGCGCCGCGCGGGTGATCACAAATTCCGCCTGTGGCCGCGCCAGTTCCCGCAGCAGGTACTGGGCGGCGCGGGCGCTTTGGGCAGAATCCGTTTCGATCTGCTGCTGGTGCAGAAAATCCCGCAGCTGCTGCTGGATTTCATTCTGCAACTGCTGCAGCGCGTTGGCGGAACCAAACAGGTTGAGCATGTGCAGCGCCGATTGCGCCCGTGCCGGCCAGATGCCGGTGTGCGCATCACGGCAATAGCGGCTCCAGAACAGCGTGGCCAGCGCGCGGGTGGGCGGATCGAAGCGCAACAGGTCGGCCATTTCATACAGCGGCAGCAGCTGGTCCAGAATCAGCGTGGCGTCATGATCGTGAATGCCCCGTTCATAACCTTCGCGATAGCGCGGTTCGGCATAGCGGCGCACGCAGTTCAACAAACCGTCGGGCTGTTGCCGTGCCTGCCGCAACTGGTCCAGTGAAAGCTGTTCGGTGCCACTTTCGGCATGGCGCAGCACAGAATAGGCCAGATATTCCGCCCGGCTCACCTGCTGGTTTTCCGACGGCAGCGACATGGACCAGAACGCCTGCGTGCCGGCGAGCGTTTCCGCATCCAGCGCTTCATAAAAATCCGTGCCGGTGAGATGAAAATACAGCGCGCCATCGCGGGGCAACAGAGTCAGATCCAGTTCCTGCTGATTGACGCTGAAACGGTGCAACGGCCCCAACTTCACCACATTGCCGTCGGCTTCGTAAATATCGGCCTTGTCGCGCAGGCCGCGCACCGACTGATCCTTCAGCGCCTTCAGTCGCGCTTCAATATCATCGGCCTTGACGCTGTCATCCAGTCCGCGCAGTTGCTGCGCCAGCTGCCGCAGTTTTTCCACCAGCGGATCGGAACTGAAAAACGTATTGTGCTCGTCCTCGTTGCGGAACTTGCCGCTGCGACGCTTGATGCCGTCGATGATGCGGTTGGCGGCATCCAGCAGCGTCTGCGCCCGGCGCTGGCGCTCATCCAGCAGCTGCTGCTTGTGGGTTTCGAAACTTTCAAAAATTTCCTCGCGCTTGCCTAGGATGTCAGCGAGGAACTCGTCGTGTTCACCGAACTGGCTTTCCAGCTCCTGCAGCTGGGTCATGATGCGCGACAGCTGTTCGTCGCAGCGCTCCGGTGTGTTCGACAGCGCCAGTCCGTTGGTAACGCTTTGCGCCAGCAACTTGAACTGGGCGGAAAATTGCGCCAGCGCCTCGGCAGAACCCAGATTTTTCACCTGGTTCTGCGCCCGCGCCCGCACCTGGTTCAGTTGTGAATACAGCGCGGAAATGGCGTCGATGATACGGGTGCGGGTGTTGGCTTCGGCCGAGGTGATGCCGCTGATGGTTTCGGTGAGCAGATCCAGGCCCTGACTCAGCTGATCCAGCTTCTGCAACGGCGCTTCCAGTTCGGCGCGAATGGCAATCGCAGCAATCTGTTTGTCCAGCTCACCCAGATCGCGGTACAGCGGCTTCAGCGCTTCCTCTTTTGCCAGAAACTCCACCGTGCGCTGCGACAGCTGCAGCCGCGCCTTGTCCAGCTGCTGATCCAGTTCCGTAATTCTGTTCTTGTCGATATAGCGGTATTCACCGATGGTCAGCAGATGGCCGCGCATCTTGCGAATGTCCGCCAGACCCTGCACGAACGGTTGTGGCGTGGTCCAGCTGTCGGGCTGGATCTGTTTCAGCAGGGCGCGGGTTTGTGCGTCGGCTTTATCCAGCGCCTCGCCGGAACTGCGGCGGATGGCCGCCACCTTTTCATATTCATCCAGGATCAGCTCGCCAGTTTCGACGATCTGGTGCAGCAGTGCAGCAGTCTCCTGCATCTCCGTCGCGCCGATCCAGTGATACTGATCGAACAGGCGCCCCGCGTATTTGCACAGCTCGTGATAATGCGTGGCCTGGGCATCGGGTTTGCGAACCAGCTGGCACACACCAAACAGATCGGAAATACCCCGCACCAGATCCGCGTTACCGATGCGGCCGAAAAAAGTCCGCGACTGCTGTGTCTGGCTGGCGTGCACGTCGGAATAGAATGGCGTCTGCCACAGCTGCATCGGATGCACGCGGGTAGGTTCGCTTTCCGCCTGGAACATCAGCATGCGGCCGTCTTCAAAACGGGCACAGCCGTGGGCATACAGCGGCGTGCGCAACTGCCGCTCGATCAGATTGTACGGGTACAGCGCCACCAGCCCGTTCACTGGCTCGTACAGCAGATACAGCACATCCTCGCCGTTGGGGGATTTGATGGCGCGCTTGAAACGCAGGCCGGCATTGGGCTCATCGAACGTCTTGTAATCGCCGGTCTGCAGATAAAAGCCGCCTGGAAACAGAATGCCGTGATTGTCAGGCAGCTGCACGCAACTATCACCGATGGCGTCGATCCGCACCACGGATTCGTTGAGGCGGTTGAACACCAGATAACGCCACTGCGGTTCCTGGTAGGGGCGGATTTTCAGCAGGATCAGCTGGCCCAGCTCCGCGAAAAAAAATTCCGCGTCGTCGAGGGACTGGTTGGGATCGGCCACCGGATCGGAATACACGCCCTTGCCGGTGGCGGTGTTGTTTTCCACCTTGATGGTGAGATCGCCGCCAATGGTGTCGACGAAAATCGTGTCGAGAATATTCAGGTGGGGATGGCGGCCTTCCACGATCAGCTCCCGCGCCACCGGCCGCCATTCGAAATCCTGCGGCGATGGCAGCTGGATGTCGCGTTCGCCACGATTGTCGATGTATTCAATACGCTGGCCATCGGCTGAAACGGACCAGCGGAACACGCGCTGGTCCGCCGCCCGCTCGCCGATCTGGAAACTGGCCAGCAGTTTGCCGTCCCACACCACCAGCAGGGTGAGCACGGTATTTTTGTAATAGGTGTACAGCTCGTTGAAATCGGACTGGAAGCGGGCGTCCGCCAGAAAGGTATTCTCGATCGGAACGGCATCCATTTCCGGATTGCCGTCCCGCTCTACCAGTTTGTAGACGGAGAACACGTCGGCCACCTGGGTGGATTTTTTCAGGCCGAGAAACACGTTGTAGCCGAACAGCAGGCTGTCGCCCACGCGTACGATATCGCGCGCCACACAATTGTTTTCGGTGCGCACGCGGGTGCGGCCAATCACCTGCATTTCGGTGGAGCCGAATTCCTCCAGCCGCTGTTTGTTAAGACCAGTGGCCAGCGCCTCCAGGCGATTGCCCTGCTCCAGCAGACGCTTGCGGATAACCTCATACGCCGAACCCTGGGTGACCGCCTGTTCCACCTGCTGCTCGCCGACAGCCGCCGGTGCCTTGTCCATTACCGCCACGCGATTCTTCCTCTGCAAACGATTCTTGCTCTGACAGCGTCGTGGAAATATGCCGGTGTCCGGCTAACGCGATCGTTCGCGCCGCCAGACCTTCCGGTGTCATGTTACGGGCTCATGCTGCAGGGTCAGGCCTGCTGTTCTTCCGCCGGTTTGACCTCGACAGGTTTGGTCTCGGCAGCACTGCCCAGATTCAAAAGCCGGTTGAACGCCTGATTGATCATCGGGCTTTTCGCGGCAATGCCATTCACCGCGTTGCCGATGGACAGCGCCTTGGCGAAGTTCGCGAAGTAATCGCCTTCGCCACCGACGATTTCGATCTTCGCTTTTTGCAGCGCGGCGCCCAGCACTTCGGCCTGCTCTTTGGCGATGTCCTTGTTGGCGGCAATCGTCGCCATGACTTCCTCGAACGCCAGCTCCAGCCGCATGCGCAATTCCTCGAACTCGCGCGCTGCCGGGCTCATGTTGTTCATGGCGCTGAATTTCTCGGTCAGGCCATCGGCTTCGGCGCGGCCCTTCTCGCGAATCACGTCCGCCGACGCAATGCCTTTCTCCCGTTCCGCCAGCGCCACTGCCTTGCCAATGGCTTCGTCGCCCGATGCCTGCGCCGCCAGCTTCTCCTTCAGCGCGCGGGCTTCCGCCAGACCGATCTGCTCGTCGCCACGGGCCTTCGCCGACAGTTTTTCTTCCAGCACCTTGGCATCTGCCAGGCCCTGTTTCTCGTTGGCTTCCGCCTGCGCCTCGATCACGCGCGCCTTTGCCAGACCCAATGCCTGGTCTGCATTGGCTTTCGCCACGCCTTCTTTTTCCAGCGCTGCCGCCTGGGCTTCCTTCACCCGCGCGTCCGCCAGGCCCGGTGCCGCCTGCTCCGCCTGCATGCCTTCGGCCCGCTTGATCTGGGCCTCGGCCTGCTTCGCCGCCGCTTCCAATTCCGCCTGGGCGATGGTGTTGATTTCCTTCGCCTTGTGAATGGCCTTGCGCTCTTCCGCCTCGGCTTTCTTCACCTGCTTCACCAAATCCTCTTCAGCGATGGCCTGGGCATCCAGAATCTTCGCCTGCTTGGAACGCTCGGCTTCGGAAATGGTGCGCACATCCTTGATCCGCTCTTCTTCCTCGGCCACTTTCTTGTCTACCGCGATGCGCTCGGAAATGGTGTTGGCGATGATCTTACGCTCCTCTTCCAGCGCTTTTTCCTTGTCGATGGTCTGCAGCTCCACCTCGCGTTCGCGATTGACGATTTCCAGCTGGCGCGCCTTCTCCACTTTTTCGTGCTCAATCGCCACCACACGCTCGCGGTTTTTCTCGGCGATCTCGATCTGGCGCTGTTTATTTTGTTCAGACACCGCCAGCGCTTCCTCGGTTTCGATGCGGGCCTGCTCCGCCTTGCGCCGCTCCTCTTCTTTCACCTTGCTGGTTTCCGCTTCTTCGCGGGCACGAATCGATTCCACCTCGCGCTTCTGCCGCGCCTCGGCATCGGCCTGCTGTTTTTCCAGTTCCAGCATGGCTTCGCGGGTCGACACGTTCTTGCGGGTGATTTCCAGTTCCTCGTCGCGCTCCAGCCGGTTGGTTTCGATATTCTGCTGGGCGGTAATCTGGGTGATCTTGCGGATGCCTTCGGAATCCAGAATGTTGTTGGGATCGAGGGCGGATTTCGGGGTCTGCTCCAGATAATCGATGGCCACATCTTCCAGCACATAGCCGTTGAGATCGTCGCCAATCACTTCAATGATTTTGTCGCGGAACTGGATACGGTTTTCAAACAGCTCCAGGAATTCCATTTTCTTGCCGACGGTTTTTAATGCCTCGGAGAATTTCGCGTTGAACAGCTCACTCACCGCATCCTTGCTCGACGCCCGCTCCACGCCCACCGCCTTCGCCACCTTCAGCACATCCTCGGTGGTTTCATTCACGCGCAGATAGAACGCCACCGTGATGTCCGCCCGCAGATTATCCTTGCAGATCAGACCGTCCTTGCCGCTGCGATCGATCTCCAGGGTGATGACGGAAATCTTCATCACTTCCTTCTTGAAAATCACAGGCCAGACGATAGCGCCGGTAAAACTCACCTTCGGCACCGATGCCAGCGTGTTGACGATCAGCGCCTGCCCCTGTTCCACTTTGATATAGAACGCCTTCACTGCCAGCAGCAACAACACCAGCACCGCAAAAGAACCGCCCACCACGGTGATCCAGAAAAAAATCCAGCCCGAATCGAACATTGTGTTTCTCTCCTAATGAAAGCTCTGCCTATTAAAAGCTCTGCCTGTTACAAGACCAGCCTGTTATAAAGCCTGTTCAGCTCTTGAATTCATGTTCCGGCACGACCCAGAACAGGTTCGTGTCCTTGCGATGCTCGATCAGCACCACCTTGTCGCCCCGCTGCAAGCCCTTGCCGGCTTCGGCGCGCACTTTCAGGATCAGCTCGGCGCCATCGATCACCGTGGTCGCCTCGCCAAACGTTTCGTCCACCCGGCTGGAGCGCACGGTGCAGAGCGCACCAATCAGCACCTTGTCCGGCGCCGACGCGTTCAACGCCCGGAACAGGGGGCGCAGCGGTTTCACCACCTGCGCGCTCACCAGTACAGACACCGCCAGCGACACCGGAATGGCCAGCGTGCCGGTCACATAGTTGAGCCAGTTGCCCGGCTCGCCCACGAACAGCAGCGCCACGATCAGGTAGCAGGTGGCCCAGGAAAACAGCGCCACCAGCCCCAGTACCATCGACAGCGGAACCCCCTTCAGGCCCAGCGTGGTCATCAGGCCCGACAGCGCTTCGAATTCGAAATCAACGTCGTCGAATCCCGCCAGCCCCACTGCCGCCAGCAACAGGTAGAGGAACGCAAAAGCGCCAAAAATCGTAAAGATAACCGTGGGATAACTCGAAATGTTCTGCAGGAACGCTTCCATACACAGCCCCCGGCCATTGACATATCATGTCAATCTAGTAACAACGACATATTATGTCAATGGCAAAAATCCATACTTGTTGTAGTGGACAGCCCGGCGCTATTTTGTATTGAATGCCGGCTACCGTTTCAGTCGTGCAGGCACTATAGCCAAGCCATACGGACATAACAAAAAATTGTTTGACATATTATGTCGTGCGGCCTAGCCTTTCCCGTACGACATAATATGTCAACCACTTCTACCCGGCGCAGGAGACCTCAATGCACCGATTGCAGGAACTGACCTACACCCTGAGCGACCTCAACTATGAAGGCCACACCTTCAACTGCCTGCCCATTGGCGGCGCGCAGAATGTGTTGCAGATACTGGTGTCGGATCTGGACGAAATGCCAATCTATGTCACTGTCACCGACACCCAGATGCTGTGTATCACCTATCTGTGCCGGCGTGACGAGATCCGCACCGACAAGCGTGATGAACTCAACCGGTCCATGCTGGAAATGAACGTTGCCGTGCCACTCAGCTCGTTCGCGCTGATCGAGGACTACTATGTAATATTCGGCGCACTTTCCACCACCAGCAGCATCAATGATATCTGCCGGGAACTGGTTACCCTGGCCGCCAACGCCTACGACGCGCTGGAAGCCATCGAAGAATTTCTGGTTTGAACCTCATTTGAGCGACGTAACGGGAGACACCCCATGAGCAGCGTATTCGACAAACTCTGGACCGCCCTGCGCGGCGGCGCACGGGAAATCGGTGACGCCATCGTCGATGCCAACGGCATCCGCATTTTCGAGCAGGAAATCAAGGACGCCACCGACAACATCGCCACCGCGAAAAGAAGCCTCACCGAAGTGATGGCCAGAAAGATGCAGGCTGTGCGCAAGGTGGCGGAACTGGGCGACGCCATTACCCAGAATGAACGCTTTGCCACCCAGGCCCTTGAGCAGAACAACGAGGCACTGGCACTGGATGTGGCCGGCAAGATCGCAGGACTGGAGAACGACCGCAACGAGCAGGCTGCCATCGTCACCCGGCTGGATCACCAGATTGAACAGCTTAAGGCGCACATCAAGAAAGCCGAGAAGCTGATCGCCGATCACGAGCGCGAACTGGCCATTGTGCGCACCACAGAAAGCGTGCAGAAGGCCACCGAACAAGTGGTGGAAAACGTGGCCGCCAACAACTCCTCCCTGAATTCCGCCCGCGATTCCCTGGAGCGCATCAAGAAGCGGCAGGAACTGAAACAGGACCAGATGGCCGCCGGCGAACTGCTGGATAGTGAATTGGGCGACCAGGGCCTGGACGCCAAGCTGGAGGCCGCCGGCATCAAGGGAACAAAAGCCGATGCGGCTGCCATTCTGGCACGGCTGAAGGCGGCCAAACCTTCCTGATATAATGCGGGTCTTATAATATGGCCCTGCAGCGGCGCGCAGCAGCCCGGGTGGCTCTCCGCGCCGTGACGTCATTTATTGCCACTACTGATTACCGGAAACCCAGGCGGAACCACAGGCTGAACCGATGAAGAATTCCCGCTGGCAACAAGAACAGAACGCCATCAAGGCCGTGCAGGTGGCGTTCGACATTTCCGCCGAGGCCCAGAAGGTCATCAAGCAGGAAGCCCTGTCCAACAACCTCAATCCACCGGACCAGATCCGCAAGATTCTCGGCCTGTCCTACAACAAGAAACCGGTACGTCCGCGCCTGACCGTAACGCTGAAAGACGAGGATTTCGAAGTGCTGGCGGCCCGCTACGGGCTTGACCCGAAGGACCAGGCCGCCATCAAGGAAAAAGTGGTGGAAGAGCTGGTGGGCTTCGCCCGCAAACCGCGCTGATCCTCATCTTCAGGGCAGCTCCGGCGTTACAGCCAGCCCTTGCGGCGGAAAAACAGCAACTGGGTTGTCACCACCGACAGCATCACGCCAATCAGAATGAAGTAGCCATTTTCCGAATGCAGTTCCGGCATGTTGTCGAAGTTCATGCCGTAAATCCCCGACAGCAAACCCAGCGGCACGAAGATCGCCGTAATCACCGTCAATGCCTGCATGGTTTTGTTCAGCTGGTGCGATGTCAGCGACAGATAACCCTCCACCAGATCCCCGCACTGATCGTAAAACAGCGTGCCCAGGCTGTGCATGCGTTCGCATTTGTCATACACGTCCTGCAACGCGTGATAGAGCGCCACATCCTCGCCATTCAATTCCGCTGTCGGCTCCTTGATGATCTGGCGCACGATCCGTTCGTGGTAGCTGAACACCCGGGTCAGCTTGCGCAGGCGCGACCGGTACATCACCAGCTTGTGCATCATGGTGTCGGTGGGGCGCGTCAGCATGTCATCCTCGATCTGGCTCAGCTTGTCTTCCAGTTCCAGCAGCCCGGCCAAATAGCCATTCATCGAAGCACGCAGAATGCGCATCATCAGCAATGCCGGTTTTTTCAGGTAAGTGGCCAGCTCATTGTTCTGGTCCCACACCGACTGAATACCGATGGAATGGCCATCGCGACGGGTGATCAGGAAATTCGTACCAACAAAAAACGCCAGCTGGACGTGATCAATATCGAGATCGGCATCGAAGCGCTGAAAGCCGCGATAAAGCATGAAAGTGTAGTGATCGAATTCCTCCACCTTGGGCGGATGCCGCGGGCGCTGGGCGTCACTGATCGCCATGGGATTGATGTTCAGGTTCAGCAGCAGCTTCTCCTCGGCGTGGGGATCTTCGTTCTCAAGATCCAGCCAGAGCACGCTGCCCGGGCTGTCGCGCCAGCGCTCGGCGGCGGACGAATCAAACCGGAGAAGACCGCCATCGGCGGTCAATAGTATGGATCGGATCATGCGTCCTGCTTCCTGTGCGGGCCCCGTTATGCGCAACATTGTAGCGACTAATTGGTAATTTTCACATCATTCCGGCACTGCGTTTGCCGCCGTAGAAAAAGCGTAAAACTTAAGGAAAAGTTAGGGTTTTCTTACGCAACATTTAGCAACGCCATGCGTCTCTTCGCCCTATGCTTTCCATCACCGAACGACAGGCCCGACCAGGGGCCGCACCCAGGGAGAGACCACATGCACCAGCAACGCTTCGACATTTACCGCCTCATTCACAAAGGTCTGCGCGCCTATCTGACGGAAACCCTGCTGGCCGTTGGCCGCATGGACCTGGACGCCTCCGCCGATCTGCATGCAGGCCTGACCCAGCTGCACAGCCTGCTGGATTTCTGCGAAAGCCACCTGCAGCACGAAAACACCTTTATCCATCCGGCGATGAACCTGTGCCAGCCCGGTTCCGCCGACTCGATGTCGGATCATCACCAGCAACATGTGGCGATGATCGCGGAACTGCGCGGCGCGGCGCGGCAGTTGCGTGCCTGCGCCCAGCCGGACCGGGAACTGCTGGCTGCTCAGCTGTACCGCAAGCTGGCGCTGTTCGTGGCGGACAACCTGGCACACATGCACGAAGAGGAAACCCGCAACAACAGCATCCTTTGGAACTGCTACAGCGATGCCGAAATCCAGGCCATCCATCAGGCGATCTTGCAATCCATTCCACCGCAGGAAAACGCCGTGGCCATGCACTGGATGCTGGCGGCGCTGAATCATCAGGAACGGCATGCGCTGCTGAGCGGTATGCGCCGGGAAGCGCCACAGCCGGTATTTGAGAACACGCTGGCGATTGCGCAGCAGAACCTGCCCCGTTCCGAATGGAACAAACTGCAATTCGCACTGGCCTGCTGAGACGCGGAGCGACCTTACATTCAATCGTTAAACAAGGAGATTATCATGGAGATGAAAATGGAAAACTTTGCAGCGCGCTGGATCTACATGGCGGTGATTTATTTCGTGGTGGCCGTGGGCCTGGGCATTTTCATGGGCGCATCCCACGACCACAGTCTGATGGCGGTGCACGCGCACCTGAATCTGCTGGGCTGGGTGTCGCAGGGGCTGACGGGCGTGATCTATCACTATTTCCAGAACGCGGGCCGCAGCAAGCTGGCATCAGCGCATTTCTGGATCTACAACGTTGCATTGGCACCGATGATGCTGGCGTTGGCATTGCTCCTCAAGGGCAACGTGGCGGCGGAACCGGTGCTGGGGATTCTGTCGATGGTGATGGGCATCAGCGTCCTGCTGTTCGCAATCAACATGTTTCTGCCGCGCAAGGCCAGCGGCAATGCGTCAAAGCGCAGCGCCAACCTCGTGCTCCAGTAACTGCACCGGCTGGTTCACCTGCAGACGAAAACGTCCACGCCCTGTCTTCACGATCGCCAGGGCGCTGGATTTCTCAGCCAGCCGCCGCTGCAACAGAATCAGGCGCGCTTCCAGATTGTCGTCGATATCTGGCAGATTCAAATGTTTGTCCAGCCGCAATTCGCGGTTGCTGAATTCAGTGCGGTTTTCATGGACGTAGTAATGCAAAAGACGCCAGAGGATGGCGCCGGCCACACCCTTGATCAGGTAATCGTCGCCGATAAAAACGCTGTGATTGGCGGGATAAAAACGAATCTGCAGACGCGCGCCTGCCGGTGACGCGCCCACCGCAACTGCAGCGGTATCCGTTTCCACATCGCCCGCCTGCTGCAGCTGCACAAGGTTCAACGCAATCTGCTGCGCCAGTACTGACAGGCCGTCTTCATCCTCGAAACCGAAGCGCATGTCCTGCGCGCTTTCTACATACAGCACACCGAGCAGTTTGCCCGACGCCAGCAACGGCAACGCCATCTGGCTGTGGGGCTCCGCCAGGCCGGGAAACGGAATTGCCGTCTCCAGCCGCTGCGGATCGAGGCCGGCATTTTCCCGCACCGCCTTGCTGTAGCTGTATTCCGCCGCCATGTGGGTAATGCGGATCGGCGTCTGGTACTGCGCTGCTACGCCGATCACGCCGCAACCCAGCGGAATTTCCGAACCAATGCCGGAATGGACGTAACCCCGGCTCGCCACCGTATAAAGTTTGTGACCGCACTCGTCCCACATCAGCAACAGGGAATGGCGGATGTCGAGCATTTCCTCCAGACCACCCAACACTTCCTCAAACAGGCCCGCCATGTCGCCGCAACCCGCGACGCGCTGGCCCAGCGCCCGCAGCACGGTCAGCCAGTTGTAGGGCGGCAACGCGCGCGGAGCCTCGGCACCGGGCACGCGTTCGATATCCAGTACACGGCACACATCGGCGCCGCGCAGTTCAAACACGCCAGCCATGCCCGTGTGCGACGCAATGCCCGCCAGCTTCGCCTTCATGTTCTGGAACAGCGGGCCATCGGTTTCGGTGCGCAAATACAGCAGCGCCAGACGATAACGCGCGGCGGTTTCAGGATCGATCAGATACGCGGTGAGCTGCGGATTGGCCAGCATGTTGCCGCGGGTCTTGTTGAAAAACTGGAAGGACAGCGCCACCTGATTGCTGTCGACATAATGCACCTGCGACACATAGGACACGTTGGGAATTCCGTTGGCGTCGCAGGTGGCGACCACGCCGGGGATCGCACCCTCCAGGCTGTGACGGATGGTATCCAGGGCGATTTTCATGGCAGCGGCTCCAGCCGGGCGCCCGCGTTGGGGCCGGGGGTCTGCAGGAACACGTCGTCCGGCGTGAAGGTCACGGCCACCAGATCGGATTTCTCATGCTGGTAATAGAGCCCGGTGAAGGCGCGGGAAAAACCGATGGTGAGCAGGTCGTCGGCAAAGGCCTCGAAACTGGTCTGGACCAGCTGTTCGTCACCGGACGAGGCTGTTTCCAGACGCGCATCCGAGCCCTTGATCTGCAGCGAACGGTGGGTGCTGGGGCGGGTGAACACCACCGCGATCTGGCCGGACTTCTCCAGATCCCGCAGCAGCGCCTCGCTCTGGGATTTCACCAGCAGCAGGCGCAGGGTACGGCCGCCGTCGCATACCGCGCACCCTAGGCCGCGCGCCAGGGACGGCACATGCCGCACATCCCGCGAGGCCACGCAGACCGACACGCCGGAGCGGATGAAGTCGGCGTCCTCAGGGCGCAGGACGGGGGGTGAGGGGGCGGTGGTGGACATGGGTGTGGGAATCCCGGCAGATGACCCAATCATCTTATGTCCCCCTCTGATGCTTTTTCAAGCACTTGCCGGCAATGCCCGCCTGAAAATAAATACGCAATTTCCAACGATTTTACGTTGTTGCACCGGACCAATTCTGACTAGCATAAAGACTGCTCTACTGAACAACTATTCATTGCATTGGGGAAACACCATGAAAACAAAAACCATAGTGGCCGTTTCAGCGGCCCTGAGCCTGACTGCGTGCCTGCCCGCCATTGCCTGGAAAACCCTGATCACGGGTGCCGACCTCACCGGCGCTATACTCCCTGTGGCAACCGACAGCTCCAGCAATACCTATCAGCTTTTTCCCATCGGCACCCAATTATTTCTGCGCAAGCTTGATCCCAAGGGAGTTGAATTGTGGCAAATGAACGTGGATGAGAGCGTGGCGAATTCGCTGACCTTTGCCGAACCACAGCTGCGCGTTTCACCGCAGGGTGCCGTGGTGGGATACCACGACAAGGAGACCAGGCAGGCTTTTTTGAAGCAGTACGATCCCGATGGCGCGGTGTTGTGGAGTGCAGATTTCGGCACTCATGCCAGTGAAACATTGCGTGACATCGTTGTGGGGGCAGACGGCAGCCTGACCGCAGCATTGCGGCTTTCAAGCACCCGGACCAGTGTTCAGCGCTACGATAGCAGCGGCCTCGCAGCACCGGAGACACTGCTGCAAAACGGTTTGTTCATCTGTCTTGGCGGCTGTGACGTCACCATTGCAGTCAACGGCACGGGCGAGACGCTGGTGAATCTGGCTGACATCGATGCGACACTCTCCTATCTGATCGACGCGAACGGCACATTGTTATGGAACAAGAGCCGAGTGACCAATGTTCTGGCTGGCTACACCAGCACGCCGGTCACAGTGTCGACCAATGGATTTGTCTCCACTCACCCTGGCGCCACCTGGGAATATGACCTGGCTGGTACCGAAACCTGGAGCAAACCATTCGGATCGATCGCCCAACCCGCAATGGACGCGAGCGGCAATATTTATGTGCTTGATTCAAACTTTGTGAGCACCTTTCTTTATCCCATCACTCCCAAGGTCCACAAACTTGCCAGCGATGGAACCCCGTTGCTGGAAATCCCGCTTGTTGACCAGTACAAGGCTAGCCAGATCGCGTGGCACGAGGACTACCAGCGCCTGATCACCCTCAGCAACTATTACACGGTAGGGCCGGAAGTTGACTTTACTATTACCAAGGAATCTGGCCAGACACTGTCTGTCTTCGACGTCGCCGGGACGAAAATGCAGAGTTACAAGAGCAAGCCCGTGCAGGAAAAAGTCCCGGTTTGCACACCCATACCCGATTGTCTTACTTACACCGTGATTCCGGGAGAAACCTGGGGTCGCTTCGCCATTGCCGCCAACAGGCGAATCGTGGTGTCAGGCTTGATTGAGGACAGCGAGCGTTTCGCAAAGGCGTACAGACTCCCATGACCAACAACACCTGACCAGTCTGCCCAATCAGGTTCCACCAGCGCATACAATACGCTCCCGCCCCGCGCGGGAGCCATTTCCCTGACAAAACTCAAAGTCTTCCCCTGTTCAATCCCCTTACCTTTCTGCTACAACGAAAGTGCAATCGTGCAAGATGTCGTTGTCAGGGGGAAAACCGATGGTCCTGGGAATCAACAGTGCATTCACCCAGCTGCGCAAACTGGAATTGCAGATGGAATCCGCTCCGCATTACCAGGACTGGGAACTGCTGGCCCGACAGCACGATCAGCTGTCCGGGAAAGAGAAGTGGAAGCAGCGCGATGAAACCATGCTGTACGATTTCGTGGAGATCCGCATCCGCCACGACAAATTGCGGAAATTACTGGATGCTGAAAATCACAGCGAACTGCTGTACGCACTGAATGAAGGCCTGCACGGCAACATGGCCGGCATGGGTCGTCCCATCCTGTATGCGCAATCCTGGACCGGCACCAAATACCTGATCGATGAATTCGTCTCCACAACGGTGGAAGCCCTGCGCTTCATTGCCGCCGCAGACGAAAGCAAAATCACCCTGCCGGAAAAAATCGATTTCTTCCGCCGCGCCAGCCACTGCTATGGACGGTCCGCGCTGATGCTGAGCGGTGGCGCCGGCCTGATTTATTTTCACCACGGTGTGGTGCAGATGCTGATCGACGAAAATCTGCTGCCCAACGTTCTGTCCGGTTCCAGCGCCGGTTCCTGGGTCTGCGCGCAACTGGGCACGCACACCGATGCCGAACTCAAAGCCGGCTATTTCGACCGCTACCGTTACGATATGCCCGACGTGTCGCCGCTGGACGTCCTGCTGCAGCGCAACGGTGCCATTCCGCCGCTGCAGGTGAAAGACCAGGCGCTGGACAACTTCGATTCCCGCATGACGTTCCAGGAAGCCTACGAACTCACCGGCCGCTATATCAGCGTCTCCATCGCACCGGCGGAGAAATACCAGAACTCGCGCCTGATGAACGCGATCACCTCGCCCAATGTTTATATCCGCAGCGCCATCGACGCCTCCAGCAGTATCCCGGGCCTGTTTCCGCCCGTCACCCTGTACGCCAAGGGCAGCGACGGACGCCCCAAGCCTTACCTGTCATCGCGCAAGTGGGTGGACGGTTCCACCTCGCAGGATCTGCCCGCCAAGCGGCTGGCACGGCTGTTCGGCGTCAATCACTATCTGGTGAGCATGATCAACCCGCTGGCCGCGCCGTTCGTGAAAGATCCCAAACTGCGCCACAGCAAGGGTATGGCCAGCATTGCGTCTGAACTAGGCATCAAGTTGATGAAGGATTTTCTGCACATTGCGGAAAGTTATTCATCGCGTTTCGGTATCGACATTTTCAGCCCTGCTTTTCTGATGACCCATGCCGTGCTGGACCAGAAATACACCGGCGACATCAACATGATTCTGGACATGCAGGATTTTCACCTGAGGCAGATTCTGCATTTCTTTAAGGAAGGGGAAATCGAACAACTGATATTGGCGGGCAAGCGCAGCGTGTGGCCGCGGATCTCGATGATCCGCAACACCTCATTGATCGGGCGCGTGCTGGATGACATTCTGGAAGAGATCGATCAGCGCGAACTGCAGCTGGCTGGCGAGGCACACAAAAGAATGGTGGGAGCGACCTGACCGGCTTTCAGCGGGCCAATTCAACTTGCGCGTGCAACAAAACGGATTGTCATATCACCCGTTTTGTCGCACGCAATTTTTAACTCAGAGCAGATGATCCGGAGCGCCGGTGACATAAATCTGCGACGAATCCACAATCAGGCCGGATTCCAGGAAGCGCCGCCCCAGCAACACCGGGTAAATGAAAGCATCACGATCCGTGAGCGTGAACTCGGTGGTATAGGTCTTGTCGCCAATTTTCAGATCCAGCTCCACCACAGGGCGTTTCACAAAATCCACCGTGTGCTGCTTGATCTTCACCATGCGCTTCACCGGTGCTTCCACCACTTTTTTCTGGTGCGGAATTCCCGGCATGCCGTGCCGGGACGGACGGGCCTTCTTGTCATATTTGAACCGTACCCATTGCTGGTTGTCACGGGTGAAATACTCGATGTCCTCCGCATGCAGTGAGGAGGTTTTCGCTCCCGAATCCAATTTGGCTTTCGCCACTATACCTGGCTGCTCGATGGTTACGAACTCCACCCAGCCGACAATATCGCGGCTTTTAACGGATTGAATTTCTGGGGATTTCTGGTTGGCAAAAACAAAAAAACTGCCGCTGAATGCAAGACAGAGGACCGCCAGTCGAATAATGCTACGCATGATATGTACTAACTGCTGTGGATAATGGATCGGGTGAGGTTTGCAACGGGGTAATAGTGTAGCGTACCGGACGGAATTTTCACCTGCCGAAAGTGGTGCCTAATCCGGTTCAATGACGGCCCTTGAGGCTGCCCGTCACGACGATGGCCCATGGAACCACCCCAACCCCTGGGGTGTCACGACCGGATTGACGGCGGCGCGTCAGCCCAATAGGATCACGGCTGCGGCAAGACTCGCTGCTGCAACCTTGAATTTATTCCTTGCCAACTTCCTGATCACTGTATTTGGGGATACCACATGAACAAGATCCTGACCGGCGCCCTGTTGCTGGCCGCTTTCGGCCCATGCGCGTTTGCCGACGACGTTGCTCCACTCTCCACAAGCACACCCACCAACGATTTCGGCGCCCTGATCGGCGGCGCATTCACTTTCGGCGGCGACGAGCTGGCGGAATACCAGGTGGAATATGAAGACGGCGATAACAGCAGCGAAAACATCCGGGCCGGCGAGCAGTTCTACCTGTTCGGCGGTGCCTACTTCCGCCACACCGAATCCGCCGAACTGGCTTACGGCGCGCAGTTCAACGTCGGCTGGTTCAACAACTCCATCTCCGGCGACAACGGCGATGTCACCCTGACCCGCTACCCCTTCGAACTGATTCCCTTTATCGAGTTTCACAAATTCCGTTTTGGCCTGGGCCTGACCCTGCACACCAGCATCGAATTTGAAGACGATGCGGTGTATGAAGTCGCCGTAGAAGCCGAGGACGCCAGCGGCACTGTATTCATCATCGAATACCTGTTCGCCGATCACCTGGCAGTGGGTCTGCGGATGGTGGATATTGAGTATGAATTCGGCGAGGGTCGTTATTCAGAAACGTTTGATGCGGGGCATGCGGGGATTAGTGCGAGTTGGTTGTTCTAAAACCGTTCTGATATAAACGCAGCGGTCTTCATATAGGGAGACCGCTGCGCCTTCAGATGATCCAATGGTATGAATTCTAATGACGGCCCTCAGTGGTAAAAATACAAAGCTTTGGAGGTCGCGACAATCACCTTTTCACCGACGTTGGCGGCGTCCAGATTGTAGTATCCATATTCCGTCAACGTGCCTATCAACAGATTCGATTGCCATACAATTGCACCGTCCGACGAGCTGACCTCATACAGTTTTGAATAGAGTTTGCGGAAATTTCTGGATTCGTCCTGCAGCGAACCATATGTACCCGCCACCAGCAGATTTCTATTACCCGCTGGCCGATTCTTCTGTATTACTGGTTCCGATACGGCGACATCCAACACCTGGACATCACCGGTCTCAGTGTGAATGATCCAGAATTTGGACAGCGGTCGGCTACCATAACCGCCGCGATAAACCACAATCTCATCGAGGTTGTCACCCGTGACGTCCAGGACAGAGAGGAAATACTCATCGGAACCAGTAGTCTCAATCGGATAGCGTGCAACCTCCACAATATTATTTCCTGAATAATCGTACACGACCAGCAGCGCACCACCCGACACAAAGCTGAACAGGGCGGCCAGACGCTGCGTACCACCAAAGGTTCGTCCCACCAACTCAGCAGCCTCACAGTTGGCAGGCACACCATATGCACTGATATTCGCTTGCCAGGTCACCGAGGTTTCATTGAGCTTTAACCATGCCAATGCGCTGTCGGCACCCGCAAATCCGCACCTGAACGCATCATACTCATGATCACCGTCGAAATCGGAGATGGTCCAGCGAGCATTCTCGACAGCTGACCGGCTTCCGATAAACTGCCCGATCGTCTCACCTGAAGGGATAGAATCAAGGCGAATTGTTGAATGTGCGACATTTCGGCTAATAGAAACCAGTCCACCATCCAGCGCCTGATGCTGTTGTGAAGTCATAATATCCTTAGCGAGAACACCAAGTTCTGGTTCAATCATTCCCAATTCAAGGCCGTCATTGCCATCAAACTCGACATACCCCAAGGAATAGATCCTCGGTATGCTGGTGGAATAGTTTGCGAATATTCGACTTCCATCCCAAGCAGGTCCAAAGCCTGATTGCAACTTGCTGTCCTGCAGGAAAGAAAAGGTTTGGACACTACCGTTATCGACATTCATCAGCTCGGCAGTGTTGCTCTGTATTGACGCCAGCTGATTGCCTACCAAATCCAAATAACCCAATCGTTCGATCAGAACATCAAACGTCCTTACCAAACTGAATGTCCCATCCGTATACACATACCGGTGGAACTGGTTGGTAAAAGAATAGATAAGGTACAGGTCTGCAAACACACCAGACCCAGCATTCATGAATCTCAGAATGGGACACCAGGGCACTTGTGCGCCCAGCGGATTCTGAATCGAGGATTGGGAAATTCTCGCCAGTGTAGTCGCGTTATAAACAGACATCACGATATCGGACGGAAAGCTGCATTCCTGATCACCGTCCACAATGACGAGTTCGGCTGCCGCACTTCCAGTTACGTTGGCCAGAAACACTTTCTTGGTTCCCACCAACCCCACCAGATTCCGCGCTGTGGACCCGAAGCCATACAACCGCCCATCGTCCATCAGGAACTCGGGCTCCGCATCGGCATCAATGTTGCCAATGGCTGTCGCCGTCAGTACTCCCGTTTCGAAGGTCGATGTCACACTGTTAGACAACATTGAATAGCGAAAGAATCGAGTACCTAACTGCAGCACGAAGCCATTAAAGGAGACGTCTGCTGGATATACCTTCGAGCTTTCGAAGCTGGAAAGCCCACTGAACCCCGCAAGAGAAGCAACGCCAACTTCTTGGTCGATCTCCGGACTGACAACATGGATGCTGTCTTCATACACCATGATCAGCTCTGGACGATTGTCATTGTCGAAGTCCTGCAATTCCAGTGATTGCAAGCGAGAGTTCTCGGAAAAATTGCGCCCGACATGCGCCAGTCGACGTTGGCCTGAAACCAGCTCATACAGCAGATAGGAATTACCCCACTTGCAAACATAGGCTACATTTCCGCTCTGACTCGTTACGCCCCAGCGCTGATTCTCGCACTCGACATTCAAAGGAGTGACATCCAATTGCACACTGTCATCACTCACGTCGACATCAAATTCGACGCTGGATTGCCGCCCATTATATGCAACAGCTTCCACCATAATATTGCTGTTATTTTCATACAAAAGGAGTTCGGGAATACCTGTTACAACACCCTGGCTTGAGACCGTGACACCCTTCGGTGCATGCGCAATCGAAAATGCAAAAGGACCATCCAACGCTTCATTGGTAATTGAAAGAGGGACATTAAGTTCGGTGTCCTTCTCGATCGTCACCTCATCCACAGACTCAAATTCCGTGGGTAAAGGTATGACGTGGACGGTGAGCGGCAATGCAAATGGCGCAGTTGTTCCGTCACGTGCGCCGATTTCCAGCACATAGTCTCCTTGACAGTTGAATACAAGATCCACGACTCGAACATCCTGCTGGTCGATCTCATGGCCACAACCGACCGCCGGCGCGCTGGTTACCCGGAATGAATAGATCAGCAGGTCATCGCGATCTGAAACATACTCTGCCGCATTCAAGGTCAGAAGCGCGTTCCGGTCAACCGACACCGGCACGCTGCTCACAGCGAACGGCTGCCGATTGGGTGTGTGGGGCCATTCCAGAATCGCGTCCGGTTGAAAATCTCCGATCAGTTCAAACTGGCTTTGAGCTGCATTTATCAGCGCAAGCTTGAAGCTTTCGATCACGTAGCCACTCATTGGGTCATCGAAATCAAAATCCAACACGCCAAGAGTGTCATTGTTACCGGCAAACGTGAGGCGGCTTTCATCCATTTCACTCTTGATGATCACCTTACCGTCGACCGAATCCCAGAACTCCGCATCCACGGCAGCTCGCGCATCGGCTTTGCTAATTACCAGTTTATCGAGTTTGAACTGTCTGTTCTGCAAAGCAGACGTCATGATCGCCTGCCCCTGCAATACATAGCCATACGATTGGTCGAATTCCAGATCGAAATCACCCTGTAGGACGAAGCGCTCGTTGTCGACTTCTACGGTCAGCTGATCAATTGACGTAGTAGCGGCTCTCGGCAGCGATCCCATGGCTGTAATGTCATATACGATCTGGCCATCAATCCTGACGTCATCCATCACGCAGTTGGTGAATTGAACCACCAGACGCCCCAAGCCGGTCTCAGCATTAGTCTTGTCATCAACATCAAACGTCCCTGATTGGCAGACCTCTTCGTCTTCTCCACCCGAAGTATCATCACCCTCATCAAGCGCCAGAAAGTAAGGATCAAAGAAAGTCCCCACTAACGCTTCGACCGTATTCGAAACGACTAGCTGGGTGATCTGGTAGAAATTGGCGACATAACGCGGAAAATTGGTCTGCACCAGGGTGGCATCGGCTTCATTGCCCGCATACACAATGGGCGCATAGGTTCTGAGCTTGAAGGAATCATCAATTTGCTTGTCGCCAGAATCACCACCGCCGCCGCCCCCAC
>JABLXQ010000090.1 GCA_013178375.1 Gammaproteobacteria bacterium
AGCTGAAAATGTATTATCAGCCGAAGGTGTGCGCACGCACCCTGAACGTGTCGCGCTTCGAGGCACTGATCCGCTGGATTCATCCGCACCATGGCTTTGTTCCACCCGACCAGTTCATTCCACTGGCGGAACAGGCGGGCCTGATCAACGCACTGACCGAGTGGGTGGTGGGCGCTGTTATCCGGCAGATCAGCGACTGGCAACAACAGGATTTCCATGTCCAGGTGGCGGTGAACCTGTCGGCACAGGACCTGTCGCGCGAGCAGCTGCTGGAGCACGTCAACAATCTGCTGCAGCGTCACGGCGTAGCGGCCAGCGCGCTGTCATTCGAAATCACCGAGAGCGAACTGATGCGCGATGCGAAAGCGGCGATCCAGTTGCTGGAAAAATTCCGCAGCCAGGGCTTTCATCTGGCCATCGATGATTTCGGTACCGGCTATTCATCATTGTCGCAACTGAAAAACATGCCGGTGACGGAACTGAAAATCGACCGCAGTTTCGTGATGCAGCTCGACACCCTGGAAGACGACCAGATCATCGTCAAATCCACCATCGATCTGGCCCACAGTTTCAGCCTGGAAATCGTGGCCGAAGGCGTGGAAAACCAGGCCGCGCTGCAACTGCTGCAACAGTGGGGCATCGACTGGATTCAGGGTTACTACTTCAGCCGTCCCCTGCCCGCCGGAGAGGTACTGCCCTGGGTCCTGCAGTTCACCGCCAGTCAGGTCATCAGCGCCACTCGCCAGGGCCTGTGAATCCCAGGCACCGCCTATACTCAAAACGAATCCACTTCCATCCACGGAGCAATGCCATGGCTAAATGCAAGGGAATTGCCATGCTGGTGCTGTTGGCACCGGCAACACTGGCCTGGGCCGGCAGCGGTAAATTGCAGGAAACGGCAGGCGTCACCCAGATCGAAGGCAGCAGCGGCGGCGGCCTGGTGCCCTGGGCTACGCTGGCCGGCTACGACAGCCGCGAGGAAACGTCTGCCAGCGTTTTCGCCACCCGCGTCAGCACCGATGATTACCGCCTGCATTCCTGGGGCGGCGCTTTCAGCTGGCACGACCGCATTGAACTGTCTGCCACGCACCAGACCTTCGATCTCACCGCCACTGCATTTGAAATCAGCCAGAACGTACTGGGCGCGAAAGTGCGCGTGTACGGCGATGTAATTTATTCGCGCTGGCCCCAAGTGAGCGTCGGCGCGCAGTACAAGGAATTGCTGGATACCACGCTGGCGGAAGCCGTCGGCGCGAAAGATTTCGACAACGGCACCGATTTTTATCTGGCCGCCACCAAGGCGCATCTGGGCGCCCTGTTCGGCTACAACCTGGTGTGGGATCTGACACTGCGCGGCACCAAGGCCAACCAGTTCGGTCTGCTGGGTTTCGGCGGCGACCAGAACGACAGCTACGAAATCATGGGCGAGGGATCGCTGGCGATTCTGTTCAGCCGCTCGCTGGCACTGGGCGTGGAATACCGGCAGAAACCCGATAATCTGGGCTTTGCAGAGGAAGAAGACGCAGCGGATATTTTTGTCGCCTACATTCCCAACAAACAATTCAATCTCACCGTGGCCTGGGTGGATCTGGGCTCCATCGCCGGTTCCGACAAGCAGACCGGACCCTACGTTTCCCTCACCGGATATCTGTGGTGACCGCCATGAAAATCATTTCCAGCCTGTTACTGGGTACGCTCCTCACACTGGCCGGCTGCCAAAGCCTGAATTCCTCCGCCACGCTGTATGACGAACTGGGCGGCATGCCGGTGATCGAAAAAATCACCGACAACTTCATCAACGAAATCAGTTTCGATCAGCAGATCGCGGCGCATTTCAGGGAAACCAAGATCGACCGTTTCCGGGAAAAGCTGATCGAACAGCTGTGCAATGTCAGCGATGGCCCCTGCAAGTACACCGGCGACAGCATGCTGGACGTGCACCAGAAAATGAATATCACGGAAGGCGAATTCAACCGCACCGTGGATCTGCTGATCAATGCGATGAATCAGGCCGGCGTCGCACACCGCACGCAGAACAAACTGATTGCGCGGCTGGCACCGATGCGGCCGGACATCATTTATCACTGAAGGGCGCGGCTAGAAATCCACGCCCGGCTGCGCCTTCACCCCCGCCTGGAACGCGTGTTTGATATCGCGGATCTCGCTCACCGTGTCCGCCAGCTCAATCAGTTCGGGGCTGGCGGCGCGGCCAGTGATGATCACCGTCTGCAGCGGCGGACGGTTACGAATCGCATCCAGCACGTCCTGCGCGTCCAGATAGTTGTACTTCAGCATGTAGGTCAGTTCGTCCAGCACCACCAGGTTCAGGCTGGCATCCTGCAGCATCAACCGCGACTGCTCCCACGCCGCATCGGCGGCCTTCTTGTCCGCATCCCAGTTCTGGGTATTCCAGGTGAAGCCGGTAGCCATGGCGTGATAGCGCAGGTTCGGCGTGTGCTGCTGCAGATACAGCACCTCGCCGCTGGACTGGGTGCCCTTGATGTACTGCACCACGCCCACCTGATGGCCATGACCCAGGGCGCGAAACAGGGTGCCGAAGGCCGAAGTGGACTTGCCCTTGCCGTTGCCGGTGATCACGATAAAAATTCCGCGCACTTCCTGTGCCTTTTCGATGCCGGCATCCACTACCGCTTTCTTGCGCTGCATGCGCTCGTTGTGACGTTCTTTCTTGTCCTGGTCCATTGTGGCTGCTCCCGGTTAGTGGCGAATAAAAATCGCCGGTAGTGTACCGGAAAAACTCAGCAGCCATCGAACGGTTTACAGATTCCCGCGACGGCGCCACGCCATCCAGCAGCCCAGCAAGGTGACGGTCGCCACCAGCAGCGCTGCCAGCGCCGCCAGCGCGTCGCGCACATTTTTACCGGCCGCATCCAGCCAGTGATATTTGTGCAGGAAGCCGAAGCTGTAGCCTTCATAACGGTCGCGATCGCGCAGCACGGCGGCCACCGCACCAGTGGCTGGCTCCCAATAAACGGTCGCAAGATCGGCGGAAGCAAAGGTCACCTTCAGCACCGGCAGCCGTTTGTTGAGGAAACCGTACTCGCCTTCAAATGCAGTGATGGTGTCGACGCTGGCGGCGGGAATGTCCAGCGATAGCCCCAACGCGTTGCGTGCTGCTGCCACTGCAGCCGCATTCAAATCTGGCTTGTTGCCTGCCTCATCCTGCACAGCGATCAGGGCAAACTGGCTGAGAGAATTTTGATGTCTGCTTTGATCGTGTGTGTGATCGTGTTCCTGCATCATGCCCAGCCTGGGCGCGACGAGACGGCATGGGCGTTCATTGCATCCCACCAGCACAGAAGCGGGATCAGCGCCGAACAGTTCGGCTGCCGACACATGTTCCAGCGCAGCCGGCGGCCATGCCGGCAACGGTTCCAGCTGACTGGCAACCGCGGTGGGTTCATGCAACAGATGCCAGGCACCGGAAAAGGCAAACAGCAACGCGAACAGACTGATGCCAAGCCCCAGGCTGCGATGCCAGACCTGTAATTTTGTTTGCGTACGCCGCGCCAGCCGGTCTTTTTTCCACAACACTCCATACAGAAACAGCCCACCGACCGCGACAGTCGATGCCAGCACTAGCAATGTCACCATCAGCGCTGTCACTGCCCAGTGCTGCGGCAGACCTTCCCATTTGTGCAATGCATTGAACAGAGCGCTGTTGAACCGCTTGGTGTCATCCACCATTGCCGCCAGCCGCGCCGGCGCTGTTTCCACATACACGGAAAGATGATCGTCACCGTTGAAA
>JABLXQ010000091.1 GCA_013178375.1 Gammaproteobacteria bacterium
GGTGATCAGCGGCGTGATCATCGAGGCCCCGCCAGCCGAAGTGATGGAGGCCCCCAGTGCCCGGGTGGCGCCGCCGGAACCCAAACCGGTGGAGCAGCCCAAGCCCAAACCCCAGCCTAAACCGCAGCCCAAGCCAAAACCCAAACCGGTGCCCCCGCCGCCGGTGGTGCCGCCTCCGCCGTCGGAGAACGCCATCGCCACGCCGCCGCCACCGGAACCGGTGCAGCAGCAGGCCGCACCACTGCCGCCCGCGCCCTCGACGCCGCAGGCCGAGGAAAAAGACACCCTGGGCGCCCCGGTGCAACCGCCCCGGATCGACGCCAAGCAGCGCAACAATCCGGCGCCGGCCTATCCGCCCCTGTCCAAGCGCCGTGGCGAAGAGGGCGTGGTGATCCTGGAACTGCTGATCACAGCCGAAGGGCGGGTGTCCGATCTCAAGGTCAGCCAGTCCAGCGGATTTCCCCGGCTGGATCAGGCGGCGCTGGATGCTGTCGAGCGCTGGCGCTACGAACCGGCGCGGCGCAATGGCGTCGCCATCGAATACCGTTACCTGCAGCCGGTGCGTTTCGCACTGGACAAGCGATGATTCTGAACAAATGAAGGAGATCACCATGGAAACCAATCCCTACGGCATCGAAGCGCTCTGGTTGCAGGGCGATCCGGTCATCAAGACAGTGGCGGTCATCCTGCTGCTGATGTCCATTGCGTCCTGGTACGTGATCGTGGTGCGCAGCTGGAATCTGCTGTCACTGCGCCGTGTGCAGCGTGCGCTGGGGGATTTCTGGCACGCCCGCAGTCTGGCCGAGGGCCTGCACATGCTGGGTAACGAGGGCGACCACAATCCATTCCGCATGCTGGCGGAAGCGGGGCAGGCCGCAGTCGATCACCACCAGAACCACAAGAGCGATCTGCATGGCCAACTGTTGCTGGCGGACTGGCTCACCGGCTGCCTGCGCGGCTCCATCGACGAAAGCGCCGAGCGCTTGCAGAAAGGATTGTCGGTACTGGCATCGGTGGGCTCCACTGCGCCCTTCGTGGGGTTGTTTGGCACCGTGTGGGGGATTTATCACGCGTTGGTGGGCATTGGTGTGTCCGGCCAGGCCAGCATCGACAAGGTGGCGGGCCCGGTGGGCGAAGCGCTGATCATGACGGCCTTCGGTCTGGCGGTGGCGATTCCCGCCGTGCTGGGTTACAACGCGCTTACCCGCAACAATAAAATGGTGCTGGGCAAGCTCAACCGGTTTGCGCACCAGCTGCATTCCTACTTCATCACCGGCACGCCGCTCACCCGCAACAAGCAGCCGCTGGTGAAGATCTCCCATATCGCGCCCAAGCAGGGAGGCAACTGAGATGGCGTTTGGCAGCGGTCTGGACGAAAACGACGAGGCCATGAGTGAAATCAACATGACGCCCCTGGTGGACGTCATGCTGGTGCTGCTGATCATCTTCATCATCACCGTGCCGGTGCTGACCCACTCGGTGAAGATCGATCTGCCCCGGGCCGACAACACACCCAACGAGATCAAGCCGGAAACCGTCAACCTGTCGGTGACGGCGGATGCCGCGATTCACTGGAATGAAAGTGTGATCACGTTCGACGAACTGGAGCAGCGCCTGCAGGCGGCGGCAACCCAGCAACCGCAACCGGAACTGCACCTGCGCGGCGACAAGACGGTGGCATACGAGCACGTGATCAAGGTAATGGCGGCGGCGCAGCGGGCGGGCGTGCACAAGCTGGGTTTTGTGACGGAGCCCAACTGACCACCGATCCGGAAAATGGTTGCGAATTGTTCAAATATTATTGCTAATAAAAATAATTCTCATTAAGATTTGATCCTCTTTCATCGGGAGTGATCAAACATGCTGCACACATTGGGGATATTTTCCGCCTGGCGCACCAGGGCTCTGGCTTTGGCCACCTTCACCGTCCTGCTTGCCGCGCCAACACAGGCTCAGGAAACCGCAACCGCCACCGTCACCACCACCGCGCAGAGCGAAACGCCCACGCTGACGCCGGTGGACGTGACGGCTGAGCACGCAGCGGAAGCAGGCACCATCATCAACCAGCACCGCGCCGCCAAAACCAGCAAGACCAGCGTTCCGATCCAGGACACGCCGGCGTCGGTCACCGTGGTGGACAAGCAGTTCATCAAGGATTCGGGCGCGAAGAATATTCAGGACGCGCTGCTGTATTCGGCGGGGGTGTATTCCGGTCAGTACGGTTTCGACACGCGGGGTGACTGGACAGCGGTGCGGGGGCTGGCGGTTTCCAAATATCAGGACGGCCTGCGTTCCATTTACGGTTTCTACAACGCGCCGCGCACTGAAGTGTACACGCTGGACAGCATCGAAGTGCTGAAAGGGCCATCGTCTGTGCTGTACGGGCAGGCGGAACTGGGCGGCATCGTGAACGTTGTGTCCAAGCTGCCGGAGGAAAAACAGCAGGGTGAAGTCTGGGCGCAGGTGGGCAATTTCGACCGCACCCAGCTGGCGGCGGATGTCACCGGCCCGCTGACGGACGACGGCAAATGGCTGTACCGGCTGGTGGCGCTGGAGCGCCAGAGCGGCACCCAGGTGGATTATGTGGATGATGATGCGTTGGCGGTGTCGCCGTCGCTGACCTGGAAACCGGTTGCCGGCACCCGCGTGACGCTGCTGGTAAATCATCAGGAAAATGATGGTGCGGTGTCCGCGCAATTCCTGCCGCAAAAAGGCACGCTGAATGACGCACCGCGCGGCCAGATTCCCACCAACACCTTTGTCGGTGAACCCGGCTGGGATCGCTACGACCAGGATCGCACCGATGTGACCCTGTTCTTCGATCAGCGCCTTAGCGACAACTGGGATTTTGCCACCACCGTGCGCCAGTCGGACACCACAGCCGAAACCCGCGAACACTGGACGGTGGTGGGTGCCATTCCGGATGACCAGGGCAATATTGCCCGCACCATTCACACCGCCAATCGCGCTACCGATATTTTCAGTTTTGATTCCCGCGTGGAAGGCCGCTTTGATCTGGGCGCAACCCGACACACGCTGGCCCTGGGCGTGGACACGCAGGATGCGCAGTGGGAAGAGTGGTATTACTTCTCGGCCGGCGTTGGCGGCACCATCAATGT
>JABLXQ010000092.1 GCA_013178375.1 Gammaproteobacteria bacterium
CCACCCTGAACGACAGCTCGCGCTCGGTGGGGGAACTGACCGAGACCTTCGCCGGCATGGCCCAGGATGCGCAGACGGTGTCGCAACTGTGCGCCGAGCTGGACAGCGCCACCAAGTGGGAATCCCGTCGCCACGAACTGGCACAAACTGCCCAGCGCATCAGCCAGCAGATGTACCGCTCCATCGTCGCCTTCCAGTTTTACGACCGCCTGAGCCAGAAGCTGGGCCACGTCAATGAGAGCCTGACCCACCTGGGCGAACTGATCAGCGATGCCAGACGCCTGTACAATCCGGACGAATGGCGCCGCATCCAGGACGAAATCCGCTCCCACTACACCATGGAATGCGAACGGCTGATGTTTGATTTGATCATGAAGGGCGCCACGGTGGCAGAAGCGCTGGCCCTCTACCGCCACCAGTTCGAACAGACCGAAGCCCTGCGCGACAACAACGGCGACGAGATCGAGCTGTTCTGACGGGCCACTTTTTTATTCAAGCCCTTTTTTATTCAAGCCCTTTTTTATTCAAGAATGACCACCCGATCCCCCACCCGCACCGAGCCAGCGCCCACCGGCAGCAGGTTCTGGCCGAAATACACTTCGCCATCGCGCTGACGGAATGCTTTTAGCGTCTTGAACACCTCCGGCTGTTTCTGCGCCGTAGCGGGATCGATGGTGGGAATGGCACAGCGGGAACAGGGCTTGGCGACGTGGAATTCCATCGTGCCGACACGGATGCGTTTCCAGCCGTCCTCGGCAAAGGCCGAGCTGCCCGCCACCACCAGATTGGGCCGGAACCGCTCCATGCCGATGGCGATGCTCATGCGGCTGTTCAGGTCGCGCAGGGATTCCTCAGCGGCGAGCAGCAGGGGAAAACCGTCGGCAAATCCCACCGTTTCACCGGCTTTGGCATAATCGGTATTAACCGGGCGGCAGGACGATTCCGGCATGAATACCAGACGGCAATCCACGCCCAGAAAATCACTCAGCCACTGATCGAAATGGGCGGGGCCGGTGATGGCATCGCACTGGTCGCGCCACACCTGCACCTTCAGCGGATTACCGTCGGCAAAATCCGTGGCGGAAAAAATCAGCGGCTCCCGCTGCGGCACGTTCAGCGTGACCCGCCCATTTTCCAGCGCCGTGCGCACCAGTGCCATCCGCGCCTGCTGGCGCTGGGTGATAAACTGGCCCTGCCGGTCCACCACCAGCCAGCGCCGGTCCCACACCGGGCCAAAGCGGTCGATGGCAAATTCGTTCACGCCGATGCCCCCCAGGGATTTCACCGGATGTACAAACAGACGAGTGACTTCCATTACACCTTCTCCGCTTCAAAAAACGATGCTGCTGCCTTCCGCCGGCACTTCCGCGCTGATGCCTTTATCCTTGAAGAGCTTCTGCTGCAACACCTGCAACGCATCGGCCTCGCCGTGCACCAGATAGAACCGGGGCTTGCCAGTGAAATGGCCCGCCCAGTCCAGCAGTTCACTCTGGCCTGCATGGGCCGAAAAACCACCCAGCGTATGAATCTTCGCTTTCACCGCAAACGTGGACCCCAGCATTTTCACTTTCTTCTCGCCATCCACCAGCTGCCGGCCCAAAGTACCTCTGGCCTGAAAACCGGGGAACACGATATGACATTCCTCGCGCCACAGATTGTGCTTCAGGTGATGGCGGATGCGACCGCCGTTGCACATCCCGCTGCCCGCAATGATCACCGCCCCGCCTTTGACGCGATTGATGGCCATGGAGTCTTCGGTGTTCTGGGTGAAGGTCAGGGACGGCAGCAACTTGCGCGGATCATCACCGAAACGCACCGACAGACGTTTCAGATCCGCGGCGTCCAGCAGCTCGATATATTCGCTGTACAGGCGCGTCACGTCGATCGCCATGGGGCTGTCGAGAAACACCTTCTGCTGCGGCAGCTTGCCTTTCAGATGCAGTGCGCTCAGGTGAAACAGCATTTCCTGGGTCCGTCCGACGGCAAACGCCGGGATCAGCACATTGCCACGATCCTGGTGCGCCTGCTGCATGATGGCTTCCAGCTCATCCAGCGTGTGATCCATGCTGCGGTGATTGCGATCGCCGTAGGTGCCTTCCATCAGCACCAGATCCGCCTCGCTCACGGTTTCCGGATCATTCATCAACACCACATCGGTATTGCCGAGGTCGCCGGAAAACACCAGTGTCTTCTCCGCACCCGGCTCCCTGATTTTCAGCTCGACAATGGCAGAGCCGATGATGTGGCCCGCATCGCGGAAATACAGTGACACATGACCGTTGATCACACGGGATTGGTGATAGGGAACACCGACACAATGCTCCAGCACATGCAGCACATCTTCCTCGTCGTACCAGGGCTGGACGGGCGGCTTGCCGGCGCGCTTGCGGCGCTGGTTTTCCCACTCCACGTCGCGCAGGTGCAGATTGACGGCATCGTCCAGCATGATCGCCAGCAGGTTGCGGGTGGCTTCGGTGCAGAATACCGGGCCCTTGTAGCCGTCCTTGAACAGGCGCGGCAGCAAACCGGAATGGTCCAGATGGCCGTGTGACAGCACCACCGCATCCAGCCGGCGCGGATCGAAGGGAAAGGGTTCGCCGTTGCGCTTTTCCGCCTGCTTGCCGCCCTGATGCATGCCGCAATCCAGCAGGATTTGCACGCCTTCCGTTTCAATCAGGTGACAGGAACCGGTGACTTCCTGGGCAGCGCCCCAGAAGGTGAGTTTGGCCATGGTGTGGTAAGCCCCGTTGCATTAATGATGGGCACACGATACCACAGCCCCCGGCCCTGAAAATTGAGCAAAACCAATGAGCGGATGCGGAAAACGAAAAAGGGCGAACCCGGTATGGATTCGCCCTTTTTTGCGATGCTTTTGAAAGTGGGATCAGGCCGCCAGTTTCTGCCGCACAGACGCCAGCTGCACGCACACCACAAACACTTCCATCGCCTTGTTGATATCCGCCAGTGTGGGGAAGCTGGGGGCCAGACGGATATTGCGGTCCGCCGGATCCTTTCCATACGGGAAGGTGGCACCGGCCGGGGTCAGTTTCACACCCACCGCATCCGCCAGCCGCACGATTTCCTTCGCCAGACCGGAACGGGAATCGAACGACACGAAATAGCCACCTTCCGGCACAGTCCAGTTACCCATGTCGGTATTTTTCAGGCCCTTGTCCAGATGCTCGATCACCGCATCGAAACGGGGTTTCAGCAGTTCCGCGTGCTTGCGCATGTGGTCAAGCAAACCGGCATGATCACCGAAAAATTTCACATGGCGCAGCTGGTTCACTTTGTCCGGGCCGATGGTGATGATGCCCAGGTGTTTCTTGAAATGCTTCAGGTTCTCCACCGATGCACCCATGAACGCCAGACCGGCGCCGGCAAAGGTGATCTTCGAGGTGGAACCGAAAATCAGCAGGGAATCCTCGGTGCCATGCTTGCGCGCCAGATCCATCACATTGGCCAGCGGCTGCGCGTCGTCGTGAAAAGCGTGGATGCAGTAGGCGTTGTCCCACATGATGCGGAAATTGGGGCCCGCAATCTTGGCCAGTTTTGCAATACGCTCCACCACCTGATCGCTATACACGATGCCGGACGGATTGGAGAAACGCGGCACACACCAGATGCCCTTGATCAGCTTGTCCGCCTTCACCAGCGCTTCCACCTGATCCATGTCGGGGCCGTTATCGTCCATCGCCACCGGGATCATCTCGATGCCCAGTTCCTCGCAGATACCGAAGTGGCGGTCATAGCCGGGCACCGGGCACAGGAACTTGATCTTGCCCTCTTTATTCCACGCCGAGGCTGCACCGCGCACGCCAAAGTTGTGGGCATAGTTCAGGGTCTGGAACATCAGGGTGAGGCTGGCATTGCCGCCGATCAGCGTCTCTTCGGGCTTCACGCCCAGCATCTGGCAGAACAGCGCCTTGGCTTCGGGCTGGCCGTCGAGGCCGCCGTAATTGCGGCTGTCGGTGCCATCGGCGCCCTTGTACTGGCCATCCAGAATACCGTCCAGGCGGTTGGACAGATCCAGCTGCGCGCTATTGGGTTTGCCGCGGGTCAGATCCAGGCTCAATTTGGCAGCCTGAAACCGGGCATACTGGCTTTCCAGATCGGCAAGCGCAGCTTGCAATTGTTGTTTCGACGCTTGATCAACGTACAAGGCACATCCCCTCTTGTGAAGACATCAACGGGCCATTTGAGACCCGACACTATAGTGTGTCGGAATATGAATGCAAGCCTGCGCAGACGGGGTAACAGCCGTTTTGAAAACCGCCTGCAGGCCCCGGCAGATCGGCTAACCTGTTGAAAGCTTGCTGGAAAAAAGGTGTTGACCAACCCCGGCAACCCCATTAGTATACGCGGCCTGTACCGATCCACAGTAGCTCAGTCGGTAGAGCAAGCGGCTGTTAACCGCTAGGTCGTAGGTTCGAGCCCTACCTGTGGAGCCAAATACGAAAAAAGGGGAACCCAACCGGGTTCCCCTTTTTATTGGACATATATTTTGTCCGTGACGAAGGCAAGCGCCGCGCTGCCTAGTTCACCAGTTCCTTCCGCTTCTTGAAGCTGACGACTTCTGCCAGAGGCGCCGGCTCTTCCAGCTCACTGCATGGATCACGATGTTTCCACACCAGATCCTCCAGCTCGCCCTGGGGATTAAACTCGATGGGGATATCCTGCAGGAATTCGCGCACGCCGGCGCAGTCTTCCTGGGCACACAACCGCTCCAGATCCCGCAAAATATTGTTCAGCGCCGCCCAGTCCAGAGCAAACTCGGTGGCCCGCATCACCCGCGGATGCGCGGTGGCGGTAACGTTGTCGCCAATCAACAGCTCTTCATACAGCTTTTCGCCAGGCCGCAGACCGGAGTAGACAATCTCGATATCACCGTCACCCGACGCATCCTTCACCTGGTAGCCCATCAGCAGAATCATCTTGCGCGCCAGATCGTCGATCCGCACCGGCTCGCCCATGTCCAGCACGAACACATCGCCGCCTTTCGCCATGGCACCCGCCTGGATCACCAGCTGCGCTGCCTCGGGAATGGTCATGAAATAACGGATGATCTCGGGGTGCGTCACCGTCACCGGGCCGCCGTTGGCAATCTGTTCGCGAAACAGGGGAATCACCGAACCGGACGAACCCAGCACATTGCCGAACCGCACCATGCTGAAACGGGTTTTGGTCTGCCGTTTCTGCATGCCCTGCAGCACCAGCTCCGACAGCCGCTTGCTGGCCCCCATCACGTTAGTGGGGCGCACCGCCTTGTCGGTGGAAATCAGCACACAGGTTTCCACACCACAGCGGTCGGCCACCTCGGCCACATGCAAGGTGCCAAAAACATTGTTGCGAATACCGGCCACCACGTTGTACTCCACCAGCGGCACATGCTTGTAGGCCGCCGCGTGATAGATCGTCTGGACCTTCAGGTTACGCACGCAGGATTCCAGCAGCTTTTTATCCACCACCGAACCCAGCATCGCCAGAATCCGCACCTTCAAACCGGACGAGCGCGCCAGCGCATCCAATTCCCGCTCGATCTGGTACAACCCGAATTCGGATTGTTCAAACAGCACCAGACACTCAGGTTGCAAACGCACAATCTGCCGGCACAGTTCAGAACCGATGGAACCACCCGCCCCGGTCACCATCACCACCTTGTCCCGGATATTGGCATGCAGCAGGGTGTCATCAGGCGTGACCGGATCACGGCCGAGAAGATCCTCA
>JABLXQ010000093.1 GCA_013178375.1 Gammaproteobacteria bacterium
AACCAGGTTGTGCCGTTCTCAAGGCGTTGGAGACCGGAAATATTAATGCCGAGCACTACGAGAACTTTCTCAAGCTGCGGGCCGAGTCCGAATACCACGAATCCTCGTACGCGGAAAAGCGCAAGAAGGACAAGGACTTTGGCAGGTACATCAAGTCTGCCAAGAAGGATCTCAGAGATGACTGACCATTCGCTGCGGGCGTGACGGATCTGATGAGCAACGGCCTGAGCACAAAAGTTAGGTCTCAATATTCCGGTATCGGCCACCCGCCTAACATTTTGTTCAACGAAGGAGAATCACATGACCATCGAAACCGAAGATGACGTCGCTGCACTCAAACGCATAGGCAGGATCGTTTCGGATGTGCTTCAGGAAATGCTCGATGCTGCTGAGCCCGGCATGACGACGCGTGAGCTGGATGCACTGGGAGAGAAATTGCTGGAAAAACATGGTGCACGCTCGGCGCCCAGACTCACTTATGACTTCCCGGGTTCAACCTGCATCAGCATCAACGAGGAGGCCGCACACGGCATCCCCGGTGATCGCGTAATCCAACCGGGCGATGTATTGAACGTCGACGTTTCTGCCGAGTTGGAAGGCTACTTCGCCGATACCGGTGGAACGAAAATTGTGCCCCCGACCAATCCGCAGAAAACACGTTTGTGCCATGCCACCCGCACGGCCCTTGAGCAAGCTATGAAACAGGCCCGCGCCGGCCAGCCCGTCAATGGCATCGGCGCTGCCATCCAGAAAACGGCGAAGACATACGGTTTCAGGATTATCGAGAACCTCGGCAGCCACGGCGTTGGTCGCGCGCTTCATGAAGCACCCGAGCACATTCCCGGGTACTTTGATCCGACGGACAAACGCATCTTGAGCGATGGCATGGTGATCACCATCGAACCCTTCCTCTCAACCAAGAGCCGCGTGGTGACCGAGGCATCCGATGGATGGACCCTGGTTGGAGCGCATGGCAACCTGTCGGCGCAATACGAGCACACGATGATCATTACCAAGGGCAAACCCATAGTCGTCACTCAACACTGAGTGATCCTGAAGCTCGTGAGCCGGCTGGCGTTCGCCTCGGGGTCGGTGGCGATGCGGTATGAGCCGAGAAGGTAGTCATTCCTTCCAGTGTCGGTTGACATGTCGTTCTGACGGAGCCGCTGACGTGGCCCGCTTCACTCCAGTGTTATGAGTCATTGAGAGGCTTGCGCCAGTGAGCAAAAAAAGCAGCATTCTCTATATTCTGTCAGGCGTTTCTTTAATCTACTGCTTTGTTGAGCTTTCGATCGGGCTGGTCTTTACCGCAGTTCTTGGCCTCCTATATCCAATTCTCATGCTTGTAGCGGTTGGGCTATTGATTGGATCGGCATGGAAACGAAAAAAATCCTATCTGTTTCATTCGTTGGCTCTAGTTGCGATGATTGTGTTATCGCTGTTCGTTTCTGTGCAGATAACGAAAGAGATGCATAGAAAATCAATCGATAAAGCTGGCTTGATTATTCAGAAGGTAGATGCGTACAAAGCTGAGCGAGGCGCGTATCCAGATGATTTGAGTGCTTTGAATTTATCACCCATAGACATTGAAACAGATATGGGAATTTTTTTACGGCATGAATACCGCTACGCGGTAGTGGAAGAGGGCTACATTGTTTCGTTTGAGGAGCCAGGGTGGATGGTCAGTTCTTTCCATTCGAAATCCGGGATGTGGGTTAAAGATGATTGATCTCAATACAAGCCAATTGAGCAATCCGACGCTGGAAGCGTTGGGCTGGGATGACTGGTTTGCAGAGCATGCCACGACTGACTGTGACTCAACAGCTCCTGTTGGACGGGTGGCGGCGGTTGATCGTGACCTGTTGTTGCTAATCAACGAAACCGGTTTTTTCCGCGCGAAACTGTGCGGGAAGTACAGGTATGAGTCGGTGTCGGCATCGGAGCTGCCCTGCGTAGGTGACTGGGTCTGTGTTGAGCGGTCGCCTGCCGATCAGTATGGGCTGGTTCGGTGCGTTATTGGGCGAAAGACCAGCCTGCGCCGCAAGGCGGTTGGGGACTCGGTCGACTGCCAGATGATTGCGGCAAATGTTGATTGCGTCTTTATCGTGCAGTCCTGTCACTACGACTTCAATCTGAAGCGGCTGGAGCGTTACCTGGTCATGGCTAGGGAGGGTGGTGCAACACCTCATATTCTTCTAACCAAGACAGATCTTGTTGAACCTGCGGTGCTTTCTGCGCAATTGGCGCAAATCAGGAGCGCCGGTATTGATGTACCGGTATTAACGTTGAGCAGTGTCACCAGAGAAGGTATCGACGAGCTGCAACGAGTGCTTTTGCCCAAGAAAACCTATTGCTTTGTTGGTTCGTCTGGCGTTGGCAAAAGCACCATTATTAATGGGCTTGTGGGCCAAGCTGTGCTTGAAACAAAGGGAGTCAGTGGCACGGGGGAGGGGCGACACACAACCGTTCGCCGAGAGCTCATTGTTCTTGAGAACGGTGCGATGGTGATAGATAACCCGGGGATGCGGGAGTTTGGAGTACTGGGTGCAGGCGCCGGAATCGAGGCGAGCTATTCGGATATCACCGCGCTTTCATCTCAATGTCATTTTAGAGACTGCACACATACCAATGAACCAGGTTGTGCCGTTCTCAAGGCGTTGGAGACCGGAAATATTAATGCCGAGCACTACGAGAACTTTCTCAAGCTGCGGGCCGAGTCCGAATACCACG
>JABLXQ010000094.1 GCA_013178375.1 Gammaproteobacteria bacterium
CCATCACTTCGGCGGGCGGGGCCTCGATGATCACGCCGCTGATCACCGGCAATTCCAGCGGCGGCTCGGGCGTCTGCTGCAACAGTACGGAAGCCGCCAGCGCGCCGGCGTGGGCGAGCACCACCAACGTCAGTACGACCGCACTTCTTGGCCCTGTCTTCAACTGCTTACCCCTTTACTGATTCTGCGGCAACGGCCAGGCGGCATGATGCATCCGCCCGCTCCACTCCTGCACACTGACCCACAACATCTCGCCCGCCCCCTGAGAGGGTGGATAGGGTACATGCACATGCTGGCTGCGGGAACTGCCGTGCAGCAGGCCATCGGTGGCAGGTTGATCCGCTGGCTGCCGGCCCACGCTGACGTGGGCAGTGCGTATCCGTGCCACGCAGCCCGCGCAAAAACGCACGCTGAAATCCTTCAGGTAGCCACCATCGTGGGGATAGGGCGGGTTTTCATCCGCCGGCCGGGGCGCGGCACTGAATGGACCGATCGACTGCTCCGGCCATTCCGGCGGAAAGGTGGGCGTGAGCGCGTCGTATAAAAACCAGCAAGGCGCGAGCAGCAGCAAGCCGTTGATGCGGTAGCGCCAGCGTTGCCAGAAGGTACAGGTTGCCATCGATCAGGCTCCTTCCAGTTGGCCCGGCGACTTGTCCGGAAGACAGTCCGGCGCGGCCACGAGCGGTTTGCGCACTTTTGTCCGGCCAGCCCGCACACCTTTCACCGTGCGCTTGCCATAAATCAGAAAACCGCTGATCGACATGCCCGACAGCACCAGCCCGAACAGGAACCAGATGGTCTTGGTCCAGAGGCCGCCGATAGTGCCGTAATGCAGCGGGTCGGCGATGTGGGTGAGGGTCTGCAGCAGGTTCATGTCCGCCGGCGTGTTGGACTGCGCCACTGCGCCGGTCCAGGGATTGATGAAGACGCGGAAGGAATAGCGGTCGAACAGGATGGCATCGCCACTGCCCAGCACGCTGAAATAATCGCGGTTGTGTTCCGGCATGGACAACAGCGCCGGCTCCAGTTGCGGAAATTGCGCCTGGGCCGTTGCCAGCACCTGCTGCAGCGGAATCATCGGGGGCGGCGTGCCATCGGTGAGCGGCACTTCAGTCAGCGCCACCGGCTCCGCTTCCGGCCATACATGGACTCCGGAGTGCCAGAGCACCGCCTGCACCAGGTACCAGAACCCGGTCAGCCCGATCACCAGCAAAAACCACAGGGACCAGACGCCCCCCAGCCGGTGCAGATCCCCCAGCCAGGTGCGCGCATCCCGGTCCAGGCGCAGGCGCGGCCGGGTGAAGGCGCGCCAGAAACGTTTGTACACCACCAGCCCGGTGATCATGGCGCCCAGCACCACCAGCGACATGGCGCTCACCAGGTAATAGCCGATGCTGTAACTGTGCTGCCAGGGGAACAGCAGCCAGCCGTGCAGCGATCGCATGAAGCCGATGAAGGTCATGCCCTGCTCCACCGCCTGCACCTGCGCGGTGTAGGGATTCAAATAGGCGATGGCATTGGGCTTGTCCGGCGCAGACAGCGCGACGGCGGTGACCAGATACGGCTCCAGCACCATGATGCGGCTGATCTCGGCACCCGGCACCGCCTGCTGCGCGGCCGCCACCAGCGCCGGCAAAGGCTGACGGGGCAGATGGTCGGGATTACCGGCGCGCGTGGCGGGATTGGCCAGCCAGGTGAGTTCATGGCTGAACACCGCGATGGTGCCGGTCAGGCAGATAAAGCTGAACAGCAGCCACACCGGCAGTGACAGCCAGCCATGAAACAGAAACCAGAGGCGACGGTTGGAGGAAGCCATAATCAAAAACCTTGCAGGACGGATCGGTGCCGGTGCATGTCATCTGTTCAATTAATGAACCGGACACAAATATAAATGATAATGATTAGCAACTCTACCTGATTTTGTAACAATCCGGTTGCGGTTACTGGTCGGCCTCCTTTATTGGCCAAGCTTCACGCCACTCCACTCCGGCACCAGATTTTCCTTACGGGCAAACCGGATCAGGTGGTCGTCGATGATCCACTGCACCTTTTCCAGGGCCTCCTGCGTTTCCGCCTGGCAGCACATGGTCAGCCGATCTGCCGACGCGGCAAACGTGCCGATGCCCATGGGAAAGTGGGCGATGCCCTGGTGGTCATCCCACTGCGCCTCGACCTTGTGCTGGAAGTGCTTGCAGAGTTTTTTCAGATAGAGACTGGCGTTGACGGTGGCAACGCTGGCTTCGCTGGTCAGCATGGGTAATGGCTCGCAGGATAGTGGCTTGCAGGTTGAAGGACAGATCGGGAAATGAAAGCACGCAGGCGACAGACATCGGCCATGCTCAGTTGCCCCGCAGCAATGCCGGCTGCCAGCGGGTCAGGGCGAACAGGGTGCTCAGGGTCAGGCCGATGGCCAGCGCCGCCAGCGGCGTGGTGTGGGTGAGTTCGCCGCTGCTGCCACTGCCCAGAATGGCGCTGGCCACCAGTGCGGCGGCGGTGATCGCCAGATCCTGCACCATGCCTTCCAGCGCGATATAGCCGGCCCGCTCGTGGGGCGCCGGCACCTGGCTGGTGACAGCAGCAATGCTGACATTCCGCCCCGCATTACCTGCCATGAACAGCACGAACGGAATCAGCAGCGGCAGGCTGGCGAATCCCAGCCAGGGGGTCA
>JABLXQ010000095.1 GCA_013178375.1 Gammaproteobacteria bacterium
GATCTGGTACAACCCGAATTCGGATTGTTCAAACAGCACCAGACACTCAGGTTGCAAACGCACGATCTGCCGGCACAGTTCAGAACCGATGGAACCACCCGCCCCGGTCACCATCACCACCTTGTCCCGGATATTGGCATGCAGCAGGGTGTCATCAGGCGTGACCGGATCACGGCCGAGAAGATCCTCAATATCCAGTTCGCGGAATTCCTCGATGCGGGCCTTGCCGGACACCAGATCGACCATGCCCGGAATAGTTCGAACGTGCACCGGCAAGTGGGAAACGGAATCCACCACCTGCTTGCGACGCGCACGGCTGGCACTGGGAATGGCCAGCAACAGATCGTCAATACCCATCGACTCGATCTGACTGGCCAACTGCTCGCGGCTCACCACCGGAACGCCATGCAGAATACGGCCCTGCAGGGCCGACTTGTCGTCAACACACAGCACAGGCTTGTATTCAGGCGAACTGCTCAAGGCCATCAGCACCTGGGTGCCCGCCTCGCCGGCACCGTAAATGGCCACCCGGCGGCGCACCTTGCGATTCGCCATGGAAATCATATGCCGCACAAAAAAGCGGCTACCGCCGACAAAAGCCAGAATCACCATGAAATAGATAAAGGGAACCGAGCGGGGCAATTCCGCCCCCAACAGGAAACTGACACAGGTCAGGATTAACGTTGACACTATGGCGCCCCGCGTGACCGCCCAGGCCGCTTCCATACCCATATAGCGCACAACGGCCCGATACAAGCCGGAGCGCACAAAGAACAGGATTGTCAGCAACGTTGTGCAGAAAATCACCGTCCAGGCGTCAATCTTGAGAAATACCTGCGTAAAGTCCAGTCGCAGATTAATTGCCAACCAGTACGCAAGGGGAATGGAGGCGGAATCACTCAACAGCATGAGCGCGCGCTTGGAATTGCGAGGTAATTCAACCAGTTTACGAAACATAGGGTTCCCTGTACTTCACGCCAGCGCCATGGCGGATCTACTGTCAAAAAAGAAAAAGGTCTTAACATAAATCAGAATAGCAGGCGTCAAAATTTCTGCAGGCAGCCTTCAAAGAATAAACATCCAGGAATGACAGGCGGTTATGGAGGCACCAACCCAGTGTGGCGAATTTCGCAATATTGCTAACAAAGCACCGAAGCAGCGCAGCCAAGCCAACGGCGCGATTCATTCACTGCTTGACCTTGTCACCCTGCCCTCCGCCCAGAATCGTCTGGACAATATAGGTAAAATACTTCACCAAACTCATATCGCGCACCATCTGGGCATCGGTGATCGCCAATAACTCCGGCGTGGACATATCAATCTGATTGATCTGCGCGAGGCCGGTAATGCCGGGGCGCACGGCTAACACGCCGCGTTTCTCCCTCTCTCCGATCAATTCGACCTGATTAAACAGGCACGGCCGGGGACCAACCAGGCTCATCTCCCCCTTCAAAACGTTCCAGAGTTGCGGAAGCTCATCAAGCTTGGTTCGACGCAGGAAACGTCCAAACTTTGTAATAGAAGACGTACTGGCCAAATGGCTGGCCACCGATGCGGTGCCCACTGTCATGGTGCGGAACTTCACCAGGACAAAGGGCTTCTTGTCGCGCCCGACACGCTCCTGGATGAAGATTGGAGATCCGGTATCGAACAGCCCTACAATCGATATAAGGACTAGTAGCGGCGAAGACACCAATAATCCAACAAAGGAAAAAACCACATCAAACAGACGAATCATCTCGGGATGCCCTGTTTTTCACTCATGAAATAACTAACTGTTTCCCGGATACCGTCTTCAACTGTATAGGGTGGCGTCCAGTCGAGCAACGTGCGAGCCTTGTGAATATCAACCTGCAATGATCCACACAGCCGATCGATCAACGCGGCTCTTCCCGTCAAACGCCCCAACAAAAGCAATAGTGATTGCGGCACCAGTAACAGCCTTGCAGGCAGGTTCATAGCGCGGCGTAATAACTGCAGAAGTTCAGTTGTAGAAAGATCGCGGCCATCCGATGCCAAAAACGTTTGATTAATAGCTGCGGGATGATCAATACATTTGATAATCAAATCGACCAGATTGCCAAGATAAATCATGCTGCGCTGGTTGTGAATTGAACCCAATGGCAGTGGCAGCCCGGATTTTGCCAGCTTGAGCAAGTTCAGAAAGTTACCTTTCACGCCTGGGCCATAAACCAGCGGTGGGCGAATAATTACCACTGCCATGCCGGTTGCCTCGGCCAGTGTGCGCAGCCCCTGCTCTGCCTCCCACTTGGATACTCCGTAAGGATCTTCAGGCAAAGCCTGATCACCTTCAAGAAATGCCTCGCCAGAATGCGTGCTTTCTCCATTGACCTTGATGGAACTGATGAAGATAAAACGTTTAACTCCTGCAGCAGCAGCCTGTCTTGCCAATGCAAGCGTTCCA